>NZ_JBITDW010000010.1:0-58748 GCF_044454685.1 Actinoplanes sp. NPDC051513
CCCGGTCTCATTCCGAACCCGGAAGCTAAGCCCTCCAGCGCCGATGGTACTGCACTCGGGAGGGTGTGGGAGAGTAGGACGCCGCCGGACTCAACGTATACGAAAGCCCGCCCCATTCGGGGCGGGCTTTCGTGCGTTCTGGACCCTGTTTGCTCAGCGGAAGGTGGCGGCGTCGGGGCGCATCGTGCCCGTCGACCGGCTCTGGACACCCGTCAACAACTCGTCGCAAGCCCTCGGAATGACTGATGGCCTCGCCCCGGCTGAGACCGAGCGGGACCACCAAACCGTGGGGTGTCCGGGAATCGCCCCCGGAGCTGGCATGGTGGGCCGAGCGTTGCACCATGCGAACCGCTTCAGCTTTGTCGCCGGCGCCCCGCTACCGACAGCTGCGACGGGACCAAGAGCCAGCCGAGGGATGTGCCGGCTGCTTGCCTTCATGGGCGGGCCGGCCGTGGAACGGCTACCACCTTGACCAGCTGATCCAGTCCAACGAAGTCGTCTGGATTGGTCGTGTAGAGCGGCAGCCGGTTGGCGGCGGCGACCGAGGCGATCATCAGGTCCGCGAGGCGGCGACGCGGTGTGCGTCCGGCGGCCAGGACCGCCGCACACACCATGCCGTACGTCCGGGCCGCTTCCGCGTCGAAGGGCAGCGGGTCGAACGTCGCCTCGGTGTGCTGCAGCACGCTGGTGCGCCGGGCCCGCTCGACGGGGTCGTCGGTGTGGTGGGGGCCGGCAGACAGTTCGGCCAAGGTGATCGCGCTGACGACCATCTCGTCGGGCAAGAGGTCATCGCCCCGGCGAGCCGAGATCGCCGACGCAATCGAAGACGAACCGGCTGCGCCACTCCCCGCCACGCTCGACCGGCATCACGAACCATCTGGCGCGTGGCATCGCCGGCGGCAGGCCAGCAGCAGTCGGCAATCTCATCGCGTAAGCGAAAGCGCAACCGAGGACGGCCGCATCCGACTCACCCAGCGCTCCCACGGCAACGTGGAGTCTGGGGGTCGCCCCCAGGTAAGCGGAGTGGGCCGCCGGGGACTCGAACCCCGAACCTAAGGATTAAAAGTCCTCAGCTCTGCCATTGAGCTAGCGGCCCGCGATCACAGACTACCTGCGCCCTCCCGGGTTGCCGATCAGGTACCCACTGCTAACCCGTTTTGGCTGCTCACGAGCGGTCCGCGCGCCTTCTCGAAGGCGGCGCCGATCTGCAGCGCGAGGAGGTCGCTGCGGGGTCGGGTGATTATCTGCAGGCCGATGGGAAGGCCGGTGGGGGTCAGGCCCGCGGGCACCGAGAGGGCAGGGGCGCCCATGACCGTGACGTGGTAGGCGGATCTCATCCAGTCCAAGTAGGACTCCTGGGGGACGCCGGCCACCTCGTGCGGGTACTCCCAGTCGGCGGGGAACGGCGGGACCTGGCTGACGGGGGCCAGCAGCGCGTCGTAGCGGTCGAAGAAGGCGATGCCGGCCCGCCAGAGGCGCGACCAGGCCTGAGAAGCGCGGCCGAGGTCTTCCGCGGTCAGGGCGCGGCCGGCGCGGATGTTCGCGGCCAGGGAAGGCTTGAAGGCCGCCGGATGGGCGTCGAAGGCGGGGCCGAACGCCAGGTTGAACTGGTGAGCGCGCAGGGTGCGGAAGATCAGCTCGGCCTCTGCGAGGTCGGGGTCGGCCAGGTCGACCGTGCAGCCCAGCGACTCGAAGAGCGTTACGGCGGGGGTGAGGACGTCCAGGACGGCGGGGTCGACGGGGAGGCCGCCCAGCGTGGGTGACCAGGCCAGGCGCAGGCCGGCCAGGTCACGTGAAAGATCGGTCAGGAAGGCCGGGCCGGGGGTGTCCAGGGCGATCGGCGAGCGTGGGTCGGGGCCGGCCATCGCCGACAGCAGCAGGGCTACGTCGGGGACGTTGCGGGCCATCGGGCCGGCGGTGGTCAGCGTGTCCCAGGGAGAGTCGGTGGGCCAGGACGGCACGCGGCCGGGGGTCGGGCGGAAGCCGACCACGCCGCAGAACGACGCGGGGTTGCGCAGCGAGCCGCCCATGTCGCCGCCGTCGGCGATCGGGAGCATGCCCGAGGCGAGGGCGGCCGCGGCGCCGCCGCTGCTGCCGCCGGCCGAGCGGGACAGATCGTGCGGGTTGCGGGTCACGCCGAAGACCGGGTTGAACGTGTGCGAGCCTGCCCCGAACTCCGGCACGTTCGTCTTGCCCAGGCGGATGGCGCCGGCGCGGGTGATGCGTGCGACGCACAGGGTGTCGTAGTCGGGGACGTGGTCGGCGAAGAGGGGCGAGCCGAACGTCGTACGCATGCCCTGAGTCTCGTGGGTGTCCTTGAAGGCGATGGGCAGGCCGTGCAGCGGACCCGCCGGAAGCGAAGAACGGGCCGCGGCCAGGGCGCCCTCGGGGTCGAGGGTGACGATCGCGTTGATCTGCGGGTTCACGGCGGCTATGCGGTCGAGGTGGGCCTGCACCACCTCGACCGCGGACACCTCGCGGCGGCGGATCAGGCCGGCGAGGTCGGTGGCGGTCCGCTGCCAGAGATCGGTCATGGCCATTATCGTGTCGAGCTGCTAAGGCCGCGGCCACCCGCGCAAGCCACCGGAAAGCCTGCGAACGATCCGCAAGAGATCAGGGCTTCGGTCGAGACGCCGGCCCGCTTCGACGACGAGGCCGGCGGGGACGCGGACGCCGACGACCCGGCGATCTGGATCAACCGGGCCGACCGGGCGAAGAGCCGGGTGATCGGTACGGCCAAGAACGGCGGGTTGCGCGTCTCCGAGTACGGCCTGCTCGTTCTGCACGACGGCGAGAACACCCCCGACCAGGGCCGGGTCAGCACCGACTTCAAATTGGTCGACTGGCGCGCTCTGAGTCTTTCTTCACGTGGTGAATGACTGATCGACGCCACGCCGTCACCCGAATAGGCTGTGCCGCCCCGGGTTGACGGAAGGTGGACCGATGTCAAACTTCTCGGTCGACGTCCGGACGGACGCCGACGGGAGCCTTGTGATCCACCCACACGGCGCCCTGGACGCCGACTCTGCCGTGCAGTTCCGGCAGACTCTGGTGTACGCCGTCCGCAAGCTTCGCCCGCTCCGGCTGATCGTCAATCTGGTCGAGGTCACCGCGATCGACCCGATCAACCTGGGCACGCTCGCGGCCCTCTGCGACCTCGCCGACGATCATCGGGTCGTCGTTTTCCTGCGGAACGCGACGCCCGAGCTCACCGGCGAGCTACGCGCGGCCGGCGTTCCACCGCAGCGGTTCGGCAGCGACCTCGTGTGCGGCTAGGAATCCGGCGACCGACGCCGACCACGGGAACTTCTCGGCCTGCGCCCGGGCCGCGGCGCGCCGCTCGGCCTCCGGGCGGGACATGATCTCCTGGACCGCGGCGGCGTAGGCGGGCCCCTCGCCGCCGGCCGCGAGACCGGCCGTGCCGATCACCTCGGGCAGGGCGCTCTGCGAGCTCACGATCACCGGCGTGCCGCTGGCCAGGGTCTCGAGCGCGGACAGCCCGAACGTCTCGATCGGGCCGGGTGCGATCGCCACGTCCACACTGGCCTGCAGGGCAGCGACCTCGAGCGGATCGCTGAGGTGCCCCAGGAAGCGGACCGGCAGTCCCCGGTCGGCGGCCTCCTCCTGCAGCGCGTTGCGGAGCGGACCGGCTCCGGCGACGACGAGCACCGCCCGTACGCCCGAAGACCGCAAGCCCTCCAGGGCCGCAAGCGAACGCCGGGGTTTCTTCTCCGGCGAAAGCCGGCCGCAGTGCAGCAGCAGGATGTCGTCGGGGGAGGCCCAGCGGGCGCGCATGGCCGGATCGTGCCGCTCGGGCGAGAAGCGTGCAAGATCGACACCGAGCGGCACGCGGGTCACGTTCGGCATGCCGATGCGCTCGAACTCGTTGGCGGCCCACTGCGTGGTGCAGACGATCTTGTCGTGATCCTGGGCGGTGCGGCGGTTGAGCACGTCGCCGATGCGCCGCCCGGAGGCGGGGCCGAACAAGCGCAGGAGGCCGTCGAGGCTCTCGTGGGAGACCATCATCGACGGGATGCCCTGACGCCTTGCCCATTTGCCCAGCCAGCGCAGGGTGGTGCGGTCGGAGACCTCGATCCGGTCGGGCTTTATGCGTTTGATCGTCTCGGCCACGTTGCGGCGGTCGAGCAGGATGCGGTAGCCGCCGACGCCTGGTACGAGTGGGCCCGGGAGTGTGATCACCCGGCCTTGCGACTCGGATTCGTTCGAAAAATCAGGACCAGGTGTGATTAGTGAGGTTTCATGGCCCGCGGCCTCGTATCCGGCGCCGAGGTTGCGGAGCGCCGTCTTCAGGCCGCCGGAGCGGGGCGCGATGAAATTGGCAATCCGGACGATTTTCACGCGGCGGCCGCCAAGACCGGCTTCTCACACACGGCCCTATAGTGCCCGATCAACTCGTCACCCACCGCCGACCAGCTACGCCCCTCGATCGCGTGCCGCCCGGCCGCCCCGAACATCGCCCGCTTCTCCGGCGAGGCCACCAGGTCGAGCACCGCCGACGTGAACCCCGCCGCCTCGAACGGCGGCACCAGATAGCCGGTCCGCCCGTGCTGCACGAGATCCACCGGCCCGCCGGCGCGCGGCGCCACCACCGGCAGCCCGCTGGCCATCGCCTCCTGCACGGCCTGCCCGAAGGTCTCGTACGGTCCGGTGTGGGCGAAGATGTCGAAGCTCGCGTAGATACGCGCCAACTGAAGCCCGCGCCGCACCCCGAGGAACTTCGCCCGCGGCAACGCCCTGCGCAGCGCCGGCCCGGCCGGCCCGTCACCCACGATGACCAGCCGCACTCCCGGCAGCCGGCTCACGTCGGCGAGCAGGTCGATCTGCTTCTCCACGGCGAGCCGGCCGACGAAGCCGACCACCATCTCGCCGTCGGGCGCCAGCACGCGACGCATCCCGCCGCTGCGCCGTCCCGGGTGGAACTGCACGTCGTCGACGCCGCGCCGCCACAGGTGGACGCGCTCCACGCCGTGCGCGCCGAGCGCCGCGCCCGACTCGCTCGACGGCACGAGCGTCCGGGATGCCGCGTTGTGCACGGTGCGAATCCACCGCCAGGCCGCACCCTCGGTCATGCTCACCTTGTAAGCACGGGCATAAGCGGCCACATCGGTCTGATAGACGGCGACCGTGGGCAGTTTCAGGGACCTTGCGGCCGCCATCCCCCACGCGCCGAGAACGAATGGACTGGCCAAATGCACGACATCGGCGCCGTGGGCCTTCAACGCGCCGGTCATCGTCGGCGTGGGCAGCCCGAGGCGAATCTGGGGATAGCCCGGCATGGGCAGCGAAGCGATCCGCACAACCGGATAAGGCACGTCGACCCGGGCATCTCGCACCGCCGGCGGCGGCTGCGGGGCGATCACCATCGGCTCGTGCCCGCGACGCATCAGATGGTCGGCCGCCCGCACCACCGAGTGCGCGACCCCGTTGACATCCGGCAGGAAGGACTCCGTGACCAGAGCGACTCGCATGCAGTCACGATGATCTGTGCCGATGTCCGGCGTACCGCATTGTCGTTAGCCGATTTCCAAACTAAATGCAACTTTCCGGCGCTACGCGTCCTACATCTTCGTACCGGTCAGCTTTTGGTCGTTTGGATTTAACCCCTGTTTCCGTACGGCGTTTCGGGGTCGTCAAACCACAGCGGCGGCAGTTCCCCCGCCACACTCACGCGGCCCAGCGGCGGCGCCGGGCCGTTGCGCGACTCAAGCCCCTTGCAGGGTCTCGGCGTACTTCCGGAAACGATCCACCGCCCGGCCGCTGACCGCCGGCCCATGGCCGAACACGGCGTGGTCGAACTCGTGCGACGCCAGCTTGATCACGCTGCGGTCCAGTTCGGCCAGATCGGCCGCCGCCGCGCGGGGCGCGCTGGTCACCTCGCCCTTGCTGCCGGCCGCGGCGTCGCCCGCGAACAGCACGCCGCCGGCCCGATCGAGCATGTAGGCGACATGGCCGCGGGTGTGGCCCGGCGTGTGCAGCGCGGTGAAGCCCGGCAGCGGCTCGGACTCGTCCACCGTGATCAGCTGGTCGATCTTGGTGGGCTCGGCGTGCATCATCTTGCTCGCCACGCGGGCCACCAGCTTTCTCGGCGCCGGCGGCCGGATCGCGCCGGTGATCACCGGGGCGTCGGCGGCATGGGCGAAGACCCGCGCGCCCGAGCGGGTGCGCAGGTCGGCGACGTTGCCGGTGTGGTCGAAGTGGTGGTGGGTGAGCAGGATCGTGCGGACCTCGCCGAGTTGGCGGTCGATGCCGTGCAGCGCCTTCTCGATGCGGGCGGAGCGGCGGGGCAGCCCGGTATCGATCAGCACTACGCCGTCGTCGGTCACCACCAGGTGCACGTTGACGAAACCGAGGCTGAGCTCGAAGACACCATCGACCACTTCACGCACGCGGTCATTATGCTTTACGCCGTTTTCGCAATCTTGGCGAGGCGCTCGGGGGTCGGCCAGTGCACGTCGTGTGCCCAGCCGAACCGCTCGAAGATCCAGATCACGCGGGCCGAGATGTCGATCTGGCCGGGCCGTACGCCGTGCCGGGCCTGCGTCGGGTCGGCGTGGTGCAGGTTGTGCCAGGCCTCGCCCATGCTCAGGATCGCCAGCGGCCAGAAGTTCGCCGACTTGTCGCGGGCGGCGAACGGCCGTTCCCCGATCATGTGGCAGACCGAGTTGACCGACCAGGTCACGTGGTGCAGGAACGTGATACGGACCAGCCCGGCCCAGAAGAACGCGGTCAGCGCTCCGGCCCAGGACCAGGTGATCAGCCCGCCGAGCACGGCCGGACCGAGCAGCGTGAGGATGGTCAGTGGCCCGAACAGCCGGTGCACCATCCGCAGGTCCCGGTCGGCGAGCAGATCGGGCACGAACCGCTCCTGGTTGGTGAGGTCGCGGTCGAGGATCCAGCCGAGGTGCGCGTGCCAGAAGCCGCGGACCAGCGCGACCGGCGAGGTGCCGAACAGCCAGGGCGAGTGCGGGTCGCCCTCCTTGTCGGAGAACGCGTGGTGCCGGCGGTGGTCAGCCACCCAGTGCAGGATCGGGCCCTGTACGGCCAGGCTGCCGGCCACGGCGAGCGCGAGCCGCAGCGGGCGCTTGGCCTTGAACGAGCCGTGCGTGAAGTAGCGGTGGTAACCGACCGTGGTGCCCAGGCAGGTCAGCACGTAGAAGCCGGCGGCCAGAGCCAGGTCGAGCCACGTCAGGCCCCATCCCCACGCGATCGGCACGGCCGCGACCAGGGCCACGAACGGGATGATGACGAAGAGGTAGACGGTGAAGTGCGCGGGCAGCGGCCGCTTTCCGGCCAGCATGCTCTTGGGTTCTCGCAGGGGGGATGCGGACATGGCGATCACCTCGCTGTGACCCTAGGTGCGGCGGGCGGCCTACCGGCGAACCGGCGAGAGCCATCCTGTGAATCTCCGGGTACCGCATTCGAATTCATCGATATAAGCTGACCCCGGAACGGTGCCACGATCTCGCGTTTCCGAGGGCTGTCATTCCTTCATGCCTTAGGAGCTTTCCATGAGACGTCGCGCCGCGTGGGCCCTTGCCTGCATATTCGTCGCGTTCTCGATCGTGGGTGTGCTGAAGCCGGCGTACGCGGCCGTGGGATGCCGCGTCGCCTACACCGTCCCGAGCCAGTGGCCGGGTGGCTTCCAGTCATCGATCACCGTCAGCAACCTCGGCGACCCGCTCAACGGCTGGACGCTGGGCTTCACCTTCTCGGACCCGGCGCAAAAGGTGACCCAGGGGTGGAGCGCCACCTGGACCCAGTCGGGTCAGGCCGTCACCGCGACCAACGCGAGCTGGAACGGCTCGGTTGCCGGCGGCGGCACGGTGAGCGTGGGATTCACCGGGACGTTCGGCTCCGCCAACCCGGTGCCGACCGCCTTCACCGTCAATGGCGTGGTGTGCACCGGCACGACCGCGCCGACTTCTTCCCCCACTTCTTCCCCCACTTCCTCTCCCACCACCTCCCCGCCCTCGGGAGGTACATGGAACCCGCCGTCGAGCCTGGTGCAGCCGCTTGCGGCGGTCTGGTCCCACGAGGAGCAGACCTACGGCGACCTGTACGGGTTCAAGAACTACGGCTGGGACCAGCTCGTTGCCGGTGGGGGCGCGATCAACTACTGCGTCCGCTGGGACTCCACCGCCCACGTCACCGCCGCGCAGCGGGACGCGGTCGCGGCCGCTCTGCAGCGGCAGTACCAGAAGTGGATGGACCAGATGCTCGACAACGGCGTGGCCTGGAACAACTGGCCCTACAAGCAGGTGCCGGTGAAGGTCGTGGGCTGGGCGGTGCGCGACCGGGCCCAGCTGGAGTGGACCGACACGTCGGTCGACATCTACGTCAACAACATCCGGGAGAACGCGCCGCAATGCGTCGAATCGTGCGGCCGCTTCTTCCATCAGGACGGCAACTACTCGGGCTGCCCGGGTGGGGCGTCACACCACTACGACCACTCGTTGTGGCTCACGGCCGGCTTCGGTGGCGGCGCGGGCGGCGACTGGGGTCAGCGGATCGGCTCCGAGTACTTCATGAGCAACCTCAACGCCGACAACATCCATATTTTGCTCCATGAAATGGGGCATACGTACGGATTGGACGACTTCTACGACTGGGACCCGCTGCCCGGCCAGGGTTTCATCATGAAAGCCGGCAGCGCCACCTCGATCACCGAGTTCGACAAGTGGATGTTCCGCGACTTCTGGCGTCACCTGAAGTCCCGTTACGGCCGCTGATCGCTTCGCCTGGTGCGCAACGGCCGCCGGCACCCCCCGCCGGCGGCCGTTCGCATCCCCCCGGGGAATCAAGCTGGTGCGGCCGCCGTCTTGGCGTCCTGCTCGATCTCGGCGGTGTCGGCCTTCAGTTGCTTGGACTCGAGTTTCTCGGCCCGGCGCATGGCCCGCTCGACCTTGGCGCCCATGTCCGAGGCGGCGACCACGACGAGGGCCGCTTGTCCCGCGTCGAGCCACTCGCCGAGCTCCTTGAGGTCGTGCCGGCTCATCCCCGCCGCGGCGTGCCCCGCCACGGCGCCGAGGATCGCCCCGCCGCCGGTGGTGGCGGCCAGCAGGCCACCCCCGATGGCGGCGAACGGGAAGAGCGCCACTACCAAGCCGGTGGCCAGCCCCACTCCGCCGCCGAGCACGCCGCCCACCCGGGTCGGCGTCTCGTGCTTACGGACAATCTTGGTCTTGCCGCCCTCCCGCCGCTCCACGACGGCGGCGTCATAGGCGTCGATCAGGCCCGCTTCCCGATGCAGATCCTTGACCAGGTCGTAGTCGGCTTCCGCGTCGGCGACGCTCGGATAAACTCCCGCATACACCATGAACGTGTCGAAAGCCATTGTGGGCGCCTCCCTCGGGCGTGATGTGGGCACAGCCTCCCGTGTGCTCGTCGGCTGCCACCTCATCCCGAACAGATGAGTGACGTTCGGGCCCGGTGAGCTGCTGCCGGCCCGGCTGTTGAACCGCTTGCCGGCCTGGCTGCTGAGCCGCTTGCCGGCCTGGCTGCTGAGCCGCTTGCCGGCCTGGCTGCTGAGCCGCTTGCCGGCCTGGCTGCTGAGCCGCTTGCCGGCCCGGCTGCTGAGCCGCTTGCCGGCCGGGTGGCTGCTGAACCGCTTGCCGGCCTGATGGCTGAACCGCGCGCCGGCGATGCTGCCGATGCCCGCGACCACCCTCGACCCGGCTCCGGCGTGGCTCCGGCGTGGCTCCGGCGTGGCTCAGGCTGGGCGGTAGGCGCGGACAATCAGGTCGGCGGTCTCGGCGGCGATCGCGTGGCGCTGGTCGGTGGTGAGGTGCTTGGTGCCGTAGGCGGAGGCCACGCGACCCTCGGTGACCAGCAGGTAGGCGAACTGGCGGGCGGCCCGTGCTGGATCGGGGACGTCGAGAAGGCCGGCGTCGGCGCAACGGCGGAAGTAGCCGGCCAGTTCCTGATCGACGAAGGGCTCGGCGCCGTCGCCCCAATGGTCGCTGAGCTCGGGGTGGTTGCCGATCTCGGCGATGGTGAGCCGGTGCAGGGCGGCCACGGTCGGCGACAGCGCGGCCGCGAGGATCTGCTCGCCCAGCAGGGTGAGGGTCTCGGCCGCAGCGCCGGACGGGAACACCCAGTCGCCCGCGGCCGGCCGGTCTGCTGTGGCTGGGCCAGCGGTGGGTGGGCCAGCGGCCGGCCGGCCCGCGGTGGGTCGGCTTGCGGTGGGTCGGCTTGCGGTGGGTGGGCCTGTGGTGGGCGGGCTGGCGGCGGTGAGAGTCTGCTCGGCGGTGGTGGTGCGGGCGGCGGCGACGGCGGCGAGGAACAGGGTCTGCTTGTCGCGGAAATGGCGGTAGACGGTCTGCTTGCCGACGCCGGCCACCGCCGCGATCTCGTCGACGCTCGCCGAATAGCCAGAGTGGAGGAAGGCCTCGGTCGCGGCCTCGAGGATGGCCCGCCGCTTGGCCTGGGAGGGGACGCCGGTCACGGGCTCATCCTACGTCATCTCTAGACGAGACCGTCTCGTCTCGCTATGCTTTCGAACAAGACGAGACGGTCTCGTCTTGTTATCGGGGGTCGCCATGGATGCCGACGTCGTCGTGGTCGGGGCGGGGCCGGTCGGACTGCTGCTTGCGGCAGAGCTCGCGCTCGAGCGGGGTGCGGCCGCTCGTGCTCGAGCGGCTGGCCGAGCCGAGTGAGCAGCCCAAGGCCCGGGGGATAGGGCCGCTCGCCGCCGAAGCGCTGCGGCGGCGTGGGCTCGGGGCCGACCTCGACCGCGAGCACGAGCAGGGCCTGCGCAAACTCGAGCAAGACCACGGTACGACGAAGACCCACTTCGCCTGGATCCACAAGATCGACCCGGACGCTGCCGATCCCGGTCGCCGCGGCGCGCTGATCGGGCAGCCTGCGCTCGAGGCCCTACTGCGCCGCTACCTGAGCGGCCTCGGCGTCGAGGTGCGCTTCGGCCACGTGCTGACGGGCCTGGAAGAAGGCGTGCCTGACGGCCCTGCACGAAACGCGCTGATGGGTGTGCACGAAAACGTGCTGACGGTCGAATCCCCGAGCGGGTCGCGGCGGGTCACTGCTCGATACGTGGTCGGGTGTGACGGTGGACGCAGCGTCGTGCGTAAGCTCGCCGGTTTCGACTTTCCCGGAACCCCACCGTTGATGACCATCCGATTCGCGCGTGCCCGGGCGAAGGGCGAGCTGCCGCCGCCCGGCCGGCTCGCCAAGGGCACGCTGTTCCACGGCGAAGGCATGGTCGCCACTTACGACTTCCAAGACACAGACCCGGATCGTTCGGCGCCGCTGACGGCCGATGAGATGGGGGCGAGCGTCCGCCGCGTCGCCGGGATCGATGTGGAGATCACCGACTTTCACGGCGGCATGCGCTTCACCGATCAGGCGCGACAGGCGAGCACCTACCGCCGGGGGCACACGCTGCTGGCCGGCGACGCCGCGCACGTGCACTCGCCGAACGGCGGCCAGGGGCTCAACCTCGGCCTGATGGACGCCATGAACCTGGGCTGGAAACTCGCGGCCGTGGTCCACGGCAACGACGCTCTGCTCGACACCTACACCGCCGAGCGGCACCCGGTCGGCGCGGCCGTCCTCGCCAACACTCGCGCCCAGTCGGCCCTCCTCGCGCCGGGGCCGCACGTCGACGCGCTGCGCGACGTGGTCAGCAACCTCATGGATCTGCCCGAGGTCAACCAGCACCTGAGCCGCCTGCTCTCCGGCGTCACGATCCGCCACGAGATGCCCTACCCGGCCACGCATCCGATGACCGGCATGGCCTGCCCGCCGCTGATCGTCGACGGGGTTCCGCTGGAGAAACTCACCACGAGCGGACGCCCCCTGCTGCTGCACCCCAACGCCGAGGCTCTCGCCGGCGACCGGGTCGAGGCCGTCACCGCCACCGACCTCGGCGACCATCGGCTGGCCGCCGTGCTCCTGCGCCCCGACGGCGTGATCGCCTGGGCGTCCGCACCGAGCGCGCACCCGGGGCTGGGCGACCACCCGGGGCCGGGCGCGCACCCGGGGCTGGGCGACCACCCGGGGCCGGGCGACGAACCGGGGACCGACGAGCTTCAGTTGGCGCTGGACACATGGTTCCGGTTCCCGCCGACTTAGCCAGGTCGGCTCGGGAACGACGGCTCGTTCGGCTCGGCTCGGGAACGACGACTTGGCCGGCCCGGCTCGGGAACGACGACTTGGCCGGCTCGGCTGGGGAACGACGACTTGGCCGGCTCGGCTGGGGAACGACGGCTTAGCCGGCTCGGCTTGGCTCGGGAGCGACGGGCGCGGGGAGGGGTGCATGGCGAGGCAGGGCGGTCAGGACCAGGAGGCCGGCGGCGAGGTAGCCGGCGCCCTGGAGGGCTATCACCGGGACTATGCCGGCGTGTGGCGGCAGGGCGCCGGCCAGGGCGATGCCGACCAGCATCGCGGCGGCCTTCAGGGTGGTTATCGCGCCGAAGACGCGGGCGCGGTGGGCGTCCGATGTGGAGGTCTGGAAGACCGTGGTCAGGCCGGCCAAGGTGAGGGCGCCGGGGAGGCCTACCAGGATCATGATGGTGATGGCAGGCCAGAGGGCGTCGGAGAGCAGGGGATAGAGGAACAGGGCCAGGTCGAGCAGGCCGAAGACGGCCGCGCCGGCGCCCAGGAGCAGGCGCGGGGAGAAGCGGTGGCCGATCAGCGTGGCGGCCATGCCGCCGGCCAGGCCGCCTACCGCCTGGACGGCCATGATCGTGCCGTAGGCCTCGTTGCCGCCGTGGAGGACGTCGCGGACGAAAGGTGCCATGAGGGTCATCATGATGGCCTCGCCCACGCCCGTGATCAGCGCAAACACGGCGAGCGTCCGCAGGGTCCGGTTGCCGAGCGCGATGCGCGTGCCCTCTCGCCAATCGCGCATGAAGCGCGGTGCCGCGGACGGGACGCTCGGCCGGGCCACCCGGTGCCTGATCGCCGCCAGCAGGGCGGCGGCCACGGCGAAGGTGGCCGCGTCGGCCAGCGTGATCAGCCGGATGCCGCCGGATGCCGCCAGGAACCCGCCCAGGGCGGCGCCGGTCAGCCTGGCTATGTCGCGCGCCTGCCCGTTCATGGCGTTCGCGGTGACCAGGTTCTCCTCGGCGACGAGCGTGGGCACCAGCGCGGCCTCGGCCGAGGCGAAACCGACCGCCAGCGCGCTCTGCACGGCTGCCACGGCGTACACGATCGGGGCCTGGCCCGGATGATCGACCAGGAGCAGCGGCAGCAGCGTGATCGCCAGCAGCAGGTTGCAGGCGATCATCGTGCGGCGGTGGTCCCAGCGGTCGGCGAGCACGCCCGCGAAGGAGCCGAGCGTGACCTGCGGCAGCAGCGCGGCCAGGACCATGGTGGCGGACGCCAGCGTGGAACCGGTGAGGACGTAGACCTGGTACGCCAGGCCGGTGGTGAGGATCCAGTCGCCGGTGAACGAGACGAAGTTGGCGGCCAGCAGCAGGCGGTAGTCGCGGTTGCCGAGGACGTGCATCTCAGCCGCCGGTGGCGGTCGGCCGGAGCGGGGTGGCGATCAGCGTGATGTCGACCGGCATCGCGTCGGCCGGGCGCGCCGCCACGTCGCCGAGAGGGCGCTGCTCGACCAGGGGGTTGATCAGATCCGTCCACGCGCGGTGCAGCTCGGCCATCTCGTCGAGGGTCAGGTAGACCAGGCTCTGCGAGATGCCGGTCTGGTCGGCCCAGCCGGGATCGGCCTCGCCGCGGCGCTGCTGCCACTCGGCGAACTGGGCGCCCGCGCGCTCGATCACGAAGCGCTCGAGGGCCTCGACGGCCTCCTGCGCCTCGTCGGTCTTCTCCGGCTCGAAGGTGGTGGACGTGTGCGTGACCCGCCACGGGCGCTCGCGGTTGTCGCCGGCCTCAGCGGGCTCGACGTAGCCGTACTTCGCGAGCTGGCGCAGGTGGTGGGAGGCGAGCGCCTGGCTGACGCCGAGCTGGCGGGCCGCCTCGGCCGCGGTGACCGAGCCCTCGCGGCCGACGAGGGCGTGCAGCTTGAGGCGCAGCGGATGGGCGAGGGCGCGCAGCGCGAGGGCGTCGCCGACGACCCTGCGGCCCGCCGATTCCAAAGACATGCTTGGAATGCTCCGCCCGTCCGGCGTCGATGTCAAGCAAGTGCTTGGAATAGGGGCCGGGGCCAGTAACGACAAGCTCTACGGCGGAAACGGCGCCGACACGCTGGTTATGGGTGAGCTGCGAGCGCCTCTCGTAGGAGCGGAGATCATGGGGCACCGAAAGGGTTCGCCGGAACGGACAGATCCTCGCCCTAGGGATGGGTATTGGCTGGTCAGCGCCACCGCGACCGGTCAGTATCGGACGTGGCCGCACGGGGCGGTCCGTCGAGAACGGAGCGGGCGTTGGAGTACGCCACCGAACAACTCAGCGCGGGTTTTCGCGCGATGACCATGCTTGCCGGTCTGGTGCGCCGGGGCGGGCGTCCGGCAGCCGTGGCGCCGACCGTCCCGTTGCGTCCACAGGAGAAGCAGTACGGCTGGTTCCCGGTCACGGTCGCCGGCGCCGGTCGCCGGATCGCGGTGATCACCAGCCAGCGGCTGATCGTCGACGACGAATACTCTCTTACCGACATATCTGATATGCGCCACGGGGAATGGTCGCTGGCGCTGCGGATCAGGGACCGGACGGTGGTGCTCAGCGGCCCCTGGGTGCCCTGGATGAGCGTGGTGATCTGCGCCGAGCTCTACGGCACGGCCTGGCCCCCGGCGGCCGTACCGGCGCCGCGTCGCGAGATCAACGCGAGAACACCGCGGAAAAAGCTGATGGCGCCCATGGACTGCCGCGTGCGCGGACTGCGACGCTAGGCGATGTGTATGACTACGACCTGTTGGTCCTCGGATCCGGGCCCAGTGGACAGAAGGCCGCGATCGCCGCGTCGAAGCTCGGCCGCCGCGTCGGCATCATCGACCGCCGCGACATGATCGGCGGCGTCTGCATCAACACCGGCACGGTGCCGTCCAAGACCCTGCGCGAGGCCGTGCTCTACCTGACCGGCCTGAGCCAGCGCGACCTGTACGGGTCGAGCTACCGGGTCAAGGAAGAGATCACCGTCAGCGACCTCGCCGCGCGCACCCAGCACGTGATCACCCGGCAGACCGACGTCATCCGCAACCAGCTCGCTCGCAACCACGTCGCGATGGTCACCGGCACCGGCCGGTTCGCCGACGCGCACTCGCTCTGGATCGACGGTGGCGATGGCCGCGACCACAAGGTCACCGCTGACAAGATCATTATCGCGGCCGGCACCCGGCCCGCGCGTCCGGACAGCGTGGACTTCGACGACCGGACGATCGTCGACTCGGACGGCGTGATCAACCTCGAGGCCGTGCCGCGCAGCATGGTCGTGGTCGGCGCCGGCGTGATCGGCATGGAGTACGCCTCGATGTTCGCCGCGCTCGGCACCAAGGTCACCGTGGTCGAGCGCCGCGAGAAGATGCTCGACTTCTGCGACGACGAGATCATCGAGTCGCTGAAATACCACCTGCGCGACCTGAGCGTCACGTTCCGCTTCGGCGAGGAGGTGGCCGCGGTCGAGAAGCACCAGACCGCCGCCCTCTGCATCCTGAAGAGCGGCAAGAAGATCGTCGCCGACACGGTCATGTACTCGGCCGGCCGGCAGGGCCAGACCGACGACCTCAACCTCGAGGCGGCCGGACTCGTCGCCGACCGCCGGGGCCGGATCGAGGTCGACGGCAACTTCCGCACCGCGGTCGACAACATCTACGCGGTCGGTGACGTGATCGGCTTCCCGGCGCTCGCCTCCACCTCGATGGAGCAGGGCCGGCTTGCGGCGCACCACGCCTGCGGTGAGCCGGTCCGCGAGATGGGCGCGCTCCAGCCGATCGGCATCTACACGATCCCCGAGATCAGCTTCGTGGGTAAGACCGAGGACGAGCTGACCGATTCGGCGACGCCGTTCGAGGTGGGCATCGCGCGGTACCGCGAACTCGCCCGCGGCCAGATCGTCGGCGACTCGTACGGCATGCTCAAGCTGCTGGTCGCCCCCGAGGACGGCAGGTTGCTCGGCGTGCACGTCTTCGGCACCGCCGCCACCGAGATCGTCCACATCGGTCAGGCGGTGATGGGCTGCGGCGGCACGATCGATTACCTGGTCGACGCGGTCTTCAACTACCCGACGCTGTCCGAGGCGTACAAGGTGGCCGCCCTCGACGCCTCGAACAAGATCCGCAACATCACCCGGATCGACGGCTGACCTCAGGCGCTGTAGACCCAGACCTTGGTCTTCAGCGGCATCTTGCCGGTCGACCAGATCCAGTTGATGGCCGCGTTCGACACGCGGGCGCAGCCGTGCGAGGCCGGGTATCCCGGGATGCTGGGCGACCCGTGCACCGCGATGCCGCCGTTGAAGTACTTCGGCCGGAACAGGTCGCCGAGCGGGCCGTGCCGCACGCCGTCGATCTGCCGCCCGACCTTGAAACGGCCGGTCGGGGTGTCGGCGAGGTAGGTCTGACCCTCGTACTCGTAGTTCTGGTTCGAGCCCGTCGAGGTGTTGAGGGTGGCCACCACCGCGCCGTCCTTGACGAACATCAGCAGCTGCTTCTTCAGGTTGATCTCGACGAGGTAGCCGGTACCGGCCTTCGATTTGGCCTTCGGGCGTACGCCGTCGTCGAGCGCCTTCTGGGTCTTGGGCCCGACGGTGCCGTCCCGGCCGATGCCCGCCGCCTTCTGGATCGCGAGGACCGCCTGCTGGGTGGTGCCGCCGAACTTGCCGTCGGCCTTGCCGTTCCAGTACCCGAGATCGGTGAGCCGCTGCTGCAGGGCGAGCACCTGCGGACCCTTCGAGCCGATCTTGAGCTTCAGCGGCTTCGCCGTCGCGGTGGGAGCGGGCGCGGTGGGAGCGGGCGCGGTGGGAGCGGGCGCGGTGGGAGCGGGCGCGGTGGGAGCGGGCGTGGTGGGAGCGGGCGTGGTGGGGGCCGGGGTCGAGGACTCCGTCACGCTGGGTGATGGGCTCGGCTCCGTAGAGACCGACGGGGGTACGGACGGAGCTTGCGCCCCCGTCTCAGGGGCATCGTCCGAACCACATCCGGCAGCGAGCGTGATCGTCGCCGCCAGCGCGACCGCCAGCGTCAGAGCCTTGCGCACCATGCGTTTCCTCCCGTCCCACCAGAGATCATTGCCGAAAACGTCTCACAATGACCAGTGGACGGCGAATGAGACCTTCTCGCATCACGATCGTGACCGACCGTGGCAAGGGGGGCCGGGATCGAACGAGTGGTGGAAGCGGCAACCAAAAAGAGTCAAGTACCCTTCGGCTATGTCATGGTTGGCCAGCGCCCGGCACGGCGTACGCGAAGCCCCCGCCGGGCTCGCGCTCGTGCAGGAGCTGCTGAACACCCGGGCGACCCTGCACTACGGCTCCGACCTGCTGCTCTCGGCCGACGACGCCCAGCGCTGGCTGACCGAGGCGCTCGCCACCTGGTCGCGGGTTTCCGGCCTTCCGGCGCCGACGCTGCTCATCTCGACGTCCGATCTGCGCTCGCTGCGCCGCCTGCGCACCACGTTCGAAAATGTGATCCTCGCCGCCGGGAAGGACGGCCTCCTCGACGGCACGCTCCCGCCGGCCGACGTGCCGGTGAGCCTCGTGCCCGACGCCGACGGATGGGTCCGCATGGTCCCGACCGGGCGCGGCACCCGGTGGCTGGCCTCCGCGATGTGGGCCGAGGCCCTGCTCGCCCAGCAGTCCGGCCTGTGGTCGCGGCTCAAGCTATGTCACAACATCGACTGCCGGGCCGCGTTCTTCGACACGTCCCGCAACAACAGTGGCGTCTGGCACGACGTCTCCACCTGCGGAAACACGGCCAACCTGCGGGCTTTCCGGGAGCGTAAGCGGCTGATGGGCGGCAGCGGCGCCCAGCCACCGGTCGGCCGGCCGCAGCTGCCCGGGCCGCTCCCGGGCGGGCGGCCGCAACTGCCGGGGCCGCCGCCGAGCCTGCGCTAACCGGCCCGCGCCGCCGCCGAGTCCGGCGCTAACCAGCCCGCGCCGCCGCCGAGCCCGGCGCTAACCGGCCCGCGCCGCCTCCAGGATCTCGGCGGCGAACCGGGCGAGCTCGTCGTCGTCCATGTCCTGCTTGGCGATCACCCAGCCGGCGGTCTCGCTCTTCTCCGGCCGCTGGAGCGACTCGCTGGAGAGCAGTCGCCGGAAGGCCTTGCCGACCTCGGCCCGCCGCACCGCGGAGAGGACATCCGCCCGCCGCGCGACGGCCCGGAAGTCGCGAAGGACAACAATGAGGCGGCGGCCCGGGGGAACTTCGCGGGGGCGCTGCGCGACTATGGGTACATGGGTTGCGAGCGGTGGCGCGAGATGCTGTCGGCACAGCTGGACGGCGAGGACGACCCGGCCGACCGGCCGCGGGTCGACGAGCATCTGGCGGGGTGCGCGGGGTGCCGGGAATGGCTCGACTCGGCGGCCACGGTCAACCGGCTGACGCGTACGGCGGTGGGTGTCGCTCCGGATCTCAGCGCGAGCATCATGGCGGCGGTGGAAAAGGCGGCCGAGACGATGCCGGCGCCGAAGAGGCGCTTCCCGCTTGCCGCCGCGCTCTACGTCGCGCTCGCGGGCGTGGGGGCGGTGCAGCTCATCCTCGGCCTGACCCAGGTCGGCGGGGGCTTCGCCGGCAGCCACGTGCACGCCGCGGGGCTCGATGCGACGCCGGGCCACCTGTGGCACGAGTCGGCCGCCTGGAACGTCGCGGTGGGTGCGGGATACCTCTTCATCGCGCTGCGGCGGTCGCGGCCGTCGGGGCTGGTGCCGATGCTCACCGCGTTCGTCGGGATGCTGCTGTTGCTCTCGGTCAACGACCTGACCGGCGGCCGGGTCGACTCCACCCGGCTGGTCAGCCACGGCTTCGTGATCCTCGGATATCTGCTGGTCGTGGCGCTCTCGAAGATCGCGGGCGGCTTCGCGGCGCCGCCGGGGGCGCGCAGCGACGGCTGGTCGGGCTGGCGGGCGCGATTCATGGACGACGAGGACGAGCCCGCGATCCTGACCGCAAGGCCGGGCCTGCGCCTTGTGCCCCGCGGTCCGATGACCGCGGAGCACCGCCACGACCGCGCTGCCTAGGGTCGACAAAGAGCCTGGGGCTCATCGAGCCGGCGGCCGGACCGAGAGCTCGCGCCACTCGTCCGGCCCCGAGAGCAGCGCACGCACGGTGTCGAGGGCGGCATCTTCGCTGTCGCACTCGAAGAAGTGCGAGACGCCGTCCGCACCGCCCGCGCGCTGCTCGACATACCACTGGTCACCGCTCACCCGCAGGTACACGTCTTTGCGGGCGATGCGGCCCCACTTGCCGTTCCACCAGTGCTTACGCTGCTCCATCCGGCTACTGTATAGAACGTCTGTTCGAATCGTACCGGGTCTGGTTGATCTTTTTCCGCGAGTCGAAGACAGCGTGTCAGCGCGGTGGCTCCTGGCGACGATGGAGGATGTCGTTCACGGCGCCGCCCTGGGCGCCCGAGGCGGTGGCGTTCTGGGCCAGCAGGTCGCGGATCTGGGTGAGCAGCAGGATGTCTTCGCTCGGCGTCTTCGGCGGCGGCTCCTCGCCGCGACGGCGCCGCTCGGCCAGCAGGTTGAGCGGCATGACGACCAGGAAGTAGAGCACGGCCGCGGTGATCAGGAAGGTAATGATCGCGTTGAGGAACGTCGCGTAGTCGAAGATGACGCCCTTGCGGGGCTCCCACGTGCCGACGCCGACGCCCTCGCCGCCGCCGATGAGTTGGATCAGCGGCTTGACGAAGCCGTTGGTGAACGCGGTGACGACGGCGGTGAACGCCGCGCCGATCACGATGCCGACCGCGAGGTCGACGACGTTGCCACGCATGATGAAGTCTTTGAAGCCTTGGACCATTTTGCTCACGAGCACACTCCAGCACGCCGAGGGGATGACTCCGGCAGCAGGTGCCCACCACCGGTCGGCGACAAACTACGCCGATCGGGCTTCGTTCAGAAAGCGTGCGCAGTCAGTCGAGCGCAGGCTCCTGCGCCGCCACCGCCTCGTCGACGCTGGGGTAGGTGTGCAGCACCTCGACCAGTCCGCTCACCTCGAGGATGCGCAGCACCCCGCGCTGTGGCGCGGCGAGCCGGACGGTGCCGCCCGCGTCGTCGGTGCTGTTTTTCGCCCGGACGAAGACCGACAGGCCGGTGGAATCGCAGAACGAGACCTCGGCCAGGTCGAAGACCAGGCGAGTGCGCCCCTTCTCGAGCAGGTCACTGATCTGGTCCTGCAGCTGGGGCGCGGTGGCCATGTCGAGCTCGCCCGCCACCGATACGACGACCATGTCGGCGCGCTGTTCCGTTTGTACCGTCAGGGACATTCAGGACCTCCAGGTATGTGCAGAACGGTACTCCAGGTCCCCTCTGATCGGCAGGACGGGGCAGGCGGTTCGTGACCTTGCCGCTTTAGTTGACTAACGGCAACTATTGCACCGGTCGATGGTAAAGTGCGCCGTCGCGCGTACCAACGGTCGGGAGGAAGCGGTGGCACTGAGTCCGGACGAGGCGAGTCGCTTCGCCGCTCTGCTGGAGGAGCACGAGGAGACGCTGGTCGGCTCCTGGACCGACCAGGTCGCCCTGAGTGTGCGCGGCCGGTTGAGCCGCACCGAGCTGCAACGGCAGACCAGCGATCTGCGCAAGGCCTTTCAGCTGGCGCTCGCCGGCGGCGCCACCGACCTCACTCAGGAGGCGGCCGCCGAGCTGCGCGCCCAGCTGAGCGAGCTGTCCAACGGCCGGGCGCGGCAGGGCTTCAGCGCGACCGAGACGGCGGTCAGCATCTTCGCCTTCAAAGAGGCGGTGCTCGCTGTCCTGGACGGCGCCGAGAGCAGCCTTCGCGACTACGTCGCCCTCTCCAGCTTTGTCGATCAGGCCGCGCTGTTCACCTTCGACAACTACGTACATGTCCGCGAGGGGCTGATCGCCGATCAGGCCGAGCAGCTGCTCGAGCTCTCCACCCCGGTGGTCAAGCTGTGGGAGGGCGTGGTGGCCGTCCCGCTGGTCGGCACGCTCGACTCGGCCCGCGCTCAGGTCGTGATGGAGCGGCTGCTGCAGACCCTGGTGGACACCGGCTCGCCGTACGCGATCATCGACATCACCGGCGTGCCGGCCGTCGATACCCAGGTCGCGCAGCACATCCTCAAGACCGTGGTGGCCGCCCGGCTGATGGGCGCCGACTGCATCATCTCCGGCATACGGCCGCAGATCGCCCAGACGATCGTGGCGCTCGGCATCGAGTTCGGCGATATCGCCACCAAGGGTTCGCTCGCCGACGCGCTGCGCTACGTGCTGAAGAAGACCGGGAACCGGGAGCGCTGAGGTGGACCGGGTTCCGATCCTCAAGATCGGCGACATCCTCCTGGTCTCCATCCAGATCGACATGGAGGACCAGGTCGCCCTCCAGCTCCAGGAGAACCTCGCCGAGCGAATCGTGGCGACCGGCTGCGATGGCGTGATCATCGACATCACCGCGCTCGACATCGTCGACTCGTTCGTCGGCCGCACGCTCGCCACCATCGCCTCGATCTCCCGCGTTCTCGACGCGGAGACCGTGGTGGTCGGCATGCGCCCGGCCGTCGCGATCACCCTGGTCGAGCTGGGCCTGTCGCTGCCCGGGATCCGCACCGCCCTCAACGTCGAGCTCGGCATGGCGCTGCTGGCCAGGGACCGGGCCGGCGATGACGACCTGGACACCACGCTCGCGGTGGTCGAAGAGCCGTGATCGACGGCGAGCAGATCGCGGTCGGCTCCGACCAGGACGTCGTCCGGGTACGACAGCTCGTGCGGACCGTCGCCGTGGCGGTCAAGCTCTCCCTGGTCGACCAGACCAAGCTGGTCACCGCGGCGAGCGAGCTGGCGCGCAACACCCTCGTCTACGGCGGTGGCGGCACGGTCGAGGTGAGCAGGGTCGACAATGGCCGGCGGCAGGGCATCCGGATCGTCTTCGCCGACCAGGGTCCCGGCATCGTCGACCTCGATCTGGCCCTCACCGATGGCTACACGACCGGCGGTGGCCTGGGGCTAGGGTTGAGCGGCGCCCGGCGGCTGGTCGACGAGTTCACCGTCGACACCGCGGCCGGCCAGGGAACAACAGTTACCGTCACCAAGTGGTGCCGATGATCGGAGGCACCGTGGCGTCGTTCCCCGAGAGCCTCCTCGATGGGGGCGCGTGGTTCCGGGTCGAGGCCGCCGCGACCGCCGCCGCCGCCCGTCGCGCGGCCGAACGCCTCGCCGGCCAGCTCGGCCTGCCCGCGCAGAAGACGGCCGAACTGTCCATCGTGGTCGCGGAGGCCGCCGGCAACCTGGTCAAACACGCCGATCAGGGCACGATGCTGGTGCGCGCGGTGCGGGACGAGCAGCAGGCCGGCGTCGAGATCATCGCGATCGACCACGGTCCGGGAATGGCCGACCTGGCGGTCTCGGTCGGTGACGGGCACTCCACGGCGGGCACGCTCGGCATCGGGCTCGGGGCGATCGTGCGCCAGGCCTCGTGGTGCGACCTGCACTCCGTAC
The DNA here is from genome assembly GCF_044454685.1 of Actinoplanes sp. NPDC051513. Taxonomy (NCBI): domain Bacteria; kingdom Bacillati; phylum Actinomycetota; class Actinomycetes; order Micromonosporales; family Micromonosporaceae; genus Actinoplanes; species Actinoplanes sp. NPDC051513. The sequence goes on from NZ_JBITDW010000010.1 coordinate 22,544, forward strand.
CCGGGAAGGGAACCGTGCTGGTCGCTCAGGTCTGGCCCGCCGGCCCGCCGCAACCCGCCTGGGCCGCGGGGTTGACCCGCCCGCTCACCGGCGAGCTGGTGAGCGGCGACGCCTTCGCCGTCCGTGACGCGGACGGCCGGCGACAGATGCTGATGTGCGACGGGCTGGGCCACGGCGGTCTCGCGGCCGCGGCCGCACAGGAGGCCGTGCGCGCGTTCGCCGACGCCCCGCCGCAGCCGCCCGCCGCGGTGGTCGAGTTGCTGCACCGGCGCATGAACCACACGCGTGGCGCCGCGGTGGCCGTCGCCGAGCTCGACCCCACCGGCGGTCCCGAGGGCGGCGGCCTGGTGCGGTATGCGGGCCTGGGCAACATCTCCGGCACGGTGATCGGCCCGGGCGGCCGGCACGGCATGATCTCGCTGCCCGGCATCGCCGGTCACCAGCGCCGGCAGATCCGGGAGTACGACTACCCGATCGAGCCCGGCGCGATCGTGCTGATGCAGAGCGACGGCGTCGTCGACCGGTTCGACCTCGCTGGCTATCCCGCCCTGCTCTCGCACTCGCCCGCGGTGATCGCCGCGACCGTCCTGCGCGACGCCGGGGTCCGCCGCGACGACGCCGGCGTTGTGGTGGCGCGGTTGTCATGACGCCGGAGCCGCTCATGCGCATGCGCCTGCGAGCCGAGCAGGACGTGTTCGTGGCGCGCCAGCTCGGCCGCGAGGTGGCCCGCGCGGTCGGCATGGAGCAGCAGGACCAGACCCGGCTGGCCACCGCGCTGAGCGAGGTCGGCCGCGTCATGCTCACTCTCGGGCGCGATGCGGAAGTCGCGTTCGTCGTCGAGCTGAACGGGGTACCAACGCTGCGGATGGCGGTGGAGAACCCGTCGCCCGGCGGCGCCGCGGAGGTCGGCCCGCGGATCGCTCAGGTCGGCCGCCTGGTCGACACATTGGAGGTCGGCGATGGCGAGACCGGTACGGTGGTCCGGATGGCCCGGCGGTTGCCGGCGAGCGCGCCGAGGCTGACCCCGGAACGTATGGACGAGATCCGCGCCGGACTGGCCGAGCATGTGCCGGGCACCCCGCTCGACGAGTTGAGCGTGCAGAATCAGCAGCTCATCGCCGCCCTCGACGAGGTGCGGGCGCAGCGTGACGACCTGGCCCGGCTCAACGTCGAGCTCGAGGAGACCAACCACGGCGTGATGGCGCTCTACACCCAGCTCTCCGAGGAGCTGGAGGAGACCAACCGCGGCGTCGTGGCGCTCTACGCCGAGCTGGACGAGAAATCGCTGCAGCTGCGGGCGGCGAGCGAGGCCAAGAGCCGGTTCCTGGCGAACGTGAGCCACGAGCTGCGCGCCCCGGTGACCGCGGTGATCGGGCTGGCCCGGCTGCTCCTCGACCCGTCGTCCGAGCCGCTCGGCTCCGAGCAGCGCCGCCAGGTCGAGCTGATCAGCGGCTCCTCGGGCGACCTGCTGACCCTGGTCAACGATCTGCTCGACCTGGCCAAGGCGGAGGCGGGCCGGATCGAGCCGGAGTGGTCCGAGGTGGACCTGCGGGTCGTCGTCGGGCAGTTGCGTGGCACGCTGCGGCCACTCGCGACCCGTCCCGAGGTCGACTTCGTGGTCGAGGAGCCGCGGGTGGCGGGCGTGCGCACCGACGAGGTGCTGCTGACCCGGGTGCTGCGCAACCTGCTGACCAACGCGATCAAGTTCACCGCCGAGGGCGAGGTGCGGCTGGCCGTGCGGCCGGTGGACGGAGACGTCGAGTTCTCCGTCTCGGACACCGGCACGGGCATCCCGGCCGAGTTCCACGAGCGGATCTTCGAGGAGTTCTACCAGGTGCCGCGCAGCCAGGCGGTCCAGGGAAAGGGCACCGGGCTGGGCCTGCCGTATGCCCGGCGACTGGTCGCCATCCTCGGTGGCGGGTTGCGCGTCGAGTCGGTTCCCGGGGAGGGCAGCACCTTCACCGTACGGTTGCCGGCGTCATGAGCCCGGCGACCGTCCTCGTCGTCGACGACAGCGCCACGAAGAGATACCTGCTGGTCAGCTGGCTGAGCCGGGCCGGCTTCACGGTCCGCCAGGCCGAGACCGGGGGCGAGGCGTTGCGCTTTCTGCCGGGCTCCGGGGTCGACCTCGTCGTTCTCGACGTCAAACTTCCGGACATGAGCGGCTTCGACGTCTGCGAGAAAATCAAGACCGATCCCGCGTACGGGGTCCTGCCCGTCATCCACGTGTCCGCCCACGCCGTGGATGTCAGCGACCGTACCCAGGGCCTCAACCGTGGCGCCGACGCCTACCTGATCGAGCCGATCGAGCCGGACGAGCTGATCGCCACCTGCCAATCGGTGCTGCGGTACTACTCGGCCCGGCGGCGCGCCGAGTCGCTGGCCGCCCGGATGGTCCGGCTCGCCGAGGCCACGGTCGCGATCAACCTGGCCTCCACCCTGCCCGCCCTGCTCGAGGCGGCCGCCGCGGGGGCGTACGACATCTTCGGCGGTCCGGTGGTGGTGCTCGCCGAGACCGCCGACGGCGACAGCCTGGCCGCGGCCGGCTCCCCGCCGAAGATCCGTCGCTGGTCGCTGGCCGAGCGCAACGTGGCGGTCGGCTCGCTGGTGCGCACCGATCAGCCGGGCGACTGGGACGTGGTCGAGTGGCCGGACGGCGAGTCGGTGGCGGTGGCCGCGGCCCGCCTGCGCATCGACCGGCCGGCGGTCTACGTGGCGGTGCCGATGAGCTCCCAGACGCCCGGTTTCCCGGTGCTGCGCCAGCTTTCCCAGGCGGTGGCGGCGGCGGTCGAGGCGCAGCGGTCGTACGACGAAGAGCACCGGATCGCGGTGACCCTCCAGCGCAGCCTGCTCCAATCGCGGCTGCCGGCCGTACCCGGCATCGAGATGGCGGTGCGCTACATGCCGGCCGGGTCGCAGACCGAGGTGGGCGGCGACTTCTACGAGGTGGCCATGATCGGTGGCCGCCTGCTGGTGGCGATCGGCGACGTGGCCGGACACTCGCTGCACGCGGCCACGGTGATGGCCGAGGTGCGGCACGCGGTCCGGGCGTACGCGGTCGAGGGCCACCCGCCGGGCGCGGTGCTCGACCTGGTCAACCGCTTCATGCGGACGGTGCTGCCGGCCGACTCGGCGACGGTCTGCCTGCTCACGCTCGACCCGGCGACCGGCGAGGTGCGGATGGCCGGCGCGGGTCACCTGCCGCCGCTGTTGCACACCGCGGGCGAGGTGACGTTCCTGCAACCGGGCGGCACGCTGCTCGGCATCAACGCGCGCCGCCCCGACGACCTGATCTTCGTGCTGCCGCCCGGCGGCACGCTGGTGCTTTACACCGACGGCCTGGTGGAGCGCCGCGACGAGGTCATCGACGTGGGCCTGGCGGCGTTGCGCCGGGTGACCGGCGAGCCCGACCCCGATCTCGAAGACTTCTGCGACCGGCTGTTGTTGCAGCTGGGAGCGGCCGGGCAGGCCGACGACGACGTGGCGGTGGTGGCTCTCCGCCGCGCGTAGCTCTTGACGGCGGCTATTCACTCGTTGAATAGTAGCCGCCATGTCCACCGCCCACGTCCTCCTCGGGCTCCTCGCCGCCGGCCCGCGGCACGGCTACGACCTCAAGCGGGCGCACGACGAGCGACTGCCCAAGGCCAAGCCGCTCGCCTTCGGCCAGGTCTACGCGACGCTCGGCCGGCTCGAGCGGGACGGCTTCGTCGCCGAGGCCGGCCAGGACCGGGAGGGCGGCCCCGACCGCACGTCGTACACGCTGACCGACGAGGGGCGGCGGCATCTCGACGCATGGCTCGCCGCCGTGGAACCCCCGGCGCCGTACGTGACCAGTGAGCTCTTCAGCCGGGTGGTGGTCGCGTTGCTCGCGGCCGACGCCGAACGGGCCCGCGACTACCTCGTCGCCCAGCGGGCCGCCCACATGAGCCGCATGCGCGAGCTCACCACCGCGAAATCCGCGCCCGGGGCGAGCGTCGGCGATGTCGTCGCCGCCGACTACGCCATCGGGCACCTCGAGGCCGACCTGCGCTGGCTGCAGACCACGCTCTCGCGGGTGGCCGAAATGCAGAAGGAAGTGACGATGTGAGTCTGCTCAGCGGCACCAGTCTCGTTCGCAGCTACGGCGCCACCCCTGCACTGCGCGGCATCGACATCGCGGTCGACGAGGGCGAGATCGTCGCGGTGACCGGGCCCAGCGGCTGCGGGAAGTCGACGCTGCTGCACTGCCTGGCCGGGATCCTGCGGGTCGACGCCGGCACGGTCACCTACCGCGAGCAGGACCTTGGGCTGTGGTCCGAGGCGGCGCGGTCCCGGCTGCGCCGCACCGAGTTCGGGGTGCTGTTCCAGTTCGGGCAGCTGGTGCCCGAGCTCACCGCGGTGGAGAACGTCGCCCTGCCGCTGCTTCTCGCCGGCACGGGGCGGCGGGAGGCGCGGCAGGCGGCGCTCGAATGGCTCGACCGGCTCGGCGTGGCCGACCTCGCCGAGCAGCGGCCCGGCACTATGTCCGGCGGGCAGCAGCAGCGTTGCGCCACCGCGCGGGCGCTGGTCACCGAGCCGCGGGTGCTGTTCGCCGACGAGCCGACCGGCGCCCTCGACGTGCTCACCGGCGAGCAGGTGCTTGGCGAGATCGTGCGGGTGGCGCGCGAGCAGGGCACGGCCGTTGTGCTGGTCACCCACGAGGCGAGCGTGGCCGCGTACGCGGACCGCGAGGTCGCCCTCCGCGACGGCGCGCTCGACCCCACCGGGCTGGGCCTGGGCGTGATCCGGTGAAACTGTCCACGCTGGCCCGGCTCGCGGTGGCCGGCAACCGCACCGACGTGCTGAGAACCGGGCTCACCGCGCTGAGCGCCATGCTCGCCACGATCGCGATGCTCTGCGCCGCGACCGTTCTCTCGATCCAGGGCTGGGCCGACCGGTACGCCAACGAGCTGCTGATCGAGCCCGGCCTGCGGCCCGGCGTGGCCGCGACGCTGGTGCTGGTCTCGTTCCCGGTGCTGGCGCTGGCCGGGCAGTGCATCCGGCTAGGCGCGCCGGCCCGCGACCGCCGGCTGGCCGCGATCCGGCTGGCCGGGGCCACGCCGCGGGAGGCGACGCTGATCGCGGTCGCGGAGACGGCGGTCGCGAGCCTGCTGGGCTCGGTGGCGGGGCTGGCGGCGTACCTGGCCGGCCGCTCGCTGCTCGACCACCGTGGCCTGCCGACGGACATCCTGCCGCCCGCGCCGGTCGTCGTCGCGCTCGTGCTGCTCGTCCCGCTGCTGGCCGCGGCGGTCGGCGGGCTGCTGATGCGCCGGGTCATCGTCACCCCGCTCGGCGTGGTGCGGCGGGTACGCGAGCGCGGCCCGCGCCCCTGGCCGGGCCTGCTGATCGCGGCCGGAGTGGTGCTGTTCGCCCTGCCGCTGCAGCTCGACGAAGACGAGGGTCGGCTCTATGAGCTGCTCCACGTCTTCCCCGGCTCCAAGAACACGGTCTACATCCTTCTCGGCGGCGGGACCCTGTTGACCATGGCGGGCGTGGTGCTCGGCGTCGGGTGGATCTCGCACACCACCGGCCGGCTGCTGCGCCGGTTCGGCCGCGGGCCGGCGGCGCTGCTTGCCGCCCAACGGCTGATCACCGACCCGTGGAACGGCAGCCGCACGATGGCCGCGCTGCTCGTCGCCGTGATCGCCGGGTCCGTGGCGCTCGGCTACAAGGCGCTGCTGGCCACGAACTTCCGCTATTACGAGCTGTACAACCAGGTCCAGGGCTACACGAACGGCGAGGGGATCGGCGCCGGGGCGGAGCCGGGGTTCTACTTCGGGGCCATCCGGCTGGTCATGGTGGCGGTCGGCCTGAGCTCGGTGGTGGCGGCGGCAGGACTGCTGGTGGCGCTGGTCGAGAGCATCGTGGCGCGCCGGCGTACGTACGCGTCATTGACCGCGACCGGCGTCCCCCGCCGTACGCTGTCGGCGGCGATCTTGTGGCAGACGCTGACGCCCTTGATCCCTGCCCTGGTGCTGGCGCTCGCCGCAGGCGACATCCTGACTCGGCTGATCCAGACGGACTTCGACCTCGGCGGCTCCTACCAGGAATGCCTGTCCGACATCAGCACCACGACCCACTGCACGCCGCTCGCCACCCTGCATGCTCCCGCGGTGCTGCACGTGCCGGTGCCGTGGGGCGACCTCGGGATGCTCGGTGGCGGCGCGCTGCTGGCGGTGCTCGTCGCGGTCGGCGCCGGAATGCTGGTGCTGCGCTCGAGCACCGACCTCGACGAGCTACGAATCGGCTAGCCAGGGTCTGGTTCCGCTCAGTGCATTTCTTGCGCTTCTTTCCGACGCGTACGAGGTGGCGCCCGCCCACAACCGCAGACGGCGCGCGGGCCGCCGCTCAGCGCGAGCTGCCTGCAACTTCCGCCGGTGCCGCGACCGCCGGGCTGAGCTCGGTGGTCCCGCTCTCACGCCTGGCGTTCGCGGTGTTTGATAGGCCTCGTGGACGGCAGTGGTGAGTTTGTCGAAGCGACCGAGCCGTTCCGGCGTGAGCTGTTCGCGCACTGTTATCGCATGCTCGGCTCGATCCAGGATGCCGAGGATGTGGTTCAGGAGACGTACCTGAGAGCCTGGCGGTCCTATGGCGGGTTCGAGGGGCGATCTTCGGTACGTACCTGGCTCTACCAGATCGCGACCAACCGGTGCCTGACCGAGCTGGCCAGGCCGAGCCGGCGGGTGCTGCCGTCCGGCATCGGTGGACCGGAACCCGATCCCGATGCGGCCCTGCGAGAAGCCGGGACCGACGTGAGCTGGCTGCAGCCGGCGCCGGATGCGATGCTGCTGCCGGAGTCGGCTGATCCGGCGGCCATCGTCGCGGCGCGTGAGGCGGTGCGGTTGGCGCTGGTCGCCAGCCTGCAATACCTTCCGCCGAGGCAGCGGGCAGTGCTGGTCCTGCGGGAGGTGCTGGCATTTTCCGCCACCGACGTCGCGGGCATGCTCGACACCACGACGGCGTCGGTCAAGAGCGCGCTGCAGCGCGCCCGGGCGCGGTTGGACGAGCTCGCCCTGACCGCTGGCCAGATCACCGAGCCGGCCGCGCCGCGCGCTCGCGAGCTTCTCGATCAGTACATCGCGGCGTTCGAGAACGCCGACGCCGCCGCGCTGGAGCGGCTCCTGCTGGCCGACGCGACCTTGGAGGCGACGCCGCTGCGCAGCTGGTTCGCCGGCCGCGGTGTCTGCATTCCGTTCCTGCGCGACCACCTGCTGGGTTCGCCCGGCGACTGGCGCATGCTGGTCACCAGCGCCAACGGGCAACCGGCCGCGGCCGCCTACCTCCGCGACCAGAGCGGGAGCTATCAGCCGTACGGAATCTGCGTGCTCACCGTCACGGACGCGGGCATCCGCCGGATCTCCTCCTTCGGCGATCCGGGACTGGTGGCCGCGTTCGGATTCGGGCCGATTCCTTTGCCGGTCTAGCCGGGTCTTCCTGGGTGTAGGTCTCACCCAGCCGAAGGAAACCGATCCCTCATGAGCATCTCCTCCACCATGCGCGCCCTGCAGCAGACGTCCCTGAACGGCCCGCAGGACCTGCGGCTCATCACCGACGCTCCGGTGCCGGTCCCCGGCCCCGGTGAGGTCCTGATCCGGGTTACCGCGGCCGGGGTCAACTTCGTCGACATCCAGCAGGCCACCGGTGTCTTCGCCGGCGGCCCGCGGCCGCCGTACATCGCGGGCATCGAGGGCGCCGGTGAGATCGCGTCCCTCGGTGCGGGGGTGACCGACCTGGAGCCCGGCGCCCGCGTCATCGGCGTCGGCATCGCCGGCGGCGCCTTCGCCGAGTACATGGTGCTGCCGGCGGCCTCGGTGGTCCGCGTGCCGGCGGGCTGGGCCGACGAGCAGGCGCTGGGCCTGGTCGTGAGCTGGCCGACCGCGCTGGCCGCGCTCAAGCCGCTGGGCCGCATCGCCGCTGGGCAGACCGTCCTGATCCATGCCGCGGCCGGCGGGACCGGCCAGGCCGCGCTCGCGATGGCCAAACACTACGGCGCGACGGTGATCGCCGCGGCCTCGCCCGGCAAGCACGACCTGGTACGGAGTCTGGGCGCCGACCACGTCATCGACTCCCGCGGCGCCGATCTCGCCGGCGAGGTCATCCGGCTGACCGGCGGCGCGGGCGCCGACCTTGTCCTGGAGTCGGCCGGCGGCCCCACACTGGACGCCAGCCTGGCCTCGGCCAAGCGGGTCACCGGCCGCGTCGTCGTCTACGGCCTGGCCGGCGGGGAAGCCGCGATCACCAACTGGGATCTGGTCTACAAGCACCAGATTCAGCTCATCGGCTTGAACATCGGCACCCTGATCCAGGCCGCGCCATCGATCTTCGGCGAGGTGATGGGCGAGATGTTCGGCCTCGTCGCGGCCGGGGTGCTCGGCCCCGGCCGGCCCACTACGTACCCGCTTGCCGACGGCCCGAAAGCACTGACCGAACTGGAAGCGCGCGCGACCGTCGGCAAGCTGGCCCTGCTGCCTTAGGCGGCGCCCATCACGTCGAGTGCCCAGGAGATCACGAAGGCCTCTTCTTTCCACGAGTCGTAACGCCCGCTCGGGCCGCCGTGACCGGCGCCCATCTCGGTCTTGAGCAGGTAGCTGCCGTCGGGGGCGGTGGCCCGCAGCCGGGCGACCCACTTGGCCGGCTCGTGGTAGAGCACCCGGGTGTCGTTGAGGCTGGTCACCGCGAGGATCTTGGGGTAGCTCAGCTTCGTGACGTTCTCGTAGGGGCTGTACGACTTCATGTAGCCGTACACCTCGGTCGATTCGATCGGGTTGCCCCATTCCTCCCACTCGGTGACCGTCAGCGGCAGCGACGGGTCGAGGATCGAGGTCAGCGGGTCGACGAACGGCACCTGCGCCACGATGCCGGCGAAGTCGTCCGGGGCGATGTTGGCGATCGCGCCCATCAGCAGGCCGCCGGCCGAGCCGCCGCGCGCCACCAGCCGGGCCGCCGAGGTCCAGCCCTTGGCGACCAGGGCCTCGGCGCACGCCACGAAGTCGGTGAAGGTGTTCTTCTTGGTGAGCATCTTGCCGTCCTCGTACCACCGGCGGCCCATCTCACCGCCGCCGCGCACGTGCGCGATCGCGAAGACGACACCCCGGTCGAGCAGGGACAGGCGGGCTATCGAGAAGTACGGGTCGATGCTGTGCTCGTAGGAGCCGTAGCCGTACAGCAGCGCCGGCGCCGAGCCGTCCCGCACCACGCCCTTGCGCGTCACGATCGAGATCGGCACCTTGGTGCCGTCGCCGGCCCGCGCCCATTCCCGGAACTGCTCGTAGTCGTCGGGGTTGTAGCCGCCCAGCACCGGCTTCTGCTTGCGCAGCACCATGGTCCGGGTCACCAGGTCGACGTCGTAGATCGAGTCGGGCGTGATCATCGACGTGTAGCTGATCCGGACCGCGGTCGTGTCGTACTCGGGGTTGTTGGCCAGGCCCACGCTGTACAGCGGTTCCGGGAACGGCATGTCGTACGAGGCGGTGCTGCCGTCGCCCATCACCCGCAGCCCGGTCAGCCCGTCGCGGCGTTGCGAGATCACGATGTGCCGGGCGAACGCGTCGACGGCCTCGAGCCGGGTGCCCGGCTCGTGCGCTACCAGCTCCACCCACTCGCCGGGGTTGTCCGCCGACGTGTGCGCGAGCGCGAAGTCTTCCGCGTTCTTGTTGTGCAGGATCAGGAAGCGGTGTCCGTGGTGCTCGATCGAGTACTCCACGCCCTGCTCGCGCGGCGCGATCACGGTCGGCTCGGCCTCGGGCGTCTCGGCCCGGATGACGCGCACCTCGGAGGTGAGCTTGCTCTGCGTGTCGATGACGATGAACTTCTCGCTGCGGGTGAGCTCGACACCGACCCAGAACCGCTCGTCCGGCTCCTCGAAGACGATCACGTCCTCGCTCGCCGGCTTGCCCACCGTGTGCCGCCACACCCGGTTCGGCCGCCAGGCGTCGTCGACGGTGATGTAGAACAGCGCGCTGCCGTCGCCCGACCACGCGGTGCCGTAGAACGTGTCGGGCACCTCGTCGGCCAGCACCTCGCCGGTCAGCAAGTTCTTCACCCGCAGGGTGAAGCGCTCGTCGCCGTCGAAGTCGGTCGAGTAGGCCAGCCAGTTGCCGTCCGGGCTCACGTCGAACGTGCCCAGGGCGAAGAAGTCTTTCCCCTCGGCCAAGGCGTTGCCGTCGAGCAGTACCTCCTCGCCCGGCTTGTCATCCGCCATCGGCGGGTCGACCTCGCCCGGTGCGACCGCGACCCGGCACTGGATGCCGTACTGCTTGCCCTCGACCGTGCGCGTGTAATACCAGTACGTGCCCTTGCGGCCGGGCACCGAGAGGTCGGTTTCCTGGGTGCGGCCCTTGATCTCCTGGAAGACTGTGTCGCGCAGCCCGGCCAGGTGTGCGGTGGCCTTGTCGGTCCACGCGTTCTCGGCCTTCAGGTAGGCGAGAGTCTCCGGATTGTCCTTCTCCGCGAGCCAGGCGTATTCGTCCGTCACGGCGTCGCCGTGGAACGTGCGCACGCTCGGGACCTGGCGGACCGTGGGCGGCGTCTCGGGCATTTCGGCAGTCACGGGAGCCACGTTACCGGGCGTGCGGCCCTTTTTTCGCCTTCTGTGGACGGCGGCCGTTCGAACACCTGTACTATATGCCAGAGTGGACGATCGATCATGACCTTGGTGGAGTGATGGCTCTTCTCGATGCGCTTGTGGACATCTGCGGCCCCGACTATGCGCGGGCTGGCCGGTCTGTGGATGTCGTGAGTGGCCATCGAGCCGGGCTCGTCGCGGTTCCCGCGACGACGCAAGCCGTCTCCGACGTCCTTCAGCTCGCCGCGGCAGAATCACTGCGGGTGGTGGCGCGCGGTTCCGGCAGCAAAATCGATTGGGGTACGCCTTCGTCAGGCGTCGACCTGATCCTCGACACGGGCCGCCTCAACGGTCTGTGGAGTCACGACGTCTCGGCCGCCAGGGTCGAGGTCGCCACCGGCACGCCGGTGCGCTCGCTCCAGGCCGCCCTGGCCCTTCACGGTCAGCGCCTGCCGGTCGACCCGCCGTCCCGCACGGCCACCCTCGGCGGCATGCTCGTCCTCAACGAGTCGGGCCCGCTGCGCTACCGCTTCCGCACCCCCGCCGAGTACGTCGACCGGGTCTCCTACATCGACTTCGCCGGCGACGCGGGCTACTCCGACGGCGAGGGCGCCAATCCCGGCCTGGCCGAGATCACCGGCGTGATCACCTCGGCGGTGCTGGCGTTGCAGCCGCTGCCGCAGTCGCGCCGCTGGGTCGTGGCGCCGGCGTCGACCCCGTTGCAGGCCGCCAAGCTGGCCACCGAGGCCGCGCAGTTCGGGGTGAGCGCGATCGAGACCGACCTGCCGACCGATGGCGAGGGCGTCGTCGCGGTCCTGTTCGAAGACGCCGACCCCTACCCGCTGGCCACCTCGTGGAACGCGACCGTCTCACCGACCGCGCCGCCCTGGTGGGGCCAGTACCCGTTCACCGGAACCGATGTGGCGCTGCGCCTGTCGGTCGCCCCCGACGACCTGGCCGCTACGGTGTACGCGCTGGCCGACGCCGCAGCCGGTCCCGTTCCCGTGCGGGGCTCGGCCGGCCTGGGCGCGGTGCACGCGGTGCTGCCCGGCACGATCCGCGCCGACGAGGTCGTGCGCATCCTCGAGGCCGTCCGCCACGTCCTGCTCGCCCGCAACGGCCACGTCGTGGTCGTCGCCGCGCCGATCGCCCTGGCCCGCCAGATCGAGATGGCCGCCCCGCACGAGTTCTTCTGAAAGGGCAGCCGAACAGGGTCATCGCCGGTGGAAACGAGCTACCGCCGGGCGGGCTCCTGGATGCGGCCGGCGCCCACCGGGTGGCGTTCGGGCAGCGGCTGCGTGCCCACCGCGTACGTCAGATAAGCGAAACGCCCCACCTGGGCCGTGCCCGTCAGGATCATCTCGCGGGAGCTCAGATGGCGCGGCAGCAGCGGCGCCCCCCGCCCCAGCAGGACCGGCGCCATGCCCAGGATGATCTCGTCCAGCAGGCCCCGGTCGACGAACTGGCCGACCAGGTTGCCGCCGCCCACGAGCCAGACGTTCTTGCCCTTCGCCGCGACCATCATGGCCTCGTGGACGCGCTGGACGTCGCCGCTGACCATGAAGACGTTGGCGTGCGGGACCGGGGGCAGGTCGCGGTTGGTGAAGACCCAGCAGGGCACCTGGCCGTAGAGGTCCTGCCAGTTCTGCGGCTCCTCCACGACGTTGTCGTTGGCGAGCACCCACTCGTAGGTGTTGGCGCCCATGGCGAACGCGCCGACGCCGGCGAAGAAGCCGCCGAACGGGTTCTCGGCGCCCCCGTCGACGTCGAACAGCCAGTCGAGCGAGTTGTTCTCGTCGGCGATGTAGCCGTCGATGCTCGTCGCCGTGTAGTACTGCGTCTTCGCCATGAATTCACGATGCCACGACTTTGTGGGCGAAAGGGGCGAAATCGTCGGGCTAAGCCGCGTCGTTGCGGAGCACGAGGATGGCGATGTCGTCGCGCGGCTCCTCGACCGAGAAGTTGATCGTGATGGAGCGCAGGCGGGCGGCCATCACGTCGGCGGGATAGCCCGCCAGCGGGCCCGCCGCGTCGCGCAAGCGGCCGGTGCCGAAGAGCTCGCGGCCGCGCCGCCGCTCGGTGACCCCGTCGGTGTAGAAGATCAGTGAGTCGCCGGCGCCCAGGCGCACCTCGGCGTCGGGCGACGAGATCGTCTCGAGCAAACCCAGCGCCGTGCCGCCCTCGCCGACGAACGACGTCTTGCCGTCCGCGCGCACCAGCACCGCCCGGTCGTGCCCGGCCAGATGCAGGCAGACCACCAGCGTCCCGTCCGCCTCGCGATGCACCGAGGCCATCGCGAGCGTGCAGTACCGGCCGCCGCCGCGCTGCACCAGCGTCTTGTTGACCCGGCAGAGGATCTCGGTCATGGGCTTGCCGTCGTCGACCAGGATCCGGATCACGTCGCGGACCAGCCCGGTCACGGTGGCCGCCTGCACGCCCTTGCCGGAGACGTCGCCGACCACGACCAGCCACCGGTCGTCGCCGGCCGGCACCACGTCGTAGAAGTCGCCGCCCACCTCGGAGCCGGTCGGGACGTACTCGGCGGCGAAGCCGACCCCCTCGACGTGCGGGAGCGCCGGCGGCAGCAGCGACGCCTGGAGGGTGCGGGCGACCTTGCGCCGTTCCTCGTGGATGCGTGCGTTGTCGATGGCGAGCGCGGCCCGGCGTGCCACGTCTTCGAGCACCGCGACCTCGTCGGCGTCGTGCCGGTTCTTGGCGTGCTTGCCGATCGCGAGCGTGCCGAGGCGGGCACCGCGGGCCACCAGCGGCACCGCGAAGCCCTCGGAGGGCGGGCCGAACATCACCTGGGTGCCGAGGCGGGACGCCTCCTCGAGCCGGGACAGGATCGAGTCGGGCGCGGTCTCGGCGAGCGTTTCGTGCAGCTGGGCGAGGGCGCCCTCGTCGGCGTGGGTGGCCGCGGCGAGCTGGAGCCGGCCCCACGAGTCGGTGGTGTGCACGGCGCACCACTGGCCGAGCCGGGGCACCACGAGCTGCGGGATCAGCGCCATGGTCAGGTTGACGTCGAGCGACTGGGCGAGCAGCTCGCTGGCCTCGGCCAGGAACGTCAGCCAGGTCTGCCGCCGCTGGTCGGCGCGGCGGAGGCGGTCGTTCTCCAGGTGCAGCGAGAAGCGCTCGGCGACGATCGTGGCCAGCGGCTGGGCGTAGCTGGTGGGCGCCGCGTCGAGTTCCAGCTCGCCCGAGTACGGCCGATGCACCGCCAGCGGAACCCGGATGGTGTCGGCGTCCTCGCGGGGCTGCCGGCCGTGCCGGGCCAGGAGCTGCCGGCCGGCGCCGTCACCACGGTCGAGGCGCACCACGCCGCCGGCCGCGCCGGTCAGCCGGGCAAGCCGGGAGAGCAGGTCGGCGGCGAAATCGGCGAGCGCCTCGTCGGTCTGCCGCTCGGGGTTGATCTGGAGAAGCGCGGTGAGCGCGCCGACACTGGGAATGCCCGCCTCGACCACGTTCCCCGCGGGAACGAAGGCGGTGGCCGGCGCGGGGGCGGGGCTGCGCTCGAGGCGGAACCAGACGCCCTTGCCGGTGCCCTCGTGCACGGTGCCCCAGCGGCTCGCGAAGTGGTCGACCAGCAGCAGGCCGCGGCCGCGCTCGGCGACCTCGCCGATGTCGATGCTCTCGTTGCGGGGGCCGACCGCGAGCTGCTCGACCGGGCCGGGCGCGAAGTCGGTGACCGTCACGGTCAGCCCGGTCTGGTCGGCGGTGACCTCGATGTCCAGCTCGGTGTTGGCGTGCACGACCGCGTTCGTGGAGAGCTCGGTGGTCAGCAGCAGAGCCTCGTTGAGCAGCGCGTCGAGCCCCGCCTCCTCGAGGACGGAGCGGACCAGCGCGCGGGCGGCCGCGGGCGTGCGCCGGTCGTTGGGCAGCCTGACCCGCCGGACGAGGCCGCCGGCCGGGTGGTCCGAAGCTGACACGCATGCATCCTCTCCTGTTGATAGGGGGATGTACAAAGTCGTCTCTCGCATTGACCCGGTCGGGCGAGAGAGGATAGGGAGCCCAAGGCGGTGGCGGGGTGGTTGGATGGGAATGAGGACAGCATGACTGCGGCAAAAGAAGCGCTCGACGAGACCGCCCTGCTCGGCGAGCTCGCCGAGGCGCTGAGGCGGGTGCGCCGGGGCGATCTCAAGGTTCGGCTGCCGCGTCGCAGCGGCGCCGCCGGTGAGGTCGCCGACGCGTTCAACGAGGTCATCTCCCTGCAGGAACGGCAAAATCTCGACCTGCGCCGGATCAGCCGGATCGTCGGCCGCGACGGCCGGCTCACCGAGCGATTGGACGACGAGGGCCTCGACGGCTCGTGGGCGGACAGCGTGCGGTCGGTCAACTCGCTGATCGACGACCTCGGCCGGCCGACCACCGAGATCTCCCGGGTCATCGTGGCGGTCGCCGAGGGCGATCTCTCCCAGCACATGGCGCTGGAGATGGACGGCCGACCCCTTCGGGGTGAATTCCTGCGGATCGGCCGCACGGTGAACACGATGGTCGACCAGCTGTCGTCGTTCGCCGACGAGGTGACCCGGGTGGCCCGCGAGGTGGGTACCGAGGGCGAGCTGGGCGGCCAGGCCGACGTGCGCGGCGTCGCCGGCACGTGGAAAGACCTCACCGACTCGGTGAACCTGATGGCGTCCAACCTGACCCACCAGGTGCGCTCGATCTCGCAGGTGGCGACCGCGGTGGCCCGCGGCGACCTGTCGCAGAAGATCACGGTTTCCGCGCGGGGCGAGGTGGCCGAGCTCGCCGACACCATGAACGGCCTCACCGACACCCTGCGGCTCTTCGCCGAGCAGGTGACCCGGGTGGCCCGCGAGGTGGGCACCGAGGGCAAGCTGGGCGGCCAGGCCGACGTGCCGAACGTGGCCGGCACCTGGAAGGACCTCACCGACTCGGTGAACTCGATGGCCTCCAACCTGACCAGCCAGGTCCGCAACATCGCCCAGGTCTCGACGGCGGTGGCGAAGGGCGACCTGTCGCAGAAGATCACGGTGGCCGCGCAGGGCGAGATCCTCGAGCTCAAGGACACCGTCAACACGATGGTCGACCAGCTGTCGTCGTTCGCCGACGAGGTGACCCGGGTGGCCCGCGAGGTGGGCACCGAGGGCAAGCTCGGCGGTCAGGCGCAGGTGCGTGGCGTCTCGGGCACCTGGCGCGACCTCACCGAGAACGTGAACCAGCTCGCCAACAACCTCACCGACCAGGTGCGCAACATCGCCCAGGTCTCGACGGCGGTGGCGAAGGGCGACCTGTCGCAGAAGATCACGGTCGACGCCCGCGGCGAGATCCTCGAGCTGAAGAACACCGTGAACACCATGGTCGACCAGCTGTCGTCCTTCGCCGACGAGGTCACGCGCGTGGCCCGCGAGGTGGGTTCCGAGGGCAAGCTCGGCGGCCAGGCCCAGGTCAAGGGCGTTTCGGGTACGTGGCGCGACCTCACCGACAACGTGAACTACATGGCCTCCAACCTGACCAGCCAGGTGCGCAACATCTCGTCGGTGACCACGGCGGTGGCGAAGGGCGACCTGTCGCAGAAGATCACGGTCGACGCCCGCGGCGAGATCCTCGAGCTCAAGACCACCGTGAACACGATGGTCGACCAGCTGTCGTCCTTCGCCGACGAGGTCACGCGCGTGGCCCGCGAGGTGGGCACCGAGGGCAAGCTCGGCGGTCAGGCGCAGGTGCGTGGCGTGGCCGGCACCTGGCGCGACCTCACCGACAACGTCAACTCGATGGCGTCCAACCTGACCGCCCAGGTGCGCAACATCGCGCAGGTCTCGACGGCGGTGGCGAAGGGCGACCTGTCGCAGAAGATCACGGTCGACGCGCAGGGCGAGATCCTCGAGCTGAAGAACACCGTGAACACGATGGTCGACCAGCTGTCGTCGTTCGCCGACGAGGTCACGCGCGTGGCCCGCGAGGTGGGTTCCGAGGGCAAGCTCGGTGGCCAGGCGCAGGTGCGTGGCGTGGCCGGCACCTGGCGCGACCTCACCGACAACGTGAACTACATGGCGTCCAACCTGACCGCGCAGGTGCGGAACATCGCGAGCGTCACCACCGCCGTGGCGAAGGGCGACCTGTCGCAGAAGATCACGGTCGACGCCCGCGGCGAGATCCTCGAGCTCAAAGACACTGTCAACACGATGGTCGACCAGCTCTCCAGCTTCGCCACCGAGGTCACCAGGGTGGGGCGCGAGGTGGGCGTCGAGGGCAAGCTGGGTGGTCAGGCGCAGGTCAAGGGCGTTTCGGGTACGTGGCAGGACCTCACCGACAACGTGAACCAGCTCGCCTCGACGCTGACGATCCAGCTGCGCGCGATCGCCGAGGTGTCCACGGCCGTGACCCGCGGCGACCTGACCCAGAGCATCGCGGTCGCCGCGCAGGGCGAGGTGGCCGAGCTCAAGGACAACATCAACCAGATGATCGTCACCCTGCGCGAGACCACCAAGGCGAACGCCGAGCAGGGCTGGCTCGACTCCAACCTCGCCCGCATCGGCGGCCTGTTGCAGGGCCAGCGCGATCTCGGCGAGGTCTGCCGCATGATCATGACCGAGGTGACGCCGCTGGTCGACGCCCAGCTCGGCGCGTTCTTCCTGGTCGACAACGAGCAGGCGGTCATGCGCCTGCGGCTGGCCGCCTCGTACGGCTACGTCGCGCGCAACCACGAGGTGACGTTCGGGCCGGGTGAGGGTCTCGTCGGGCAGGCCGCGGTCTCCCGCCGTACGATCCGCGTCCGCGCGACCCACGACGGCATCCTCACGATGCGCTCGGGTCTGATGTCGATGCCGCCGAACGACCTGGTGGTGCTCCCGGTGCTGTTCGAGGGCGAGATGCTCGGCGTGATCGAGTTCGCCTCGGTCGCCGCGTTCTCCGGGCTGCATCTGACGTTCCTCGAGCGGTTGGTGGCCACGATCGGCGTCGCCCTCAACACCATTCAGGCCAACCGGCGTACGGAGGAGCTGCTCTCCCAGTCGCAGCGGCTGGCCCGCGAGATGCAGGATCAGTCGGCCGAGCTCCAGCGCACCAACGCCGAGCTGGAAGACAAAGCGCAGCTGCTCAGCGACCAGAAGGCCAACATCGAAACGAAAAACCGCGAGATCGAGCAGGCCCGGCGCGGTCTCGAGGAGAAGGCGCAGCAGCTGTCCCGGGCGAGCGCGTACAAGTCCGAGTTCCTGGCCAACATGAGCCACGAGCTGCGTACCCCGCTGAACTCGCTGCTGCTGCTGGCCCGGCTGCTGGCCGACAACACCGAGCAGAATCTGACCGAGAAGCAGATCGAGTTCGCCCGCACGATCCACAGCGCCGGCTCCGACCTGCTCTCGCTGATCGACGACATCCTCGACCTCGCCAAGATCGAGGCGGGCCGGATGGACGTCGAGGTCGACCAGATCGACTTCGACGGGGTGCGCTCCTACGTCGAGCAGGCGTTCCTGCCGCAGGCCGAGGAGAAGGGCCTGGACTTCCGGGTCGCGGTCGGCGACGACCTGCCGGCCTCGATCGTCACCGACGGGCAGCGGCTCCAGCAGATCCTGCGCAACCTGCTGTCCAACGCGGTGAAGTTCACCGACTCCGGCTCGGTGACGCTGAGCATCTTCGCGGCGCCGCCGACCACCGACTTCGACATCCCGGCGCTCAGCGCGGCCCAGCAGGTGGTGGCGTTCGCGGTCGCCGACACCGGCATCGGCATCAACGACGAGAAGCTGGCGATCATCTTCGAGCCGTTCCAGCAGGCCGACGGCACGACCACCCGCAAGTACGGCGGCACCGGCCTGGGCCTGTCGATCAGCCGGGAGTTCGCGGCGCTGCTCGGCGGCACGATCGTCGTGTCGTCGAGTCCCGGCGAGGGGTCGACCTTCACGCTGTACGTGCCGGACGCGCTGACCCCCGACTCGCTGCCGATGCCGGCGCTGCCCTCGGCGCCGTCGACGACGGTCGTGGTGCGGCCGGCCCAGTCGGTCGACATGCCACTGCTCGACCTGCCGGTGATGAGCCAGCGGTCCGACCTGGAACCGCACATCAGCCCGGCCGGCCGGCAGCTCGACGGCGCGACCGTGCTGATCGTCGACGACGATGTCCGCAACGTGTTCGCGCTGACCAGCGCCCTCGAGATGCACGGGCTCAACGTGCTCTACTCCGACAACGGCGTCGACGGCGTACGCCTGCTGGCCGAGCACCCCGAGGTCGACATCGTGCTGATGGACGCCATGATGCCCGATCAGGACGGCTATGAGACGACTCGGGGTATCCGCCGTAATCAGCGCTTCCGTGACCTACCGGTAGTGTTCCTAACCGCGAAGGCGATGCCGGGCGACCGGGAATCGGCCCTCGCGGCCGGCGCGAGCGACTACATCACCAAGCCGGTCGATCTGGACGAGCTGATCGAGTTGATGGCCCGCTGGGTGAACGCCGACTCGACCACCGAACCCGAGCGCGGCTGAGAGGAGGGGGCGTGGCGGAACGCGCCAAGGCCCTGCTGGTCGACGACCGGAAAGACAATCTGCTCGCTTTGGAGGCCATCCTCCAGGGCCTGCCGGTCACCCCGGTTGCCGTCGAGAGCGGCGAGGCCGCGCTGAAACAGCTGCTCACCGACGACTTCGCGGTGATCCTGCTGGACGCGCAGATGCCCAACATGGACGGTTTCGAGACGGCCAGCCACATCAAGCGGCGGGAGCGCACTCGGCACGTACCCATCTTGTTCTTGACCGCGGCCGACCGCGATGCGCAACTCGCGCTGCGGGGTTACGCGGTCGGCGCGGTCGACTACCTCACGAAGCCGTTCGACCCGTGGGTGCTGCGCGCCAAGGTCAACATCTTCGTGGATCTGTGGACGAAGACTCAGCAGCTCAAGGCCCAGGCCGACGCCACCCGTGAGCGCGACGCGCAGTGGCAGCGCCTCACCGAGACGGTCGACGAGGCGGCACGGGTGCTGCGCGCGAACGGCGACGAGGCGGGCTCCGAGGCCCTGGCGCTGCTCGAGAAGGCCCGCTGGGGGAGTCCTACCGATTGATGTACGGCTGCACGGCGCCGGCCAGCGCCGACCGCAGCACGGACTTCGGCCGGAAGCCGACCAGCGACGTGGTCGGCACGCCGCCCGAGAAGAACAGCAGGGTCGGCATCGACATGACCCGGTAGGCGCGGGTGGTCTCGGGGTTCTCGTCGGCGTTGAGTTTGCCGATCAGCAGCTCGCCGCGGAACTCGCCCGCCAGCTCGGCCAGCACCTGCGCCATCGGGCGGCACGGCGGGCACCACTCGGCCCAGAAGTCGACGACGAACGGCAGCTCGGCCTTCAGCACGAGCGAGGCGAAGTCGGCGTCGGTGACGGTGATCAGATCGGTTTCCAGCACTGGCTCTCCCGGTGTGCGACGGCCTGGGTCAGTTGCGTGTGCAGGCGCTGACGGACGTCGGTGAGCTCGGCGATGAGGCCGTCGACCTCGGTCACCTTCCGGCGCAGGACCGCCACCGAGTCGGG
Organism: Actinoplanes sp. NPDC051513; assembly: GCF_044454685.1. Classification (NCBI taxonomy): domain Bacteria; kingdom Bacillati; phylum Actinomycetota; class Actinomycetes; order Micromonosporales; family Micromonosporaceae; genus Actinoplanes; species Actinoplanes sp. NPDC051513. Next base: position 42,595 of record NZ_JBITDW010000010.1, read on the forward strand.
GCAGACGTGGCCCGAGCCGGTGACGCGCAGGCACTCGACGAAGGGCTTGATGTCGTCCATGCCGAAACCCACCGCGAGCAGCGAGCGGATCTCGTGGACGACCCGGAGCTCGGCGTCGTCGTAGTGCCGGTAGCCGTTGGGGTCGCGCCGGGGGCGCACGAGACCCTGCTCTTCGTAATAGCGCAGGGTCCGGGCACTGGTCCCGGCCAGTTCGGCCAGCTCACCGATCAGCATGCACCGACGGTAGGCCTTCACGCCGACGTCAAGGCAACTCTCTTTTACGGCGCAGAGCTGATCATGAGGGCGCTGCGCAGGCCCGTGATGTCGAGGACGCGCATGAGGAAGTCGCCGACGTTGGTCAGCGCGAGCACCGTGCGGGCGTGCTGCGCCTTGCGGCTGAGCACGACGAGGGTGCCGAGGCCCTGCGAGTCGCAGAATGTGACACCGGCCATGTCGAGCACGATGCGCGGTGGCGGATCGGCCAGGGTGTCATTGACGATGGCCGAGAGGTTGGTGACCGTGAGCACGTCGATCTCACCGGCGAGGTGGAGTACGACCTCGTCGGGCGCACGCTCAACCGTGATGGTCAACTCCGGTCGCTCCACGGCCCCAGCCTATCGTCCGGGGGGTTGATCTGCCCGTTGGGCACGTTCGTATCGGGTCGTACCGGACATGCTGGTGTGACGCACGCACGACGTGAACAACCCTCTTGAGACGGCACGGACGCGTCGCTGACAGAATGGGAGCCGCTGTGACCACGACATACCGCGCCGAGGGCCTCCCCTACCCGGAGGACGCCCCGGTCTCCCAGGCCCTCTTCGACCGCGCCTCGGCCATCGTGCCCGGCGGGGTCAATTCACCCGTGCGTGCGTTCCGAGCGGTCGGCGGCACGCCCCGATTCATGGCCAAGGGCCGCGGTCCCTGGCTCACCGACGCCGACGGCCGGCGCTACGTCGACCTGGTCTGCTCGTGGGGCCCGCTGATCCACGGCCACGCGCACCCCGAGATCGTCGCCGCGGTGCAGGCGGCGGCCGCCCGCGGCACCAGCTTCGGCACCCCGACGGCCGGCGAGGTCGACCTGGCCGAGGAGATCGTCCGGCGGACGCCGGTCGACGAGGTCCGCCTGGTCAACTCGGGCACCGAGGCCACCATGACCGCGATCCGGCTGGCCCGCGGCTTCACCGGCCGGGCCAAGGTGATCAAGTTCGCGGGCTGCTACCACGGGCACGTCGACGCGTTGCTGGCCGCGGCCGGCTCGGGCGTCGCCACGCTCGGCCTGCCCGACTCGCCCGGCGTGACCGGCGCGGCCACGGCCGAGACGATCGTTCTGCCCTACAACGACCCCGCCGCCGTCGAGGCCGCGTTCGCGGCGAACGGCAGCGAGATCGCCGCGGTGATCACCGAGGCCGCCGCCGGCAACATGGGCGTGGTCGCGCCGCGGGAGGGCTTCAACCAGCGGCTGGCCGAGATCGCCCACGCGCACGGCGCGCTGCTGATTGTCGACGAGGTGATGACCGGCTTCCGGGTCTCGGCCGGCGGCTGGGCGGGCCTCGAGCCGGTCGACGCCGACCTGTTCACCTTCGGCAAGGTGATGGGCGGCGGCCTGCCCGCGGCCGCGTTCGGCGGGCGCCGCGAGATCATGTCGCGGCTCGCCCCGGCCGGGCCGGTCTACCAGGCCGGCACCCTCTCCGGTAATCCCCTGGCCTGCGCCGCGGGCCTCGCCTCGCTGCGGCTCGCCGACGACGCGGCGTACAAGCGGCTCGACGAGCTCTCGGCCACGGTCGGCGCGCTCACCTCCCAGGCGCTCGGCGAGGCCGGCGTCGCGCACCGGCTCTCGTACGCCGGAAACATGTTCTCGATCTTCTTCACCGACGCCGACGTGGTCGACTACGACTCGGCGAAGACGCAAGATGCCGCCCAGTTCAAGGCCTTCTTCCACGCCATGCTCGCCCGCGGCGTCTACCTGCCGCCCAGCGCGTTCGAGTCATGGTTCGTTTCGACGGCGCTCGACGACGCGGCGCTGGAACAGATTGCCGCGGCGCTGCCGCACGCGGCACGTGCGGCGGGGAGCGTTGCGTGAGCGAGCCGACCAGGACCAGGGTGCACGTGCTGCGGCACGGCGAGGTCTTCAACCCCAACAAGATCCTGTACGGGCGGCTGCCCGACTTCCACCTGTCCGAGCTCGGCCAGCAGATGGCCAAGGCCGCCGCTGAGACCCTGGCCGCCCGCGACATCACGTACGTGGTGGCCAGCCCTCTCGAGCGCGCACAGGAGACGGCCGCCCCGATCGCCGCCGAGTTCAAGCTCGAGGTCGCCACCGACATCCGGCTGATCGAGAGCGCGAACTACTTCGAGGGAAAGAAGGTGTCGGTCGGCGACGGCGCGTTCGGCAACCCGCGCAACTGGTGGGTGCTGCGTGACCCGATCACGCCGTCCTGGGGCGAGCCTTATCTTCAGATCGCCCAGCGCATGTTCGCCGCCGTCCAGGCCGCCCGGGTCGCGGCCGAGGGCCACGAGGCCGTCTGCGTCTCGCATCAGCTGCCGATCTGGACGCTGCGGCGGTACGTCGAGAAGAAGCGGCTCTGGCACGACCCGCGCCGCCGGCAGTGCGGCCTGGCCAGCCTCACCACGTTCCTGTTCGAGGGTTCCACGGTCGTCGGCATGGAGTATTCCGAGCCGGCCGCGCACCTGGTGGCCCTCTCCGCCTCCGCCAAGACCGCCAAGGGAGCTTGACCATGCGCCGCCTCGCCGGAGTCCTGGCCGTCGCCGCCGTCGCGGCGGTCGTCCTGACCGGCTGTGGCGGCGAGAACTGGGCCAAGAAGTGCACCACCACCGGCAACGTGGTCGAGTGCGCGCCCGATCAGCGCCCGCAGGTCGAGGACGTGACCGGCGACCTGCTCGGCGGCGGCACCTACGACATCACGCAGGACCGCGGCAAGGTCGTGGTGGTCAACTTCTGGGGCTCGTGGTGCGCGCCGTGCCGGGCCGAGGCCGACGACCTCGAGACGACGTACCAGGCGACCAAGGCCAAGGGCGTCAGCTTCATCGGAGTCAACTCGCGCGACGACAAAGACGCGGCCGTCGCCTTCGAGCGCGGCCGGGTGACGTACCCGAGCATCTATGACTTCGCAGGCAAGGTGGCGCTGAAGTTCGACGTCACCCAGACCACCACCCCGCAGACGCTGATCCTCGACCGGCAAGGGCGGATCGCGGTGGCGCTGCGGGCCGCCACCACGCATACCGAGCTCCGGCCGCTGGTCGAGAAGATCGCCGCGGAAGGGACCGGGTGATGGGTGACCAGTTCGCCTCGATCGCCGGCACCGGCCCGCTGCTGCTGGCCATCGCCGTCGCGGCCGCCGCCGGCCTGGTCAGCATCCTCTCGCCGTGTGTGCTGCCGCTGCTGCCGGGCTACCTCTCGTACGTGACCGGCCTGGCCGGCTCCGATCTGGACGCCCGCGACGTCCCGGAAGCCCGCGAGCCCGCCGAGGGCGCCGTCGCCGTGAAGACCCGGATCAGCGGCCGGGTGCTGGCCGGCACCGGTCTCTTCGTGCTCGGCTTCTCGGTCGTGTTCACGCTGCTGCTGACCCTGGTGGCCAACATCGGCTTCGCCCTCAAGACGCACCAGGACATGCTCAACGTGATCCTTGGCGTGCTGGTGATCGTGCTCGGCTTCGGCTATCTGGGCTGGATCCCGGGCCTGCAGCGCGAGGTGCGGATCAGCAAGCTCCCGGCGGCCGGCCTGGTCGGCGCGCCGGTCTTCGGGGCGATCTTCGCGCTCTCCTGGCTGCCGTGCACCGGGCCGACCCTGGCCGCGGTGGCCGCCCTCGCCACGACCAGCGGGCAGACCAGCCGGGCGGTGACGCTCTCCCTCGCGTACAGCCTGGGGCTGGGCCTTCCGTTCGTGCTCTTCGGCCTGTTCTTCCGCAAGTTGCTCGGCGTCTTCCGCGCCATCCGCCGCAACAGCCGGTGGGTGACCCGGGTCGGCGGCGTGCTGCTGATCCTGGTCGGCGTCGCGCTGGTCACCGGCGGGTGGAACCACTTCCTGGTCTGGCTGCTGACCACTTTCAACTTCGGTCAGGAGACGTTGCTGTGACCGTGGTCGAGGAACGCCCGGCCCCGCCGGCCGCGCCGCCACCGGGGCGGCCCAGCCGCGTGTGGGCTCTCCTGCGCAACTCGTGGCGACAGCTCACCAGCATGCGTACGGCGCTGGTCCTGCTCTTCCTGCTGGCCGTCGCCGCGATTCCCGGCTCGGTCTTCCCCCAGCGCGCGGTCGACTCGCAGCGGGTCACCGACTACTACCAGGCCCACCCCCAACTGGCGCCCTGGCTCGAGCGGCTCGGCGGCTTCGAGGTGTACGGGTCGCCGTGGTTCGCCTCGATCTACCTGCTGCTGTTCACCTCGCTGGTCGGCTGCGTTCTGCCCCGGCTCCGCGACCACGTGCGCGCGCTGCGCCAGGCCCCGCCGGACGCGCCGCGCCACCTTTCACGCCTGCCCGAGTCGGCGCCGGAATCCGAGCGCGCGGAGGCGCCCGCCGAGGTGGCCGCGGCCGTCGCCGGCATCCTGCGGAAACGACGCTGGCGCGCCAAGGTGCGCGAGCAGGAGGACGGCAGCTTCACGGTCTCGGCCGAGAAGGGCCACCTCAAGGAGACCGGCAACCTGCTCTTCCACTTCGCGCTGCTCGCGGTGCTGATCGGGGTGGGCTTCGGGCACTGGTACGGGTGGCACGGCAACCGGATCCTGGTGGCCGGCGCCGACCAGGGCTTCTGCGACTCGCTCGCCCAGTACGACGACTCCACGCTCGGCCCGCGCGTGGACGCCGCCGACCTGCCGAACTTCTGCCTCGAGCTGACCGATTTCCAGGCCGCGTACGAGTCCACCGGCCAGCCCAAGAAGTTCTCGGCCACGGTCGCGGTGAGCGAGGACGACGGCCCCGAGAAGACCCGTACGTTCACGGTCAACGACCCGCTGCGGCTGCACGGCGCCAACGTGCATCTGATCGGCCACGGCTACGCGGTGACCGTGCGCTACACCGACCGGTTCGGCGCCTCGCAGACCAAGACCGTGCCGTTCCTGCCGATCGACGGCATGTTCACCAGCGAGGGCGTCGCCCAGTTCCCGGACGTGAACATCGATCCCCGGACGAACAAGCGGGACGCGACCCTCCAGATGGGATTCGAGGGCCGCTATCTGCCCACGGTCGGTACCGGCGCGACGTCGACCTTCCCGGCCGAGAACGCGCCCGCGCTGTTCCTCACCGCCTACCGCGGCGACCTCGGGCTCGACGTGGGCACGCCCGGCTCGGTCTACTCGCTCAACCAGGGGCAGATCGCGACCGGCGACCTCAAGAACGTGAGCGGCGCGCGGCCGCACAAGCTCGAGATCGGCGACAGCTGGACCCTGGACGACGGCACCAAGCTGGAGTTCCTTGGCACCCGGCCGTTCGCCACGCTCTCGATCCGGTACGACCCGACGCAGACGCTGGTGCTGGCGGGCGCGGCGATCGGCCTGCTCGGGCTGATGCTGTCGCTCGCCGGCCATCGTCGCCGGGTCTGGTTCCGCGCCCTGCCAGCTTCGCCGGAGTCGTCCGGAGGTACGTTGTTGTCGGCCGGTGGTCTCCCGCGCACCGACTATCCCGGTTTCGCCGACGAGTTCACGCAGTTGGTGAAGGCCGCCGAGGAAGGGACGCCCTGATGGCGGAGTTGTCGAATCAGCTGATGGCGGTGACCGTCCTGGCCTATCTGGTCGCGATGGTGCTGTACGCCGCCGAATATGCCTTCGGCTCCAAGAGCCGGATAGGGCGTGCGGCCGTGCGGCCCGCAAGGCAGCTCGTCGGCGTCGGGGCGCCGGTCGAGGACGACGTGGTGGACGATGTCGTTGTCGAGGCCCCGCCCCAGCCCGACAAACGGTCCGAGATCATCGGCCGCATCGCCGTCGGCGTCAACATCCTCGCCCTGCTGCTGCACCTGGGCACGCTGGTCACGCGCGGCATCGCGGCCGACCGCATGCCCTGGGGCAACATGTACGAGTACATCCTCTCCGCGACCTTCGTCGGGTCGGCGGTCTGGGTGGGCATCCTGTTGCGCCGGCCAGCCGTCCGGCACATCGGCCTGTTCGTCTCGCTCGCGCTGGTGCTGCTGCTCGGCGCCGCCGGCATGATCGCGTACACCCCGGTGGGGCCGCTCGTGCCGGCCCTGCACTCGTACTGGTTCATCATCCACGTCTCGACGATCATCGTGGGGTCCGGCATTTTCCTGGTCGGCGCGGTGCCGGCCACGATGTTCCTGATCCGCGACGGGTACGACAAGGGCAAGCGGCGCTTCCCGTACTCGCTCGGCAAGAACACACCGGACGCCACGGTGCTCGAGCGGCTGACCTTCCGGTTGCACGCGTTCGCGTTCCCGCTGTTCACGTTCGGCGCGCTGATCGCCGGGCCGATCTGGGCCGAGGCGTCCTGGGGCCGGTACTGGGGGTGGGACCCCAAGGAGGTCTGGGCGTTCATCTCCTGGATCGTCTACGCGGGCTACCTGCACGCCCGGGCCACGCCGAGCGTGAAGCGCACGGTGGCGACGTGGATCGCGCTACTGGGCTTCGCGACCATGCTGATGAACCTGTTCGGCGTGAATTTGTTCTTCAGCGGCTTCCATTCATATGCCAATGCGGGCGGTATGTAGGGGCTCCGGCTTTCGTGCGTCTCTCGCGGCGAGCGTTTGGAGAAGGACCCTTTTCGCTACGAGCAGCGACCACAACAACCGCAGCAGCCACCGGCCCGTAGAGCGACGCGAGCCGGATGCGACGCAAGCCTTTGCCGCGACCGCCGGGCTGAGCTCGGTGGTCCGGCCTACTGCCCGAGGAGCCCACCGAGCAGCGGCCGTTCCTCGGGCGCGGCCGATGTGGGTGGGTTCGCCGCCGGTGACGTCGAGGTGCCCGGCGCGGGCGTCCCGGGATCGGCCTCGCCCGGCACGGTCGGCTGCGTGGTCGCGGGCGGCGCGATGGTCTGCGTGGCAGGGCCCACGGTGGTCTGCGTGGCAGCGGCCGCGGTGGTCTGCGTGAGCGCCGTTGTCGCCGAGGGAGCCAGTCGTCCGCCTCCGCCTGCCGGGGCGTCGGTGTCGGGGCCGCAGTCGCCGGCCGTCCACGTGTCGTATCGGTTGACCCAGTTCAGGCAGAAGTCGCCGGTGCGCTGCGGCTGGTTCGGGCTGTACCCGGTCAGCGTCGGCACGTCATCGCGCCAGTAGCGGGCCGCGCTGCCGTCCGCGGGGCGAAGCTGCACGTTGTCGACGGTCACCTCGGGCACGTCGATGCGAGCCGGGCGGCCGGAGTCGACGTGCACCTCGACGTACTGCTCCACGAACGCGCTCGACCCGATCGGCAGGCGCTGGGCGGTGAGCAGGTTCCACCGGTTGTTCCACCAGAGCCAGGCGCCCCACACGCCGTTCGCGTCGCTGTGCAGGTCGAGCCACACCCGGTCGCCGGGCCGCAGCGCGTACTGGTCGTAGAACTGCCACGAGTGCGTGTTGGTGTTGAACGTGTAGATGTGCTGGCGCAGCGGCCCGGCCCACCCGGTCTGCGCCCACCCGGCCTCGAGCCAGGAGATCTGCCCGCCGCCCAGGTTCCGCTTGACCATGAAGCGACCGGCCACGAAGTCGTAGCTACCGGGCCGGATCGAGCCGTCCACCACCGAGATGCGGCCGGAGACGCCGCTCCACTCGCCGGCGGAGTTCGCGCCGAGGTGGTGGTAGCCGCTCGGGGTGAAGGCGGCCGCGGCGGGCTGGACGGGCTTGGTGAGCTGGATCCCGGACTCGAGGATGCGCCCGGCCGCGCGGCAGGCGCCGGGAGCGCTCGGGTCGGCCGGCGTCGTCGGCGGCCGGGTGGAGGCCTTGCCGACCGGGCAGGCGGGCAGGCGCGGGGCCGAGGGGGCGGAGACCGCCGGGGCGGCCCCGGCCAGCAGGGCGGTGAGCACGGTCAGCGCGCACCAGCGCGCCACGCTCCGGACGTTCATCGTCACCTCGCTGACCCGATGGGGAACAATCGCCCACATTAACGCGAATCGGACATCCCGAGTGACGGTGATCGCCCGAGTGCGGAACTGTCGCAGGGGTGGTGAAGACTGGGGTGCATGGCGTCTCGTGGGTTTCCCTATGAAGATCTACAGAGCTTCCTGTCGGCCCTCGAATCGGCCGGTGAGCTGCGCCGGGTCACCGTCCCGGTCGACCCCACGCTCGAGATCAGCGAGGTCGTGACCCGCACCGTACGGGCCGGTGGTCCGGCCCTGCTTTTCGAGCGGCCGACCCGCGGCGAGATGCCGGTGGCGATCAACCTGTTCGCCACCGAGAAGCGCATGGCGATGGCCCTCGGCGTCGAGTCGCTCGACGAGATCGGCGACCGCATCGGCTCGCTGATCAAGCCCGAGCTCCCGGTGGGCTGGTCCGGCATCCGCGAAGGCATCGGCAAAGCGCTCCAGCTCAAGTCGCTGCCGCCCAAGAAGGTCAAGACCGCCCCCTGCCAAGAGGTGGTGTTGAAGGGTGACGAGGTCGATCTCGACCGGCTGCCCGGCCTCCAGGTCTGGCCCGGCGACGGCGGCGTCTTCCACAACTTCGGGCTCACCCACACCAAGCACCCCGAGACCGGCAAGCGCAATCTGGGCCTCTACCGCCTCCAGCAGCACTCGAAGAACACGCTGGGCATGCACTGGCAGATCCACAAAGACTCGACCGCACACCACGCGGTCGCCGAGCGCCGTGGCGAGCGCCTGCCGGTGGCCGTGGCGATCGGCTGCGACCCGGTGGTCTGCTACGCGGCGAGCGCCCCGCTGCCCTCCGACATCGACGAATACCTGTTCGCCGGCTTCCTGCGGGGCGAGCGAGTCGAGATGGTCGACTGCCTGACGGTTCCGCTGCAGGTCCCCGCGCACGCCCAGGTCGTGCTCGAGGGCTATCTCGAGCCCGGCGAGCGTGCGCCCGAGGGCCCGTTCGGCGACCACACCGGCTTCTACACCCCGGTCGAGCCGTTCCCGGTGCTGCACATCGAGGCGATGACCATGCGGAAGAAGCCGATCTACCACTCGATCATCACGTCCAAGCCGCCGCAGGAAGACCACGGCCTCGGCAAGGCGACCGAGCGCATCTTCCTGCCGCTGCTGCGCATGCTGATCCCCGACATCGTCGACTACGACATGCCGGCCGCCGGCGTCTTCCACAACTGCGTGATTGTCTCGATCAAGAAGCGCTACCCGAAGCATGCACAAAAGATCATGAATGCGATCTGGGGCGCCCACCTGATGTCGCTGACCAAGCTCATCGTGGTGGTCGACGAGGACTGCGACGTCCACGACTACGCCGAGGTGGCGTTCCGCGCGTTCGGCAACGTCGACTACGACCGCGACCTGCTGCTCGTCCAGGGCCCGGTCGACCACCTCGACCACGCGTCGTACCAGCAGTTCTGGGGCGGCAAGGCGGGCATCGACGCCACCCGTAAGCTGCCGTCCGAGGGCTACGCCCGTGGCTGGCCGGAAGAGATGGCCATGTCGAGCGAGGTGGTCGCGCTCGTGGACAAGCGCTGGAAGGAATACGGCATATGACGGCGGTCGCCGCGGTCCCGGAAAAGCCGGGCCGGATCAAGTCTTTCCTCGAGCTGGTCAAGATCGAGCACTCGATCTTCGCGCTGCCGTTCGCGTACCTCTCCGCGCTGGTGGCCCTCGATCGCGAGGGCACCGGCATCCACTGGATCGACCTGCTGCTGATCACGGTCGCGATGGTCTCGGGCCGCACCTTCGCGATGGCGGCCAACCGCATCCTCGACCGCAAGATCGACGCCCTGAATCCGCGTACGCAGAATCGTGAGCTCGTCACCGGCGCTGTCTCGCTGCGCACCGCCTGGACGGGTGCGGTGGTGTCGCTGGTCGTCATGGCGGTCGCCGCGGGCCTGCTCAACTGGCTGTGCCTGGCGTTGTTCCCACTGGCGGTGATCCCGCTGGTGATCTACCCGTACGCGAAGCGCTTCACGAACTATCCGCACTACGTGCTCGCGCTCGCGCAGGCGGTGGCGCCGGTCGGGGCCTGGCTCGGCATCACCGGCACCTTCGCCGGCTCGGGACCGGCCTGGCTCCTCGGGGTTGCGGTCGGCCTGTGGATCGGCGGCTTCGACATCATCTACGCCTGTCAAGACGTCGAGATCGACCGCCAGATCGGCGTGCACTCCACCCCGGCCCGCTGGGGCGTGCGCACCGCGCTGCACATCTCCACCGTCACACACGTGGTGACGTTCGCCTTGTTCGTCTGGTTCGGTCAGCTGGTCGGCCTGAGCTGGCTCTGGTGGATCGGCCTGGCACTCACCGCGGCGGCGTTCGCGTACCAGCACATCGTGGTCACCCCGACCGACCTGTCCAAGGTCAACAGGGCGTTCTTCACGGCGAACGGCTTCGTCGGCATCGCGCTGTTCCTCTTCGCGCTGCTCGACTTGGCGCTGCTGTGACCCCCGCTCGACACTGGGCAGTGTTCGGTGTAACCACCTTGGCAGCGGCGTCCGTCTAATCCGCGTGAGCGACAACGAGGCCGAGTTCCGGGAGTTCGCCGCCGCGCGCATGGAGTCGCTGCGCGGACTGGCCTACCTCACGTGCGGCGATTGGCAGGTGGCCGAGGACGCGGTCCTCAGCGCGCTCGCCCGGCTTTACGTGAAGTGGCGCCGGATCGACAACCCCGACGCGTACGCCCGGACCGCGGTGGTCCGGGCCGCGATCGACGAGACGCGCAGGTCCTGGTGGCGGCGGGAGCAGCCGACGGACCCGGCCGATCCGCGCTCACCCTCGCCGAGCAGCGTCAGGTGGCCGAGGCGCTCCGGCTGGGCACGCCGAAGCCGGTACGGATCCCGTTCGGTGTCTCCTACGTACCCGACGGCTACAAGCTGGTCGAGGTCACGACGAACTCCGCCCAGTTCGTGCCGACTGCCGATGCCGTCGCGCGGCTGGGCAAGCCCGACCCGCTCCCCGACGTGCGGTCGCTCGCCGCCATCAGGCTCTCGGTCGGCCGGGCGAGCGCCGACCATGGCACGCCCCGGGACGGCGTGCTGTGCCCGGAGCTGCCGCTCAAGGGCGGCGACGTCGGCCGGATGGGGTACTGCTACGCCTTCCTCGGCGACACCTACGTGGAGGAGGCGCGGAGCCGGTCGGCCGTCGACACCGTGGAGCTGGGCCGGATGATCAAGTCGGGGCGGTTCGTGCCGCTCTCCGACCCGGGTAACTGGATTCCCGTGGGCGCGGCGTTCCCGGCGAGCGCGCTGGTGGGCGGGGAATGAACGGGCACACTTGAGGCATGCGTGAACCCTGGGTCGTCGGCGTCTCGGGCGCCTCCGGCACGCCGTACGCGAAAGCGGTTTTGAATGGCCTTCTGGAGGCGGGCGAATCCGTCGACCTGGTCGTCTCGCGCGCGGCCCGGCTGACCCTGCTCGACGAGACCGGCGCGTCCGTGCGGGACGCGCACTGGAAGGACGACGTGGCCGCCTGGCTCGGGCGAGACCTAGGCGACCTGCGGTACTGGCCGGCAGGCGACCTGGCGGCCGGGCCGAGCAGCGGCTCCTACCGGGCAAAGGGGATGGCGGTCGTGCCGGCCAGCACGGCGGCGTGCGCGGGCATCGCCATCGGGCTCTCGAAAGACCTGCTCCAGCGGGCCGCCGAGGTCAACCTCAAGGAGCGCCGGCGCACGGTGGTGGTGCCGCGGGAGACCCCGGTGACCCGCAGCCACCTCGAACACCTGATCGCGCTGCACGACGCCGGGGCGGTCGTGCTGCCGGCCAGCCCCGGCTTCTACGGCGCCGGGGCCGGTGCGACCGCGCAACAACTCGTCGACTTCGTGGCGGGCAAGGTGCTGGACGCTCTCGGCGTACCCCACACGCTTTTGACTCGATGGAAGGGCGAGCTGAACGCTCAGCGCAACCCGTTCGGCGGGCCGTAACCCATGCCGGGATTGCTCGGGCCCGAATTGCGGGGCCGATTGGCGGCATCGTCCTCGCGCATTTCTTCGACCACGCCGTCGCCCTCGAGCAACGCGCGGACCTCTGACTCGCGGAACCGGCGGTGGCCACCCGGAGTCCGGATGCTGCCGATGCGCCCGGCGGCAGCCCACCGCGTGACCGTTTTGGGGTCGACGCGGAACAGCGCGGCCACCTCGCCCGGTGTCAGCAGACGATCTCCAGTGTCCACAACCCCCTCCTCGCGTCGGTCTTGGAGCGGCCGTGATCACGGTGAGTGTCGGCGTGCTCGATCGGGACGTAAAGCCATTAGAGCATTGCCCCGGAACCGAGTCCCTGGAATGCGGAAAAAGCCCTAATTGCGACAGTGATCGTTATCCTGCCGCCGATTCGTCGCTACCGGGCGTGAGTAGCGATCTGCCACCCGTTTAGGGTCTGAGCTATGGACTCCATCGACCTCCGGCTGATCGACCTGCTACGGGAGAATGCGCGCTCGTCGTACGCCGAGCTGGCCCGCAAGGTCGGACTCTCCGCGCCCGCCGTGCACGAGCGGGTCGGCAAGCTCGAAGCGGCCGGCACCATCCGCGGTTACCGCGCCGATGTCGACCATGAGGCGCTCGGGCTCGGGGTCACCGCGCTGATCGGCATCATCGAAGACTCCGGCGCCGACACCGACGACGTGCTGGCGGCCGTGCGGGCCATGCCCGAGGTCGAGAGCTGCTACTTCATGGCCGGGGTGGAGTCGTACCAGCTGATCGTCCGTGTCGGCACCATCGCCGAACTCGAGCAGCTCATCGTGCGGATCAACCGCACGCCGGGGGTCGCTTCGACGCGTACGGCGATCGCGCTGTCGACGAAGTGGGAGAACCGGCCCCAACCCGGCCTGGGTTGAGATTTACTCTCTGGTGGCGAGGCCGGGGTAGTCGACGACGAATCCCTCGTCGTCGACCGTCAGGTCGGCGCTGAACGTCTCGCTGGCGTAGCGGACGCGGTTGTTGCCGAGCGGGGTGTAGATCTGGTCGGCCTGAATCACCTCGAGGCTGGGAATCAGAACCCAGGCCGCGCTGATCCGGTGCGAGACGCCGGGCTCGGCCTTGAGCAGGCCCAGGCGGCGGATGGGAAGCGTATTGGTCAGCGGGGAGCCGCCGAGGTCGACGTCGAAAGCGCCGTACAGAAGATCGGGGTCTTCCATGCCCGGGAAGCCGGCGCCCGCGTGCCCGCCGGCCCGGAGCACGGCGTCGAGGTTGCCCCGCTCGGCGGTGGTGGCCCGCCAGCGGCCCGCGGCCAGCTCGAGCCGGACGCTGCGCACCCAGCCGGCGCCCTCGGCGGTGACGTCGACGTGGGCGGTCGACCAGCCCGGCTCGGTGCGTAACTCGTAGCGGCAGGTGAAGGGGATCGGATCGACGGCGAGGACCGTCCCGCGGGCGTAGAGGCCGTTGCGGGCGTCCACCAGGGCGTGCTCGGCCCCGGCGGTGTCTCGTCGTTTCCAGAACAGCGACTCGGGCATCGTCGGCATGACTCAACCCTCTCAAAGAAAGCGCGCCCCGGCACCGTGTGCCGGGGCGCGCTTGTCTACTTGCGGTCAGTACGTCCGGGCGGGGCGGGCGCCGAAGCGGGGCGACGGGCCGTCGTGGCGGTCGTTCCGCTGGCTGTCGCGGCGGAAGCCGCCCGTGCGCTCGCCGTTGCGCGGGGCGAAACCGCGGTCGCCGCGGTCGCCGCGCGGGCGATCGGCGAACGGCCGATCCGGCCGATCCTGCCGGTCGCCGAAGCCGGCACGGTCGGTGTGCTGCGGACGGTCACCGTACGAGCGGTCACGGTCCGTACGCTCCCCGCGGGGACGGTCACCGTAAGTGCGCTGCGGGCGGTCGCCGTACGAACGCTGCGGCCGGTCGCCGAAACGACCCCGCGGCCGGTCGCCGCGCCGGGGCTCCGGCTCTTCCGCCACCGGGACGCCGGACGGCTCGCGCGCGCCGGTGACCTCGGCGAGCTTCTCGTCGTTCAGCCGGACCCGGACCTCGGCCGGCGCCACGCCGGCCTTGCTCATCATGGCCTGGGTGCTGCGGCGCTGCTTCGGCAGGACCAGCGTGACCACCGCGCCCGACTCGCCGGCCCGTGCGGTGCGGCCGGCCCGGTGCAGATAGTCCTTCGGGTCCTTCGGCGGGTCCACGTGCACGACCAGCGAGATGCCGTCGACGTGGATGCCACGGGCCGCGACGTCGGTCGCCACGAGGACGTTGGAGCGGCCCTCCTTGAACTCGGCGAGCGTGCGGGTGCGTACCCGCTGGGTCTTGCCGCCGTGCAGCGCGCCGGCCCGGACGCCCACCTGGCGAAGCTGCTCGACCAGCCGGTCGACGCCCATCTGGGTGCGGGCGAAGACGATGGTCTTGCCCTCCCGGTTGGCGATCGCCGCGGTGATCGGGAACTTCTCCTGCGGCGGGATCAGCAGCAGGTGGTGATCCATCGTGGACACGCTCGCCTCGGCCGGAGCCGTCGAGTGCGTCACCGGGTCGTGCATGAACCGCTTGACCAGGGTGTCGACGTCACCGTCGAGAGTGGCCGAGAAGAGCAGACGCTGCGCGTTCGCCGGAGTCTTGGCCAGCAGCTCGGTGACCTCGGGCAGGAAGCCCATGTCGGCCATCTGGTCGGCCTCGTCGAGAACCGTGACCTCGACGTCGTCGAGGTTGCAGGCGCCCCGCTCGATCAGGTCGCCGAGACGGCCGGGCGTGGCCACGATCACCTCGACGCCGCGGCGCAGCGCGTCCATCTGACGGTCGTACGGCACGCCGCCGACCGCGGTCTTCAGGAAGACGCCGACGGACCGGCCCAACGGCTGGAGCGCGTCGGCCACCTGCATGGCCAGCTCGCGGGTCGGCACCAGGATCAGGGCCTTGGGGTGATGCGGCCGGGCGCGGCCACCCTGCGCGACGCGGGTGAGCAGCGGCAGGCCGAACGCCAGGGTCTTGCCGGAGCCGGTCTGGCCGCGGCCGAGAACATCACGGCCCGACAGCGCGTCGGGCATGGTGGCGGCCTGGATCTCGAACGGCGTGATTATGCCCTCGCGAGTGAGCACGCGCACAAGTTCGGGCTTGATGCCAAGATCGGCGAAGCTCTTCTTCGCGACCTCGACGGGCGCCTCGATCTCCTCCGAGGTAAGCGTCTCCTCCGAGGTCAGCGTCTCCTCCGAGGTCAGCGTCTCCTCCGAGGTCAGCGTCTCCTCCGAGGTCAGCGTCTCCTCCGAGGTCAGCGTCTCCTCCGAGGTCAGCGTCTCTGCCGAGGTCAGCGTCTCTGCCGAGGCCTCGGTCTCTGCCGAGGTCAGCGCCTCGTCGGGGACCTGCGTGCCTTCGGCGGCCTGCGTCTCTTCGCGGGTCTGCGTCTCTTCGGGGGCCGGCGTCTCTTCGGGGGCTGGCGTCTCTTCGGGCGTCTGGGGGGTTTCGAAAACGGACGGGAACGTGCTGGGATCAGCGAAAGTGGTCAAGAGAACCTCTCTACGGGGGCGCATGCTCGCGAAATGGCCCGCCGCGGCTTCCATCAGCCCGCCGCTGTAATGCCCGCAAGAACGCCCGTGGCATGCTCCGTGAAGGCACGCCGCGTGAACAACTGTCATAAGTGTACGGCTCAACGTTTGGGACGCCGACCGCATTCCGTGCCGGCAGTGGGCAGGCTCACCCCTCGGCGCAAACCTCGCAAGGATAGCTCAGCCGAACATGCCCGAAATCATGTCGGTGAAGGCACTCCCGGCGGTGAACAGGAATACCACACTTACGGTCACCAGCAAACCCAGCACCACGAGCATCGCGATGGCCACCTTCATGTTGCTGCGGCGGCGGTCGACGATCTCGTCACGCCAGCCCTGGGCCAGGATATGGCCGGTCAGCGAGCCAGAGTTTTCCACCGGGTTGGTGGAGACGGGCATCGTGGTGTCGATCGACGGGTAGCCGCCCATGCCATAGACGGTGCCGCCCGGACCCCGCTGCTGCGGAAGGGCCGAGGTGGCCGACGGATCGAACTCCGGCGGATATGCCGGTGGCGGGCTGACCCGGGCGGACGGCGTGTGAGTCGCACCGAAAGGCTGGGTGATCGAGGCCGGGCCGCCGACCCCGAACGGGTGCTGCGGCGGCGGGGTCGCCGCCGGGTGGGCGGGTGCCGAGGGCGGCATCGTGTACGCCGGGAGGCCGCTGCCGCCCGCCTGTGCGGTG
>NZ_JBITDW010000010.1:58842-332645 GCF_044454685.1 Actinoplanes sp. NPDC051513
GTACGGGCCGGGTGGCTGCTGCCGCCCGCCTGTGCGGTGGCCGGGTGGCTGCTGCCGCCCGCCTGTGCGGTGGCCGGGTGGCTGCTGCCGCCCGCCTGTGCGGTGGCCGGGTGGCTGCTGCCGCCCGCCTGTGTCGTCGCCGGCTGGCTGCTGCCGCCCGCCTGTGTCGTCGCCGGGAGGCCGTTACCCGGCTGTGCGGTGGCCGACTGGCCGTTATCCAGCTGTGCGGTGGCCGGGAGGCTGCTGCCTGGCTGTGCAGTCACTGGGCTGCCGTTGCCTGGCCGTGTGGTCGCCGGCGGGATTCCCGGTAGTGCCGTGGTCGGGTCGCCCGGTTGTGCAGTCGCCTGCGGGATGCTCGGCGGGGGTGGGAAGACCGGCTGCGGCGGGCCGGGGATCGGGTTCGGGCCGGGCGGGTCGGGCACCGGGCTCGGCGACGGCGGCGGCACGGGGAAGGGGCCGGGGCCGGGCGGGATGGGCGAGGGGCCCGGACCGGGCGGGACCGGGGACGGGCCGGGGCCCGGCGGGACGGGGCTCGGGAACGGGCCGGGCTGCGGCGCCGGACCAGGGCCAGGCTGTGGGGCCGGGCCTGGCTGCGGGCCGGGTCCTGGTTGCGGTCCTGGCTGCGGGCCAGGTCCTGGTTGCGGTCCTGGCTGCGGGCCGGGGCCTGGCTGTGGTCCTGGCTGCGGGAACGGGCCCGGCTGCGGCGACGGGAAGGGCGCGGGGGGCTCGAACGGCTTGGTCGGGTCGGGCCCGGTGGGCTCGGGCCTCGTCGGCGGGACCGGGACCGGGCGGAGTGGCTCGGGCTTCTCCGGCTCCGGCCCTTCCGGCTCAGGCTTCTCGGGGTCGGGCTCGGGCCGGGGATCCGACGGCTTGGGATCCGACGGCTTCGGGTCTGCCGGCTTCGGGTCGGATGGCTTCGGGTCTGCCGGCTTCGGGTCGGATAGCTTCGGGTCTGCCGGCTTCGGCTCCGACAGCTCAGGGTTGGCCGGCCTCGCGTCGCTGGGCTGCGGCTTCTCCGGCTCGTTGATCCGGTCGGGGGCGGGCACGGTGGCCGAGCCGATCGACTTCGAGGAGACGGCCGGCTTGTCGGTCGACGGTGACTCCGCGGGGCGGCCGCCGTAGACCGTCGCCGGGCCGCTCGGCCAGGAACCGGCACGCGCGGCGCCGGGGTCGGGGTTGATCGCGCCGGGGACGGCGGCGCGGGCCGCGCCCGAACTCAGGGCGGCCGGAAGCTGGCGGGACGAGCCGTCGATGCGCTCGGGCATGAGGCCCTCGCCGGCGGGGCTGACGGGGCGGGCGGAGCCGGTGACTCGGCCGGGACCGGAGACCGGCGCCGCGGCGCTCACCGAGCCCGGACCCGATACCGACGCCGAGCCAGAAACGGGTGCCGAGCCAGAAACGGGTGCCGAGCCAGAAACGGGTGCCGAGCCAGAAAAAGGGGCCGAGCCAGAAACAGGGGCCGAGCCGGAAACGGGGGCCGAGCCGGAAACGGGGGCCGAGCCGGAAACGGGGGCCGAGCCGGAAACGGGGGCCGAGCCGGAAACGGGGGCCGAGCCGGAAAAGAGTGCTGCGCCGGAGCCGGGTGCTGCGCCCGAGACCGGTGCTGCGCCGGAACTAGGTGCTGCGCCGGAGGTGGGAGCCGTGCCCGGCACGGGCGCTTTTGCCGAGCCGGTGACGCGACCGGGGCCCGAGACGGGGACCGACGCGCTGACCGAGCCGGGGCTGGCCGGCCGGCCCACCGTGGCGCGACCGCTCGCCGCACCGCTCACCGGGGCGACGGCGACCCTGTCCTTTTCATCCGGTTTGCCGGGAGGAGGGTCGTCTTTCGAAGACCCGTCTTTCGAGACCTCATCGTCCGAGAGCTTGTCGTCCCCGGGCTTGCCCGACGCCGCGGGCGGCGCCGAGGTGGGTGAGGACCAGAGCGCGCCTGGAGCAGGCGGCGGTGGAGGAGCGTACGCCTCCTGGTCGTCACCGGTGGCCGGCCTGGTGCCGTCGCTGTCCGGTGTCGCCTGCCGCTCGTCCATGAAACCTCCCGACCGCGCATGCCGACGGTCCGGGACGTCGGGCGCTGCCTTTTACCGTGCCATATCCGTGCGCGTCAGCACACCCGGCACCAACCCGGCCACTCGCGCGGCCAGATCCTTACCACCGGAAAGGCGATCTTTACCGCCCCGGCGGACGATAGCCGGACGGATCAACCCGCCGACGCGGACGCGGACGCTTCCTCGGTTGCGTTCGCCGAGCTGGTGCTCGACGACGACACGGCGGACGACGAACTGCTGCTCGACGAGTCGTTGGACGGCTCGTTCGTGCCGCTCGACGAGTCGCCGCCGCTCGGGGTCGTCGTGGTCTGCGTCTCGACCGGCGTGGTCGGCTGCGTCGTCGGCGTCCCGGTGGTCGGCGTCGTGGTGGTCGGCTGCGACGTCGGCTCCGAAGTCGGCTCGGTGGTCGGCTTCGTGGTCGGCTGGGTGGTCGGCTTGGTCGTGCTCGGCGAAGTCGTCGGCGTCGTCGGCGGGGTGCTCGGCTTGGTTGTGCTCGTCGACGGGGCCGGCGTGCCCGAGGTGGGGTTGGTCGTCGCCGGCGATGTGTTGTCGGGTGTCGTGGCGCCGTTGTCGGTGTCGGGGTCGGGCTGGCCGAGCACCGGGCCCTCGGTGACGCCCGGCACCGAGCCGAACACCCGGGTGGCCTGGAAGAGCCGCGACCAGCGGACCGGGACGAGCCGCACGTTGAGGCCGGTGCGCGGCGCCTCGACCATCAGGCCGTTGCCGGCGTACATCGCGACGTGGTGGATGCCCCGCCAGCTGTTGGAGTAGCTGAAGAACAGCAGGTCACCGGGGAGCAGCGAGTAGCGGTCGACGACCTTCTCGTGGGTCTGCCAGTACTGGTCGCGGGAGACCCGATCGAGCTGGAAGCCGACCGACCGGTAGGCCGCCCACATCAGGCCGGAGCAGTCGTACGCGTTGGGGCCCTCCTCGGACCACACGTACGGGTCGCCGCGCTGGGCCAGGGCGAATTCCAGGGCCTTGATCGCCTTCGGGTCGGCGCCGCGGCCGGCGTTGGCGCCCGCGAGGTATTGCGCGCCGAGCTGGCTGTCGGTCGCGGTCTCGGTGGCCTCGGCCGCGCTCAGTTCGTCGGCGTGGGCGAGCTCGAGCGCCTGCTGCGCCGTCTGCTTCTTGGAGAGCAGGGTGTTGAGCTTGCCGTACTGGCTGACCAGCTCGTCGTAATGCTGCTTGGCGAGCGTGGTCTCGTCGAGGGAGAGCTGGACCGTGGTCTCTGCGGTCTCCAGCTGCCGGGCGGCGGCCTGCTCGGTGCCGGTGTCGCCGCGCTGGAGGCGGGCCAGGTCGTCGAGGCCGGCGAGCCCGGAGTCGAACGCGCCAGGCGGCATCGCCGCGGCTTCGATCACGGACCGGGCGGCGGCGGACGCGGCGGACGACCGCGCGTCCTGCATCAGGAGGACGGCCTGGTCGTATTTCTGCGCGGCGGTTTCCTGCTGGGTCTTGGCGAGATCGCGGTCCTGGCCGACCTGGATCAGCTGGTCGCCCATCGTGGCGATGTCGGCCCGGCCCTTTTCGATCTGCTGGAGGACGGGGCTGGTGGCGGCGCCGACGATCGGCGTGACCGCGGGCGTCGTCGAGGCGGCCTGACCGGGCAGCACGAGTGTGCCGAGCGCCATCGGCCGGGAGCCGACGTCGGGCACGGCGATCGGGGCGCCCGGAACCTGCGGCGCGTTGGGAGCGGCGAGGGCGGGAACGGGGGTGAACAGCGCCGCGATGGCCGCAGTCGCGGCAGCCGAATACGCCGCGGGGCGCCACCATGGGCGCGCCGTGCGGGTTCGTCGGTCTGCCTGTCGTGCTGTCGCCATGAGCTCCCCGTCCGTGACAGCGGATCGGGGGCTGATCCACTGCCGCTTGGTGTCCCTCTCATTGCTTACCGCATGCCTTACGGGCCTGTCGATTGATCAGAGGTGAAAGAAGGCTGGGAATCAAGAGAACGACAGCGTAGGCCGTAGCGGGCCGCGGTTCTGTCGGAGGTGGGCCGTAGTCTCGACCACCAGATGAGGAGAGGGGCCCTGATGGATGCTGAACTCAAGCGTGAGCTGGAGCAGAAGGTCTACGCCGGCGAGCGGCTGACCCGCGAGGACGGCATAGCTCTGTACGAGTCGGACGATCTTGCCTGGCTGGGCAGGCTGGCCCACCACCGACGCACCGAGCTGAACGGTGAGCGGGTGATGTTCAACGTCAATCGGCACCTCAATCTCACCAACGTTTGCAGTGCGAGCTGCGCCTATTGTTCCTTTCAGCGCAAACCGGGCGAAAAGGACGCATACACCATGCGCGTCGACGAAGCCGTGCGCAAGGCCAAGGAAATGGAGGCCGAAGGGCTCACCGAGCTGCACATCGTCAACGGCCTTCACCCGACCCTACCGTGGCGCTATTACCCCACGGTGCTGCGCGAGCTCAAGGCCGCCCTGCCCGGCGTCAAGCTCAAGTGCTTCACCGCCACCGAGATCCAGTGGTTCGAGAAGATCAGTGGCCGGCCGGCGAGCGAGATCCTCGACGAGCTGATGGAGGCCGGGCTCGAGTCGCTGACCGGCGGCGGCGCCGAGATCTTCGACTGGGAGGTCCGGCAGCACATCGTCGATCACGACTGCCACTGGGAAGACTGGTCGCGCATACACCGGCTCGCCCACTCCAAGGGCATGAAGACGCCGGCCACCATGCTCTACGGCCACATCGAGGAGCGCCGGCACCGGGTCGACCACGTCCTCCGGCTGCGCGAGCTGCAGGACGAGACCGGTGGCTTCGCCGTCTTCATTCCGCTGCGCTACCAGCACGACTTCGTCGACTCGCAGGACGGCAAGATCAGAAACAGGCTCCAATCGCGTACGCGCATGGCCGCGCCCGCCGAGTCGCTGAAGACGTTCGCGGTCTCCCGGCTGCTTTTCGACAACGTGCCGCACGTGAAGAACTTCTGGGTCATGCACGGCCTGTCGGTCGCCCAGCTCTCCCTGAACTTCGGCGTCGACGACCTCGACGGCTCGGTCGTCGAATACAAGATCACCCACGACGCCGACTCGTACGGGACGCCGCACACCATGCACCGCGACGACCTGCTGCATCTCATCTGGGACGCGGGTTTCCGCCCGGTCGAGCGCAACACGCGGTACGAGGTCGTTCGCGAGTACGACGAGGCGCCGAGCCTGGCTGATCGACGCAGCGCACCTCAGCAGGTCTGGGCGTAAGCGGACACTTCGGCACGGCGTACCCTCGGGGTGTCATGACCGAGACCAAGAGTGAGCGGCGCCCGCGCCGCGACCCCAGCGGACGCCTGGCCACCATCGGTGATCTGCTCGGCACCGCGCTGGCCGGGCTCGTGATCGGCGCCGTCCTCCTGCTTGCCTTCGAGGCGATCCTGGCATTGACCCGGACAGCCGAGTTCGGCCATACGAGCGGCTGGCTCGCGTTGATCCTCCCGCTGTGGCTGTTCACCGAGGAGTTCCGCGCCGCGAAAGATCAGGGCGCCTATCGGGTCGTCGTGGCCGTGCTGGCCGCCGGCTTCGGCGTGGCGGCCGGTCTGATCTTGGTGGGGTTGGTCGCTCCCCTCTTCCCGGCGCTGGTCAGCGGGGTGGTCGGGGCCGGCGCGTTCACGCTCGTCTATTGCCTGATCTGGTTCTACGGCCTCCGGTGGCTGAGCCACCGCGCGGGTTAGGGAGAAGAGAATGAGTCCCGCCGTCAAGTACACGCTCGGCCGCCTGGGGCTGTTCGTGCTGATCTTCGTGCTGCTCCTGCCGCTCCCGCTGAACATTTTGATCAAAGCGATGGTCGCTCTGCTCCTGTCGGCCGTTCTCTCCTTCTTCCTGCTGGCCGACTGGCGCAACAAGATGGGCGAGCAACTGGCCGACGCGGCAACCCGCCGTACCGCCGAGAAGCAGCGCCTCCGCGCCGCCCTGGCCGGCGACGAGGACGCCGCCGCCGAGGGCGACCGTGCTGCCGCCGAGGGCGACCGTGCTGCCGCCGAGGGCGACCGTGCTGCCGCCGCGGGCGACCGTGCTGCCGCCGCGGGCGACCGTGCTGCCGCCGCGGGCGACCGGGACGCCGCCCCCACCCAGGCCGCAGCCCGGCGGAAGACCCCTGAGCCGGCCGACGACAAGAAGTAAGCCGACGACAAGAAATAGGCAGCCCTTCCGAGCCGGGTCGCCATGCCGGCCCGCGGCGAAAACGAAAGCAAGCACACGTGGCATCGACGTCCCGGGGATAGCGTCGGTGAGGTGGGATAGCGTGCGGGGGACCGCGTCGCAGCGAAGCCGGTGGGAAACCGGCGCTGTCCCGCAACTGTGATGCCTCGCCGGGCTTCGGCGGGGTCTAGCCAGGTCGCCTGCGCGCCGGTCGCGACGTAGCGCTCTCGGGGAGGGGCGCCTCGCGGGCGGGCCGGGTCGACCGCGTCCTGTCGGCGAAGCACCGCATGCCCGGCCGACAGGAGGATCCGATGAAACGCGCGCTCATCGCCGCGGCGACGACTGCCACGCTGCTGTTCGCCGGCGGCTGCGGCAGCAAGAACGGCGGCAGCAAGAACGGCGGCAGCAACGACGACACCTCGACCAGCGCGCCGCCGGCGAGCGCCGCCACGGTGGCCTATCCGGTCACCGTCGGCAACCTCACGCTCGATGCGCAGCCCAAGCGGATCGTTTCGCTCACGCCGACCGCCACCGAGATGCTCTTCGCGATCGGGGCGGGGCCGCAGGTGGTAGCCGTCGACGACCAGTCGAACTATCCGGACAACGCCCCCAAGACCGATCTGTCGGGATTCAAGCCGAACGCCGAGGCGATCGCGGCCAAGAACCCCGATCTCGTGGTGCTCTCCGACGACACCGACAAGATCGTCGACCAGCTCGGCAAGCTCAAGATCCCGGTCTTCCTGACGCCCGCCGCGACCAGCATGGACGACACGTACTCCGAGATCGCCGAACTCGGCACGCTCACCGGCCACCTGGCCGAGTCCGAGGCGCTGCACGAGCAGATGACCACCCAGATCGACCAGATCGTCAAAGGGGTGCCGGCCCGCACCAAGCCGCTCAGCTACTACTACGAGCTCGACCCGACGCTCTACTCGGTCACGTCCAAGACGTTCATCGGCTCGATCTTCTCGATGTTCGGCATGACCAATGTGGCCGATGCCGCCGACCCCGACGGCGCCAAGGGCGGGTACCCACAGCTCAGCCAGGAAGCGCTGATCAAGGCCAACCCCGACACGGTCTTCCTGGCCGACAGCAAGTGCTGCCAGCAGTCGGCGCAGACCGTTTCGGCTCGCTCCGGCTGGCAGACGATCACCGCCGTCAAGGCGAAACAGATCTACGCGCTCGACGACGACATCGCGTCGCGCTGGGGCCCCCGTACGGTTGATCTTGTGCAGTCCGTCGCCGACGCGGTGGCCAAGGTCCCCGCGTGATCTCCGGCCTGCGCGAAGCGCGGCCCAGCGAGCGAGTGGTGCGGCCCGCCGGCCTGAAGCCGGCGTGGCTGGCCGGCGGCATTCTCGCGGTGCTGGTCGCGCTGGTCGCGGGCCTCGCCGTCGGCTCGGTCCCGCTGCCTCCGGCGGGGGTCGCGGCCGAGCTTCTCAATCTCATTCCGGGCGTACGGCTGCACAGCGGTCTCTCGGAGCGCGACGTGGCGATCCTCCTCGAGCTGCGCCTGCCGCGCGTCGTGCTGGGCCTGCTGGTCGGCGCCATGCTGGCCCTGGCCGGCGCCGCCTACCAGGGCGTCTTCCGCAACCCGCTGGCCGACCCGCACCTGCTCGGCGTCGCCGCCGGCGCCGGCCTCGGGGTCACCGCGGTGATCGCCATCCGCTCGACCACCGGCGACGCCACGGTCGACCTGCCCTTCGGCGTCCCCGTGGCGGCGTTCGTGGGCGCGCTGATCGGGGTGGCGCTGACCTGGCTCCTCGGCGCGGCCGGCGGCCGCGACCGCTCGCCGGCCACCCTGATCCTGGCGGGGGTCGCGGTCTCGTCGTTTCTGGCGGCCGCTCAGACGTACGTGATGCAGCAACACGTCGAGACGTTGCGTGAGGTCTACTCGTGGCTGTTGGGCCGCCTGGCCACCGCCGGCTGGCACGACGTGCTGCTGGTGCTGCCGTACGCGGCGGTGACCGGCGCGATCGTCCTGTCCCAGCGCCGCGAGCTGGACGTGCTCACGGTCGGCGACGAGGAGGCGACCGGCCTGGGCCTGCACCCCCAGCGAAGCCGCTACCTGCTGATCATCGCGGCCTCGCTCGGCACCGCGGCGGCCGTCTCGGTGTCCGGTCTGATCGGCTTCGTGGGCATCATTGTCCCGCACACGATGAGGCTGCTGGCGGGGCCGAGCTACCGCTCGATCCTCCCGCTGTCGGTGCTGTTCGGCGGCGCCTTCCTCGCCCTGGCGGATTTGCTGGCGCGCACGGCGGGCGGCCAGGCGGAGATCCCGATCGGCGTGGTGACGGCATTCTTCGGGGCGCCGTTCTTCATCGTCGTGCTTCGCACCACGCGGACGGCCGCCCCATGACCAGGAACACGGACCGCAACACCGCCGGCCCTGCCCACGCCGAGCGCGACGCCGCCAACGGTGCGCGTGCTGCCGGGGACGTCGCCGAGGGTGAGCGCGAACACGAGAGGACGCGGGGCGAAGCGAGTGAGCGGGAGCGTGCCATCGTTGTCGCGGGATTGCGGGTGCGGCTCGAGAAGGCGCTCATCGTCGACGGGGTCGACCTCGATGTCGCGGCCGGGGAATGGGTCACGGTCATCGGGCCCAACGGCGCCGGGAAGTCGACCGCGTTGCGGGCCATCGGGGGCCTGGTGCCGTTCGAGGGTGTCGTCGAGCTGAACGGCGTGGCCGTCGACAAGCTGCACCGGCGGGAACGTGCCAAGACGATCGCCACCGTCGCGCAGTCGCCGGTGGTGCCGCCCGCCATGCGGGTGTTCGATTACGTGCTGCTGGGGCGTACCCCATATGTCCCTCCGCTCGGCCGTGAGTCGGCCGCCGACCTCGCCACCGTCGATGAGGTGCTGGGGGAGCTCGACCTCGAGCGGTTCGCCGGACGGCGGCTCGACACGCTGAGCGGTGGCGAGCGGCAGCGGGTGTTTCTCGCGCGGGCGCTGGCTCAGGGGGCGCGGATCCTGCTGCTCGACGAGCCGACCAGCGCGCTCGACATCGGGCACCAGCAGGAGGTTCTCGAGCTTGTCGATCGGCTCCGGGCCGAGCGGGGGCTGACCGTGCTGGCGACCATGCACGACCTCACGACCGCGGGGGAGTATGCGGACCGGATGGTCCTGCTCGCGGCCGGAAGGGTCGTGGCGGCCGGGACGCCCCGCGATGTGCTGACCGAGGGCAACCTGGCCGAGCATTACCGGGTGCGGGTCCGGGTGATCGAAGGGGATCACGGGCCGTTGGTGGTTCCGGTTCGGGCCTCCTAAGGGCGCGGGTGCTTGAGGGCTCGGGCTACTTGAGATACGCGGCGAGCGGGCTGTTCTGGGTGCGAAGGGCGCCGGCCACGAGATTGGCGATCTGCTGCGCCCCGTACGCCTCGAAATGGGTGTGGTCGTTGCAGAAGAACGCGCCGAGCGTGCCGGTCGTGTAGTCGCCGTTGTTCGGGCAGAAGCGCAGGCTGTTGTAGAGATTCACGCTCAGTGTCTGCAGGTCGATCACGGGCGAGCCGGTCGCCGAGCCGGCCGCGCTGGTCTGAGTGACGAACCCCCGGTTCTTGACCGCGGTGCTGCCCGAGCAGGTGATCGCGGCGACCGCGGTGAGCAAGACCGGATGCGCGCCGCGGGCCAGGGCCGCCTGCGCCATCATCGTCATCAGCTGCTGGTAGCGGGCCGTGCCGACGTGGCGGGGACAGTTCGGGTCGCCGTCGTTGATGCCGAACTGGATGAACAGGTAATCACCGGACTTCATCCCGGTGAGCATCTCCTGCCAGCGGCTCGAGTACGTGGTGGAGCTGAGCACGCATTCACCGCTCGTGTTCTTGGTGCCCGTGACGTTGCCCTCGTAGAGCCAGGTCTGAATGCTCCGCCCACCCACGGCCTGGTTGTTGACCGTGACCCCAGTTTGGAAGAGCGCCCCGAACTTGTTGCCCCACCCGACGGGGCAGGTGGCGCTCGGATTCGCCATCGTCGAGTCCCCGGCCAGCCAGACGGTGGGCCCGGCGGCGAGCGCGGCGGCCGGCGTTGCGGACGCACACGCGGGTGTGCCGGACGCGGCCGCAACTCCCACCACCTGCAGAGGAACCAACAGCGCAACGGCGGCAAGCCAACGAAACATGACCATCTCCCATCGGAACGGGCCGCGGGGAGACGGCGTGTCAGACAGTGATACCCATCTATCTATAGCGATGGCAAGCGCTTACCCGCGAAGGGGCGGCAAGCGGTCGACGCCACGCGCCGAGCGGAGCGCACATCTGGGGGAGGCCTGCTAACGATTGGACGCCAGCACCGAGAACATGCCACCTTGCGGATCCATCAGCACCGCATAGCGCCCGATAGGCAGGCTCATCGGCGGAAACAGCACCCGCCCGCCCAGCGCCAGCGCGTGGTCGGTCGAGCGGTCGCAGTCGTGCACCGCGAAATAAACCATCCAATGTGGCGACATGTCGGCCGGCCAATCCTCGGCCGTCATCGGTTGAATGCCGCAGATCGGGGTCTCGTTGAGCTTTGCCACCAAGTACGGCATCTCGCCTATGGAACTGTGCCGGAACTGCCATCCGAACACCGCGCCGTAAAAGGCGTGTGCGCCCTCCAGGTCGCGGGTGTTCAGCTCATTCCACGTGAGGGTTCCGGGCACGTCGAACAACGCCGCGCCGCGCATCGTGCCCGCCTGCCAGACGCTGAAAGGGGCGCCGCCGGGGTCGAGGAATGCCGCCATGCGCCCCTGGTCGTGAACGTCGAAAGGCGCCACCAGAACCTTGCCGCCGTTCGCCGCCACGCGGGCCGCCACCGCGTCGGCGTCGTCCGTCGCGATGTATGTGCTCCAGGCCGTCGGCTGTCCCTCCCCGAAGAGCGGCCCGGCACCCGCAACGGGCCGCCCGTTGAGAAGAAACGTCGTGTACGCCCCGTCGTCCTCACAGCTCCAGCCGAACAACGCCGAATAGAAGCGCCTCGCATCCTCGAGATCGGCCGTTCCCAGATCCACCCAGGTAGGAAAGCCGGGCGTCGATGCGGTCATGAGCGCATCGTCGCATCGCTTGCCTTTGGTTGGGATTAAGTGTCGATGTTCTAGCTGAATCGACGGCCTTCGTCTCGTCGATAGGCCCATAGGGCCACCCCGCCGAGCACGACAATCCACGCGATCAAGGACAATATCGAGCGGATCTCGACGGGATAGTCGCCGACCGCCGCCCACATGAGCCGTACCGACGCGCCGGTCGGCAGATAGGGCGCGAGGTCCTCGACGAAGCCGGGCGCGCCGCCGGGCGCCGTCATCAGCCCGCCCGCGAACGCGAGCGGGAAGAACAGCACCTGCGCGACCACGACCGCGGCCTTCGGCGGCACCGAATACCCGATCGCCAAGCCCATCAAGATAAAGGGCACCGAAATAATAAAAGTCACGACAACCGCCGTTAAGAACGACAGCGGCGAGAGCGTCGCCGCAGTGCACAGCCAAGCGATCAGCACGACCGGGAGCAGCGAGAACGCCATCAGCGCGAAGCCCGAGAGCAGCCGTCCGGCGAAGCGGGGCAACGCGCCGGTGGGAAGCGACCGCACATAGGGCTCCCAGGGTTGGACCCGATCTTCGGCCACGCCCACCCCGTACTGGAAAAGGTTGGTGCTCATCACGGCGAAGGTGATCATCGAGGCCGTCGCGTAGGTCGCGTAGACCGGGTCGGAACCGACGAACGGGACCACGAAGGCCAGCATCG
Organism: Actinoplanes sp. NPDC051513; assembly: GCF_044454685.1. NCBI lineage: Bacteria > Bacillati > Actinomycetota > Actinomycetes > Micromonosporales > Micromonosporaceae > Actinoplanes > Actinoplanes sp. NPDC051513. The sequence goes on from NZ_JBITDW010000010.1 coordinate 70,723, forward strand.
AAGCCGCCGGCCAGAACGCGCTGCCGATCACCGCGATCGGCGTGCGCGCCGTCTCGATCATTTGGAAGCGGGCGTGGGTCAGGACGAGAGCAGGCACGGCTTCTCCAGGCGATCGGTGAGGGTCAGGAATGCCTCTTCCAGCGACGTCGGCCGTACCTCGAGGTCGGTGAAGGGCACGCCGGCCACGACGAGATCACGAACCAGGCGATCCGAGTCGGGCGTGAGCAGGTGCCAGCGGTCACCCTCGCGGTCGGTCGCGCTCAGACCGGGCAAGACCGGCATGGGTACGGCTGACGTCAGGCTCACCCGGCGCACGGCGACCAGGCCGCGCACCGCCGAAACCGTGTCGTCGGCCAGGACCCGGCCGTCCCCGATCACCACCACCCGCTGGGCCAGCGCCTCGATCTCCTCCAGGTAGTGGCTGGTCAGCACCACCGTGCCGCCGCCCGCGTGGAACTCACGGATGCCCTCCCAGAGCGAACGGCGCGCCTCGACATCGAGACCGGTGGTCGGCTCGTCGAGGAACACGATCTCGGGGCGGCCCGCGAACGCGAGCGCCACCGCGACCCGCCGCTTCTCGCCGCCGGACAGCCCACCCGTCTGACGGCGTACGAGATCATCCAGCCCGAAGCGGGAGAGGACCTCGTCGCGTGACATCGGGTCGGCGTAGTGCGCGCGTACGAAATCGACGACCTCGCCGACGCGAAGCGAGGCGGGCAGTCCGGTCTCCTGCGGAGTGACCCCCAGCCGCCGCCGGCTTGCCGGCCGGCGCGGATCCCCGCCGAGCAGCTCGACCCGCCCGGAGCTGGGCGACCGCACGCCGGTGAGCAGGCTCAACAGGGTGCTCTTGCCGGCGCCGTTGGGGCCGAGCAGTCCGACGAGCTCGCCGGCCGCGATGTCGAGCGAGACACAATCGAGCGCCAAGGTGTCGCCGTAGCGGCGGCTGACCTCGACGGCGCGGGCGAGCATCACGATTTCTCCTCCAGCGAAGTCGGCGGGCCTTCAGTCCGTCTTTGGGTGGCGGGCGGGGCGGTTGGATGGGGGTTGAGCAGCGCGCGCAACGCCTCCTGGTACTCCTCGAAGGCGAGCCGGCCGCGCCGGGTGAGCCGCACGAACGTGGCGGGCGTGCGGCCCTGGTGGGTCTTGGTGACCTCGACGTATCCCGCGTCCTCGAGCTTGCGCAGGTGGACCGAGAGGTTGCCGGCGGTCATCCGCAGCGAGTCCTGAAGCCGGGGGAAGCTGACCTTGTCGTCCTCGCGCAGGACGGAGAGGGCCGAGACCACCCGGAGCCGGGCTTGGGCGTGAATGACGGGGTCAAGATCGGTCATCGCAGCCTCGACCGCCACAGCAGGCCGGCGAGGAGCATGCCGCCACCGCCGGCTACCGCGACGATCAGCGAGTGCCAGCCGGGACCGGCGACGATGCCGATCACGTTGATCACGCTGGTCCAGGCGCCGAGGAAGAAGAGCTGGCGATCGTTCCAGATCGCGCCGCCGGCCATGTGCAGCGCGCCGGTCAGCGCCACCATGCCGCCGGCCCAGAGCAGGCTCAGCAGGTCGTCGGGGAGGTGGCCGCTGAACTGGGTGAACAGCACCGACAGGCTGAAGAACGCGATCGACCAGGCGAAGCCGTACATCTTGCCCTGCCGCGACGTCGGGCCGGCGGTCTGCCTCGCCGAGCGGCCCCCGGCGAAGCCGGTGGTGATGCCGGCCGCGATGAGCAGGACCAGCAGCACGGTCAGTGGCAGCCACTCGGGCAGGTCGACGAAGACCTTGCCGTCGGGGCCGAAGCGCAGGAACAGCAGGCCGAAGCCGACCAACCAGGCGAAACCCCACGGCCAGTACATCAGGCGGGGATCGGGGGTGAGGTCGCGCTCGAGGTTGGCCCGCTCCCGCTGGATCAGCGCGAGTGGGTCGGCCGGAGGCGCGTCGTCGTCTTCCATGCAAATAACTTTACCGCACAAAGTCAAAGAGGTTTGTGCCGTAAAGTTGACTAAGCTCGGAGGCGTGATGATCAGGCCCGCGACCGTCGATGACCTTGGTGCCGTCCTGGACTTCTGGGAGGAGGCCGCCGAGAACGAGAACCGGCCCGCCGATACGCACGCCGCCCTCGCCGCGCTGCACCTGCGCGACCCCGACGCGCTGCTGCTCGCGATCGACGGCAACGAGATAGTCGGGACCGTGATCGCCGGCTGGGACGGCTGGCGTTGCCACCTCTACCGGCTCGCCGTCGCGCCGTCGCGCCGCAAGCAGGGGATCGGCCGTGGTCTCATCGGCGCCGCGGAGGAGCGGTTCCGGGCGCTCGGTGGCGCCCGCGCCGACGCGATGGTGCTCGACGACAACGTGAGCGCGCACGGCGCGTGGTCGGCCGCCGGCTATCGCCGGCAGGCCGAATGGTCCCGGTGGGTCAAGCCGCTGCCTCGGTGAGAGCCTGCGGCAGGGGTTTCGCGTGTACGACCGACAGGCGCGAGACGGCACGGGTCAGCACCACGTAGAGGCGGTTGAGCCCGCGCGCCTCGGCGGCCACGATGTCGGCCGGCTCGTGGACGATCACGTGGTCGTACTCGAGGCCCTTCGCCATCGTCGCCGGCACCACCGTGACCCGCGCTTCGGACTCGACATCGTCGGGGGTCGCGTTCTCGATGCCCGCGGCCGCGAGATGGGCGCGGAGCCGATCGACCGCGGCGTCGGCGGCGATCACGGCCACCGAGCCTTCGTGGTCGAGGGCCGCGGTCACCTCCACCAGGGTCTCCGCGTCGAGCTGCCGCTCCTCGACCGGGATGATCGAGAGGTTGCCGTCGCGGCGAAGAGAGACCGCCTCGGGCACGTCGACCGCGAGCGCCGGGAGGAGGCGGTTGGCCAGGGCGACGACGGCGGCGGGGACGCGGAAACCCACGGTCAGCGGCACCACGCTCGCCTCGGGTTTGCCCAGGTGGCCCAGGGTGTCGCGCCAGTCGGCGGTCGCCCACGGGGCGGTGCCCTGTGCCAGATCGCCGAGAAGGGTGATCGAGCCGTGTTCGCTGCGGCGGGCGATCGCTCGTGCCTGCATGGGGGAGAGATCCTGGGCCTCGTCCACCACGACGTGGCCGAAGCTGCTCTCCCTTTCCAGCAGGCCCGCCGCCTCGTCGATCAGGACGAGGTCGGCCGCGCTGAACTTCGCCGACTTGACCGTCTTGGGAGGCTTGACCCAGCGGATCGCGTCCTGCTCCTCAACGCCGAGCGCCTCACCCGACTTTTCCGGATTTACCAGGATTTCTACGACCAATGCCTCGGGGGTTACGGCCGGCCAGGCCGCATCCAGGAACGTGGCGACGGGAGCGACTTTGGACATTTTGCGCAACCACGACTCGTTCGGCGAGTTCCCGGTGCGGTACTCCGACTGCCGTTGCAGCAGCCCGACCACCCGGGCCCGCACCCGTTCGCGCCCCACCGCATAGGGCAGCGCCTCCCGGCGAGCCTCGTCGACGATCCGGCGCAGCGGCTCGGGGTCGATCCGCCAGCGGTACGACCCGTCCGACACCATGATCGCCTCGGTGGGCTTGGCGAGCCGCGACCAGAGCAGCTTGCGCAGCACCTCGGCCATCCGCACGTCGTGCTTGACCAGCGTCGCCGCCTCGCTGTCGACGGCGCGCACCGGCTGCCGCCCGATCAGGGCGTCCACCGTGGCCTGCTGCACCTCGACCTCGCCGAGGGCCGGCAGAACCGCCGAGATGTACGAGAGGAACGCCGTGTTCGGCCCGACGATCAGCACCCCCGACCGGCGCAGCCTTTCCCGGTGCAGATAGAGCAGATAGGCGGCCCGGTGCAGCCCGACCGCGGTCTTGCCGGTGCCCGGCGCCCCCTGCACGCAGATCGAGTCGCCCAGCTCGGCGCGTACCAGCTCGTCCTGCTCGGGCTGGATGGTCGCCACGATGTCGCGCATCGGCCCGACGCGGGGCCGCTCGATCTCGGCGGTCAGGATGCGGCTGCTGGTGCCCAGTTCCTCGCCGCGGTCGAGGTGCTCGTCCTCGAAGCTGGTCAGCGCACCCTTGACGAACCCGAACCGCCGCCGGACGGCCACGCCCTGCGGGTCGCGCACGCTGGCCCGGTAGAACGACCGGGAGAGCGGCGCCCGCCAGTCGAGCACCATCGGCTCCCCGGCGTCGTCGGTGACGTGCCGCCGCCCGACGTAGTAGTTCGATTCCTCGATGTCGAGCCGCCCGAAGAACAGCGGCGTGGTCGGATCGTCGGCGAGCTCGGCCACCCGGCGCGACAGCGTACGGCCGAGAGCCTCGGCCCCGTACGGGTCGCCGGCGACTTCGGAGCCGGCCGAGAAGAGGGCTTCGGCGCGCCCGCGCATCCGGGCCAGCGCGGCCCGCGACTCGCTGAGATGCCGGCGTTCGGCGGAGAGCTCGGTGTCCAGATCGAAGGAAGACACGGTCCATCCTCACAACAGGCTTCGGAGGCTGCTCGCGTACCCGAGTCCGACCAGCGGCCCTCGGCGCGGAGGACGCCCGCTGCGGTGCATGCTCACCACGGCCGTCAAGCGGCCCTCGACACTACGCCCACAAAACCCCTTGTCCACCGATTTTCCGCCCGCCCCTGTGGCAGGACGCATTCCTCGAGTCTTCGACCCATGGCGAGCCGCCGTCCTGCTCGTCGCGGGTGACAAGTCGGGGCAATGGAACCGGAGGCGGAGCAGCGTTACGCCCTCTATCTGAAAGAGCGGCAAGGAGAGATGGACGATGAGCGGAACTAAGCGGCGGCGCGACACCGACCACCTTGCGCGGGCGGTCGAGACCGCGGGCGGCCCGGAGCCCTTCGAGGCCGGCGTCGAAGAGATGCTTGACCAGGCCCGGAGCTGGCGATTGGCGGAGCTCCGCAAGCGGCGGGAGATGACCCAGGAGCAGGTGGCCTCCCGGATCGGGATCTCCGCGGCCCGGGTCTCGCAGATCGAGGCGGGCGACGTCTCGACCCAGGATGTCCTCGCTCGCTACATCGCCGCGCTCGGCGGAACACTCAAGCCCATCGCCGATTTCGGCGACGAGCAGCTGAAAGTCGCATAACACCGGAGACGCCCTGCGCGGGTGGAGCCTCCGCGGTTGAAGAATGGGGGTCATGGCTGACGGGCGTGGGGACAGTGGCGGGATGCGGATCGGTGATCCGCGGGTCATGCGGGCGCTGGCTCACCCCGCGCGCATCGAGATCGTCGAGCATCTCAACGACACCGGGACCGCGGTGACCGCCACCGAGGCGGCCGCCATGGTGGGGCTGTCGCCCAGCGCCACCAGCTATCACCTGCGCGAGCTCGCCAAGTACGGCCTCGTCGAGCAGGCGCCCAGCCGCGGCGACGGGCGCGAGCGTGTCTGGCAGAGCACCAGCTCGGGGCTGCGGATCGACGCCGACCTCGACGAGCCGGGGGCGCGGGCCGCCACACAGGCGCTGGTCGACATGTATCTGCACCGCGACCAGGAGCGCCTGCGGGAGTGGATCAGGCGGCAGCCGGACGAGGATCCGGAGTGGCGGGAGGCCGGGACGATCATGGGGCAGCGGTTGCTGATCACGGCGGACGAGCTGACGGAGCTCAATGCCAAGGTCCGTGAGCTGGTCGAGCCCTACCGGATGCGGGAGAGGCAGGAGAGCGCCCCGGCGACGGCCCGGCGGGTGTCGGTCAGCTACGCGTCATTCCCGGAGGACTGACACCGGAGCGTCTTGCGGCGACCAGTTGTGAAGGATTACTTTCGAAGTATGTCCTTCACAACTGGCGATGAGCGTTGGGCGGATGTCTATCTGCTCTCGATCACTCGGGCCGTCTCGGTCTGTGGCGACTTCCTGGCCGCCACCACGCTTGCCCTGGTCCTCCAGCAGGCGGGCCACGGCGGCCTCGCCGTCTCCGGTCTGATGGTCGCGGCCAGCCTGCCGCTCGCCCTGGTCGCCCCGCTCGGCGGGCGCATCGCCGACCGCGCCGACAGCCGCGTCGTCCTGGTCGCGGCCGGCGTCTTCCAGGGGCTGATCTGCCTGGCCCTGGCGTTCGTCCACCACCCGGTGGCGATCATCGGCCTGGTCGCGCTGCTCGCCTGCGGCCTCGCGGTCACCCAGCCGACCATCGCGGCGCTGGTGCCGCAGATGGTCCGCCCCGAGAACCTGGCCCGGGCCAGCGGCCTCAACCAGACCGCGGGCGTGATCGGCATGCTCATCGCCCCGGCGCTGGCCGGCTTCCTGGTCGGCCAGACCGGCCCGCGCCTCCCGCTGCTGCTCGACGCCGCCACCTACCTCGCACTGGTCGTGGCCGGCTTCGCGATCCGCACCCGGCGAACCCCGCCCGCCGCGGCCGAGGCCGCCGCAAACGTGAGATATCGGGTCTGGGACGACCGCACGCTCACCGTCATGGTCGTCGCCCTGGCCGCGGTCGTGGCCGGCGTGAGCGCGGTCAACGTCGTCGACGTGTTCTTCATCCGCGACACGCTCGCCGCCTCCACGACGGTGTTCGGCCTGGTCGCCGCCGCGTGGCCGGTCGGCATGCTGATCGGCAGCATCGCCTTCGGCCGCGTCCCCCGCCACCGGATCACCGTCCCGGCTGCGCTGGTGGTCGTCGCCGGCTCCTGCGCGCCCCTGATCGGCAGCGCCGTGGTCGGCAACGCGCTGTGGCTGATCCCGCTCTGGATCGTGGGCGGCGCCTTCAACGGCGGCATCAACGTCTTCGTCATGGTGATCGTCGCCGGCCGTGCCCCGGCCGCCGCGCACGGCCGCGCGTTCGCCATGGTCTCCGCCGCGATCCAGGGCGCTGCCCTGATCGGCCTGCTCGCCGCCGGGCCGCTGGTCGAGCAGTTCGACCCGCGCTGGCTCCTCGCCGCCGCCGGCGGGCTTGGTCTCCTGGCCGCACTGGCCGCTATGCCATTGGTTCGACGGGCCAAGGCGACCGAGGTCGAAGTCGACTCACCAAAGACCAGGCGGGGTGCGCCGGTAGCGGCGTAATGGCGACCGCGCAGGGCTTGCAAGAGACTCTTGCAAAAGACTTTGGCAAAGCTTGGCGGTGCGATGTGAGCCACCCGGGGTCCGCCCGGGCGCGAACGGGAGACCGGGCGGGATAGCGTCGAGACCATGAGCGACGTCGCCGGTCGGCCCCGGGTTGGGCACATTCAGTTCCTCAACTGCCTCCCGATCTACTGGGGTCTCATGCGATCCGGCGCCCTGCTCGACGTCGACCTGCGCAAGGACACCCCCGACAAGCTCAGCCACGACCTGGTGGCCGGCAGTCTCGACATCGGCCCGATCACTCTCGTGGAGTACCTGCGGCACGCCGACGAGCTGCTCCTGCTGCCCAACCTCGCGGTCGGCAGCGACGGGCCGGTCCTCTCGGTCAACCTGATCTCCACGCGCCCGCTGGACGAGCTCGACGGCCGGCCGGTCGCGCTCGGCTCCACGTCGCGCACCGGCGTCCTGCTGGCGCAGATGCTGCTGGCCGAGCGTTACCAGGCCGAGCCCGAGTACTTCCGCTGCCCGCCCGAGCTCACCCAGATGCTGATGGAGGCGGACGCCGGCGTGCTGATCGGCGACCCGGCGCTGCGGGCGATGTATGAGGCGCCGCGGCTGGGTCTCACGGTCACCGACCTGGGCCAGGCCTGGAAGGAGTGGACCGGCCTGCCGATGGTCTTCGCGGTCTGGGCGGCTCGCAAGGACTTCGCGGCCGCGAATCCGGGCGCGGTCAAGGACGTGCACGAGGCCTTCCAGCGCTCCCGCGACCTCTGCCTCGGCGAGCTCGACGAGGTCGCCGCGGCCGCCGCACGCTGGGAGCCCTTCGACGCGGCCACCCTGGCCAACTACTTTCGCGCTCTCGACTTCTCGCTTGGCGAGCGTCAGGTCGCGGGTCTGCGCGAGTTCGCCCGCCGTGCCGCCCTCCGGGGCGAGGTCCCGGCGCTTCCGGCCGACGGCCCGGTCTTCGCCGAAGTCTGAAATTCAAACCATCACCTGGTACGGCGCCGGCCGCCCCCAACCGCAGGCGGCCCGTCCCCGGGTCGCGGGCGCCTGCGCGGGCTGACGCGATCGTCCCCACTCAGAACGTCAAAGCGCCTCGCGAGTTCCGGCCGCCCAGGCGCGCTCGATCTGTGCCGCCGGCGGCTCGGCGTCCCCCTCCGATGAGCCCGCCGGCCCTGGTGAGGCCGCCGGCCCCGATGCAGCCGCCGGTCCCGATGCAGCCGCCGGCTCCGATGCAGCCGCCGGCCCCGATGCAGCCGCCGGCCCCGATGCAGCCGCCGGCCCCGATGCAGCCGCCGGCCCCGATGCGGAAGGCGCCTCGGAGCGAGACCCCGACGTGCGCTCGGGCGCCGGTGTCTTGGCGAGCGCCACGATCCGGTTGACCGACAGCGCCAGCCCCACCGGGATGAACAGCACCGCCGGCTCGGCGTACCGGTAGTCGAAGAGGCTGGTGGCGACGCTGACGATCAGCAACCCGAACCCCGCGAACGTGAACATCAGGGCGTCCGCCGCATCCCGCCACGGCCGGCGCCGGACACGCCACACCGCCGCGAACAGCGCGACCACCACGCCGGCCGCATACAGCGGACCCGGCGTGGTCACCCATTCCCCGTACACGTGCAGGGCCTTTGCCTGGGGGTTGGCCACCACGAAGTTGGGCGCCGGCGCCAACCCGGGCTCGCTCGCAAGGTAGTAACGGGCCTGGCAGTTGTCGCCCGGGTTCGGCGGCGGCAGCCACTGCGTCGCCAGGCACTCGGCGCTGCCGGTGATCGGCGCGCGCCACCTCAGATGCCACCCGGTCTGCTCGGCGACCAGCGCCACGAAGTCGCCGGGCTGCTGCTCGATCACCGTGATCGCGAACTTCTGCAGGATCGGGTCGTCCATGGGGTCCCGGTGGAGCTGATACGCCGGGCTGATCGTGCTCCAGAGGAAGGTGTCGGGCCGCTGCGCCCACTCCTTCGGGCTGCCCGGCATGCAGAGCTTGCGCTGCTCGTCGGTGAGCTTCAGCTTGGAGCAGTCGGCGATCGACATGACCCGGGCGTAGAGGAACCGGCCCTGGTACTGCCCCATCGCGTAGACGCCCCAATGCTGGTGGTACCAGATCATGTACCCGCCGAGCAGCGCCACGACCGGCACCGCGAACGCCACCAGCCGCAGGATGCCGCTGCGGCGAATCAGCAGGTAAACCCCGGCGAGCGCGAGGATCGGCAGGCCGACGCTGCGGGTCAGCGCGGCGCAGGCGAGCAGCAGCCCGCCGAGGGACGCCGCGACCCAGCCGACCCGGTCGCGCCAGGCGATGAGGAACAGCCCGGCCGCGGTGAACGCGACGTACGCGGTCTCGGCCAGCACGTAGTGCTCGATGGTGAGGACCCGGGCGTCGAGCGCGAACGGCAGCATGGCCAGCGCGGACAGCCACGGCCAGATGCCGCGGCGGCGCAGGAGCGCGTAGCCGGCGAAGATCATGGCCAGGCCGATGACGTGCTGAAGGATCGCGATCCGGATGTACGGCTGGTCGATGAGGGGCCAGACCAGTCCCGAATACCCCCAGGGGCGGATCTGATTGGGGTAGCCGTCGACGACCGACTGGATGTAGGTGCGGCTGTCGGGGAAGAAGAACGCATAGGGGTACGCGTAGACGAACCACACCCGCATCGCGGTCGCGACGCCCAGCACGGCCAGCAGCGGCCAGTGCAGCCCGAGGAGGGCGATCAGCCGCTTCGGGTACGAGGAGTGGTTGATCGCGCGCTCCCCCGCGGAGCGCACGAAACCGTCGGCAACCGACACGAGAAACATCCCAACGGGCGACGATGCTGTGCGTGTGCTGTGGCGGGGCCAAGCTATCAGCACGCCGCCAGGCTCAGGCCTCCAGCACCGCGTCGAGCGCGGCCAGCTCGCCGGCGTTGAGCTGCCACGTTGCGGCGGCCGCGTTGGCCTGGACCTGCTCGGCGCTGGTCGCGCCGGCGATGACACTTGTCACGGCGGGCCGCGACGCGAGCCCGGCGATCGCGACCTCGAGCAGGCTGTGCCCCCGCTCGGCGCCGAACGCGGTGAGCGCCTCGATCGTGTCCCAGTCGGCGCCGGCCAGCACCCGCGCGTAGCGGGCCTGGGCGAGGCGGGTGCCCGAGGCGGGCGCCTCGCCGCGGCGGTACTTGCCGCTGAGCAGGCCGGAGTCGAGCGGGAAGAACGGCAGCAGGCCGAGCCCGAACTGCTCGCAGGCCGGCACGACTTCGTCTTCGGCGCCGCGCTGCAGGAGGCTGTACCTGTTCTGCGCGCTGATGAACGGGGTGAGGTTGCCGGCGCGAGCCGTCCAGTCGGCGTCGGCGATCTGCCAGCCCGCGAAGTTCGAGTTGCCGAGGTAGCGCACCTTGCCCGCGCGGACCAGGTCGTCGAGGGCGTTGAGCGTCTCGTCGATCGGGGTGGCCGGGTCGGGCTCGTGCATCTGGTAGAGGTCGATGTGGTCGGTCTCGAGCCGGCGCAGCGACGCCTCGACGGCGCGCACGATGTAGCGGCGGCTGCCGCGGGCGCCGAAGTCGTTGCCGTTGAGGCCTTCCATGTTCATGCCGAACTTGGTGGCGAGGACGACCTCGTCGCGCCGGCCCTTGAGCGCCGCGCCCAGGCATTCCTCGGAGGCGCCGTGCGGGGTGCCGTAGATGTCGGCGGTGTCGAACAGGGTGATGCCGGCGTCGATGGCCGCGTCGACGACCTCGCGGGTGCCGTCGGCGTCGAGCTTGCGCCCGAAGTTGTTGCAGCCGATGCCGACGACGGACACGACGAGGCCGGAGGTGCCCAGCCGGCGGTAGGTCATCTCACTCACGGCCCAACCCTATGCCCGTTCGGTACAACGTTTGCCCGGGGACGCCGGACATCCGTACATGTCTATTGACACACGTTGTTAACAAAGCCGACGCTCGCTGAGAGCGCTCTCCCCTTTCAGAGGAAAGAGGTGTCCCCGGTGCGTTCCGTCGTCCGAGCTCTGGCCGCCCTGGCCCTGACCATCCCCCTCGCGGCTGTCATATCCCCGCCCGCGGCCCAGGCCGTCGGCCCGAACCTGCTGCCGGTCACCGTCGCCAACAGCACCGGCCGCGGCGACGCGGTCTACCTGTACGTCATCGGCATCCAGCTCTCCTCCGGCCGGCTCGGCTATGTCAACCAGGCCGGCACGTTCACCGCGTGGAGCGGCGGACAGATCCCGCCGTCACCCGCGCCCGACGTCTCGATCGCCGGCGCCGGCAACGGCGGCAGCACCACGATCAACTTCCCGCGCGGCTTCTCCGGCCGGGTCTACTTCTCCTTCGGCGAGAAGCTCAAGTTCTTCCTCACCCCGGACGGCTTGGTGCAGCCCGCGCCGTGGGCCGGCGGCGACGCCAACCAGAACATCCTGTTCGACTGGAGCGAGTTCACCTACAACGACGCCGGGCTCTGGCTGAACAGCTCCCAGGTCGACATGTTCGCGGTGCCGCACGCGGTCACCGTCACCAACAGTGCCGGCGTCACCAAGCGCACGGGCGACCTGGTCGCGAACGGCCGGACCAACGTGATCAACACGATCAAGGGCGCGTCGGGCTGGGCCAACACCGTCTACACCCGGTCCGACGGAACCGTGCTGCGGGTGCTCGCGCCCGGCAAGGCGGCCGGCGCGGGCCTGCTGGCGGGCAACTACCTCGACTCGTACATCGCTTCGGCCTGGAACGCGTACACGAGCAAGACGCTGACCGTGGTGCCGTTCGGTGACCAGCCCAACACGAAGTATTTCGGGCGGACATCGGGCAACGTCATGACCTTCACGAACACGTCGGGCGCGGTCGTGGCGTCGTTCAACCGGCCCTCGTCGGCCAGCGTGTGGGGCTGCGACGGCGACCTCCCGGCGCCCAACGACCTGGTGGTGGGGCCGATTTCCCGTACGCTCTGCGCCGCCCTCAACCGCGGGACGCTCGGCACCGTCGACACCCAGCCGAGCACCAACGCCGGGCAGTTCTACCAGAACAATCCCACCAACGTGTACGCCAAAACGATCCACGCGAACATGACCGACGGCAAGGCGTACGCGTTCGCCTTCGACGATGTCGGCAACTTCGAGTCGCTGGTCAACGACGGCGACCCGCGCTCGGCCGGGATCATCCTGTCCCCGTTCACCGGGGGAGGCGGCGGCACCACGCCCACCGGCGCCGTCTCGGTGATCAGCTCACTCAACAACAAGTGCATCGACGTGCCGAGCTCCAACTTCGTCGACGGCGCCCGGCTGCAGATGTGGGGCTGCAACGGCACCAACGCCCAGAAGTGGACGTTCACCGGCGGCGCGCTGGTCAGCCCCAGCGGCAAATGCCTGGACGTCGCCTCGGGCTCGACGGCCAACGGCGCCGCGATCCAGCTGTGGACCTGCAACGGCACCGGCGCGCAGCAGGTCGTGCTGAGCGCGACCGGCGACCTGGTCAACCCGCAGGCCAACAAGTGCGTCGACATCGTCGACATCAACCCGGCCGACGGCGCGAAGCTCCAGCTCTGGGACTGTGCCGGCTCTTCGAACCAGAAGTGGCGCAAGGGCTGACGCTCGGCTTCAGGCGCCGTCGTCCCCCGTGGACGGCGGCGCCGCGAGGTCGCGGTAGGCCGGCCGCAGCAGGTCGGTGAGCGGGATGTGCCGCACCTTGACCGGCGGCGGGTCCAGCGCGCGAAGCAGCAGCTCGGGAGGGGTGGTCACGCGGGCCGGGCGTTCCCGCAGCCGGCTCAGGCTGATGCCGGACGAGTAGAAGTCGGCCAGATGTTCCTCGAGCGGCGACTCCTCGACCGCGAGTGGGTCGACCGCCTCGACCGGCTCGGGCGTGCCGCGCAGCGCGGTCAGCAGCGTGTCCCGATCGCGCCCGCGCCAGGCCAGCACCAGGAAGGGGTCGTCGTCGAACGCCTCGGCGAGTACATAGAGGACGGCTGAGCCGTGTTTACAAGGGACACTCCAATCCGGACAGCTGCACCGGATGTCCAGCTGATCGGGGAAGAGCGGCAGGCTGTGCTCCTCGAAGACGCCGAGGATCTCCTTGGGCATGTCGCCGGCCAGCAGCGCGGCCCGATAGAGCGCCCGGCCCGCGAGCGACTCCGTCAAGTCGGTCCATTGTGCCTCGTCGAACGCGGCGATGACGATGCTCACCTCGTACGGCCGAGGTCGTGAACCCTGCACGCGAGCCGTCACCGAACCCGCGGAGAGGTGGAAGTCCATCACCTGGCCCTTGCGGGCGTACGCCCGCCCGCGCGCCAGGCGCCCGCCGTCGCAGACGCGTTCCAGCACGTCGACGAAGCGCCGCGACCACCACTGCTCGCCGATCTTGCCGCGCTTGGCGCGCACCGCGATGCCGCCGTCGACCGCGATCGGCGTGCCACCCTCGAAGAACCGTCCGCTGGGGTCGATCGGCATGTCAGCGCACCGCCCCTGTGTCCAGGGCGAACAGCTCGCGCAGCTGATCGGTGTTCAGATCCGTGATCCAGTCCTCGCCGGTGCCGACCACCGACGAGGCGAGCGCTTTCTTCCGCTCGATCATCGCGTCGATCTTCTCCTCCAGCGTGCCGGTGCAGATGAACTTGCGGACCTGCACGTCGCGCGACTGTCCGATGCGGTACGCGCGGTCGGTCGCCTGGTCCTCGACCGCGGGATTCCACCACCGGTCGAAGTGGACGACGTGATTCGCGGCGGTCAGGTTGAGCCCGGTGCCCGCGGCCTTGAGAGAAAGCAGGAAGAGCATCGGCTCGTCGTCGGTCTGGAACCGCTCGACCATCTCGTCCCGCCGGGCCTTCGACAGTCCACCGTGGAGCCACAGCACCGGCCGGTCGAGGTGCGCCGCCAGGTACGGCTGCAACAGCGAGCCCCACTCCGAGTACTGGGTGAAGACCAGCGCCTTGTCGCGGTCCTCGATGATCTCCTCGGCCAGCTCCTCGAGACGGGCCAGCTTGCCCGAGCGTGCCGGCAGCCGGGAGCCGTCCTTGAGCAGGTGGGCCGGGTGGTTGCAGACCTGCTTGAGCTTGGTCATCGCCGCGAGGACGTTGCCGCGGCGCTCGATGCCCTCGGTGTTCTCGATCGTGGCCATCATGTCCTCGACCACGGCCTGGTAGAGCGTCGCCTGCTCGGGGGTGAGCGTGCACCAGACCTTCATCTCGTTCTTCTCCGGGAGGTCCGAGATGATCGACTTGTCGGTCTTGAGGCGGCGCAGCACGAACGGGCCGGTGGCGCGCTTGAGGGCGGCCGCGGCGTCCTCGTCCTGGCGCACCTCGATCGGCTCCTGGAAGCGGCGGCGGAAGTGCTTGGCCGGGCCGAGCAGTCCCGGGTTGGCGAAGTCCATGATGGACCAGAGCTCGGCCAGGTGGTTCTCCACCGGGGTGCCGGTCAGGGCGATCCTGGTGCGCGCCTTGATCGCGCGTACCGCCTGGGCCTGGCGGGTGCCGCTGTTCTTGATCGCCTGGGCCTCGTCGCAGACGACCCGTTCCCAGTTGATCTGGTTTAAAGTGGACAAATCACGCACTGCAGTGCCGTAAGTCGTGATCACCAGGTCGGCGTCGTCGATGCCGTCGCGGCGGCGCGACCCGCCATGATGGACGTAAACGCTGATTGACGGGGCGAACCGGGCAGCTTCCTTCTGCCAGTTGCTGACCAGGGACATCGGACAGATCAGCAGGGTCGGGCCCTTGTTCTCGGTCAGCAGCAGCGACAACGTCTGGGCCGTCTTGCCGAGGCCCATGTCGTCGGCGAGGACCCCGCCCAGCCCGAGCCGGGAGAGGAAGCTCAGCCACGAGAGCCCGCGCTCCTGATACGGCCGTAGCGTCCCCTGGAAGCCGTCCGGAGTCGGCAGCGGCGCGATCCGCTCGGCCGCCTGCCCCGACAGCAGGTCGCCCAGCTCCCCGTCGGCGTCCACCTCGACCAGCGGCAGGTCCTCCTCGCCGCCGTCGATCACCTGCTGGAGCACCTCGCCCGCGGTCAGCTCGCCCTCGCGCCGGCGCCCCACCGCCTTGAGGGCCGCCTTGAGCTGCCGGTCGTCGAGCTCCACCCACTGCCCGCGCACCCGCACCAGCGGCACCTTGAGCCGGGCCAGCTCGGCCAGCTCGTCGGCGGTCACCGTGTGCTCGCCGATGACCAGGTCGACCCGGAAGTCGACAAGTTGCTCGAGCCCGAAGCCCGAGCCCGCCACCGCCCGGCTCTTGGTGGTCTTCGATCGGGTGGTCAGCCTGAGGCCGACCGCCTTGCGCCCGGCCCAGGTCGGCAGCTGCACCCCGAAGCCGGCGGCCTGCAACAGCGGCGCGGCCTGCATCAGGAAGTCGTGGGCCTCGCCGGTGCTCAGCTCCATCTCGGCCGGCTCCTGCTCGGCCAGCGCCACGTGCAGCAGTGGGAACAGCCGCACGGCCCGGCCCAGCCCGGCCAGCAGCGTCTCGTCGGGCCGCGGCGGCAGGCCGGGGAAGCGGGCGCCCTCCCAGACGTCGGCGGCCGGCAGCCAGAGGCTCGGGTCCTCGGCCGACTGCAGGGCGAACGCCAGCCCCCAGGCGTCCTCGCCCGGCAGCGGCTCGGTCAGCCGGAAGGAGACGCGGATCGGCCCGTTCGCCTCGTTGGCGGCGCGCATCCAGTCGCCGAGCGCCACACCGAGCTCGCGCACTTCCTCGGGGCGGCTGCCGGGCAGCGTGGGGTCGTCGGCGGTGAGCGCGGCGATCCAGCGGTCGGGGAGGGGCGCCTTGGGGCCGGCCCGGTGGCCGTGCAGCAGGCGTTCGGGCATCACGCCGCGGGCGGCCGCGTCGACCAGGGCGTCGAGCGCCTCGTGCAGGGTGCGGGCCACGCCGGTGTCGCCGGCCCGCACGACCGGGGGCATGGCGGCGGCGAAGTCGCGATAGGTGGCGGCGTCGGCCCCGGTGATCACCGGGCGCCAGCGGGCGGTCGGCACGCCCGCCTCGAGGACCAGCTGAGGGAGCATCCGGCCGCGGCGGGCCAGGTCGCAGGCGAAGCCGGCCAGCAGTTGCAGGTAGCGCACGGAGGCGGCCGGGGTCACCTCCCCCAGGTCGGACAAATCGCCCAATGTTGAGAGCGCCGCGGAGGCAGGGGCGACCAGCGCCGGGATCGGGTACGACCGCAGCGTGAGGCGCTTGGGTGGCTCGGCTCCGGTCTCCGGCGACGGCGCGGGGCCGCGGCTGGTGCCGGGCAGCCGCAGCATGACCGTCGCGGCCGCGACTTTCGCGGCCGCCTCGGGCGACATTCCGGAAATGTCGGGAAGGGGCTCGTCACCCTCTGCCCAGAGCGCCAGCTTTCCGGGCAGCCAGGACCCCTGCAAGACGAGCACACCCACCCCCTGAAACGACGGCATCGAGAGTACGACGGTGACGGGCGCCGCTGTCGTCGCCGAACCGGGGGACGTAATCTTCGAGACGTGACGGCGAACCGGGAGATCGACAGCATCCTGCAGCGCGGCGCGGACGGCGGGCGCATCACGCCCGAGGAAGCGCTGCTGCTCTACACGGAGGCGCCCTTCCACGCGCTGGGCGAGGCGGCCGACACCGTGCGCCGCCGCCGCTACCCCGACGGTGTCGTCACATATCTCATCGACCGCAACATCAACTACACGAACGTGTGCGTCACCGCGTGCAAGTTCTGCGCCTTCTTCCGTGCGCCCAAGCACAACGAGGGCTGGGCCCACCCGATGGAGGAGATCCTGCATCGCTGCGGCGAGGCGATCGACCTCGGCGCCACCCAGGTGATGCTCCAGGGCGGCCACCATCCCGATTTCGGGGTCGAGTACTACGAGGGGCTGTTCGCCGGCGTCAAGCAGGCGTACCCGCAGCTGGTCATCCATTCGATCGGCCCCAGCGAGATCCTGCACATGGCCAAGGTCTCGGGCGTCTCCATCGAGGAGGCGATCCTGCGGATCAAGGCCGCCGGGCTCGACTCGATCGCCGGGGCCGGCGCCGAGATGCTGCCCGAGCGGCCGCGCAAGGCGATCGCCCCGCTCAAGGAGAGCGGCGAGCGCTGGATCGAGGTGATGACCATCGCGCACCGCAACGGGCTGTCCTCCACCGCGACGATGATGATGGGCACCGGCGAGACCAACGCCGAGCGCATCGAGCACATCCGCATGATCCGCGACTGCCAGGACCTCGCCGTGGCCAACGGCTACCGCGACGACGCCGTCGAGAGCTCGCAGGAACTCGGCGGCTTCCGGGCCTTCATCCCGTGGACCTACCAGCCCGAGAACAACCACCTCAAGGGCCGCACCCAGGCGACCAGCATGGAATACCTGCGGTTCATCGCGGTGTCCCGGCTGTTCTTCGACAACGTCGCCCACCTGCAGGCGTCCTGGCTGACCACCGGCAAGGACGTCGGCCAGCTCTCGCTGCACATCGGCGTCGACGACCTCGGCTCGATCATGCTGGAGGAGAACGTGATCTCCTCGGCCGGCGCCCGGCACCGGTCCAACCTGCACGAGCTGATCTGGATGATCCGGTCGGCCGAGCGGACCCCGGCGCAGCGCGACACGCTCTACCGCCACCTCGCTGTGCACCACACCGAGGCCGACGACCCCACCGACGAGCGGGTCGTCTCGCACTTCTCGTCGATCGCCCTGCCCGAGGGCGGACGCAAGAACCTGCCGCTGGTCGACGTCAAGTAAGCACCGCCATTGAGGGGTCACGGTCCACCGTTCGGACAGGTGGGGGTCGGGTAACCGGCCGTGGGGCGATTGCTCCTTCGTAACGAGGCCGGTAAACCCCTGTACCCCTCTGTTCTCGCTGGTTACGTTCAGTCCCGTAAGGCTGAGAACTTCCTTGGAACGTCAAGCTGCAGCTTGACAACCGCGGACCCGACCGATGGCGGTCGTATATATAACGCATAAGGAGCGGGCGGGATGGGCAACCATCCCGCCCGTACTGTTTGTGAGGTTCGCCGTTAGTCCGCCTATGGGTGGTGGGCGGGGCGGTTGGATGGGAGAGAGTTGCCTCGTGACGCGCGCAGATCTGGACAAGCAGCCGCACGAGGTCGCCGAGATGTTCGACGGCGTCGCCCAGCGGTACGACCTCACCAACACGGTGCTCTCCTTCGGCCAGGACCGCGGCTGGCGCCGCGCCACCCGGGCGGCGCTCGGGCTGCGCCCCGGCGAGCGGGTCCTCGACGTGGGCGCCGGCACCGGCGTCTCCACCGAGGAGCTGTCCCGGTCGGGCGCCTACGCGGTCGGCGCCGACCTGTCGATCGGCATGCTGCGGGCCGGGCGCTCGGTGCGGCCGCAGGTGCCGCTGCTGGCCGGGGACGCGCTGCGCCTGCCGTTCCCGAACGCCACCTTCGACGCGGTGACGATCTCCTTCGCGCTGCGCAACGTGGTCGACACCGAGGGGGCGCTGCGCGAGCTCGGGCGGGTCACGCGTCCCGGCGGCCGGCTGGTCGTGTGTGAGTTCAGCCACCCGGTGAATCCGGCGTTCCGTACGGTCTACCTGCAATACCTGATGCGCTCGCTGCCGGCCGTGGCCCGCGGCGTGTCCAGCAATCCCGACGCGTACGTGTATCTGGCGGAATCGATCCGCGCGTGGCCCGACCAGGAGGCCCTCGCCGCCCGGATCGGGGCTTCGGGTCCGTGGGCACGGGTCGGCTGGCGCAATCTCACCGGGGGTGTTGTCGCGCTCCATCGCGCCACTAGGGTATAAAACGGTCATTCGGCTGTCTGGGGCGGTAAACCCTGTTTTGCTGCACCTATGACGACCTTCGGGCAACTAGAGGACACGGACATCGACATCGCCATCGACGACAGCGAAGCGGGCGAGCGCCGCGGCATGGAATTGGCCGCCCGGATCCGCATGGTGGCCGCACAAGATCCGGAACTGGCTCAAGACCTAGTAGATGAGCTGATCGTTGCCCTTGATCGCGCCATGGGCGGTACGTTTCGGGAATACCTGGATCAAGAGCCGAGTACCGGAGCAGAAGGGTCCTTGACAGATAGCGGATCGGGCATTTCACCGGCGCGGAACAGTTAGGGTTGCCTAACCCGAACGAGCTTCGATGGCCGTCTTAGACTCCGATCTGGGCGTGCTTGTGAACTGTTTCACGAGCCCGCACGAGACGGAGGTGTGCCGTGCACAACCCAGAACCATCGGGGCCCGCTGGTCCGTCGGGAGTCATCGAGGACGAAGCCGACGTAATAGTGGTCGGCGCCGGGCCGGGAGGCTCAGCGGCGGCCTACCACATGGCGCGGCACGGCCTGCGGGTCCTGCTGCTGGAGAAGACCGAGTTCCCGCGCGAGAAGGTGTGCGGTGACGGTCTGACCCCGCGCGCCGTCCGGCAGCTCGTCCGGATGGGGGTCGACACCTCCGAAAAGGCCGGTTGGCTGCACAACAAGGGCCTGCGCGTGATCGGCGGCGGCGTCCGCCTCGAGCTGGACTGGCCCGATCTGGCCAGCTTTCCCAACTACGGCCTGGTCCGCACCCGGCTCGACTTCGACGACATGCTCGCCAAGCGCGCGGCCGAGGCCGGCGCGCTGCTGCGCACCGGGGTGAACGTGACCGGCCCGGTCCTCGACGACGAGGGCCGGGCGATCGGCGTCACCGCCAAGATCGGTGCCGCCGAGCCGGTCGAGTTCCGCGCCCCCCTGGTGATCTCCGCCGACGGCGTCTCCGGCAAGCTGCCGCTGGCCATGGGCCTCGCGAAGCGCGACGACCGGCCGATCGGCGTCGCGGTCCGGCGCTACTACCACTCCCCGGTGCGCGCCGACGACGACTACCTCGAGTCCTGGCTCGAGCTGCGCAGCGCGACCGACCACAACCGCCTGCTCCCCGGGTACGGCTGGATCTTCGGCATGGGCGACGGCCGGGTCAACGTGGGCCTCGGCATCCTCAACTCGTCCAGCGCCTTCGGCAAGACCAACTACCGCGCCATGCTCACCGACTGGCTGGCCGGCACGCCCGCCGATTGGGGCATGCGTGACGCACGCAACGCCGACGGCCCGATCCTCGGCGCCGCGCTGCCGATGGGCTTCAACCGGGTGCCGCATTACACCCGCGGGCTCATGCTGGTCGGCGACTCCGGCGGCATGGTCAATCCGATGAACGGCGAGGGTATCGCGTATGCGATGGAGTCCGGCGAGCTCGCGGCGGAGGTCGCCGTGCAGGCGCTCGCCCGGCCCGCGGGCGCCGATCGTGAACGCGCTCTCCGGGCCTATCCGTCCGAGCTGAGCCTGCGGTTCGGCGGCTATTACCGCCTCGGTGGAGTATTCGTGAAGCTGATCGGAAACCCGCAGATCATGCGCCTCGCCACCAAGCACGGCATGCCGCACCCGACGCTGATGCGGTTCGTGCTCAAGCTGCTGGCCAACCTGACGGATCCGCGTGGCGGCGACGCCATGGACCGGATCATCAATGGCCTCACCAAGGTGGCGCCCGCCGTATGAGCCTTGAGCAGAGCCTTCAGCCAGGTCAAGGGCGGCGGCGGGGTGGTTGGACGGGCCCGGTCGACGCACGGCCGAATCGGATTAATAGTGTGAAGAGGCTAACGTTCGAGCAGGAGAGATCATGACGATCAACCCATACGTCCCGATCGTCGGGCTGATGGTCCTGGGCGCGCTGTTCGCGCTGTTCTCGGTCGGTATCGCGCCGATCGTCGGCCCGAAGCGCTACAACCGGGCGAAACTCGAGGCGTACGAGTGTGGGATCGAACCGGCGCCGCAGCCGATCGGCGGCGGGCGTTTCCCGGTGAAGTTCTACCTGACCGCGATGCTCTTCATCATCTTCGACATCGAGACCATCTTCCTGTACCCGTGGGCCGTGTCCTTCGGGGCGCTCGGCGTGTTCGGGTTCGTGGAGATGCTCCTGTTCATCGTCACCGTCTTCATCGCCTACACGTACGTGTGGCGGCGCGGCGGACTCAACTGGGACTGATGCGTCATGGGTATCGAAGAGAAACTCCCTGCCGGAATCCTGCTCACCTCCGTCGAGCTGCTCTCGAACTGGGCGCGTAAGTCGTCGTTCTGGGGCGCCACCTTCGGCCTCGCCTGCTGTGCCATCGAGATGATGGCCGCCGGCGGTCCGCACTACGACCTCGGCCGCTGGGGCATGGAGGTCTTCCGGGCCTCGCCCCGCCAGGCCGACCTCATGATCGTCGCCGGCCGGGTCAGCCAGAAGATGGCGCCGGTCGTCCGCCAGATCTACGACCAGATGCCCGAGCCGCGCTCCGTGATTTCCATGGGTGTTTGCGCGTCGTCCGGCGGCATGTTCAACAACTACGCCATCGTGCAGGGCGTGGACCACATCGTCCCGGTCGACATCTACCTGCCCGGCTGCCCGCCGCGGCCCGAGATGCTGATCGACGCCATCCTCAAGATGCGCGAGAAGGTCCTGCATCAGCCGCTCGGCCCCAACGGCCGCAAGATGCTCGAGGCGCGCAAGGCCGCCGGCAAGATGCCGATCGTCGCCCCCGGCGCGATGCCCTCCTCCTACCGGGCCGACAAGACCCGCCGTGCGGAGTGGACGCAGGCCGTCAAGGAAGGCCGCGAGGAGCAGCTGCGCATCGAGAACTGGATGAAGCTGCAGCCGCACATGCGGAAGGACGGGAAGTGAGCATCGAATCCACTGGCGGCGTCCCGGTGAACGCGGAGCCGGTCGGCGCCGACATCGACGCCCCGGCCCAGGTTCCGCCGAACCCGCAGAAGGGCATGTTCGGCATCCAGGGCACCGGTGACGTCTCCGGCTTCGGCGGCCTGGTCCGGCGCAAGCCCGACGTGGTCGGCAGCCCCAAGCCGTACGGCAGCTACTTCGACGAGGTCACCGACGCCCTCGAGGAGGCGTACCCGGGCTTCGCCGACGCGATCGAGAAGGTCGTGGTCGACCGGGACGAGCTGACGCTGCACATCAAGGCGGAGAAGATCGCCGAGGTCGCACAGACCATGCGGGACGACGAGGCGCTGCGCTTCGAGCTGTGCTCGTCGGTGTCCGGCGTGGACTACCTCAACGCGGACCCGCGCCGCCTGCACGTGACCTACCAGCTGACCTCGATGACCTACCGCCGACGCGTACGCCTCGAGGTCGCCGTTGCCCTCGACGTCCCCGTCCCGAGCGTGACCAGCGTCTACCCCACTGCGGACTGGCAGGAGCGGGAGACGTACGACATGTTCGGCGTGGTTTTCACCGGCCACCCCAACCTGACCCGGATCCTCATGCCGGACGACTGGGAGGGCTACCCGCAGCGCAAGGACTACCCGCTCGGCGGCGTGCCCGTCGAGTACAAGGGCGCCGAGATTCCGCCTCCTGACCAGCGGAGGGTCTACCAATGACTTCATCGGGTTATGCAACTGAGCGAGAGACCACCGAGGGCCGCGTCTTCACGGTCACGGGCGGCGACTGGGACACGGTCACCGGCAGCATCGACCCGTTGTCGAACGAGAAGATCGTCGTCAACATGGGCCCGCAGCACCCGTCCACGCACGGCGTGCTCCGGTTGGTCCTCGAGCTCGAGGGCGAGACGGTCACCGATGTCCGTCCCGTCGTGGGATATCTCCACACCGGCATCGAGAAGAACCTCGAGTATCGCAACTGGACTCAGGGCACCACGTTTGTGACCCGGGCCGACTACCTCGCGCCGCTGTTCAGCGAGGCCGGTTACTGCCTTGCGGTGGAGAAGCTGCTCGGCATCACCGACCAGATCACCGAGCGGGCCACCACGATCCGGGTGCTCTTCATGGAACTCAACCGGATCGCGTCACACCTGGTCTGGCTCGGCACCACCGGTCTGGAGCTCGGCGCGATCTCGATGATGCTGTACGGCTTCCGTGAGCGCGAGTACATCCTGGACATCTTCGAGGAGACCACCGGGCTGCGGATGAACCACGCGTACTTCCGTCCCGGCGGCGTCGCGCAGGACATCCCCGAGTCGGCGATCAAGAAGATCCGCGACTTCCTCGTCTACATGCCGAAGAAGCTCAAGGAGTACGAGGCCATGCTCTCCGGCCAGGTCATTTGGCACGAGCGCACCCAGGGCGTAGCCGTCCTCGACGTCACCGGTTGCCTCGCGCTCGGCATCACCGGCCCGGTGCTGCGCGCCTCGGGCCTGGCCTGGGACCTGCGCAAGACCTTGCCCTACTGCGGCTACGAGAACTACGAGTTCGACGTGCCGACGGCGACCACCGCCGACGTGTGGGGCCGCTACCAGGTGCGGATCGCCGAGATCCGGGAGTCGCTCAAGATCGTGGAGCAGGCTCTCGAGCGGCTCAAGCCCGGCCCGATCTTCATCGCGGACAAGAAGATCGCCTGGCCGGCCCAGCTCGCGGTCGGCATCGACGGCATGGGCAACTCGCTCGAGCACGTCGCCAAGATCATGGGTCAGTCGATGGAGTCGCTGATCCACCACTTCAAGCTCGTGACCGAGGGCTTCCGGGTGCCGCCCGGCCAGGTCTACATCGGCATCGAGGCCCCGCGCGGCGAGCTCGGTGTGCACGCGGTCTCGGACGGCGGCACTCATCCGTACCGGGTGCACATGCGCGACCCGAGCTTCGTGAACCTGCAGGCCATCCCGGCGATGGCCGAAGGCGCGCTGCTGGCCGACGTCATCGCCGGCGGCGCATCCCTGGACCCCGTGATGGGTGGGTGT
This sequence comes from Actinoplanes sp. NPDC051513, assembly GCF_044454685.1. NCBI lineage: Bacteria > Bacillati > Actinomycetota > Actinomycetes > Micromonosporales > Micromonosporaceae > Actinoplanes > Actinoplanes sp. NPDC051513. The sequence goes on from NZ_JBITDW010000010.1 coordinate 94,246, forward strand.
GACCGCTAAATGTCCGACACGACAATCGAGTTCTCCCCGGCAGCAGCGCCGCTCGCGGAGAAGCTGCTTCCCGCCGCGCTCGAGATCATCGCGCGCTACCCGGAGGGCCGCAGCCGCTCGGCGCTGCTTCCGCTGCTGCACCTGGTGCAGACCGAGGAGGGCCACGTCAGCCCCGGCGGCGTGGCCTTCTGCGCCGAGGTGCTGGGCATCACCAAGGCCCAGGTCGGCGCGGTCGCCACGTTCTACACCATGTACAAGCGTCGCCCCACCGGCGAGTACCTGGTCAGCGTCTGCACCAACACGCTCTGCAACATGATGGGCGGCCAGGAGGTCTACGACCGGCTCAACGACCACCTGGGTGTGGGCCACGACGAGACCACGGCCGACGGCCGGATCACGCTCGAGCACGCCGAGTGCCTGGCGGCCTGCGACTACGCGCCGGTGGTGACGGTCAACTACGACTTCGCCATCGACGAGGCCACTCCGGAGACCGCGATCGCGCTCACCGACAGCCTCCGCAAGGGCGAGCTGCCGACGCCTACACGCGGCGCCCGGATCTGCTCGCTCAAGGAGATGCAGCACCAGCTCGCCGGCTTCACCGACGAGCGGGACGGCGCGGTCGGCGACGGACCGGCCGGCGCATCCACCCTGCGCGGCGTGACCCTGGCCCAGCAGCACGGGATCGCGGTGCCGAACTTCAACCTCGACGCCCCGATCAACAAGACCAAGCCCGCGCCCCGCGAGGAGAGCAAGGGCAAGGTCGCCATGGCCGCCGAGAAGGCGGCCGGCGCCGTGAAGGCGGTCGCGGGCAAGGTCACAGAACACCGCAACTCGGGCAGGCCAATCGACGCCGGGGACGCCAAGGACCCGGAGGTGCGCACCGCCGAGGCGCGCAACCCCACCGGCGGCACGCCGGACAAGACCGGCACCACCGAGGTCGCCTCGCCCGCCCCGGCGAACCCCGCCGAGGCCGCCGGGGTCGCGAGCAACAAGCCCGCCGGTGACGCCAAGCCGGCCGGCGACAGCGTCGGCAACGAGGAGCAGAAGTGACTCAGCCACGGCGTGAGGTTCTCGAGAAGCTGACCCCCGTCCTCACCAAGCGCTGGCTCTCGCCGGACGCCTGGAAGATCGACGTCTATGAGCGGCTGGACGGCTACGCGGCGCTCAAGAAGGCGCTCGACGTGCACCCCGACGACCTGATCCAGCTGGTGAAAGACTCTGGCCTGCGCGGCCGCGGCGGCGCGGGCTTCCCCACCGGTCTCAAGTGGGGCTTCATCCCGCAGGGCGACGGCAAGCCGCACTACCTGGTCATCAACGCCGACGAGGGCGAGCCGGGCACCTGCAAGGACCTGCCCCTGATGACCTACGACCCGCACTCGCTGATCGAGGGCGCGATCATCGCCTCGTACGCGATCCGGGCCAACCGCGCCTTCATCTACATCCGCGGCGAGGCGGTGCACGCGGCCCGCCGGCTGCGGGCCGCCGTCAAGCAGGCGTACGCGAAGGGCTACCTCGGCACGAACATCCTGGGCTCGGGCTTCGACCTCGACCTGGTCGTGCACTCGGGCGCCGGCGCGTACATCTGCGGCGAGGAGACCGCGCTGCTCGACTCGCTGGAGGGCTTCCGCGGCCAGCCCCGGCTGCGCCCGCCCTTCCCGGCCATCGCCGGCCTGTACGCGAGCCCGACGGTGGTCAACAACGTCGGCACCATCGCCAGCGTGCCCTACATCGTGCTGGGCGGCGCCGACTGGTGGCGCAGCATGGGCTCCGAGAAGTCGACCGGCCCGATGATCTACTCGCTCTCCGGCCGGATCGCCAACCCGGGCCAGTACGAGTGCGGCCTCGGCATCACGCTGCGCGAGCTGATCGAGCTCGCCGGCGGCATGAAGCCCGGGCACACCCTGAAGTTCTGGACGCCGGGCGGCTCGTCGACCCCGTTGCTGACGGCCGAGCACATCGACACCCCGATGGACTTCGAGGGCGTCGCCGCGCAGGGCTCGTTGCTGGGCACCACGGCCATGCAGATCTTCGGCGACCAGGACTGCCCGGTCTACGCGACCTGGCGGTGGCTGGAGTTCTACCACCATGAGTCGTGCGGCAAGTGCACGCCGTGCCGCGAGGGCAACTACTGGATGGTCCGCACCTACCGGCGGATCCTCTCCGGCGAGGGCACCTACGCCGACCTCGACACCCTGCAGGACACCGCCGACAACATCTTCGGCCGGTCGTTCTGCGGTCTGGGCGACGGCGCGGCCACGCCGGTCATCTCGACGTTGAAGTTCTTCCGCCAGGACTACCTGGACTACATCGAGGGCCGCACAGCTCCGCGCTTGTCGGCTAAGGCCCTGGTTGGAGCTCACTGATGACCGACGTAGCCAAGAAGACGGATACCGTCACGCTGACCATCGACGGGATCGCGGTCACCGCCGAGAAGGGCGAGCTGGTCATCCGGGTCGCCGAGCGGATGGGCATCGCGATTCCCCGGTTCTGCGACCACCCGCTGCTCGCCCCGGCCGGCGCCTGCCGCCAGTGCCTGGTCGAGATCGAGGGCCAGCGCAAGCCGGTCGCCTCCTGCACGCAGGCGGTCGCCGAGGGCATGGTGGTGCACACGCAGCTCACCTCCGAGGTGGCCGACAAGGCCCAGCACGGCGTGATGGAGCTCCTGCTCGCCAACCACCCGCTGGACTGCCCGACCTGCGACAAGGGTGGCGAGTGCCCGCTGCAGAACCAGGCGATGTCCAACGGCCGCGCCGAGTCCCGCTTCCACGAGCACAAGCGGGAGTACGAGAAGCCGATCCACATCTCCAGCCAGGTGCTGCTCGACCGCGAGCGCTGCATCCTGTGCCAGCGCTGCACGCGGTTCTCCGAGGAGATCGCCGGCGACAAGTTCATCGACCTGATGGACCGCTCCTCGGCTGAGCAGATCAACGTGTACCGGGACGACTTCTTCGGCGGCCGGGGCACCGGCGACGGGCAGGTCGGCGAGGGCGAGGGGGATGTCGCCTTCAACTCGTACTTCTCCGGCAACACCATCCAGATCTGCCCGGTGGGCGCGCTCACCGGCGAGCAGTACCGCTTCCGGGCCCGCCCGTTCGACCTGGTCTCCACGCCGACCGCGTGCGAGCACTGCGCGGCCGGCTGCTCGATGCGCGCCGACCACCGCCGCGGCAAGGTGCTGCGCCGCCTGGCCGGCGACGACCCGGCGGTCAACGAGGAGTGGAACTGCGACAAGGGCCGGTGGGGCTTCCGCTACGCCACCGCCAACGACCGCATCATGAACCCGCTGATCCGCGACTCCCGCAGCGGTGAGCTGCGCGAGGCCTCCTGGAGCGAGGCGCTGCTCGCGGCGGCCGAGGGTCTCAAGGCGGCCAAGGCCGCCGGCGGCGTCGGGGTGCTGACGGGCGGCCGGCTCACGGTGGAGGACGCGTACGCGTACGCGAAGTTCGCCCGGGTCGCGCTCGGCACCAACGACATCGACTTCCGGAGCCGCCCGCTCAGCGCCGAGGAGGCCGACTTCCTGGCCGCCTCGGTGGCCGGCGGGGTCTCCGACGTGACCTACGAGGACGTTGAGAAGGCCCCGGTCGCGGTCATCGTCGGGCTCGAGCCGGAGGAGGAGTGCCCCATCCTCTTCCTGCGGCTGCGCAAGGCCGCCGACAAGGGCAGGCTCCGGGTCACGGCGGTCGCGCCGTATCTGACCCGCGGCTTCACCAAGATCAGCGCGTCGCTCGTCGCGGCCGCCCCCGGCGAGGAGGCCAGGATCCTGGCCGACGACCCGGCCGTGGCCGCGGCGCTCGCCACGCCGGGCGCGCTGCTGATCGTCGGCGAGCGCCTGGCCACCGTGCCGGGCGGGCTCTCCGCGGCGGCCGCGGCGGCCGAGCGCACCGGCGCCCGCCTCGCGTGGGTGCCGCGCCGGGCCGGCGACCGTGGCGCCGTCGACGCCGGCTGCCTGCCCAACCTGCTCCCCGGCGGCCGTCCGGTCGCCGACCCGGCGGCCCGCGCCGAGCTCTCGCTGGCCTGGGACGTCGAGGCCGGCGGCCTGCCCAGCAAGCCGGGCCGCGACACCGACGCGATCGTCGCGGCCGCCGCGAAGGGCGAGCTCGGCGGCCTGCTGGTCGCGGGCGTCGACCCGTCCGACCTGGCCGACCCGCGCCTCGCCGAGCAAGCGCTCGACAAGGCCGGCTTCGTGGTCAGCCTCGAGATCCGCGGCAGCGCGGTCACCCGCCGGGCCGACGTGGTGCTCCCGGTGGCTCCGGCCCAGGAGAAGTCGGGCACCTTCATGGACTGGGAGGGCCGGCTCCGCTCGTTCGAGACCGTCCTGCCGACCACGGCGATGACCGACGGCCGGGTGCTCGAGGCGATCGCGGCCCTGCTCGACGTCTCGTCCAACCACCCCGCCACCGCCCTAGGAACGACTAAAAGCATCTCGCTGGGCACCGGCGACGTGATGGCGATCCGGCGCGAGCTGGGCGCCATGCCGCCGAGCAAGGCCGACCGCCCGGCGCTGCCGACGGTGGCCCCGGCCGCGGCCAAGGCGCCCGCCGCCGGCGAGGCCGTGCTCGCCACCTGGCACCACCTGATCGACATGGGCTCGCTGCTCGACGGCGACGACGTGCTCAAGGGCACGGCCCGGCCGCCGGTCGTCCGGATCGGCAAGGACCTCGCCGAGTCGCTCGGCGTGGCCGAGGGCGACATCGTCACCGTGAGCACCGACCGGGGTGGCATCTCGCTCCCGGCCGCGATCACCGACCTGCCCCCGCAGGTGGTGTGGCTTCCCACCAACTCGCCGGGTTCGACACTGCGTCGCAGCCTCGGCGTCACTTCGGGGGCGATCGTCCGGCTCACCGCCGGCGTTCCAGGCCCGATCCTCGCCGAGGGGGCAAACGCATGATCTCCATGGTTGTGGCGGCGCACGCCCAGGACCCGACGCTCGAGTCGTTCGAGAACGACGTCTGGTGGATCGTCCTGATCAAGCTGGTCGGCGTCTTCGTGCTCCTCCTGCTGCTGACCCTGTTCACGATCAACTATGAGCGCAAGGTCGTGGCCCGGATGGCGGTCCGGCCGGGCCCCAACCAGGTCGGACCCAAGGGCTGGCTGCAGAGCCTCACCGACGGCCTGAAGCTTCCGTTCAAGGAAGAGATCATCCCGAAGACCGCCGACAAGGTGGTCTATTTCATCGCGCCGGTGATCTCCTGTACGACGGCCTTCACGGCGTTCGCGGTGATCCCGTTCGGCGGCGTGGTCAGCATGTTCGGCCACAAGACCGCGCTGCAGCTCACCGACGTGCCGGTCTCGGTGCTGGTGCTGCTGGCCTGCTCCTCGATGAGCGTGTACGGCGTGGTGCTCTCCGGCTGGGCGTCCGGCTCGACCTACCCGCTGCTGGGTGGCCTGCGGTCGAGCGCGCAGATGATCTCGTACGAGGTCGCGATGGGCCTCTCGATCGTCGCGGTCTTCATGACCGCCGGCACGATGAGCACCTCGCAGATCGTGAAGGCGCAGGCCGAGGGCAACCCCTTCCACTTCCTCGGCATGGACCTGACCACGCCGAGCTGGTACGCGGTGCTGCTGCTCCCCAGCTTCGTGATCTACATGATCTCGGCGGTCGGCGAGACCAACCGGGCGCCGTTCGACCTCCCCGAGGCCGAGTCCGAGCTGGTCGGCGGCTTCCACACCGAGTACTCGTCGTTCAAGTTCGCCATGTTCTTCCTGGCCGAGTACATCAACATGATCACCGTGTCGGCGTTTTGTACCACGCTCTTCCTCGGTGGGTGGCGTGCACCATGGCCGATCACCGCGGTCTGGGCGGGCGCCAACTCCGGCTGGTTCGGCATGATCTGGTTCTTCGCCAAGGTGCTGATCTTCCTGTTCGGCTTCATCTGGCTGCGGGCCACGCTTCCCCGGATGCGGTACGACCAGTTCATGCGCTTCGGGTGGAAGGTCCTCATCCCGGTCAACCTGGTGTGGATCCTCTTCCTCTCGTACGTCAAGGTCGCGAACAACGAGCTCGCCGACCGCACCAAGTGGCTGTCGATCGGCGGCATCGTGGTCGTCGTCCTGCTGGTCGCCCTCTTCTGGCCGGCGGCCCGCAAGCCGCGGCAGATCTCCATCGAGGAACAGCTGGCGGCCCGTCCACCGGGCAGCTTCCCGGTGCCACCGATGGATCTACAGATACCCCCGAGCCCGCGGGCACGCCGCGCGGTGGCCGAACGCACCCCCGCCACCGTCGGCGGCGAATCCGAAACCAAGGAGGTGTGATGTGGGGACGTTCACGGGTTCCTTCAAGGGCTTCGGTGTGACCTTCGCGCACATGTTCCGCAAGGTCATCACCACCGACTACCCGTTCTCCCCGCCCACCCCGGCGCCGCGCTACCACGGGCGGCACATCCTCAACCGGCACCCGGACGGCCTCGAGAAGTGCATCGGCTGCGAGCTGTGCGCCTGGGCCTGCCCGGCCGATGCGATCTACGTCGAGGGCGGCGACAACACCGAGGAGGAGCGATTCTCGCCCGGTGAGCGGTACGCGAAGATCTACCAGATCAACTACGCGCGCTGCATCTTCTGCGGACTCTGTATCGAGGCCTGCCCGACCCGTTCGCTGACCATGAGCAACGAGTACGAGCTGGCCCGCGACAGCCGGCAGGACCTGATCTTCACGAAGAAGGAACTGCTGGCGCCGCTGCTGCCGGGAATGGAGCAGCCGCCGCACCCGATGCGCCTGGGCGAGACCGACAAGGACTACTACCTCGGGGCGCTCACCAACCCGGGCACCTCGGCCGGCGCCGAACGCGCGCCGTGGGCGACCAACGAGGCTGCCGACGGAACGGGCGAGGCTGGGCCTCTACCCAAGCCTGGACTATCAGTCGGCGGAGCCACGGAGGGCGTGCGATGAGCCACGTATCGACCGGCGAGGCGTGGGCCTTCTGGATCCTCGGCACGATCTCGGTGATCGGCGCGCTCGGCATGGTGCTCGCCCGTAACGCGGTGCACTCCGCGCTCTGGCTCGTGCTGACCATGCTCTGCCTGGGCTTCATGTACGTGGTCAACTCGGCGCCGTTCCTCGGCATGGTGCAGATCATCGTCTACACCGGCGCGATCATGATGCTGTTCCTCTTCGTGCTCATGCTGGTCGGCCGGGACGCCTCCGACTCGTTGATCGAGACGTTACGCGGGCAACGGGTCGCGGCCGTCGTCCTCGGCGTGGGCTTCGCGGCGCTGGTCGCCACCGGCCTCGCCCGGGGGGTCGGCGACCTCCCGGCGGTCGGTCTCACCCAGGCGAACGCCGAGCACGGCGGCAACGTGCAGGGTCTGGCCAGTCTGCTGTTCACCCGCTACGTCTTCGCCTTCGAGATCACGTCGGCCCTGCTGATCACGGCGGCGGTCGGCGCGATGGTGATGGCGCACGTCGAGCGGGCCAAGGCCGACATCATGGACCAGGTCACCCGCATGACCCGGCGGTTCCGGCCGGGCAACTATCCCGGCCCGAAGCCGGGCCCAGGCGTCTACGCCAACACGATGTCGGTCGCTGCGCCCGCGCGGCTGCCCGACGGCAACGGCAGCGAGCGGAGCATCTCGCCGATCCTGCCCGTGCGTGAGCTGACCGCCCAGGAAGCGGCTCCGAAGGGAACCGAAAAATGAGCGCGGAGCGTTGGTCTTCGATAAAGGTGGCGCAGTGACTCCCGACTACTACCTCATCCTCGCGGCGATCCTCTTCACCATCGGCGCGACCGGGGTGCTCATCCGCCGCAACGCGATCGTGTTGTTCATGTGCATCGAGCTCATGCTCAACGCGGCGAACCTGGCGCTGGTCACCTTCAGCCGGATCAACGGCACCCTCGACGGTCAGATCATCTCGTTCTTCGTGATGGTCGTCGCGGCGGCCGAGGTCGTGGTGGGTCTCGCCATCATCATGTCGATCTTCCGTACGCGACGCTCGGCGAGCGTCGACGACGCGAACCTTCTTAAGTACTAAAGGGGCCTTCCTGTGGAACAGACAGTGGAGTATGCCCACGCGACGGGAGCGTTGAGCGGAATCTGGCTTTTGGTGGCCATTCCGCTTGCCAGCGCCGCGGTCCTGCTGCTCCTCGGCAAGCGGGCCGACAAGTGGGGACACTGGCTAGGCGTCCTCGCGGTGGCGGCCTCGTTCGTGCTGGGGCTGATCTTCTTCTTCAGTCTCGCCGGGCTCGACGCCGAGCACCGGTCGGCCGAGCTGAGCATGTGGGACTTCATCTCCGTCGGTGGGTTGCATGTCGACTTCGGCATGCTGTTCGACCCGCTGTCCGGCGTCTTCGTCCTGCTGATCACGGGCGTCGGCTCGCTGATCCACCTGTACGCGGTCGGCTACATGGAGCACGACCCGGGACGCCGCAAGTTCTTCGGCTACTTCAACCTCTTCGTCGCGGCGATGTTGCTGCTGGTCCTCGGCAACAACTACGTGATGCTCTACTTCGGCTGGGAGGGCGTCGGTCTCGCCTCGTACCTGCTGATCTCGTTCTGGTACACCCGGCCGTCCGCGGCCACCGCCGGCAAGAAGGCGTTCCTGATGAACCGGGTCGGCGACGCCGGCTTGGCCATCGGCATCTTCGTGATGTTCGCCCAGCTCGGCACCACCCAGTACGCCGAGGTCTTCAACGGGGTCAGCTCGCTGTCGGCCACGACCGTCCTGATCCTGGGCATTCTGCTGCTGCTCGGCGCGGCCGGTAAGTCCGGCCAGTTCCCGCTGCAGGCGTGGTTGCCCGACGCCATGGAGGGTCCGACCCCGGTCTCGGCCCTCATCCACGCCGCGACCATGGTCACCGCGGGCGTCTACCTGGTCGCCCGCTCCAACTACATCTTCTCGGCGAACACCACGATGCAGACGATCGTGGTCAGCGTCGGCGCGCTCACGCTGCTGATGGGCTGCATCATCGGCGCCGCCAAGGACGACATCAAGCGGGTCCTGGCCTGGTCGACGGTCAGCCAGATCGGCTACATGTTCCTGGGTGTCGGCATCGGTGGCGGGGCGTACGCGCTGGCGATCATCCACCTGCTCGCGCACGGCTTCTTCAAGGCCAACATGTTCCTCGGGGCCGGCTCGGTCATGCACGGCATGCACGACCAGGTCGACATCCGGCGCTTCGGCGGCCTGCGCAAGTACATGAGGTGGACCTGGCTCACCTTCATGATGGGCTGGCTCGCGATCATCGGCATTCCGCCGCTGTCCGGCTTCTTCTCGAAGGATCCGATCATCGAGGCGGCCTACTCCCGCGGTGACTGGACGTCCTGGCTGTTCGGCACGGCCGCGCTGCTCGGCGCCGGCCTGACCGCGTTCTACATGACCCGGCTCTACGTGCTGACGTTCCACGGCCCTGAGCGCTACACCGAGGAGAACAAGCACCCGCACGAGTCGCCGCTGATCATGACGATTCCGCTGATGCTGCTGGCCCTCGGCTCGATCGTCGCCGGCTTCCTGCTCAGCCGTCAGTCGGCCATCCCGCAGTGGCTCGAGCCGGTCACCGGCGAGGGCGAGCACAGCCCGGTCATGAACAAGTACGTGATCTCCACGCTCACGCTGGTTCTCTCGGTCGCCGGCGCGGGCCTGGCCTACGCGCTCTTCCGCCGCGGCACCGCTCTGCAGGAGCAGCCGGCCGGCGCGGTCGTCACGGCGGCCCGGCGCAACCTGTACACCGACGCGTTCAACGAGGCGGTGTTCGAGCGGCCCGGCATCTACCTGACCCGGGCGCTGGTCTACCTCGACAACAGGGGAATCGACGGCATCGTGAACGGCATCGCGGCCGGCGTCGGCGGCAGTTCCGGCCGGCTACGAAGGCTCCAGACCGGCTTCGTCCGGTCGTACGCCCTCTCCATGCTCACCGGCGCCCTGCTCGTGGTCGGCGCCTTCCTCGCGATCCAGTTGGGGTGGCTCGCATGAGCGGCTTTCCGTTTCTCGGCATCCTGACCCTGCTGCCCCTGGTCGGCGCGATCGTGGTCGCCGCGATCCCGCGCCGCAACGCCGAGCTGGCGAAGCAGATCGCGCTGATCTGGTCGCTCGTCGTGCTGGTGCTCAGCATCTTCATGTGGGTGGCCTTCAAGGTCGACGGCGACCGGTTCCAGTTCCACGAGTCGTACGCGTGGATCCCCTCCTGGGACGCCCGCTTCACCTTCGCGGCCGACGGCATCGCGCTCGTCATGCTGATGCTGATCGCGGTGCTCACCCCGGTCGTGATCCTCGCGTCCTGGAACGACGTCGATCAGGAGAAGCGCTCCGCGCCGGTCTACTTCGCGCTCCTGCTGGCCTTCGAGTTCACGATGATCGGCGTCTTCGCGGCCGCCGACGTGTTCCTCTTCTATGTGTTCTTCGAGGTCATGCTGATCCCGATGTACTTCATCATCGGGTCGTTCGGCGGGCCCCGCCGGCAGTACGCGGCGGTCAAGTTCTTCCTCTACAGCCTGGTCGGCGGTCTGTTCATGCTGGCCTCGGTGATCGGCCTCTGGGTGGTCAGCGGGCACACGTTCGACTTCGCCAAGCTGATCGAGTCGGTCAACTCGATCGACCAGAACACCGCCCGCTGGCTGTTCCTCGGCTTCTTCGTGGCCTTCGCGATCAAGGCGCCATTCTTCCCGTTCCACACCTGGCTGCCCGACGCCGGTGGCGCCGCCCCGGCGGGCGCGGCCGCGCTGCTGGTCGGCGTGATGGACAAGGTCGGCACCTTCGGCATCCTGCGCTACTGCCTCCCGCTGTTCCCGGAGGCGTCCCGCTGGTTCGCGCCGGCTGCGCTGGTGCTCGCGGTCATCGGCATCATCTACGCGGCGCTGCTCGCGATCGGCCAGAACGACCTCAAGCGGCTGGTCTCGTACACGTCGATCGCCCACTTCGGTTTCATCGGCATCGGCATCTTCGCCTTCACCACCCAGGCCGGCACCGGGGCGGTGCTGTACATGGTGAACCACGGCCTGGCCACCGGCCTGCTGTTCATCGTGGTCGGCATGTACGTGGCCCGGCGCAACTCCAGCCTGGTCAGCGACTTCGGCGGCGCCGGCAAGCTCACCCCGGTCCTGGCCGGCGTGCTGCTCTTCGCCGGTCTCGCCTCGCTGGCCCTGCCGGGCACGGCGCCGTTCATCAGCGAGTTCCTGGTGCTGATCGGCACGTTCACGGTGCACAAGGCGTACGCCGTCATCGCGACCGCGGGCATCATCCTCGCCGCCGCCTACGTCCTCTGGATGGTGCAGCGCACCACCCAGGGCACGCTGAACCCGGCCCTCGAAGAGGTCCCGGCGATGCGCAAGGACATCACCCTGCGGGAGAAGGTCGTGGTCGCGCCGCTGATCCTCCTGCTCATCCTGCTCGGCTTCTACCCGAAGCCGGTCACCGATGTGATCAATCCGGCGGTGCAGGCGACCATGCAGGACGTCGGAAAGACCGACCCGGGCCCGACGTCGGTCGTTGCTAACGGAGGGGCGCGCTAGCCATGGAAGCTCTCAAACTTCCCGCCATCGATTACGGCGCGCTGTCGCCGATGCTGATCCTCTTCGGGGTCGCCTGCGTCGGTGTTCTCGTCGAGGCGGCGGTCCCGCGCAAGTCGCGGCACGCGGTCCAGCTGGGCCTCTCCTTCCTGGCGATCGTCGCGGCGTTCGTCATGGTGATCGTCCAGCACGGCACGCGGAAGGTCACCATCGGCGGCGCGGTCGCCGTCGACGGGCCCACGCTGTTCCTGCAGGGCGCGATCCTGGTGCTCGGCGCGGTCTCGCTGATGCTGATCGGCGAGCGGTCGATCGAGCGGGGCGGCGCGTTCGTCTCGCAGGCCGCGATCACCGTCGGCTCGCAGAAAGACCTGCGGCAGGCCGGCGACCAGCCCGGCGCGACCGAGGTCTACCCGCTGACGCTGTTCGCGCTCGGCGGCATGCTGCTGTTCGTCTCGGCGAACGACCTGCTGACCATGTTCGTGGCGCTCGAGGTCTTCTCGCTGCCGCTCTACCTGCTGTGCGCGCTCGCCCGCCGGCGCCGCCTGCTCAGCCAGGAGGCCGCGCTCAAGTACTTCCTGCTCGGCTCGTACGCGTCGGCGTTCTTCCTGTTCGGCGTCGCGCTGATCTACGGCTTCGCGGGCGGCATCTCGCTCAGCCAGGTGCACGCGGCGGTCGACAACCCGACCCAGAGCGAGATCCTGCTGTACGCCGGCCTCGCGCTGGTCGCCATCGGCCTGTTGTTCAAGGCCGCGCTGGCGCCGTTCCACGTGTGGACGCCCGACGTCTACCAGGGCGCGCCCACCCCGATCACCGCGCTGATGGCGGCCTGCACCAAGGTCGCCGCGTTCGGCGCGCTGCTCCGGATCCTGTACGTGGCGTTCGAGGGGGTGCGCTGGGGCTTCCAGCCGGTTCTCGGCACCGTCGCGGTCCTCACCATGCTGGTCGGCGCCGTCCTCGCGGTGACGCAGACCGACATGAAGCGGCTGCTGGCCTACTCCTCGATCGCCAACGCCGGCTACCTCCTCGTGGGCGTCCTGGCGCTCAACAAGGACGGCCTGAGCGGCACGATGTTCTACCTGGTCGCCTACGGCTTCTCGGTGCTCGCCGCCTTCGGCATCATCACGCTGGTGCGCGACGCGGACGGCGAGGCCACCCACCTGTCCCGCTGGGCCGGCCTCGGACGCAAGAGCCCGCTGTTCGCCCTCACCTTCTCGTTCATCCTGCTCGCCTTCGCCGGCATCCCGCTGACCAGCGGCTTCACCAGCAAGTTCGCGGTCTTCGGCGCGGCGGTCGAAGGTGGGCAGACCTGGCTCGTCATCGTCGGCGTGATCACCAGCATGCTGATCGCGTTCCCGTATCTGCGGGTGATCGTGCTGCTCTGGCTGAGCGAGCCGGGCGAGACCACCCCGACGGTGTCCATCCCCGGCTTCCTCACGTCGGCGGCCCTGGCGATCGGCGTGATCGCCACGCTGGCGCTGGGCGTCGTCCCGGCCCCGCTGATCGACCTGACCCGCGACGCGGCGCAGTTCGTCCGCTGATCCCTCGCTGTGACGGGCCCTGGCTTGTTGCCGGGGCCCGTTCGCGTACCGTCCGAAACTGATAACCCCGACGTTCGCTCACGCCGGTGCCTGCCTGCGCATTTCTTTCCGTACGGCCGCCGGCCGACCACAACCGCAGGTGCCTCGCCCCCGGGTCAGGGGCCGCGATCTGCCCTGCAACACCGGCGGGTGCCGCGACTAACGGCGAGCCATTTGTCGAAGATGTACCACTGGGCCCGCCCGGTGGCGCGCGTGGAGCGTGACCACCCACCCGGCCGGGCCGGCACGGCGGGTGCCGTGCCGACCGCGTACCCATGTCTGATTTTGATTTTGATCTTGTATCCGACACCCCGGATGCGGGAAGTGTCGGGCCCATATGGCATCGTGAAAGCGTGGTGAGCACCGGTGATATGACGCTCTCGTCGCTCGGCCTCGACATCGACCCCGTCGTCGATGCGTCGGTCACGTCGACGCTGGCCGCCGTCGAGGAGGCGCTGCGGGCCAACGTGGCCAGCGCCGATCCGTTGGTGGCCGAGGCTGCGCGGCATCTCGCCGATGCCGGTGGCAAACGCTTCCGTCCGCTGCTCGTGGCGCTCGGGGCGCAGTTCGGCGATCCGCAGGCGCCCGAGATCATCGCGGCGGCCAATGTGGTCGAGCTGACCCACCTGGCGACGCTCTACCACGACGACGTCATGGACGAGGCGCCCGTGCGGCGGGGGGCGCCCAGCGCCAACTCGCGCTGGAGCAACTCGGTGGCCATCCTCGTGGGCGACTACCTGTTCGCCCGCGCGGCCGACATCGCCGCCTCGCTCGGCCCCGAGGCCGTCCACCTGCAGGCGCGCACGTTCGCGCGGCTCGTGCACGGGCAGATCGCCGAGACGGTGGGCGCCCGCGACGAAGACCCGATCGAGCATTACCTGCACGTCATCACCGAGAAGACGGCCTCGCTGATCGCCACGTCGGCGCGCTTCGGCGGCCTGTTCTCGGGCGCGTCGACCGAGCACGTCGAGGCCCTCGCGGGCTACGGCGAGACGATCGGCATCGCTTTCCAGCTCTCCGACGACCTGCTCGACATCGCTTCCGAGTCGGTGCAGTCCGGCAAGACCCCGGGCACCGACCTGCGCGAGGGTGTGGCGACGCTCCCGGTGCTGTACGCGCTGGCCGGCGACGACACCGACGCCTCCGCGGTGCGGCTGCGCGAGATCCTGGCGACCGGCCCGATCACCGACGACGCCTTGCACGCCGAGGCGCTGACGCTGCTGCGCGAGTCGGCGGCGATGAAGCGGGCGCGCGAAACCGTGCGGAGTTATGCGGAAGAGGCGCGGGCTCAGCTGGCGCCACTGCCGTCCGGCGAGGCGAAGCGCGCGATGGAGGCGCTCTGCGACTTCATCGCCGACCGCACAAGCTAGTTACTCGTGTGGGTGGAGCATGCGGCTGCCCAGCAGCATCAGGGCGGCCGCGCTCACCATCGCCACGGCCGCGACGATCCACATGGTCGGGTAACCGGCGAGGGCGGCGACCGCGCCCAGCCCCAGCGGCCCCACACAGCCGCCGGCGTACACGCCCGTCTGCGTGATCGAGGTGGCGGCGGCCGGCGCCTGCGGGTGGAGCCGGACCACTGCGAAGTTCATCAGCCCCGGCCACGACCAGCCGAGCCCGAAACCGAGGACCACACCGGCGATCAGGGGGAGCGGGCCCGGAACGGCGAGTAGGCCCAGTCCGGCGGCCCCGCAGGCCAGCAGGCCGGCGATCACGCCCACCTGCCGGCCCGGGCGGCGGTCGGCCTGCCAGCCGCCGAAGATCCGGGCCGCCACGCAGACCGCGCTGCCCAGCGTGAGCGAGAGTCCGGCCGGCCCCGGGGCGATGCCGCGCGCCACCCCCGAGTCGACGAGGAACGTGCCGAGCGCGTTGGCCGAGCCGGCGGCCAGCGTGGCGGCGAGCCCGATCACGACGAGCGCCCCAGTCGCCTGCTTTTCCACTATATTTCGGGAAATATGCGGACGAGTGCCCTCGGATGGGACCAGCGGGAGCGCCGCCGCCGCGAGCAGGCCGCCCATGACGAAGGCCCACCGCCATCCCAGGGTCAGGGCGACCGTCGGCACCGCCGCGCCCGCCAGCAGCGTGCTGACCGGGATGGCGGCCTGCTTCACGCCGAACGACAGCCCCTGCCGCCCCGGCGGCACGTGCCGCGACAGGCTGGTGTTGCTGGCGAGCTGACCCATCGCGTTGGCCCCCGCCCCGAGCGCGAGGATCGCGACGAGGCTCCACAGTGCATTCGCCGCCACCGCTATCCCGATCATCGAGGCCGCCGAGAGCGCGATGCCGTACCGGGAGATCCGCGCGGCCCCGTACCGCTCGACCAGCCACCCGGCCGGCAGCGACGCCAGCGCGCTGACCCCGAAGTACGCCGAGACCGCGATGCCGAGCCCCGCCGGAGAAAATCGAAGATCATCACTTACCTGCACGGCGAGGCCGCCGACCAGGAAGACCGGGAAGGCGACCGCGACCGTCGTGGTGAGCGCACCGGCCGCCGCTTGCGCGGGGCGGGTTACGTTTACGCTGGTCGATGCGTTGCGGAGCGTCCGAGCCATCGTTCGAAGCCTATGCCCGCAGAATGCATCCCACCGCGTTCAGTGCAAATGACCACACACGTCGTGTAAATCGATCGTGATCCACATGCTGTTTGGCATTCCGTCGGGGGAAGATTATTCATATGGTGTAAGTCCCTGGCGTCGGAGGTAGCTGTGCGCGACCCCCTGGCGGAGCCGTCCGATCTGATTCGGAGCGTGTCACGCGCTTTGCGCGTCCTCGAGTCGGTCGGTCGGGCCCCGCGCGGACTCACCGTGAAGCAGATAGCGCGACGGTGCGAGTTGACCGTCGCGACCACGTATCACCTCGTGCGCACCCTGGCGTACGAGGGCTATGTGATCCGTCGTGAGGACGGCACGTACATCGTCGGGCTGGAGATCGCCGATCGATATCGTGAGCTCGTCTCGGCGTTCCGCGGCCCGCCCGCGGTCGGCGAGGCGCTGCGCCGTGCCGCCCTCGACACCGGGTACACCCACTATCTGGGCCGCTTCGTCGGTGGCCGCATAGCGGTGACCGCCTCGGCCGAGGGCGCGCGCTCGCCGTTCGTCGACGACATGGCGCCCGGCTTCGACGAGGGCGGCCATGCCACCGCCTTGGGCAAGTGTCTGCTCGCCACCCTGACCCCCGATCAGCGCGCGCGTTACCTGCGCGACTACGGCATGCGGCAGTTCACCCCGGCCACCCTGGTCACGCCCGAGGCGCTCGAGGCCGACCTCGCGGCGGGCGAGCGGCGCGGCATGCAGATCGAGATGGGCCAGTTCCGGCAGGGCCTGGCCTGCGCCGCCGTGCTGGTGGTCGCCGACCGCGACATCGAGCGCAGGCTGGTGCTGGCCTGCTCGCTGCCGGCCGCCGAGATGCTCACCTCGGCGCGGGTGGTGCGCGCCAAGCTGACCGGCGCGGCGCGAAACGTGGCCGAGGCCCTGTCGGCGGGCGAGTCGGCGACAGCCTGAGCCCCGTTACGGGGCTAGTCCGACAAATCGCTCGTCGACGGCAGCCTGACGAGGGGGCCTAAGACTCCGTTGAACCTCACGCCGCCCGGCCACGTAAGACAGGGTGCACGCGGGAGATCAGCGGAGGGTGGTGACGGGGTGCACTGTGAGCACGAGCATGACGACGGGGCGTATGTGCTGGGCGCCCTCTCGCCGGCCGAGCGTGCCGCCTACGAACGGCACCTGGCGACCTGCTCCTTCTGCCGTGAGGCGGTGGCCGACATCTCGACGCTGCCCGACCTGCTCTCCCGGCTCGATGCCAAGGAGTTCGCGAAGCTCCTCGACCCGACGCTGACGGCCGATCACCCCGGCGCGTCCCTGCGCGACCTCGCGGCGCCTCCGGCGGCAAAGGGCAAAAGAAGGAAGAATTTCGGCGTACGGGTGCTGAGCTCCGTCGCCGTGGCCATCCTCGTCGGCCTGGTCGGCATCGGCGTGCTGGCCTGGACCCGCGACACCACCGCACCCGGCACCGTGCCGAGCGGCCCCGCGATCGCGATGACCCGGGTCGACGCGTCCTCCCCGGTCTCCGCCACCGTACGGCTGACCAGCGCCGCCGGCGGCACCAAGGCCGACCTGGTCTGCACCTACAGTTCGTCGGCGGCCGAGAAGTCCACGTTCCGCCTGGTCGCGTACGGCCACGACGAGGACCAGGAACAGATCGGCTCCTGGGACGCCGAGCCGGGCGCGGTCTTCGCCATGCAGGGCTTCACCCACTTCGGCCGTGGCAGCATCAGCCGGATCGCGCTGGTGCGGTTCGACGGCAAGGTACTGCTCGCCTACGACGTCCCCTGATCTTCTGATTCCGGGTCAGCGGGGTGGAAGGGCGGCGACCGGCTCGGCGGTGGCGGCTGCCGGGCCGGGCGCCGACCGCTGGCGCAGCGCGTCCACGGTAAAGATGATCAGCGCGACCCAGACCAGGCCGAAGCCGGCGAGGCGGGCCGGCGGCATCGGCTCGTGGAAGATGAGCAGTCCGCAGGCGAGCTGAAGGATCGGCGCCACGTACTGCAGAATGCCGATCCCGACCATCGGCACCCGGTTGGCCGACGCCGCGAACAGCAGTAGCGGCACCGCGGTGGCCACCCCGGCAAAGATCATCAGCGCGGTGTGCGTCGCCGACACGTGCCCGAACTTCGCGTGCCCGGCCACGGTCAGCCAGCCCACGTAGACCAGCGCGGGGATCGCCAGCACCGACGACTCGACGAACAGGCCCTCGGCCGGCGGCAGCTTGAGCCTCTTCTTGACCAGGCTGTAGGTGCCGAAGCTCGCGGCCAGCAGCAGCGCGATGTAGGGCAGGCGGCCGTAGTCGATGGTGAGCACCACGACCGCGATCCCGCCGACCGCGACGGCCGCCCACTGCCAGGCCCGCAGCCGCTCGCGCTCCATGGTCACGCCGAACAGCACCAGCACCAGCGGGGTGATGAAGTAGCCGAGCGCGGTCTCGACGACCCGCGACGAGTTGACGCCGTAGATGTAGGTGCCCCAGTTGATCGCGATCAGCACGGCCGCGGCCGCGATCCCGCCGAACAGCCTGGGTGAGCGCACGATGCGGACCAGGAAGCGCCAGTTGCGGGCCGCGGCGAGCAGGAGGCTGATGAAGACGACGGACCAGATCACGCGGTGAGCGAGGATCTCGAGCGCGCCGGCCGGCCTGAGCAGCTTGAAGTAGATCGGGAAGAAACCCCAGAGCACGTACGCCGCCAGGCCGTACAGGTAACCGCGCCGCTCCTCGCTCATGCCAACACCGTAAGGTGTCGACCCGCGTCAGCCCCTTGCATATGGCTCAGCTCACGGTGGCGCGCAGGTCGCACTCCATCCATCGATGGCCAGTACGCGCCTTACCACCATGTGATCAGTCGTCGCCGCCGTCCGGGACCAGCATGTTGAGCAGCCAGCTCACCACGCCGACGAGCAGGGCGCCGAGCACCGCGCTGGGCCAGAAGCTGTCCACGTGGAACGGCAGGTCGAGCTCGCCCGCGATCCAGCTGGTCAGCATGAACAGCAGGCCGTTGACCACGATCGCGATCAGGCCGAGCGTGAGGACGTAGAGCCCGCAGCCGATCACCTTGATGATCGGCCGGAGCACCGCGTTGACGATGCCGAAGATGACCGCGACGGCCAGGAGTGTCCCGATCTTCTTCGGGACGGAATCGGTGGTCAGCTCTATCCCGCTGATCACGAGAGTCGCGATCCACAGCGAGACGGCGGTGACCACCAGCCGGATGAGGATTCCCATGGCACGGGATGGTGTCACGATCATGCCAATCGGCGATACCTTTTCAGCGCGTGGGCGCGCCGATCAGCTGGCCCTCGATGGGCGTCTCGGCCAGCGCCGCCCACCGCACCGCGCGCCGGTTGACGACGCCGACCATGTCGGGGCGGATCCGGGTCATCCACTGCGCCACCTCGCCGAGGCCGAGCGCGCCCCCGAGCAGCGTCGCCTCGTCGGGCCGCAGCGGCTGGAGCACAAGCAGGTCGGCGCGGGAGGCCACGTCGACGTCGGCGGCCCCGAAGTCGTCGCGCACCACGAGCGTGGCCTGCCAGCCCGCGCCGGGCCGGTTGTCGGCGCCCACCGGGCCCACGTCGACGACGACCAGCAGCGGGTGCAGGGCCGAGCCGGGGGCGATCTCGAAGGCCCGGCCGGGCGGCACCACGGCGATCGACTCGCCGGGCACAGCCGCGCCCCGCACGAACGGCTCCCACGCCTGCGGGCGGGCGGTCTGCACCACCACCCGGGCGCCCAGCGCCATCGCCCGCAGCGAGATCAGCTGGGCACAGCGCACGCCGCCGACCAGCAACACGCGGGTCTGCTCGGGGCGGAACAGCCGGGTCACCACGGGGTTGCCCTGCCGGTTGCGGCCCAGCATCAGCCCCGAAGTTCCGACCGGCAGGAGCAGGCCGTCGGAATAGTCTGCCGGCTGCACCTCGGGCGGCACGCCGGGCACGGGCGACGGCGCGCCGCTGCCGCCGAGTGGGAGGGTGGCGGCCAGGCCCATCAGGTGCTCGCCATCGAGCCGGCGGACGTGCGCGTGCTCGGCCGACACCACCTTGCGCAGCGCCTGGCTCGCGGCGCCGAGCGTGGCCGGGTCGGGCGCGGCGAGGCGGACGGTGAGGTCGATCGGGGTGGGGCCGTGCGTGGGGCGCGGCCCGGCGGTGAGCGAGACCGTGGTGGCCGCCGCGGGCAGCGTGAGCATGCGTGGCACCAGGCGGCGCGACGTCTCGACCCGGGTGTCGGGCCAGCGGCGCAGCCGGAACGTGGTCTGCGCGAGCCCGCCGACCCGCAGGCCGGGCCACGTCTCCTGAGCGCCGCCCGCACCCTCGTCGTGGGCGATCTCGGCCAGCGCCCGCAGCGCCGCGGCCTCGCCGAGCGGGCGGGCCGGCGCGGCCGAGAGCCGTCGGGTCATCTTGCGCACCAGCCCGGAGAGCGTGCGCAGCAGCTCGTCGTCGGACCAGCCCTCGGTGCGCAGCACCCGCACCGCCAGCAGCGCGCGGCTGTGCCCGAGCACGCGGCCCTCGGTGAGCTGACGGTACGAGTTGGCCGGGGTTCCGGCGCCGGCCCGGACCGAGGGCGCCGGCGCGCCGCTGAGCAGCAGCTGGATCATCACCGGCGGCTGGTCGGGCCCGGCCGGCGGCAGCAGCGAGGCCGGCGAGGGCAGCGCCTGCGCGTCTTCGGCGAGCAGCCCGGCCGGATCGCCGAGCTCGAGCACCGCGGTGAGACCGAGGCCGTCGACGATGACCGCGGCCGGGTCGCCGGCCAGGTCGGTCTGCTCGACCCGGCTGCCCGGCGCCACGAACTCGAGCAGCGCGCCGACCGCCGGGCCCGCGGGCGCGGCGTGCCGGCGGCTGCCGTAGCGCATCGCCACGCCGATCCACTCGAAGACCCACCGGCCACGCAGCCGCAGCCAGGTGAGGGCGAGTATGAGTAAGGCCGGCACGGCCGACGCGGCCAGGGCGATCGGGCCGTTGACGGCGCCGATCAGCAGGGCGGCCGCGGCGACCTGGGTGCCGACCAGCTGGCTCGCGCGGATGCCGAGCAACCGGCCCTGCCGGTGCGGGCGGGTGCTGACCTTGGGTAGTTGACCGGCCGCCCCGGTGAGGTCGCGGTAATCCCGGCCGCCCGCCACGCCCACTGTCACCGCTTACCGCCCTTCCGGCGCGTTCCACCTTGTCGGAGCCCATCGTAGGGCGCGCGCAGCCACCGTAGGGGGTGACGAGTTATCCACAGATCGCAATCCCGGGGTATCGCCGATTGAACCGGATCGCTACCGTCAGCGTTCAGAAAGAAACTGAAGTCGGCCGCTCACGGGTCATCCCATCGCCTTGCGATTCCGGGTTAACGTGAAGGCCACCGTCGATACGCCGAGGGGCCGTGCTGCCCGTCCACAAGGGATTCCGGCGCTTTTCGGCGACACGATCGAGAAAGCGGGGTGACGACCGGGGTGGCCTACACGCAGGCAGAATCCCAGGTGATGGCGGCGACCGCCACCAAGTTCGACACAGTCAACGATGGACTGCAGTCGATGCTGAGCACGCTCATGAACGAGCTCTCGGCGCTGCAGAGCTCCTGGAAGGGTCTCGGCGCGCAGGCGTTCGAGCAGGTCAAGGCCCAATACGCTGCCGACCTCAAGAGCCTGAACCAGGCTCTGTCGGAGACGGCCGAGTCGATCCGCCAGTCGGGCGCCGGCTACGACTCCACCGACACCACGGCCGCCAGCAAGGTTGCCAACTCCGGCGGCGGCGGCTTCAGCCTGCCGCTCTGAGCCCCGACGAGGAGGGTTAGTAAAGATGGCCAACGACGGAGTTCTTCTCGTCAACTTCGGCGCGTTGCAGCAGGCGACCGCCGATATCAACAAGGGCATCAGCACCATGCAGAGCCAGCTCGACGAGCTCGAGCGCGCCGCGGCTCCGCTGGTCGAGACCTGGGGTGGCGACGCCCAGCAGGCCTACGCGGCCCGCCAGGCCAAGTGGAAGGCGGCCTCGGCCGACCTCACCCAGATCCTGCAGAACATCAGGTCCGCCGTCGAGCAGTCGACCGAGGACTACATCAGCACCGAGAAGCAGGCGACCCAGCGCTTCCAGTGAGCGCCGCGCATCGCTGAACGACGAGAAGCGGTCGGTCAAGCCCCCAGCGGCTGACCGGCCGTTTCCGTTTAGTCCGTTCTTTCGTGTTTGATGTCCCCCGATCGCGTACTGGCCCGAATGGCCGTTGACGCCTACGGTCGGTGCTTGAATCATCGCGCCCAGTGATCAAAACAGGGTCGTCGGCGACGAACTGGGGGCGCCACGGACACGACTTGCCCGTCAGCTCAACGCCCCCCATTGTGATCGCCGCCTGACCTTGTAGGTTGTACGCGTTGAGATGGCCTCGTCGCGCGGTGGGGAGAGGTGGACGTGTCCGAGTGGGAACCGGCTACGGACGCCGAGGTCGCCATGCGCGATGCGTTACGAACGGACGACCAGGAGTCGTACTTCCGCATCCTCGCCGGCGTTGACCTCTTGCTGCCGGTGTCGGCCGACGCCCTTCAGGGACTGACGCCGCTCGGCTGGGGCACCTGGAGCACCGGGGGCCGCACACATGTGCTGGCATTCACATCCCCGGCGGCGATGCAGCACTGCCTGGCCGACTACAGCGGCTCGGCCCGTCGCGTGCCGTACGCGGAACTTGCCAACACCTGGCCCAACCTCGAGTGGTGGCTGGCGGTCAATCCCGGCCTGCCGATCGAGGGCTACCTTCCGGCCTGGTTCGTGGCCCAGCTGTCCCGGGGCGACCTGAGGCTGCCGACCCGCGGCCCCGGCCGCGAGAAGGCCGCCGCCCCCGCCCGCATCCAAGACCTGCACTCCGCGGCGATGGCCGCCAACGCGGCCGCCGCGCATCAAGATGCCGCCGGCCACCCACAGCGTCCGGTCGGCGTGCCGTCCGCCGCCGCGGCCGGTTACCCGCAGCCGACGAGCGCGCCTCCGGCGGGCTACCCGCAGCGCCCGACGAGCGTCCCGCCCGCGGGCGAAACCGGCTATCCGCATCAAGATCTCCCGCCCGCGGCCGGCCCCGGCTATTCGCATCAGGGCGTCCCGCCTGCATCCGGCCCCGGCTATTCGCATCAGGGCGTCCCGCCCGCGTCCGCTCCCGGCTATCCCCAGCCGACGAGCGTGCCGGCCGCCGCCTCCGGCTACCAGCCGTCCAACGTCCCCTCCGTGGCCGCGGCCGGTTATCCCCAGCCGACCAGCGCGCCGCCCGTGACCACCAGCCCGTCCGGATCGTCCGCGCCGATGGCGGGCCCACCCGGCTACGCCCAGGCCGCCGCCCAGACCCGGATGCCGCAGTTCCCGGCCGCCGACGAGCAGCAGCCCGAGGCGACCCCGCAGGCCGCCGCGCCCGCCTCCGCGCCACCGCCGGCCGTTCGTCCGGTTTCCGGGCCGCCCCCGGGCGCTCGGCAGGTTTCCGCGCCGCCGCCGACTGCTCGTCCGGTTTCCGGGCCGCCCCCGGCCACCGCTCGCCCGGTATCCGCGCCGCCGCCCGCCGCCGGGCCGCCCCCGGGCGCCGACCGGCCGCAGATCGGCCCCGGTGGCCTGCCCATCCGCACGCCGAGCGGCGTGATGCCGAGCGGTCTGCCCTCGCGTACCCCGGCCGCGCCCGCCTCGGGAGCGCCATCGTCCGCCGTGCCCGCGTCCGCCGCCACGGCGGTCCCTTTGGGCTACCGCCCGCCGTCCGTGCCGGCCGGAGACGCGCCGACCGGCGCCTGGCCTACGTTCCGCTCCGGCGATGACCCTCGCGGCCCGGGTCAAGACCCGCAGGGCCCGCTTCCGGTCCGCACCCCGATGGCGAACACGCCGCCGGTCCCCGAGCACCTGGCCGACCTCCCGGCGGAAGAGCCGCCGCTGGACCCGCGCTGGTCCGGGCCGGCCGGCTCCGCCGGGCCGGTACCGGCGCCGGCACTGCCCGAGCTGCCGCGCCGCCAAGCAGGCCCGGGCGACGAGCCCGCGCGCGGTGGCGGCTTCCCGCAGGGCCCGGCGTCCCCGCAGGCCGCAGCGGCACAGCAGGCTCCCAGCGTCGGCGGCTTCCCGCAGGGTCCCGGTTTGGGCGGCCCTCCGAACGGCCCCGGCTACGGCGGCCCCGCGCAGGGCCCCGGCTACGGCGGCCCCGCGCAGGGCCCCGGCTACGGCGGCCCCGCGCAGGGCCCCGGCTACGGCGGCCCCGGGCAGGGCCACGGTGTCGGGGGTGCCCCGAACGGCCCTGGCTTCGGGGGTGCCCCGCAGGGTCCCGGTCGCGGGGGTGCCCCGCAAGGCCCCGGTTTCGGCGGTGCCCCGCAGGCGCCTGGCTTCACCCCTGGGCAGCCGGCCGCCGGTTCCGGCACACCGCTGCCGCGCCGGCAGGCCACCGCGGACACCGAGCCGGCCCCGATGACGTCGTTCCCCGCGTTCAAGACGCCGGCCGAGCGCGCCGCCACCGCCGACGCGCAGGCCGCGGCCCCCGCTGCGCCCTCGGCGAGCCGTCCCGGCCTGGCCCCGCCGGTCATTCCCGGCGCGCCCGGCAGCGACCGCCCGGCCCGTCTCGGCGCGCCGCAGCTCGAGGTCCGCGGCGCCAACCCGGGCCCGCCGGGCCGCCCGTTCGGGCCGTCGGCCATGCCGCCCTCGCAGCCGTCGGCCGAGCCGTTCCTGCCGGCCAACGACGTCGAGCGCGACCTGTACGACGCCGCCGACGGCCACAGCACCGACCATTTCCTGTCGACGCTGCTGCTCGCCGCGGTCCTGGTCCCGGTCGCGCCTCACTCGCGCCCGGGCAGCGCGCCCGGCGAGTCCGGCTTCGCGTTCCGCACCGAGCAGATGGACGGCGAGACCTTCCTGGTCGTCTTCACCAGCAAGGACCGCCTGGCCGAGCACTACGCCGAGCCGACGCGCACGGTGAGCGTCCGGTTCTACGAGCTCATCCGCAACTGGCCCGACCCGGCCTGGTCGTTCGCGGTGAACCCGGTCAGCCCGATCGGCGCGAAGTACCCCGGCCCGCAGGTGATCGCGCTGGCCAGCTGGGCCGCCGAGGCCGGCCTGGGAACCGACCCGTCCGATCACGACGAGCCGCAGATTCCGGTGCCCGCGCCCGCCCCGGCCAACGACGACGCCCAGCACGCCACGGTGATGCAGAAGACGCTGCCGCCCGAGCAGGTGGACTACTACCTCGAGCGCGGCTACGACCGGGTCGCCGGCTTCGTGCACCGCGCCACCGAGGTGGAGCATCTGCGTACTCCGGCCGAGCTGTTCGGCGCCCTGGGGCTCACGTACCAGGGCTCCCCGCACCAGGCCGACGCCAAGGAGGCGTACGTGCTGCGCTGGCCGGCGTATCGCCCGAGCCTGTACCGGATCCCCTACGGCGGGCAGAACGAGCAGGCGCTCAAGGCCATGGACGGCTGGGTGATCGAGCGGGGGCCGTTCCGGGGCAACGGCTTCGCCCCGGGCGAGGGCCGCGACGTGATCGCCGAGTTCAAGGTGGACAGTGTCCGGCTGCCGCACGGCGCGCAGCTGTGGCGCATCGACGACGACTGCAGCGAGCACATGATCGCGATCTTCGACAACGACGGTCCGCAGTGGCGCCGGGTGGGTGACCAGTGATGCGCGACGGCTACGTGGTGACCTGGCAGGGTCGCGAGTTCGACGCCGTTCCCGACGGGGACAACGTGCGGATCTACACGAACCAGCCGGCCGACGGCTTCGAGGAGATCAAGCCCGGCCGGTACGTGCGGGTGCTGACTCCCGAGGAGTACGACGAGCTCGTCTACGTCCGCACGACCTGCACCTGGCGGGGCGCGCCGTTCCTGGTGCTCGCCGAGGCCGACAACTGGATGCGGGTCGAGTACACCGGCGGCCGCGCCCCGATCGCCCGTCAGCTCGGCCTCGAGGAGTTCGACTTCGGCGTCTATCAGACGTGGGCGCCGGCACACGAGATCAGCAGCCTCCACGAGCAGCGCATCTGACGTCGTCGCCTCCGGCGAAGCGGGCTCACCGGAAGCTGTCGAACTTCGCCTCCATCTCGGGTCCGAAGGCGTCCTGCCCGGAGGCGTTGGAGTACCCGCCGACCGGAGCGTTGCGGCTCGCGTAGGTCCCGCCGCCGGACGAGCCCACGTTGGTGTATTCGGCGTGGCCGTAGGACCGGCCGCCCGGCGACCGGCCGCCGTGCCCGCCGCCGGTGCTGAAGAACTCCATCATCGTCTGGAGCTGTGCGGTCTGCGCCGACATCTCCTCGGCGGTGGCCGCGAGCTCCTCGCTCGACGAGGCGGTCTGCTCGGTGACCTTGCCGATCTGGCTCATTGCGATGCTGACCTGATGCACGCCGGTGCGCTGCTCGGAGCTGGCCGCCGCGATCTCCTGCACCAGGTCGGAGGTGCGGATGATGCTGGGAATTATCGTGTTGAGCAGGTCACCGGCGCGCTCGGCGGTCTGCACGCTGCCCGAGGCGAGCTCGCTGATCTCCTGGGCGGCGATCTGGCTGCGCTCGGCGAGCTTGCCGACCTCGGTGGCGACGACCGCGAAGCCCTTGCCGTGCTCGCCGGCCCGGGCGGCCTCGATCGTGGCGTTGAGGGCCAGCATGTTGGTCTGGAACGCGATGTCGTCGATGATGCCGATCTTGCTGGTGATCTGCTTCATGGCGTCGACGGTGAGCTGCACGGCCTCGCCGCCCTCGAGCGCCTCCGACTTCGCCTTGGCCGCGATCTCCTCGGTGGCGGTGGCGTTCTCGCTGTTCTGGGCGATGCCGGCGGTCATCTCCTCGAGGCTCGAGGTGGTCTCCTCGACGCTGGATGCCTGTTCGGTCGCGGCCTGTGAGAGGCTCTGCGACGCGCCGCTGATCTGGCCGGCCGCGTTGTTGATCTGCGCGGACGAGTCGATGACCGTGCCGACGGTGTCGGAGAGCCGCTCGAGCGCGCTGTTGAGCGCGACCGCCATCTGACCGACCTCGTCCCGGCTGTCGACGTGAAGCCGCTGGTCGAGGCGTCCGGCGGCGAGCCCGGAGAGCACCGCGACGGTCTTCTGCAGCGGTCCGGCGATGGAGCGGCTGATCAGCACGACCATGCCGAAGGTGAACAGCAGGGCCACCACGACGAGGATGATCATCGTCATCCGGGCGGTGTCGTATGCGTCCGAGGATTTGTTGATCGAGGTCTCGGCCTCGGTCGCCTCGGCGTCCAGGAGCTGGCCGAGGGATTCGTCGATCGTGTCCGAGATGGGGTTCACCTGGGCCGAGATGATCTGGTTGAACTGCGCCAGGTTGTTCGCGGTGATGGCGGGGATCAGCTTGTTCTGGGCGATGTCCTGGTACGAGGCGAAGCTCTTGGTGATCGTGTCCCGGTCGGTGTCGCTGCCCGACAGGTTCAGCGCCTCGATCTTGTCCCAGTCGCCGTTGAGGGTGTCCAGGCCGTCCTGCACCCGGGTGGTGGCGGCCTGGGTCTCCGCGGTGGTCTGGGCGAGCGCCAGCGCACGTACCCCGAGGCGCACGTCGCGGTATGCGATCGCGACGTCGTCGAGTGCCTTGGTGTTCTGCAGGTTGGTGCTGTACATCTCCTGCAACCGGTCCTGCGTGTTGCCCAGCTGGTAGATGCCGACCACTCCCACGGCCAGCAGCAGGACGCAGGTGACGATGGCCATCCAGCGCAGCTTCCAGGCAACCGACAGGTTGCGGAACCCGAAGCCCTTGTCCGCCATGTGACGCTCCTCGGTTGGTCGGCGAATCGCCTCCTCAGCCTAGGGTTAATTGGTCGGATATAAGCGATAAAGATTCATATCTTGGGTTGAGTCGCCGAACTAATGGTCGGATTGTGCGTGACGGGATCGACGACGGAGAGGACCTGAGGTGACCGACACGTTGGCCCGGGTGGGCTCCGGCCGCTTCCTGACCTTCACGCTCAACGACGAGGCGTACGCGGTCGACATCTTCCACGTGCTGGAGATTCTCGAGTACCGCCATCTGACCGTGGTGCCGATGATGCCCGCCTTCATCCGTGGCGTGATCAACCTGCGAGGGCGGGCGGTGCCCGTCATCGACCTGGCCATCCGGTTCGACCGCGGCTCCACCACGGTCCGGCGCCGCACCAGCATCATCATCGTGCATCTCGACGACATCGGACTGGACGACGAGGAAGAGGGCGTCGCGGCCGGCGGGCAGGACATCGGGATCCTCGTCGACTCGGTCAACAAGGTGGTGGAGCTGACCGAGGGCGACATCGAGCCGGCGCCCTCCTTCGGCTCCGGGATCCGGGCCGACTACATCAGCGGGATGGCCCGGCGGGACGGAGATTTCCTGATTCTGCTTGACGTGGGGCAGGTTCTGTCGATCAGCGAGATGGTCAGCCTCGGCGAAGCAGCCCGGGCGGGGGGCCACGACGAGGAACCGAGCGAACCGCCAGAAGGACTTTGATGCAGCAAGCCCTCAACTTCCGCGAGATCGGGCCGGCGGAGTTCGCCTTCATCACCGGTCTGCTCCACCGTGAGACCGGCATCCGGCTCGCCGCCGGCAAGGAAGCGCTCGTCGCCGGCCGGCTCGACAAGCGCCTGCGCCACCTGGGCATGGCCGACTACCCCGAGTACGTCCGGTACCTGCGTACGCAGCCACCAGCCGGCGGGGAAATGATCCAGCTGATCAACGTGCTGACCACCAACGAGACGTTCTTCTTCCGCGAGCAGCAGCATTTCGACTTCCTGCGCGACGTCGTCGTGCCCGCGCGCGACCGCGGCCGGACGCTGCGGCTGTGGAGCGCCGCCAGCTCGACCGGCGAGGAGGCGTACACGGCGGCCATGGTGCTCTCCGAGGCGCTCGCGGACGCGCCGTGGGAGATCGTCGGCACCGACATCTCCAGCCGGGTCGTCGACAACGCCCGGCTCGGCGTCTACCCGATCACGGCGGCCGAGAAGATCCCCCACCCGATGCTGCGCAAGTACTGCATGCGCGGGCGCGAGGAGTACGACGGGACGATGGCCGTGAACCGGCGGCTGCGCGGCCGGGTGAGCTTCCGCCAGGACAACCTCATGGGGCAGCTCGGCCACCTCGGCCGCTTCGACGTCATCTTCCTGCGCAACGTCATGATCTACTTCGACCCGGAGACCAAGCGCGACCTGGTGCTGCGGCTGCAGGACATGCTGAACCCGGGCGGCTACCTCATCGTGAGCCATTCCGAGTCGCTCAACGGCATCCCCTCGCGGCTGCAGATGATCGAACCGTCGATTTACCGCATCCCCGGACAGCCGCGTGGCTAGTGTCGTCGAAGTGGTGCTGAACCCCGGAGACTTCTACTTCGGCGGCCACGACACCCGTATCCAAACGCTGCTGGGGTCGTGCGTGTCGGTCACCCTCTGGCATCCGCGGCTCCTGGTCGGCGGCATGTGCCACTACATGCTTCCGCACCGGCGGATCCCCACGGCCCGGCGCGGCCTGGACGGCCGCTACGCCGACCACGCGATCCGGATGTTCCTCGAGTCGATCGAGCGGCTCGGCACCCGGCCGTCGGAGTACGTGACCCATCTGTACGGCGGTGGCAACCAGTTCCCGCCGTTCCAGCGCGGTCGCGCGCCCGACATCGCGCGGGACAACATCGAGGCCGGACTCGCCCTGCTCCGGCGCTTCGGCTTCCGGCTGGTACACACCGATCTCGGCGGCACCGGCCCGCGCCGGCTCAGCTTCGAGATCGCGACCGGCGAGGTGACGCTGACCTCGCAGGCCGGCCGCCACACCCGCGCGGGGAGCGCGCTGTGAACGGCCGGTCGATCGGCGTGCTGATCGTCGACGACTCGGCCGTCGTGCGGCAGCACCTCGCGGCCCGGTTGCGGCAGAGCGGCATGGAGGTGATCGGCGCATACGCCGACCCGGTCCACGCGCTGGCGCAGATGAACAAGGTGTGGCCGGACGTGCTGGTGGTCGACCAGCGGCTGGGCGGGGCGAGCTTCCTGCAGCGGGTGATGGCGGTGCGGCCCACGCCGGTCGTGCTCTGCGCGGCCCCGTCCGCGGAGCCGGCCGCGCCGCCGGCGGGGGTGACCGCGGTGATCACCAAGCCGGACAGCGAGCTCAAGGCGTTCATCGAGAAGCGGGCCGGCGACATCGTGGCGGCGGTACGGGCGGCCGCGACGCACGACCACCGGGTTCCCCGCCAGACGGAGCCCGCGAAGGAGACCGGCGACCGGGTGGTCGTGCTCGGCACCTCCACCGGCGGCACCAAGGCCCTCGAGATCGTCCTGCCCGCGCTGCCCCGGGCCATCCCCGGCATGGTGATCGTGCAGCACATGCCCGAGAACTTCACTGCGGCGTTCGCCCAGCGGCTCGACGAGATGTGCCAGGTGCACGTCGCCGAGGCGGCGGACGGCGCCGAGGTGACGCCCGGCCGGGTGCTGGTCGCGCCCGGCGGCCGGCACACGGAACTGGTCCGGTGCGGCAGCGGCTACCGGGTGCGTGTCTTCGACGCGCCACCGGTCAACCGGCACCGGCCCTCGGTCGACGTACTCTTCCGATCGGCCGCGCGGGCGGCCGGGCCGAGCGCGATCGGCGTGATCATGACAGGCATGGGCGACGACGGCGCCCGCGGGCTGCTCGAGATGCGCCAGGCCGGCGCGTTCACGGTGGCCCAGGACGCGGCGACGTGCGTCGTGCACGGCATGCCCCACGAAGCGGTCCAGCTCGGCGCCGTCCAGCGGGAGGCGCCGTTGACACACATCGCGGAGATGATCCATCGGTATGGCTGAGCTGCTCTGGGCGCTGGGCGCCCTCGCCGTCGGGCTCGGCGCCGGCTTCGCGGCCGGCCGCCGCCGGCCCGCGGTCGCGCCGGCGGAGGCCCGTGCGGCCGACACCCACATCGCCAGCGTCACGCGGCTGGCCGGGTCCCTCGCGCCCGTCTGGTCGGCCCAGATCGATTCCAGCCGCAGCCAGATGGAGACGGCGATCGGCCAGATCACCGAGCAGTTCGCCGGGATCGTGGAGAACCTCGACACTGTCCTCGCCTCGTCGAGCGGCGCCCTCGAGGACGGCCAGGGCGGCACCTTCGACCGCAGCCGGGCACGGCTCGGCGACGTCGTCGGCACCCTCGACGAGGCGCTGGCCACCAAGCGGCAGACCGTCGCCGAGCTGCGCAATCTCCAGACGCTCAACAGCGAGCTGCGGCAGATGTCCGGCGAGGTCGGCGCGATCGCCGCGCAGACCAACCTGCTCGCGCTCAACGCCTCTATCGAGGCCGCCCGGATCGGCGAGGCCGGCGCCGCGTTCGGCGTGGTCGCCGACGAGGTGCGCCAGCTCGCCGACCACTCGCTGGGCACCAGCGACCGGATGGCCGAGAAGGTCGGCCGGGCCGGCAGCACCATCAGCGCGATCCTCGGCCACGCCGAGGAGACCGCCGAGCGGGAGGACCGGGCGGTCGCCGGCGCCAACGCCGAGGTGCAGGCGGTCCTCGACGACCTCCAGGCCCTGGTGACCGGATTCCGCGACTCGTCGAGCGAGCTGGAGCGTGCCGCCGTCGGCATCCGCTCCGAGGTCAGCCAGTCGCTGACCCAGCTGCAGTTCCAGGACCGCGTCTGCCAGGTGCTCGAGCACCTGCGCGACAGCGTGACCCAGTTCGCCGACACCGTCGCCGAGGCCGGCGAGCGGGCCCGCAACGACGCGCCGCCGATCGACCCGGACGAGGCGCTGAAAGCCATCTCGGCCAGCTACACGATGGAGGACGAGCGCCAGGCGCACACCTCGGGCTCTGCCGCCAACGTCCGCGAATCGGAGATCACGTTCTTCTAGGGGGAAGAGATGGGAAAGACCGTTCTCGTCGTCGACGACTCGGCCTCGGTTCGCCAGGTCGTCAGCATCGCGCTCAAGGGCGCCGGGTACGACGTGATCCAGGGCTCGGACGGCAAGGATGCCCTCAAGCAGCTCGACGGCCGTCGCGTCCACCTGATCATCTCGGACGTGAACATGCCGAACATGGACGGCATCACGTTCGTCAGCGAGGCCAAGAAGCTCCCCGCGTACAAGTTCACGCCGATCATCATGCTGACCACCGAATCGCAGGAGGACAAGAAGCGGCGGGCGCAGGCCGCGGGGGCCA
This sequence comes from Actinoplanes sp. NPDC051513, assembly GCF_044454685.1. Taxonomy (NCBI): domain Bacteria; kingdom Bacillati; phylum Actinomycetota; class Actinomycetes; order Micromonosporales; family Micromonosporaceae; genus Actinoplanes; species Actinoplanes sp. NPDC051513. Next base: position 125,848 of record NZ_JBITDW010000010.1, read on the forward strand.
AGGCCTGGGTGACCAAGCCGTTCCAGCCCGAGCAGATGCTCGCCGCCGTCTCCAAGCTGATCGCGCCGTGAGCGAGGCCCGCGCCGTCGACCTCGACGGCGAGCTCACCATCTACACCGCCGCCGAGCAATGCCCCCGGCTCCTCGCGGCGCTGGAGGAAAGCCACACGGTCCGGGTCGGCCTGGCGGGGGTGACCGAGATGGACACCGCCGGGTTGCAGATCCTGCTGGCCGCGCGCCGCGAGGCCGAACGCCTCGGCGGCACGGCCGAGTTCCACGGCGCGCGCGAGCCCGTCCTCGACGCCCTGGCGATCGTGCGCCTCGACGGTGAGCTCCGACCGGTGGGGAACAGCTGATGTCCTTCGACGCCGACGAGGCACTCGACATCTTCATCACCGAGGCCCGCGAGCTGCTGGAGAGCTTCGAGGAGGGGCTGCTCGCGCTCGAGGGCGACCCGGACGACGCCGAGACGATCAACGCGATCTTCCGATCGGCGCACACGCTCAAGGGCTCCTCGGGCCTGTTCGGCCTCAACCACCTGGTCGGTTTCGCGCACGTCGTCGAGACGCTCCTCGGCCACGTCCGGGAGGGCGAGGTCCGCGTCACCCCCGAACTGATCAGCATCCTGCTCCCGTGTGCCGATCACATCACCCGTTACGTCGAGGGGGTCGCCGAGGGCCGGATCGAGCCCAGTCGCGCCGAGAAGGCCGAGGCCGACGCGCTGCTGGCACGGCTGGCGCCGTTCGAGCCGGGCGCCGCCCCGCCGGTCGAGTCGGCGCCGGTCGAAGCTGCGCCGGTCGAGGCGCCGGAGCAGGCCGCCGGCCCGCGCGGCTGGCAACTGAGCCTGCGTTTCGGCCCCGACTGCCTGCGCAACGGCATGGACCCGCTCTCGCTGCTGCGCCACCTGACCACGCTCGGCGACGTCACCCGGGTCGCCGTCGACGACTCGGCGCTGCCCGAGGCGTCCGATCTGGACCCCGAGACCAACTACCTCGCGTTCGAGGCGGAGCTGCACACCGAGGTCGCCAAGCACGAGATCGAGGCGGTGTTCGACTTCGTCCGCGAGGACAGCGACATCCGCATCGTGCCCGTCGACGACTCGGCGTTCGTCGGCGTCATCGAGTCGATGCCCGACCGGGACCGGCTCGGCGACGTGCTTCAGGAGAGCGGCGCGGTCACCCCCGGCGAGATCGACGAGGCGCTGCGCATCCAGCGTGAGCGCAGCAGGAGCGAGGGGCCGGTGCCGATCGGCCAGGTCCTCGTCGAGCAGGGGATGGCGCCGCCGGCCGTGGTGGAGGCCGCCCTCAGCAAGCAGCGCCGCACCGCCGACAGCCGCTCGTCGGACACCCAGACCATCCGCATCGACGCGGGCCGCCTCGACCGGCTCATCGACCTCGTCGGCGAGCTGGTGATCGCCCAGGCCGGGATCAGCGTCACCGACCACCAGTCCGAGGCGCAGGGCGAGGTCACCCGGCTCATCGACGAGGTGCGGCACAGCGCGCTGGCCCTGCGCATGGTGCCGATCGGGATGACCCTGCGCCGCTTCGAGCGGGTCGTGCGGGACGTCTGCGTCGACCTCGGCAAGGAGGTGCACCTCACCATCACCGGCGGCGACGCCGAGATGGACAAGGCCCTCGTCGAGCGGATCAGCGACCCGCTGCTGCACCTCGTGCGCAACTCGCTCGACCACGGCATCGAGTCGCCCGAGGACCGCGCGAAGGCGGGCAAGCCGGAGCAGGGGCAGCTACGACTCAATGCCTACCACGATGCCGGCAACATCGTCATCGAGGTCTCCGACGACGGCAAAGGCCTCGACCGGGACCGCATCCTCGCCAAGGCGGTCGACCGCGGCCTGGTCCCGTCCGGCGCCACCCTGAGCGATCACGAGGTCTACGACCTCATCTTCGAGCCCGGCTTCTCGACCGCCGAGAAGATCTCCAACCTCTCCGGCCGCGGCGTCGGCATGGACGTGGTGCGCCGCAACGTCGCGGCGCTGCGGGGCAGCATCGAGGTCGATTCCGTCCGCGGACAGGGCGCGACCATCCGCATCCGCCTGCCCCTGACCCTCGCGATCATCGACGGCTTCCTCGTCGGCGTCGGCGGCTCGTCGTTCATCGTCCCGCTGGACCGCGTCACCGAGTGCGTCGAATTCCCCACGACCGACCGCGACCGTGACCACATGAACCTGCGCGGCGAGGTGCTGCCGTTCATCCGCCTCAACCACCTCTTCGGCCTTGACGGCGACGCGGCCCGCCGGCAGAGCGTCGTCGTGGTCGAGCAGTCCGGCCAGCGCACCGGTTTGGTGGTGGACGCCCTGCTCGGCGAGTTCCAGACCGTCATCAAGCCGCTGGGCCCGCTGTTCAGCTCGCTGAAATGCGTCAGCGGCTCGACGATCCTCGGCAACGGCGACGTCGCCCTCATCCTCGACGTGGGACCGTTGGTCACCGAATACGCCGACCTCGAGAAGGTTCGCCACTCGGCCCGTCGTCGTCCGGCGCCACAACAGGTCGGCGCCGCACGCTGAAACCGCCTGCGGCGGTAATCGTCCACTTCGTACTCGTCGGCCTCGAGCTCTAAGCCGCCTTGAGCCAGCGCAGGATCTCTCCGGTGACGAAGTCGGCGGCCTCCAGGTGGAGGAAGTGGCCGGCGTCGGGGATCAGGCGCCACTCGTAGGGGGCGATCACGTAGCGGCCGGACCCCTGGGCGGTGCGGGGGAGCGTGGCGGTGTCGAGGGCGCCGTGCAGCTGAAGCGTCGGGGTGATCAGCGGGTGTTGCATCAGCTTGACGAAGCGGTAGCCCTGCAGGCGTAGGGCGCTGCGAGCGACCCAGCGGTAGGCCTCGAGCGCGCAGAAGGCCGCCTGCGGAATCTGCATGGCGTCGCGACAGCGGCGGACGTACTCGGTGAACTCGTCGGTGTGTCTCCACGTCGGACCGGACCACTGGGACATCAGCTCGCCGACCAGCGCCGCGTCGTCGCGGGTCAGGACGTGTTCGTAGCGAGGGACCTGGAAGCGCAGGACCGTCGAGGAGGCGGCCAGCTGGCCTCGCGGGTCGGCGAACAGGGCGGCGCGCAGGCGCAGCGGGTGGGCGGCGCCCAGGACCACCAGGCGGCTGACGAGCTTGGGGTGGAAGGCCGCGGCCGCCCAGCCGATCATGCCGCCGGCGCCGGCGCCGACGATCATGGCGTTGCGCTCGCCGAGCGCGCGGATGAGGCCGGTCACGTCGGCGGCCATGGTGTAGCCGTCGTAGCCGCGCGGGGGCTTGTCGCTGGCGCCGTAGCCGCGCAGGTCGATCGCGACGGCACGGAAACCGGCGTCGGCGACCCTGGTCATGACGTCGTGCCACGCCCACCAGAACTCGGGGAAGCCGTGCAGGAACAGCACGAGCGGGCCGGCGCCGGCCTCGACGACGTGGAACCGGCTGCCGTTCGCGCCGACGAAACGGTGCGTCCAGGGGCCCTCCACCAGGACACACGACTCGTCAACCATGCGTCCAGCCTAGGCGGTTCGGTCGAATCGGACCGACCGCGGCCGCGACCGGGCGAGTTCGGGGTTCAACGCAGCGGCTCGGCGACGGTCATGTCCAGCAGCTTTCCGGGCCCGCAGTTGATGCGCAGGCGGGACGGCGTGCCCTTGACGCGGACGCGGGCGCCGCGGTCGAGCCGGGTGCCGGCCGTCGAGTGCAGGGCGTATTGCACGCCGTCGTCGGTTTCCAGGCCGTAGCAGGGGCCGGTGCCCCCGGCGGTCACCGTGCCCACTATCCAGCCGGTGGGCTTGTTCTGGTCGGTGGGGCCGTTGGGCGGCGCGGTCGGGGCGGAGGGGCGGGGCACGTCGGCGACCGCGGGCTCGCTGGAAGCCGACAACGAAGCCGACGACGGGGTGGAGAGGGCGCGATTCGCCGGGTTCACGTGCTCGGGCCGGGCGCACCCGGACGCGAGGACGACCAGCATTGCGGCGAGGGCGGCCGGGACGGCGTACCTCATGATGGTCTGTCCCTTCCGAAGCGAAGCGAGGCGTGTCGGGTTGGACGCCGCGCGACCGGCTCGGGTTCCGCAAGAAAAACGGCGCCCGGGGAGAAACTCCCCGGGCGCCGGCAGAGAAACGGTCAGGAGACCGCGACCGTCATCGAGGTGCCGTTCTGGCTGAGCACCCCGATCTTGACGCCGACCGCGGGCAGCTTGACGCCGTGGTTCGGCAGTTCGCTGTAGAAGTACTTGCCCTTGTCGTTGAAGAGCGGGCTGGGCAGTTGCGGCCACACCAGCGACGGCTTGCCGTCCACGTGCAGCAGCATGCCGTCGGTCGGGTACAGGCCGAACGGAGCGTCGTAGACCTGGATCCGGGACCGGAACGGAACGCCGTTGACGTTGTTGAACGGCTTCGGGTGCGCGTCGACGTAGAGGTTGCGGCCCTCACCCGGGTGCTCGTTGGTGTTGTTGTCGGCCTGCGAGGTGTCCCAGTACGAGATCAGCAGGCCGGTCTGGTAGTTGTAGTGCTCCACGAAGTCGGGCTTCGTGGAGGCCCAGCCGAAGTTGTACGGACCGGTCTGCAGGTACTTGTCGTACGTCGTGTAGCTGCGGTTGCCGGCGATGTAGTAGTTCGCGAACTGGTTCGTCACGCTCGATCCGACGATCGACCAGCCATTCGCCGCCCAGGTCGAAGTGCCCTCGGCGCCGTCGGCCAGCACGGTCGCGCCGTCCGCGGCGATGGTGAGCTCGTCGCCGAAGAAGCCGCCCTCGGAGACGCCGCCGTCGGTGATGTAGTGCAGGCGGAACTTGATCGCCTTGCCCGCGTACGCGTCCAGCGGGATCGCGATGTCCGTCCACGCGGCCGAGCTGCCGGTCAGCGCCGGAACGTTGCTCGAGTCGACGGGGAGCGGCGCGCCGCCCACGGTGCCGTTGAGCGGGGTCCACGTGGTGCCGCCGTCGGCGGACGCCTCGAAGTACAGGTAATCGTAGTCCTGCTCGATGTTGTACCGGCCCTTGACGGTGACGCTGCCGCTGGTCTTGCCGGTCAGGTCGATGTCGTGGGTCAGCGTCGTGTTGAGCCCGTCGGCGTTGCCGGAGAAGAACTGCTTCGTCCCGGCGAACGGCTGGCCCAGGTCGGTCGTGACCGACTTGTCGGGCAGGGTCACCACCACCGCCTGTGGCTTCCTGTTGTTGTACTCCTCGGGTCCGAGGTTCACGACCTTCTTCTGGCCGGCCTTGACCGTGGTGTAGTTGAGCCACCCGAGCTGGAGCTTGTTCCACGCGCCCATGTCGCCGGGGCGGGTGCCCAGCGCCTCACCGGCCGCGTTGAGGCGGCTCTGCGCCATCAGCGTCCAGTACTCGTTGTTGTTGTCGCCCAGGCCGCTGGTGTCGTAGTCGTCCGGCAGGCCGAGGTCGTGGGTGTACTCGTGGGTGAAGACGCTCAGGCCGCCGTTCTCCGGCTGGATGGTGTAGTCACCGATCCAGATGCCGGAGGTGCCGACCTGGGTGCCGCCGAGCAGGTTGCCGGACGGGCCAGTGGTGCCCTGGCCGGTCGAGTACGCGTACCACCGGTGGCTCCAGATCGCGTCCTCGCCCTGCTGCGGGTCGCCGTCGGCCTGGTCGCCGCCGGCGTGGACGATCTGGAAGTGGTCGATGTAGCCGTCGGGCTCGTTGAAGTTCCCGTCGCCGTCGAAGTCGTACCGGTCGTACTGGTCGAACGACTTGAGGTCGGCCGCCACCTCGGCGGGCGTCTTGCCGGCGGCCAGCTGGTCGGCGACCCACTGGTTGGCGGCGTCGCGCACGAGCGCCCAGACGTTGGTGCAGACGTGGCTGCCGCAGACGTCCCGGCCGTAGCGGGCCTCGTTGTAGTTCACCTTGACCCAGTCGGTGACCTCGCCGTCAACGGTGTACCGGCCGGAGGACTGCGCCTCCATGTAGGTCTTGAGCGACTCGACGTTCTTGCCGGTGCCGAAGTACAGGTCCCGGTAATGGTCGGCGTTGTAGTCGGATTGCCAGACCGTGCTGTTGTCCTTGCTGCGGTCGGGCTGGGGGATCTTGTTGCGCAGCGGCCCGTCGAACGTCGTGGGGCCGGGGGTGTTCGGGTCGGAGTCGACGTCGGGGTAGCTCGGCGAGCGGTCGTTGCCGAACTCGGCCAGGATCACGAAGATCCGGTCGGTGCGCTCGCGGCTCAGCTCGACGTACTGGTCCTTGCCTTTCCTGCCCCCGACGCCCCCGCGGGTGTGGCCGACCTTGACGACCTGGCTGCCGTTCCGGGTCTCCGCCTTGGCCTTGCCTTTGACCACATCGGAGACGGCCTGCGTCGTGAGCGCACGGCGCTTCTCCTCGAGTGGGTTGGGCAGATCGTCGACCTGGGTCTCGCCCTTCGATATGGCCGAAGGGGCCGGGTCAACAGGTGGTGCCGCCTGGGCCACCGTCGGGAGCAACACTCCGACGCTGGTGACCATCGCGGCGCCGAGCAGTCCTGCGACTACCTTGCGCACCACGCATTACCTCCGCTTAAGGGGCCGGGCGCTGGGGTGAGCGGCCCGGCATCAAAACGGCCCCGGGGTTCGGGGCAGGAGGTAAACGTATGCAAAGACAGCGATGGCTGAGGCGAATCGATATCGATCAGTTACGCGCTATGGAAGTCCATAACACCGCGGGCCGGCGAGAAGTCCCGCCGGCCCGCCGAACGTCCGATTTGTACTAGTCTTCGGTCTTGCCGGTCTTCATGCCGGCGGAGATCAGGTCCATCACCGCGGAATCCTGCAGCGTCGTCACGTCGCCGAGCGAGCGGTGCTCGGCCACGTCCTTGAGCAGGCGCCGCATGATCTTGCCGGAGCGGGTCTTCGGCAGCTCGGGCACGAGCATGATCTGCCGCGGCTTGGCGATCGGGCCGAGCGTCTTGGCCACGTGGTTGCGCAGGTCCTGATTGAGCTGCTCGCCCTTGTCGCCCTCGGTGTCCACATTGCCGCGCGGAATCACGAACGCCACGATCGCCTGGCCGGTGGTCGGGTCGGTCGCGCCCACCACCGCCGACTCGGCCACCGCCGGGTGCGAGACGAGCGCCGACTCCACCTCGGTGGTGGAGATGTTGTGCCCGGAGATCAGCATGACGTCGTCGACCCGGCCCAGCAGCCAGATCGAGCCGTCGTCGTCCTTCTTGGCGCCGTCGCCGGCGAAATAGACCCAATCCTTACCGCTGCTCGCTGTGACGGCCTCACCCTGGCCGGCGCCGGCGCCGAACCGCGACCAGTACGTGTCGATGAACCGCTTGTCGTCACCCCAGATCGTGCGCAGCATCGACGGCCACGGATCGCGCAGCACCAGGAAGCCGCCGCCGCCGTTCGGCACCGACTGCGCCTGGTCGTCGACCACGTCGGCAGTGATGCCCGGCAGCGCCGTCATGGCCGAGCCCGGCTTCGCCGCGGTCACGCCGGGCAACGGTGAGATCATGATGGCGCCGGTCTCGGTCTGCCACCAGGTGTCGACCACCGGCGTGCGGTTGCGGCCGATGTTCTCCCGGTACCACATCCAGGCCTCCGGGTTGATCGGCTCGCCGACGCTGCCGAGGATGCGCAGCGACGACAGGTCGTACCCGGCGGGGATGTCGTCGCCCCATTTCATCATCGTGCGGATCAGCGTGGGCGCGGTGTACAGAATGGACACCTTGTACTTGTCGACGATCTGCCAGAAGCGGTCGCGGCCCGGGGTGTCCGGGGTGCCCTCGTACATGACCTGGGTGGCGCCGTTGGAGAGCGGGCCGTAGACGATGTACGAGTGGCCGGTCACCCAGCCGATGTCGGCCGTGCACCAGTAGATGTCGGACTCGGGCTTGAGGTCGAAGACGGCGTGGTGCGTGAACGACGTCTGCGTGAGGTAGCCGCCCGTCGTGTGCAGGATGCCCTTGGGCTTACCGGTCGTGCCCGAGGTGTAGAGGATGAACAGCGGGTGCTCCGAGTCGAACGGCTGCGCCTGGTGCTCGGGGCTGGCCTGCTCGACGGTCTCGTGCCACCACTTGTCTTTCTCGCCCCAGGCGACCTCCTGCCCGGTGCGGCGGACGACCAGCACGTTCTCGATGCTGGGGCACTGCGCGACGGCCTCGTCGACGGTCGGCTTGAGCGCCGACGGCTTGCCCCGGCGGTACCCGCCATCGGCGGTGATCACCAGCTTGGCGTCGGCGTCCTTGATACGGGTCGAGAGCGCGTCGACCGAGAAGCCGCCGAAGACCACGCTGTGCGTCGCGCCGATCCGGGCGCAGGCCAGCATCGCGACCGCGGCCTCCGGGATCATCGGCAGGTAGATGGCCACCCGGTCGCCGGCGCCGACCCCGAGCTCGGTCAGCGTGTTGGCGGCCTGGCTGACGCTCTTCAGCAGCTCGGCGTACGTGATCGCGCGGGTGTCGCCGGGCTCGCCCTCCCAGTGGATCGCGACCTTGTCGCCGTGGCCGGCCTCGACGTGCCGGTCGACGCAGTTGTACGCCACGTTGATCTCGCCGCCGATGAACCACTTCGCGAACGGCGGGTTGGACCAGTCCAGGACCTGGTCCCACTTCTTGGCCCAGGTGAGCCGCTCGGCCTGCTTCGCCCACCAGGCGAGGCGGTCGGCGGCTGCCTCCTCGTACGCGTCGGCCTTGACGTTGGCGTCCGCTGCGATCTGCTCCGGCGGCGGGAACTGACGTGTCTCCGACGACAGGTTCGCCAATGTCTCGCTCATGAGGGCGGCTCCTCTTCACTGGTTATCTTCGTTGCACACTAGTTCCGCCGCTGTGCCGCGGCGACACCTGCGCCGGGCAGCGCGCTCGGTGGCGTGATGGGCGCGCTGGATGACGGGTTGCTGCTTGGTACTGCGCGAATCTTGCCAGTTACGAGCCTCTTTGCGCAGCCCATGTTTCGCGTGTCGTACCGGCTACGGTGTTCGGGTGGATCCACTCGCACCGCTGCTCGATCTCGCCGGCGTCGCCGATTTTTTTGCCGAGGCCCGCGACCGGGTGGACGCCGCCATGCGGCATCGCGCCCTGCGCCGGCACGGGGGGCAGGTGGCGGCCGAGGCGTCACTGCGGGCGGCCGTGGCCAGCGCCGCGCTCGAGGGGCATGCGTACGACGTCGAGGAGGTCCGCGGCGGGACGGTGACCGATCCGGTGCTGCAGGGGTCGCTGCGGGTGGCCGAGGGACTCGGCGGGCTCGTTGATCTCTGGCCCCGGGCGCCGCGGCAGGTGCTCGCCAAGCTGCACATGCTCGCGGCGCGCGGCGTCGTTCCCGCCGACGACCTCGGCCGGCTGACCGGGGGCGCCGCTCGCATCGACGCGTTGGCGGAGCTGGTGTCTGTTGCGGACAAATCAGACTCTCCACCCCTGTTGCTGGCCGCCGTCGTGCACGCCGAGCTGATCACGTTGCGCCCCTTCGCCGGGCCGGCGGGTGTCGTGGCCCGCGCCGCCGCCCGCCTCACGCTGATCGGCCGCGGTTTCGACCCGCGTGGCTTGATCGCGGTGGAGATCGGACATTTCGCCCGCGAGCCCGAATACGTCGGCTCGGCCGGCGCCTACGCCACCGGCACCCCCGACGGGGTCAGGTCCTGGCTGCGCCACTACGCCGCGGCGGTTTCCGCGGCCGCCGACGAGCTGACGGTCATCGGCGATGGTGTGCTGGCCGCGGTCTGATCGGCCAAACTTCGGTCGATGCCGGTCAAAGGGCGCGTCCCCGCGGGGATAATCGCTCGGGTGAGCGAAACCTGGACCCGCCCCTACTCGCCCGGCCCCGGCCGCTGGCTGGTGATCGCCTGGGAGGCCGTCGCTCTGTCCCTCCTGGCCTGGTCCACGATCCGCCAGTTCGACCTGACCGGTCACGGCGTCAAGCTGGTCGCGTGCGCGCTCGCCGCCCTCTGGGTGATCGGCGCCCACCGGATCCTGCAGATGGGCGCCTACGTCGGCGCCACCGGTGTGCGCATCCACGGCCTCGTCCGCTCCCGCACGATGTCGTGGCGCGACGTCGCCCATGTCCGCCTGCACAAGGCCACCCACCGCGTCGGCCCATGGCAGATCGAGAGCGGCATGACCGTCCTCATCGAGCGCCGCGACGGCTCGATGGTCAACACGGAGCTGTGGGCCCAGGGCATCGACTTCCACTCCCGGCCGTCGTTGTTCCGCGCGGTCTACCACGAGCTGCGCAATCGCCATTCAGACGCCCAAAAAGCCTAAACCGGTTTCGGGTACGCGGTCAGCCGCGTCCCCGCCGTGAGCTCGAGGCGTCCACAGTGACGTGGCCACAAAATAGAGCCGGCGTCCCGCTAGGGGCGCCGGCTGTAGCGCGTCCGGACCGGGTTATCAAGCGTGCACCTGGGTCGTTGTCGACAGTCCTGAAGCCTTTCGGCTGAGGTCCCGCCGCAACGTGCCTGCCGTGGCTGATCGCGCGTGGGTTCCCGGTGGCCGTGCACGAGACCCGATGCCTGGCCCTGGAGCGAAAGGCCTTCCGAAGCTCGGTATCCCGACCCCCGGGTCACCCCGGCTCCTGGTCCACCGCAACGGTTCTCGCCAGTTCTTTCTACGCCGCTCGCCGCTTGATCGCCAGGCCTTCAGCCTGGCAAACCTGGCGTTTCAGATTAGTCAGACCAAAGCCATTCGCGCTGCTCATTGACTTGCGCGGCCCCTGCGTCATCACTCTTTGCGCAGCTCGGCGTACGTTCCGGGGTCGCTCGTGGAAAGGTCCGACGGGCCTTCAGACGACGGTGCGAGAGCGGCGATGTCTTGCGTAGATGACCAGGCCGATCGCGGCGCCCACGCCGACGCCCAACGCCGCCGCCACGGGGACGGCCGGACGGTCGCGCAGGCGTTTGCCGACCGGGATGGGGTTGCGGAACTCGAGGATGGGCCACGAGTTCTCCAACGCCGCCCGGCGCAGGGCCCGGTCGGGGTTCACGGCGCTCGGGTGGCCCACCGCCTCGAGCAGGGGCAGGTCGCTGGCCGAGTCGGAGTAGGCGTAGCAGTCGGCCAGGTCGTAGCCCCGGGTCGCGGCCAGGGCGCTCACCCCGACGACCTTGTTGGGACCGGCGGCGTAGAACTCGATCTCGCCGCTGTAGCGGCCGTCGACGATGCTCATGCGGGTGGCGATCACATCGGTGATGCCGAGCAGGGCGCCGATCGGGCGGACCATCTCCTCGCCGGACGCCGACACCAGCACCACGTCGCGGCCGGCCGCCTGATGTTCGCTGATCAGGGTGGCGGCCTCGGCGTACACGTAGGGGTTGATCAGCTCGTCGAGGGTCTCGGCGATGATCTGCTGGACCTGCTCGATCCGCCAGCCCTTGGTCAGGGTCGCCAGATAGTCGCGGGTGCGGGCCATCGCGTGCTCGTCACCGCCGCCGCCCAGCCGGAACATGAGCTGTGCGTAAGCGGACTTGACGACGTCGCGGCGGCTGATCAGGCCGTCACGGTAGAAGGGCCGTCCGAAGGCCAGCGCGCTGGACTTGGCGATGACGGTCTTATCTAGGTCGAAAAACGCGGCGCTGCGGCCCACGGGCCGAAAGTGTAGCCGCAACTCGGTCATCCCCGTCGTCCCCCGGCGCGCCGCGCTGAGGCTTGGTGACGCGCTGTGAAATCAGTCAGACGGGCAGCACCCTCGCACCGAGCCACAATCGGTACTCGACGCGTGTGCCTTTCGTGAGGCATGCTAGTGCTGTTGCGATCGGGATTCATGTATTGCGGGTGAATCGCGGTCGCGTCATGACCCATCCGCTTCCATCACCTGACCCTCGGTGGTTGCGCCCCCCGCGATCACCGAGCCGATTCGGCTCGACCCCCCCGGAGCCGAATCCTCGGACGGCCCCCGTCTCCCCCGACGGGGGTCGTTCCCTATCCGGAAGCCCGCGGGTACGCGCCACGCCGCGGGGACCGGGGAGCACGACATCAGCCTCGACACGGAGGCTGCGCTCAACGAGCGCACCACAGAACTGCCACAAACACCTCTACAGCAGCCTCGGGCCGAACCTGCTGCTCTGGTGCATGCTGGGCCTCTCGATCGCGATGGCCATCCCGTCCGTGCACGGGCGCAGCGACGGGCTGGTACGGCTGGGCGTCGTCTCGTACAAGGTCGCGCTCGTCGTCATGTTCGCGATGTTCGCGGTGATGATCCTGCTGGCGCTGGGGCGCCTTTCCTGGCTGCGGTGGCCGTGGCTGACGACGCTCGGCGCGCTGACCTACCCGGTGTACCTGCTGCACCGGCAGCTGGGCTGGGTCGCCGTCGACCAGCTGCACGAGTCGACCAGCTCCGTGCCGCCGACACGCGTAGCAGATCCACCCCGACAGTGTGAGTTTTCCACAACGGCCTGAGTTATCCACAGGCGACGGCTGACGGCCTTGCCGGTCATCGCCGGTCTCCGCGACGGTGGGCGCCTCATCCGCCCCCGCCGTGTTGGAGAGCCACGATGCCCGCTCCGCGCCTGCCCCTCGTCGTGACCGCCGACCAGGAGCTTCTCGACGATCTCGTGCGCCTCGCCGCCGCCGGCGGCACCGAGGTCGTCGTCGCCACCGACCCGATCTCGGCCGGTCCGAGGGTCACCGCCGCGCCCATGGTCGTCTACGGCGCCGACATGGTCATCGCGTGCCTGCGGGCCGGACTGCCCCGCCACTCGCGAACCGTGATCGTCGCCCGTCGCGCCTGGCCGCCCGGCGTCGACGAGGCGACCCGGCGGCTCGGCGCGGTGCACGTCTGCCTGCTGCCGGACGGCGAGGCCTGGCTTGTCGACCGGTTCGCCTCGCTGCCCCATGCCGAGCCGCCCATGGCGCGCACCCTCGCCGTGATCGGCGGCAGCGGCGGCGCGGGCGCCAGCATCCTCGCCGGCGGGCTCGCGGTCACCGCCGTCCGGGCCGGGCACCGCACCCTGCTCGTCGATGGCGACCCGCTCGGCGGCGGCCTCGACCTGCTGCTCGGCTGGGAACGGCAGAACGGCCTGCGATGGCCCGCCCTCGTCCGGGCCGGCGGCCGGGTCGACCCGCCGGCGCTGCTGCGTGCCCTGCCGCAGCGTGGCGATCTCGTGCTCCTCTCGTTCGCTCTGGACGAGTCGGCGCCGGTGCCGAGCGAGGCGATGGCGGCGGCCCTCGACGCCGGCCGCCGCGCCCGCGACGTTATCGTCGCCGACCTGCCCCGGCAGCTCGACGACGCGTCGGTGCTCGCTCTCCAGGCCGCCGATCGGGCCCTGCTGGTCGTGCGCCCCGAGGTGCGCGGCATCGCCGGCGCGCTCCGCGTGGCACAGATGGTCCGGGTCCACCGCGACGACCTCGCGGTGGTGGTGCGTGGCCCGGCGCCCGGCCCTCTCCAACCCAGGGAAGTCGCCAAGGCGCTCGGGCTGCCGCTCGCCGGAGCGCTGCGGCCCGAGCCCGACATGCTGCTGGCGATCGATCGCGGCAGGGGCCCCGCCCACGGCGCCCGCGGGCGACTCGCCGGCCTGTGCCGCGAGATCCTCGCCGACCTGCTTCGCCGGCCGCGGTCCGAGGTGGCGGCGTGACCGGGTACGGGGAGCTCACCACCTCGGTGCGGCAGCAGTTCGCCGTCGGCGGGGTCGAGGCCACACCGGCCGCGGTCGTTCACGCCGTGCGCCGCGAGACCGGGGCGCTGGGCGACCACGCCGTGCTGCGGCTGGCCGACCGCGTGCACGACGAACTGGTGGGGGCGGGGCCACTCGCGCCGCTGCTCGCCTCGAATGAAGTGACCGACGTGCTGGTCAACGGCAAGCAGGTCTGGGTCGATCGGGGCGCCGGGCTCGAGCGGGTCGGCGAGATGTTCCGCGACTACGACGAGGTGCGCCGGCTCGCCCAGCGGCTGGCGGCGGCGTGCGGACGGCGGCTCGACGACGGCCAGCCGTACGCGGACGCCCGCCTGCCCGACGGCACCCGCCTGCACGCCGTGCTGCCGCCGGTGGCCACCGACGGGCCGTACCTGTCGCTGCGGACCTTCCGGCAGCGGCCGTTCACGCTCGACGATCTGGTCGAGCACGGAACCCTCACCCGGACGGCGGCGCCGGTGCTGCGGGCGATCGTGCAGGCGCGGCTGGCGTACCTGGTGACCGGCGGAACCGGCAGCGGCAAGACGACGCTGCTGTCCACGTTGCTCGGGCTCGTGCCGCCGACCGAGCGGATCGTGCTGGTCGAGGACGCGGCCGAGCTCCGGCCGGTGCATCCGCACGTGGTGGCGCTGCAGGCCCGTACCGCCAACGTCGAGGGGGCGGGGGCGATCGGGCTGACCGATCTCGTGCGGCAGGCGCTGCGGATGCGGCCGGACCGGCTGGTGGTCGGGGAGTGCCGGGGCGCCGAGATTGCCGACCTGCTGGGGGCGTTGAACACGGGGCACGACGGCGGGGCGGGGACGCTGCACGCCAATACGGCGGGCGACGTGCCGGCGCGGCTGGAGGCGCTGGGGCTGCTCGGGGGACTGCCGCGGACCGCGTTGCACGCGCAGGTGGTGGCGGCGCTGCAGGTGGTGCTGCACGTTCGGCGTACGGTCCGGGGGCGGGCGCTCGAGTCGGTGAGCGTGCTGCTGCCGGCCGGGGAGCAGCGGCTCGCGACCGTGGTGCCGGCCTGGAGGCGTACGCGTGGGGCCGGGCCGGGCGCGGCGGCGCTGGCACGGCTGCTGGCCGGTCGAGGGGTCGCCGTGCCGGCGGTGCTCGATCCGCCGTCGGGGGTTGGGCGCGTGACCACGGTGCTCGATCCGCCCTCGGGGGTGGGCGCGTGACCACCGTGCTCGTGGGGTGCCTCGTGGCCGGGGCGGCGGTGATCGCCTGGCCCGCGCGGCGCCGTCTCTCTTGGACGTCGCCGCAAGCCGTCGTCGCCGGAGTGGGTGCGGTGGCGGCCGCCGGGCTGGTCGTCGGCGGGCCGGTGCTGGCGGTGGTGGTCGCCGCTTATGCCGGACTCGCCGGGCGGGCAGTGCTGCGGCGGGCGGCCCGGCGGCGGGCCAAGGCTGCCCGGGCGGCGTCGCTTGCGAGGCTGGGGGCGCTGGCGGCCGACCTCCGGGCGGGCCTGCCCCCGGCCGATCTCCACGCAGGTCTGCCCCCGGCCGATCTCCGGGCGAGCCTGCCCCGGGCCGGTCTCCGGGCCGGCCCGCCCCGGGCCGGCGCGGCGCTGGCTGAGCTCGCGCCGGGCCGTCTCGAGCGACTCACTTTGTCGGTGTGGCGGCTGGCCGAGCGGACCGGAGCGCCGGCGGCCGACCTGATCGAGCGGATCGAGGCGGACGCGCGGGCCGCGGACCGGGCGGCGGACGCGGCGGCGGCCCAGTCGGCCGGGGCGCAGGCAACTGCGCTGCTGCTGGCCGGGCTGCCGGCCGGCGGGATCGGGCTGGGCATCGGGATCGGCGCCGATCCGGTCGGAGTGCTGCTGCATACGCCGGTGGGCGCGGCCTGCGCGGTCGGGGCCGTGGTGCTGCAGAGCGGCGGGCTGATCTGGGCCGACCGGCTCACCGCGGGGGTGGCGCGGTGAAGGAGCGGTGCGCGCTGGACACGCTGCTGAGCGCGGGCGGACTGGTGCGGGTGGCGGTGCGGCCCTGCTGCCTGGCGGCGCTGGTGGGGCGCCGCCGGCCTGCGCCGGGCAATTCAGCGGATGAGGGAGCCGCGGCGGACCCGTCGATGGTGTGCGCTGCGGCCGAGGTCGAGATGCGGGTGTCGCCGTGAGCCTGGTGGCGCTGGTCGCGGCGGTGCTGCTCCTGGTGGCGACGGTGTGGCGGGGGCGGACGCGGCGGCGGCTCGATCGGCTGCGGCGGTCTTTCCCCTCGGCGGAGCGGGAGGCCGCGAAGGCAGGGGGCGCCGGCCGCTGGGGCCGGATCGGCATCGGGGTGCTCGTGGGCGCCGCCGTCGCCGGACTGATCGGGGCCTGGTGGGGCGTGGCGGCCGGCGTCGCTGCCGGCGCGGGCGTCGAGCGCTACCTGAGACGGCGCGAGCCGCCTGCCCGGCGGCGGGAGCGGCTCGCCGCCCTGGCCGATCTGCCGCTCGGGGCTGACCTGCTGGCGGCGGCGCTGCGGGCCGGCGCGCCGATCGACCGGGCCGCCGCCGCGGTGGCCGAGGCCCTGGGCGGGCCGCTCGGCGAGCGGCTGCAGCGGACGGCGCGGTCGCTCCGGCTCGGTGCGGAACCGACCGAGGCCTGGCAGCACCTCGACGGCCTCGACGGCGCCGAGCGGCTGGTCGCCGCGGCCGTCCGGTCGAGCGCCAGCGGGGGAGCGCTCGCCGGGGCGTTCGGGCGGCTCGCCGACGATCTGCGCGCCGACCGGGCCGTCGCGGCCGAGGCGGCCGCCCAGCGGGCCGCGGTGCTGATCGTGCTGCCGCTGGGTCTGTGCTTCCTGCCGGCGTTTCTGCTGGCCGGGCTCGTCCCGGTCGTGATCGCGGTGCTCCAGGACGTGCTCTGACGGCCCCAGGCCTCCGAGATCCCCGACCCCTGACCCCCGTGACCCCTGGGTCACGGATTCCGGCGGCGGCCGCCGGCCGCTGCCCACCACAACCGAAGGAGAACCACGTGCGCAATCTGATCGCGAACTTCGCCCGGCTTCGGACGGAGGCCGGCGACGCCGGGATGAGCACCGTCGAGTACGCCGTGGGCACGCTGGCCGCGGTGACGTTCGCCGGCGTCCTGCTCAAGGTCGTCGGGGGCGAGAGGGTGCAGGCGGCGCTGACCGCGATCATCGACCGGGCCCTGCAGTGATACGGCGCCGGCAGCCCGGACGCGACCGGGGGTCGTTCACCGCCGAGCTCGCGGCCGGGCTGCCGGCGCTCATCCTGCTGCTCCTGGCCGGGCTCACCGCGGTCGCCGCGGTGACGGCCAAGGGACAGTGCGTCGACGCGGCCCGGGAGGGTGCGTTGGCCGGCGCCCGGGGCGAGGGGGCGCCCGCGGCGGCGGCTCGGGTGGCGCCGCCGGGGGCGAGCATCGACGTGGCCGCCGGCGGCGACTCGGTCACCGTCGTCGTGCGGGCGCCGGTGCGGATGCTGGGCGCGCACCTTCCGGCCATCACCGTGGAGGGCCGGGCGGTCGCGGCCCGGGAGCCGGGGGTGACCCGGTGAGCCTCCTGGCGGACGACCCGGTGAGCCTCCCGGCGGACGATCCGGATCGCGGCGCGGCCTCGATCTTCCTGCTGGCCGTCGGGCTGGCGCTGGTACTGGCCGGGCTGGGCGGGGCGTCGATCGGCACGGCCCGGGTCGCGCGGCACGAGGCACGCGCCGCGGCCGACCTGGCGGCGCTGGCGGGGGCGATGCGGGCGATCGAAGGCGAGGACGCGGCCTGCGCGCGGGCGAGCGACTTCGCGGCGGCGAACGGCGGGCGGTTGACGTTCTGCACCGTCGAAGGTCTGGAGGTGGTGGTCTGGGCGGAGGTCGAGGTCGAGCCCATGCCGGGGATGGTCCGCCACGCGCGGCAGGGCGCCCGGGCGGGCCCGCTCTTCGGCCCCGTCGAGTGAGCGTGCGGGCGTCAGGGGAGGGCGGCGAGGACCGTGTCCAGGACCGAGACGGCGCCGGGCTTGTGGAGGGGGTTGTTGCCGTTGCCGCACTTCGGGGACTGGACACACGACGGGCACCCGGCCTCGCACCCGCAGGCCGCGATGGCGTCCCGGGTGGCGCTGAGCCAGGCCGCCGCCGTCTCGTAGGCGCGCTCGGCGAAGCCCGCCCCGCCCGGATGCCCGTCGTAGACGAAGACCGTCGGCACCTCGGTGTCGGGGTGGTTGGCCGTCGAGAGGCCGCCGATGTCCCAGCGATCGCACGTCGCCATCAGCGGGAGCAGCCCGATCGCGGCGTGCTCGGCCGCGTGCAGGGCGCCCGGGAAGTCGGGCGGCGCCACCCCGGCCGCCTCCAGCGCCCGTGGCGACACCGTGAACCAGACCGCCACCGTCCGCAGCTCGCGTGGCGGCAGGTCGAGCGGCCGGGTGTCGATCACCTCGCCCGAGCCGATGCGGCGGCGCTGATAGGAGACGACCTGGTTCGTCACGTCGACCTCGCCGAGGAAGAGCCCGACCGGCCCGGCGTCCACGTACGAGCGGACGCTCACCACCGACAGGTCCGTCACGTCGCGAGCGTGCGTCGACCAGTCCGGCTCCTCCTGGTGCACGAGCGCCACCGCGTCGTCGAGGTCGAGGTCGTCGACCACGAACGTCACGCCCTGGTGCAGGTAGACGGCGCCGGTGTGCAGCATGACGTGCGACGAGCCGGCGTCGACCGTGCCCAGCAGCCGGCCGGTCGACGACTCGACCACCTGCACCGGCGCGCCGCCGGTGCCGCGCAGGTCCACGTCGGGCCGGCCGGTGTGCGTCCAGTACCAGCCGCTCGGGCGGCGGCGCAGCGCCCCGACCGCGGTGAGGCCGTCGACCGCGGCTTGCGCCCCGCTGCCGAAGAGCGCGAGGTCGGCGGTGGTAAGAGGCGCCTCCGAGGCCGCGCAACAGAGCTGCGGCCCGAGCACGTACGGGTTGGTGGGGTCGAGCACGGTCGCCTCCACCGGCCGGCCGAACAGCGCCGACGGGTGGTGCACCAGGTACGTGTCGAGCGGATCGTCCCGGGCGACCAGCACCGCCGTGGCCGACCCGCCCGCGCGCCCGGCCCGCCCGGCCTGCTGCCACAGCGACGCCCGCGTACCCGGATAGCCACAGATCAGCACCGCGTCCAGCCCGACCAGGTCGACGCCGAGCTCGAGCGCGTTCGTCGAGGCCAGCCCGAGCAGCTCGCCGGCCAGCAGCTGCCGCTCGATCTCCCGCCGATCCTCCTTGAGATAGCCGGCCCGATATGCGGCCACGCGATCGCCCAGCCCGGGCACCGCCTCGTCCAGCTGCCGCCGGGTCACCGCGGCCACCACCTCGGCGCCGCGCCGCGACCGGATGAAGGCGAGCGTCCGAACCCCGCTCACCACCGCGTCGGTGAGCAGATCGGCCGTCTCCCGCAACGCGGACCGTCGTACCTGAGGCAGATCCCCATCGAGTGATCCGGATGAAACCGGGGGCAGCAGCGGCGGCTCCCAGAGCGCGAACGTCATGGCCCCGCGCGGCGACGCGTCCTCGGTGATCGCCGTGACCGGCGCCCCGACCAGCCGCGACGCCGCGTCCGCCGGGTCGCCCGAAGTGGCCGACGCAAGGATGAACGTGGGCTTCCCGCCGTACCGGGCGGCCAGCCGGCGCAGCCGCCGCAGGACGTGCGCCACGTGTGAGCCGAACACCCCGCGATAGGCGTGGCACTCGTCGATCACCACGTACGAGAGGCGCCGCAGAAACGTCGCCCACCGTTCGTGCCCGGGGAGCATCCCATGATGCAACATATCTGGATTTGTCAGTACGAAGCGCGAGTGCTGCCGGATCCAATCCCGTTCCTCGCGCGCCGTGTCACCGTCGTAAGTGGCCGGGCGTACGTCGGGAAGACCGAAGCCCGCGACGGCGCGCAACTGGTCCGCCGCCAGGGCCTTCGCCGGCGCGATGTAGATCGCCGTCGCCCGTGGGTCGTCGAGCAGGCGCGTGAGCACCGGCAGCTGATAGCCGAGCGACTTGCCCGACCCCGTCCCGGTTGCCAGCACGACGTGTTCGCCATCGAAGGCGAGCGATGCCGCCGCCACCTGATGCGCCCACGGCGCCGAGATCCCGCGGGCGTTGCACGCTGCGACGAAAGACGGCGAAGCCCACGCCGGCCACGGGACCTGCGTGCCCGCACGGGCCGGAACGTTCTCGATGTGCGTGACCGAGGGGGAGGAGAGCTGCGACAACGAAGCCGGGCGGTGGGCGGTGGACGTCACGCGTTGCACTCTGGCATCGGTATGGGCGCAACCCCAAACGGGTACCTGGGTGGGTGCCGTGCGTAGCGGCAACCCCGGCGGTGGTTAGATTCGCAGGAGAGATCCGCAGGGAGGAGGAGCGATGGAGCTGTCCCTTGCGACTCGGACCGTCGCCGAGCACACGGTGCTCGAGGTGGGCGGCGAGGTCGACGTGTACACGGCTCCGAGGCTGCGTGAGCGCCTTGTCGAGCTCGTCGACGCCGGTGCCCGCAACGTGGTTGTCGACCTGGGCGGAGTCGATTTCCTCGACTCCACGGGGTTGGGTGTGCTGGTCGGCGCGATGAAGCGGCTGCGCGTGGCGAACGGGCGATTCGGCCTGGTCTGCGCCAAGGAGTCGTTGCTGAAGATCTTCCGGATCACCGCGCTGGACCAGGTGTTCCCGATCTACCCCACGATCGAGGCGGCGACCGCAGACAGCGACGGCAGCGGTCCGACTTCGTGATGGCGACGGTCCGTCTGTCTTTCTCTCCGGCGCCGGTCCATGTCCGGACGGCACGGCTGGTCGGTGTGGCGGTTGCTCGGCGGGCGGGGGTCGCCGAGGAACTGCTCGACGAGGTCCGGCTGGCGATCGGCGAGGCGTGCACCCGCGCGGTGGCATTGCACAACCAGTACGGCCTCCCCGATCTCGTGACCGTCGAAATGTCTGATTCGGACTCTTATGCCGTTCGGGTGATCGATCATGCCCCGATCGAGGCGAGCGTGGGCCTGGCCAAGTTGCCGCCCGACGAGCTCGCCGCCGAGTCGCTGAGCGAGGACGCGCTCACCACCGGAGTGGGCTTCGCCCTGCTCGCCGGATTTGTCGATGACCTGCAGGTTCGCCCGGTCGAGGACGGTCCCGGCACCGAGGTCCGAATGGTGTGGCCGGTCCAGCGCCGCTGACCCATCAGAGATCAAAAAAGATCTGTACCCCTCTGGCGCCGCGCTAACACAGCGGCGAACATCACCACGACACGGCCGGAGGCGGGTGTGACCACCACCACGACCGGCCGATACAGTACGCGAGTTATCAGCTACTGCTCCTGGTCCCGCGTCCGCGGGGCCCAGTTGTCGTCTCCCCGGTAGCGGGGGAGCGCCCGGGCGGTCTCGTCCGTCGTCACGGGTGCGGTCGGTGTACAGGAGGACATTGATGTCCGGGACCTTGATAACTTCTGCCGCGGGCGGAGTGTCCCTGAGTGGTTCAAACGTCACATTCGTCATCGTCGCGCTGGTCTTCGCGCTCATCGCGCTGGGCTTCGCCGCGATGTTCGTCCAGTCGGTGCTGAAGGCGGGGCGCGGCACCAAGAACATGCAGGAGATCGCCGGCGCCGTGCAGGAAGGCGCCTCGGCGTACCTGTTCCGTCAGTTCAGGACACTGGCGATCTTCGTAGTCATCGCGGTCGTACTGCTCTACCTCCTGCCGGTGCACGACACCGACAACGAGGTCTGGGTCAAGATCGGCCGGTCGCTCTTCTTCGTCGTGGGCGCGGTCTTCTCCTCGTTCATCGGCGGCGCGGGCATGGCGCTCGCGACGCGGGCCAACCTGCGGGTGGCCGCGGCGGCCGGTGAGCAGGGCGGTCGCGAGACCGCGATGGGCATCGCGTTCCGCACCGGCGGCGTGGTCGGCTTTCTCACGGTCGGCCTGGGCCTGTTCGGCGGCGCGCTCGTCGTTCTGATCTTCAACAGCGACGCGCCGACCGTGCTCGAGGGCTTCGGCTTCGGCGCCGCGCTGCTCGCGATGTTCATGCGGGTCGGCGGCGGCATCTTCACCAAGGCCGCGGACGTCGGCGCCGACCTGGTCGGCAAGGTCGAGCAGGGCATCCCCGAGGACGACCCGCGCAACGCCGCGACGATCGCCGACAACGTGGGCGACAACGTCGGCGACTGCGCCGGCATGGCGGCCGACCTGTTCGAGTCGTACGCGGTCACCCTGGTCGCCGCGCTGATCCTCGGCCAGGCCGCGTTCGGCCAGGACGGCCTGATCTTCCCGCTGATCATCTCGACGATCGGCATCGTGATCGCCGTCGTGGGCGTCTTCATCACCCGGCTGCGTCCGTCCGACAAGAACGGCCTCACCGCGATCAACCGGGCCTTCTACATCTCGGCCGCGCTCTCCGCGATCGCCGTGGCCGTGGTCAGCTTCATCTACCTGCCGAGCTCGTTCGCCGGCTTCGACGACGCGGGCATCGGCGCCGACATCGTCAACAGCGGCCGTGACCCGCGCTGGGTCGCCGTGGGCGCCGTCGTGATCGGTATCGTGCTGGCCGCCGCCATCCAGGCGCTGACCGGCTACTTCACCGAGACCAACCGCCGTCCGGTGCAGGACATCGGCAAGTCGTCGCAGACCGGCGCGGCCACCGTCGTGCTCGCCGGCATCAGCGTCGGCCTCGAGTCGGCCGTCTACTCGGCGCTGCTGATCGCCGCCGGCGTCTACGGCGCGTTCCTGCTCGGCGGCTCGTCGCTGACCCTGTCGCTGTTCGCGGTGGCGCTCGCCGGCACCGGCCTGCTCACCACGGTCGGCGTCATCGTCGCGATGGACACCTTCGGCCCGATCTCCGACAACGCGCAGGGCATCGCCGAGATGTCCGGCGACGTCGACGAGAAGGGCGCGCAGATCCTCACCGAGCTCGACGCGGTCGGCAACACCACCAAGGCGATCACCAAGGGCATCGCGATCGCGACCGCCGTCCTGGCGGCCACGGCGCTGTTCGGCTCGTACACGAACAGTCTGGCCAGCTCGCTGACCGACGCCGGGATCAAGGACGTCGGCGCCGAGATCCTCGGCCTGCTCAACATCGCCAACCCGCGCAGCCTGGTCGGCCTGCTCATCGGCGCCGCGGTGGTCTTCCTCTTCTCCGGCCTGGCGATCAACGCGGTCTCCCGCTCCGCCGGCGCGGTCGTGATGGAGGTCCGCCGCCAGTTCCGCGAGCACCCGGGCATCATGGACCGCACCGAGCGGCCCGAGTACGGGCGCGTCGTGGACATCTGCACCCGGGACGCGCAGCGCGAGCTGCTCACCCCCGGGCTGCTGGCGATCCTGGCCCCGATCGCGGTCGGCTTCGGCCTCGGCGCCGGGGCGCTCGCGGCCTACCTGGCCGGTGCGATCGGCGCGGGCACGCTGATGGCGGTGTTCCTGGCCAACTCCGGTGGCGCCTGGGACAACGCCAAGAAGCTGGTCGAGGACGGCTCGTACGGCGGCAAGGGCTCCGAGGCGCACGCCGCGACGGTCATCGGCGACACCGTGGGTGACCCGTTCAAGGACACCGCGGGCCCGGCCATCAACCCGCTGCTCAAGGTGATGAACCTGGTCTCCCTGCTGATCGCGCCGGCCGTGGTGAGCTGGAGCATCGGCTCGGACGCCAACACCCCGCTGCGCGTGACCATCGCGCTCGTGGCGGCGGCGATCATCGTCGTGGCCGTGTTCATCAGCAAGCGCAAGCCGATCACGATGGGCGACGACGCCCCGGCGGGCAACTCGGTCCCGACCGAGAAGGTCAGCGCCTGACGATCATCGAAGGGGGTGCCCGGCCGGGCACCCCCTGAGCACCATGGAAGGTTGTCACACCCGGGCCGTACGCTGCTTCCCATGCGTGCGGCCCGTCCCCTCTCGGTAGTGCTTCTGGTCGCGCTCGTGCTGAGCGCCGCGGCCTGCGGAAGCGCGCAGAATGCGCGTGCCTGGGCAGCGTCCGTGTGCGGCACCCTGAGTCCGTGGCGCACCGAGATCGGCTCGCTGACCACCCGCGCCCAGCAGCAGATCAACGTCAACACCACGCCCAACCAGGCCAAAGAAAATCTGAGCCGGCTCTTCGCCGGCGCGCAGGACGCGAGCGAGCGGGCCCGCGCCGGCGTGGTCGAGGCCGGCGTGCCCGACGTCGACAACGGCAAGAAGATCGCCGACAGCTTCACCGGCGCCCTGGCGGGCCTGCGCGACGCCTACGGCAAGGCCGCCACCGGCATCGACGGCCTGCCCACGGCCCCGGCCAAGGTCTTCTACGAGCAGGTGGAAAAGGTCGTCAACCAGCTCAACACCGACTATCAGGCGAGCAGCCTCGACACGAGCAGGCTCGACTCGCCCGAGCTCAAGCAGGCCTTCGACGAAGTGCCCGAGTGCCGGTGAGGTGACCGACCCGCGATGACCGAGACGGGGTGGCCGCTGATCCCGCGCGACATGCTGCCGGCGCCGGTCCCGAAAGCGCCCGGTTTCTCCGCGCCCTCCGCAGGGTCGACCGCCGGCGATGCCACCGCGGCCAAGCGCCGGCCCTTGTCCGATCTCGGCCGTCAGCTGCCGTTCTTCGGCGCCGAGACCACCGAGCCGTCGCCCGCCGATCTCGCCGGTCTGCTCGCGGGCCCCGGCCGCCTCGACCGCATGGGCGGCACGGCCCGGGTGTCGGTCGAGGTCGATGCGGCGTGGCGCGTCCATGTCCTGGTCTCCGAGCTGGTCGCGCGCGGCTTGACCGCCCACTGGCGTCCGCTTCACGACCAAGATCAAGATCAAGATCAAGATGCAGATGTACGGGCGGAGGAGCACCACGAACCGCGGGGCGGGCGCTCCCCGGCGCCGCCCGGGAATCGGGCCGTCGAAAACCATCACGCGCCAGAATCCGATCCTTTCGACGACGTCTATCCCGAGCCCGACGCCTATCCCGAGCCCGACCCCTGGCCCGAGTCCTCCGCTGCGGATGAGCCGGTCGACGACGATCTCCTTGAAGATGGCCGGAGAGATCCACAACACCCGGACGCCGGCCGGCGCGTTCCTGTACCAGGGGAGCTCTCTCTCACATCCGGCCGGCGTCCGGCCGCAAGTGAGGAGGAATCCGAAAAATCGGATGAGCTCGGCCGGTCGACATCCCCGGCCGAGCCCGATCCCAGGGAGGAGCT
Source organism: Actinoplanes sp. NPDC051513 (assembly GCF_044454685.1). Taxonomy (NCBI): domain Bacteria; kingdom Bacillati; phylum Actinomycetota; class Actinomycetes; order Micromonosporales; family Micromonosporaceae; genus Actinoplanes; species Actinoplanes sp. NPDC051513. Next base: position 150,431 of record NZ_JBITDW010000010.1, read on the forward strand.
TCACAAAGAGGCAGACGCCGACGAAACCGACGAATATGGCACAGACCACCCAGCACCCGAGCCGAAACCCCGGTTCGAGGTGCTCACGGCGTACTCCAGTCGATTGAATGGCCTGGCCCGCGGCTGGCCGGAGGCCGCCACGCAGCTCTTCCTGTCCGGGCCTCGTCTTCGCTTGTGGGTCGCGGCGGCGGGCGAACCCGTGCCGAGCGGGTATTCTTTGGGGCTGGACCCGGTCAAGGACATGGTCGCGGTCGATGCCGCGCTGGTGCGCGTCGGTCTGGCCGGCCGCCTGTCGGATGACGGACGCCGCTACGTGATCGCCGGAAAACGGCGGCTGCGGCGTCTTGCCGAGCTGGTCGGCGAGCGCCCCGATGCGGCTCCGGAGCACGTGTGGCCGGACCGCGCAGGTGCGTGATCTTCCGGGATTGTGTGCGACACGACTCACCTTTCGCGGTGTACGGTGTCGCCGTCGGACGCATGCGGTGGCCGGACCGTTACCATCCGAGTCCGGGGTTCCCCGGGAATGCGGTCCCGTCCGGCGCGTTACGTTGAAAGTCTGTGACCCGCCGGTAGAGATGGCGGGACGCTGAGTGCGAAGTTTGGGAGTGCCGTGCCGAGTGCCGCCAGGACGATCCGTCTGGTCATCGTCGAGTCCCCGTCGAAGGCCAAGACGATCGCCGGTTATCTGGGCCCCGACTATTTCGTCGAGGCCTCCTTCGGCCATGTCCGTGATCTGCCGCGCAACGCTGCCGACGTGCCCGCCAAGTACAAGGGCGAGTCGTGGGCGCGGCTCGGCGTCGACGTCGACAACGGTTTCCACGCGCTCTACGTCGTCTCCCAGGACCGCAAGGCACAGATAGCCAAGCTGGTGAAGCTGTCGAAAGAGGTGGACGAGATCTTCCTCGCCACCGATGAGGACCGCGAGGGCGAGGCGATCGCCTGGCACCTGGTCGAGACGATCAAGCCCAAGGTCCCCGTCAAGCGCATGGTCTTCCACGAGATCACCAAGCCGGCCATCCAGGCCGCGGTGGCCAACCCCCGCGAAATCGACCGCGACCTGGTCGACGCGCAGGAGGCGCGCCGCATCCTCGACCGTCTTTACGGCTACGAGGTCAGCCCGGTGCTGTGGAAGAAGGTGATGCCCCGCCTCTCCGCCGGGCGGGTCCAGTCGGTCGCGACGCGCATCGTGGTCGAGCGCGAGCGTCAGCGCATGGCCTTCCGCACCGCCGAGTACTGGGACATCCTGGCGACGCTGGCCGTGCAGGGAAAGATCGAGGGGCCGCGGAACTTCTCCGCGACGCTGATCGCCCTGGACGGCGACCGGATCGCCACCGGCAAGGACTTCGAGCCCACCACCGGCCAGGTCAAGCCCGGCTCCGGCGTGGTGCACCTCGACGAGTCCGGCGCCCGCGGCCTGGCCGCCCGCCTGGAAGACCGGCCGTTCACGGTCACCCGGGTCGAGGAGAAGCCGTACCGCCGCCGCCCGTACGCGCCGTTCATCACCTCGACGCTGCAGCAGGAAGCGGCCCGCAAGATGCGGTTCTCCGCCTCGCAGACAATGCGCACCGCGCAGCGGCTGTACGAGAACGGCTACATCACCTACATGCGTACCGACTCGGTGAATCTGTCCGAGACCGCGCTCACCGCGGCGCGCCGGCAGATCGCCGAGCTCTACGGCCAGGCCAACGTGCCGCCGCAGCCGCGCCGCTACACCGGCAAGGTCAAGAACGCGCAGGAGGCGCACGAGGCGATCCGCCCCGCCGGCGACAACTTCCGCACGCCGGGCGAGGTCGCCAACGAGCTGTCGGCCGACGAGTTCCGGCTGTACGAGCTGATCTGGCGCCGCACGATCGCGTCGCAGATGACCGACGCCGTCGGTAACTCGGTGAGCGTCCGGATCCGCGCGATCTCCACGACGGGCGAGGAGGTCGACTTCGCCGCCTCCGGCAAGACGATCACCGACCCGGGCTTCCTGCGCGCCTACGTCGAGTCCTCCGACGACGAGAACGCCGAGGCCGAAGACGCCGAGCGCCGCCTGCCCACCCTGGTCAAGGACCAGCCGCTGACCGCCGAGGAACTGGCCGCGTCCGGCCACCACACCATTCCGCCCGCCCGCTACACCGAGGCGTCGCTGGTCAAGGCACTCGAAGAGCTGGGCATCGGCCGCCCGTCGACGTACGAGTCGATCATGCGGACGATCCAGGACCGCGGGTACGTGGAGAAGCGCGGCCAGGCCCTGATCCCGTCCTTCCTCGCGTTCGCGGTGATCGGACTGCTCGAGGGGCACTATCCCCGGCTGGTCGACTACAACTTCACCGCGGCCATGGAGACCCAGCTCGACGACATCGCCGGTGGCGATCATGCCGCGCTGGACTTCCTCACCTCCTTCTACTTCGGCAGCCAGACGGCCGGCGCCGACGACACGATCGCCGCGGCCGGCGGGCTGAAGAAGATGGTGACCGAGAACCTGAGCGCGATCGACGCGCGCTCGGTCAACTCGATCCCGCTCTTCGCCGACGAGGCCGGCCGCCAGGTGGTCGTCCGGGTCGGCCGCTACGGGCCCTACCTCCAGCGCCAGCTGCCGGAGGCGACCGAGGAGTCGCCCGAAGACCGGGTCTCCATCCCCGAGGGCGTGGCGCCCGACGAGCTGACCCCCGAGAAGGTCAGCGAGCTCTTCCTGGGCGGCGGCGGTGAGCGGTCGCTGGGCGACGACCCCGCGACCGGCGAGTCCGTGCAGCTCAAGTCCGGCCGCTTCGGGCCGTACGTGCAGGCCGGCGAGCGCAAGTCGTCGCTGTTCCGCAGCCAGTCGCCCGAGACGCTGACGCTCGACCAGGCATTGCGCCTGCTGAGCCTGCCGCGCGTCCTGGGCAAGGACCAGGAGGGCAACGAGATCGTCGCCGCGAACGGTCGCTACGGGCCGTACGTGAAGCGCGGTGACGACTTCCGGTCGATCGAGAGCGAGGACAAGCTCTTCACGGTCACGCTCGACGAGGCGCTCGCCCTGCTCGCGCAGCCTAAGAACCGGCAGCGCCGGGAGGCCAAGCCGCCGCTGCGCGAGATGGGCCCCGACCCGGTCACCGAGAAGCCGATGATCATCAAGGAGGGCCGCTTCGGGCCGTACGTGACCGACGGGGAGTACAACGCCTCCCTGCGGCGCGGGCAGACGCCCGAGGAGCTCACCGTCGAGCAGGCATCCGAGATGCTCGCCGAGAAGCGGGCGAAGGGTCCGGCGCCCAAGAAGAAGGCGGCGGCCAAGAAGGCTCCGGCCAAGAACGCCGAGCCGGCGGCCGCGAAGAAGACCGCGGCCAAGAAGGCGCCGGCCAAGAAGGCGACCGCGGCGAAGAAGACGACCGCCGCCAAGAAGGCGGCCCCGGCGAAGAAGGCCGCCCCCCGGAAGGCGGCGGCTTCCGCCGAGTAGGCGAGAAGGCGAGAAGGCGGCGCCCTCCGCCGCGTAGGCGAGCGGGTCAGCTGCCGAGCACCCGGTCCAGGTATTCGTTGCTGAAGACCCGGGCCGGGTCGATCCGGTCGCGTACGGCCACGAAGTCGTCGAACTTCTCGTAGACCGGGCGCAGGTCGTCGGCCGAGCGGTAGTGCAGCTTGCCCCAGTGCGGCCGGCCGCCGAGTGGCCGGCAGACCGCCTCGACGGCCCGGAAGTACGGCTCGTAGTCGACCCCGGTGAACTGGTGCACGGCCACGTACGCCGACTCGCGCCCGTACCCGTGCGAGAGCCAGACGTCGTCGGGCCCGGTGAAGCGCACCTCGACCGGGAACTGGACCTTGAACGGCAGCCCCTCGATCACGCGGGGGAGCGCCCCGATCACCTCCGGCAGGGCCGCGCGCGGGATCTCGTACTCCATCTCCGTGAAATGCACCCGCCGCGGCGTGCAGAAAACCCGGTCGGACCGCTCGGTGTAGGTGCGCGCGGTCAGCGCGCGGGCCGCGACGGCGCTGGCCGCCGGCACCACGCCCGGCACCGCCCTGCCGAGCTTGCAGACCGCCCCGAAGACCGTGTTGGAGAGGAACTCGTCGTCCATCCAGCCGCGCAACCTTGACAGCGGCCGGTCGTGCGCAGGCACCTTGTTATTGATCTTCAGCTGGGCGCGGTCGGTGTAGGGGTACCAGTAGAACTCGACGTGGTCGTTGGCCGGGATCCACTCGTCGAGGCCGGCCAGCACCTCGGCCAGCGGCATCGGCCGCTCGTCCGCCAGCAGGGTGAACGCGTCCACGCAGCGCAGCGTCACCTCGACGAGGATGCCCAGCGCCCCCAGCCCGAGCCGCGCGGCCGGGAAGATCGGGTCGTCCTTGCCCACCTCGAGCACCTCGCCCGAGCCAGTCACCAGCTTGACCGCCTCGACGCATGAGGCGAGCGTCGAGTGCTCCGCGCCGGTGCCGTGCGTGCCGGTCGAGATCGCCCCGGCCACCGTCTGCTGGTCGATGTCGCCGAGGTTGGGCATGGCCAGCCCGTGCTCGGCGAGCACCGCGTTCAGCACGTGCAGCGGCATCCCGGCCTGCACGGTGACCAGCGGCGCGTCGATCGACACCAGCCCGGCCAGGCGATGCAGGAACAACCGCTGGTCGTTGGCCACAGCGATGTCGGTGAATGAGTGTCCGCTGCCCACCGCCTTGATGCGGCGTCCGGAATTGGACGCTTCCTTGACCTGGGCCACGACCTCGTCGACAGTGCCAGGAGTCAGGATGTCGGTCGCGTGGGCCTGCTGGTTGCCGCCCCAGTTGGTCCAGCGGCGAGCGATGACAGGGGTCGTCATTATGGCTTTGTCCTCCGTACGAGCGGACAGTCGCACAAAACTGGGCGTACGGAGTGTCCTCCGCGTCCCGTCGATGCCCCTCGCTCGTTGATCCGAGTAACGTTCCGATTATCACTGCTGAGAGGGAGTGGCGACGCGTGTCGACACCAACCGTCACCACCGGGCCGCTGCGGCGCGTTCCGGTGCAGGGCAGAAGCGTTGCCCGGGTCCAGCGCATGCTCGACGCCTGCGCCGAGCTCGTCGATGAGGTCGGCTACGAGGGCCTGACCACGACGCTGCTCGCCGAACGAGCCGAGGTTGCCATCGGCTCCGTCTATCAGTTCTTCCCCGACAAGCGGGCGATCGTACAGGCGCTGGCCATGCGCAACATGGACGCGTACCTGCAGGGTTTGTCCGCCCGGTTCGGCAGCGAGACCTTCGCCCACTGGTGGGACGGGGTCGACGCGGCCATCGACGTCTACATCCAGATGCACCGCAGCGTGCCGGGCTTCCGCACGCTCCACTTCGGCGACGTGGTCGACGTTCACCTGCTGGACGTCGAGCGCGACAACAACGCGGTCATCGCCGACCGGCTGGCCGAGCTGCTGGTCGACCAGTTCCAGCTGATCGACCGGGCCCGCCTGCGGTTCGCGCTGCAGATCTCGGTCGAGGCGGCGGACGCGTTGATCAAGCTGGCGTTCCGCCGGGACACCAATGGCGACGAATCGGTGCTTACCGAGGCAAAGGCCCTGATTCGGGAGTATCTGCACCGTCATGTGACGGCCTGAGCAGTTACCCCCGTCTCTGTCAGCCCAAGAAGGCATGTCCCTCTCCCCGATACGTCGGGGCCGGCGTCGCTGTCTCACCGTCGATCAGCTGGAGCTCGTTGACGTGCTCGCACAGCTCGCCGGCCTTGGCGTGGCGGAACCACACCCGGTCGCCGGTGCGCAGCGTGTCGGCCGTGTCGCCGAGCAACGGCGTCTGCACCTCGCCGGCGCCCTCGTCGGGCTTGAACCGCAGCCCCTCCGGCAGATAGGGCTGCGGCAGGCGGGACTGCTCGGCCGGGCCCGAGGCGATCCAGCCGCCGCCGTGCACGGTGGCGATGCGCGGCGCCGGGCGGCGCACGACCGAGAGCGCGAAGAAGGCGGCCGGGGTGGGCTGCCAGCTCCGGTACGCGTCGAAGAGCGTGGGACCGAACAGCCCCGAACCGGCGGTGACCTCGGTGACCGCCGGGTCCGCGCCGGTGACGGCCACGCTGCCGGTGCCGCCGCCGTTCACGAACTCCAGGTCGGCGCCGGATTCCGCGGCCAGCACCGAGCGGACCGCGGCGACGGCCTCGGCGCGGCGCTTGAGCAGCTCGGGGAACGAGCGGGACTGCATCAGCCGGATGGCCCGTCCGCGCAGCGCCTGACGAGGCGGCGCGTCGCCCACGCCGGCGATCTGCGCCTCGTACGACATCATCCCGACCAGCTTGAAGCCGGGCCGCTCGACCAGGCGCCGGGCGAGCGCGGAGGCCTGCGCCGCCGAGTGGATCGGCGAGCGGCGTACGCCCACGTGTAGCGGGCCGGGCTTCCAGGACGAGTCGAGGTCGATGCAGAGCCGCACGTCCGGACGCTTGCCGGGCGGGGTAACCCGGTCGACCACGTCGAGGTGGCCGGGGTGATCGACCATGAGAGCGATCGATCCGGCCAGGGCCGGGTCGGAGGTCAGGTCGGCGATCGCCTTGCGGTCCACTGTCGGGTACGCGACCAGGACGTCGTCGGTCACCCCTTCGCGTACCAGCCAGACCGCCTCGCGCAGCGTGTACGCCATCACGCCGTGCCAGCCCGGCTTGGCCAGCACCCGCTCGATCAGCTGCCGGCAACGCACCGACTTGCTGGCCACGCGCACCGGCTTGCCGCCGGCCCGGGCCACCAGCTGGGCCGCGTTGTCGTCGAAGGCGGCCAGGTCGACCGCCGCGATCGGCGTCTCGAGGTCGCCGGTCGCCCGGTCGAGGCGCTTCTGCAGGGTGCCGCGGTCTCGGGGGATCACGCGAGCACGGTAACGCCTTCATCGGGCAATGCGAAAGACCTTCACTTTTGCGCTACCCGAACGTGCGAGACCAGGCGCGCCGGGGTCGCCGGTTAGAGTGCACCTGCTGGAATCACGGGAGGTACGGCCATCGACACCGAATCGCGCGAAACCGGACCTGTCGACTTGTCGGGGGTCGCGGCGCTGCGGTCAGTGCTGCGCATCAGGCCGTTCCGGCGACTGTGGCTGGTGCTCGGCCTGGCCTCGTTCGGCGACTGGATCGGCCTGCTCGCCACCGGCATCTTCGCGGCCGCGCAGTTCCAGAGCAGCGCGGGGCAGGGCGCCGCATTCGGCGGCACGATCGCCGTACGGCTGCTGCCCGCTCTTCTGCTCGGCCCGATCGCCGGTGTCTTCGCCGACCGGTTCGACCGCCGCTACACGATGGTCATCACCGACCTGATCCGGTTCGTCTTCTACGGCTCGATCCCGATCGTGGCGCTGATCGGCGCCTCGCCCGGGGTCATCGTCGCCTGGGCCACCATCGCCACGTTCATCGGCGAGACGGTCACGCTGATCTGGATCCCGGCCAAGGAGGCCGCGGTCCCCAACCTGATCCCCAAGTCCCGCATCGAGATCAGCAACCAGCTCACCCTGGTGACCACGTACGGCATCACGCCGATCCTGGCCGCGCTCGCGCTCTCCGCGCTGACCGCCGGTGTCCAGCAGTCCGGCGTCACGCTGCCCGACTGGGCCCAGCCCGTGCAGCTGGCGCTCTACCTGAACGCGTTCTCCCGCCTCGCCACCGCGCTCACCGTCTTCTTCGGCATCAAGGAGATCGGCGGCAAGAGCGCCGAGCGGCAGCGCGAGGCGCAGCAGAGCATGTTCCGGCAGTTCCTCGACGGTTGGAAGTACATCGGCGGCACCCCGCTGGTGCGTGGCCTGGTGCTGGGCATCTTCGGCGCGTTCGCGGCCGGCGGCGTGGTGATCGGCGCGGCGAAGACCTTCGCCACTTCGCTGGGCGCCGGCGAGGCCGCCTTCTACCTGCTCTTCGGCACCATCTTCATGGGCCTCGCGGTCGGCATCGGCCTGGGCCCGATGATCATTCGTGAGCTTTCCCGGCGCCGCTGGTTCGGCATGAGCATCGTGCTGGCCAGCGGCTCGGTGATGTTCCTCGGCGTCGCGTTCCATCTGTCCATGGCCCTGGTCGGCGCGCTGCTGGTCGGCGCCGGCGCCGGTATGGCGTTCCTGGCCGGCACCACGCTGCTGTACGGCGAGGTCGACGACGCGGTCCGCGGCCGGGTCTTCGCGGTCGTGCAGATCGGCGTGCGAATGGTGCTGCTGCTGGCCATCACGCTCTCCGGCTTCCTGGTCGGCCTGGGCAGCTCCCGCCGGGTCGACCTGGGCGCGTTCAGCGTCCAGGTGTCGTTCACCCGGGTGCTGCTGCTGGTCGCGGGCGCGATTGGCATCTGGGTCGGCATCAGCTCGTTCCGGCAGATGGATGACAAGCACGGCGTGCCCGTGCTCGCCGACCTGTGGGGCTCGATCCGTGGCCGGCCGCTCGCCCCCGCCGAGCAGTTCGTGCGCACCGGGGTCTTCGTGGTCTTCGAGGGCGGCGAGGGCGCCGGCAAGTCCACCCAGGTGGAGCGGCTCGCGTCGGCGCTGCGCGACGGGGGCCGCGACGTCGTGGTCACCCGCGAGCCGGGGGCCACCGACGTGGGCGCGCGGATCCGCCAGCTGGTGCTCGACAAGAGCGAGTCACCCGCGCCGCGGGCGGAGGCCCTGCTGTACGCGGCCGACCGCGCCCACCATGTGGCGACCGTCGTGCGTCCCGCGCTGGCCCGCGGCGCGGTGGTGGTCAGCGACCGGTACGTCGACTCGTCGCTGGCGTACCAGGGCGCCGGCCGTACCCTGCCGGTCTCCGAGATCTCCTGGCTCTCCTCGTGGGCGACCGGCGGCCTGAAGCCCGACCTGGTGGTGCTGCTCGACGTCGACCCCGGGGTCGGACTGAGCCGGGTCGACGCGCGCGGCCAGGGCCAGGACCGCCTCGAGAGCGAGTCGCGCCAGTTCCACGAGCGGGTCCGGTACGCCTTCCTTGACCTGGCCGCCGCCGATCCCAAGCGTTACCTGGTGCTCGACGCGGCCCGCCCGGCCGACGAGATCACCGCCGCGGTCGGCGAGCGCCTCGCCGGTCTGCTCGCGGCCGCGCCACCGCCCCCGGCGCCCGCCTCCACCGACCTGCCCCCGGGCCCCGACCTGACAGCGCCCGACCTGACAGCGCCCGACCTGACAGCGCCCGACCTGACAGCGCCCGACCTGACAGCGCCCGACCGGGCGGCGCGGGACCAGGCGGCGTCGGACCGGACCGCATCCAGCCGGGCCGCGTCCGAGCGGGACAGGGAGCCCCCTCTGGAAGAGCTGGCCGAGCTGTTCGGCGTCGAGGACGAAACCCCTCCGCACCGGAGGAAGTGAGGCTCAGCTCGAGGTCGCCGGGCTGGGCGTGGCCGCCGTGGTCACCTTCTTCTGGACGGCGGCGATGGTTGCCGCGTCGACCGTTCCGGTGGGCTTCACCTCGAGCTCGGTCTGGAACGCCTTGAGCGCCTCGGTCAGCTCCGGCGTCCACGTGCCGTCGACCGCCCCGGGCCAGTGGCCGGCCAGCTTCAGCGTCTGCTGCACCGCCGCGGTGGAGGCGACGGCCTGCTCGGCCGCGGCGCCGCCCTTAGCCTCCAGGTCGGCCCGTAGCGCGGCGTCGGTGGCCTTGTCCACGGTTCCGGTCACCGGCAGGTCGTGCTTCTCCTGAAGCGCCGAGACCGCGTCCACGGTCGTCGGCCCGTACACCCCGTCGATCTCGCCCTGGTAGTAGTCGGCCTCGGCGAGCGACTTCTGCAGGGCCAGCGTGTAGTCGCGGGCCGCGCGGTGGGCCTGCTCCTGCTGGTCGCCGGTGAGGCAGCCGGCCTCGTCGAAGAGCCGCAGCCAGGCCATCTCCAGCGCCACCGCGGCGGCGTTGAACCGCTCGGAGGCGTCTTCGATCGGGCTCTGCGCGCTGATGCCCTTCTGCGCGGCGGTGAAGTCGGCGTCGGCCTGCTTGACCCGATCCACCGTGGCCACCGAGACGAGCGGGGTCGCGCTCGGCGAGGCGGCGGCCGACGTCGAGGCCAACGGCGAGGCCGAGGCCGACGCCGGGGTCAGTGCCGCCTGCGCCTCGACCAGCTCCTTCTCGGCCTCGGTCACCGACTGTTTGGCCTCCTGCACCTGCTCGGCGCCGGAGATCACCTCGGACCGGGGCTCGGCCAGGTCGGCGCCCGCTTCGGTGACGTCGCCGACGGTCGGGGCCGTTCCGGTGAGCACGTCGCCGTAGCGGTCCAGGGCCCGGATGTAGTTCGCCGTCGTGCGGCAGAACTCGCCGACCCGCGCGGTCAGCTCGGTGCGCGCCTCGTCGAGGGCCTGCCGGCTCTTCTCCACCCGGCTCTGGGCCAGCGAGGAGCGCGCGTCGCCGTCCCCGCCGCCGCAACCGGCGGCCATCGCCAGCACGACAAGACCGGCCGCGACCGCCGGCCATCGCCGCGGGCTCATGTCACCGCCGGCCGTTGCGGCGACGCAGGATCACCACAGTCCCGGCGACCACCAGCAGAATTGGCAGCACGAGTCCCCAGAGCAACAAGCCGTTCACGACAACCCCTCCCGAGCGTCAGTGTCGGGACCAGGGTCGGGTACCCGCGCGAAGCGGGGATCACCCCTGCCGGATGAAGGACGGGGCGATGCGGGCGGAGCCCGCGGGCCCGAAACGCCCCGACGGGTCAGCCCGGCAGTCGCCGCACATAGCGCGAGGCGCACCGGCCGTGCGGTGCGCCTCGTGGACTATTCGCTGCTCGTACCCGTGAAATGCTCTTTCTAATAGCCGCGATTTCCGACGGCGGCCTTGGCGAAGGCGGGGGTGCGGCCGTTGGCCAGTTCGCCGCCGAACCAGAGCCCGAAGCCGGAGATGGACAGCGCCAGCAGCTCGATGAGCAGCAGACCGAAGCCGGCGGCCCGGTCGTCGTTGCCGACGCGGACCATGAGGATCACGGCGAACAGCACCAGTACGCCCATGTTGACCAGGACGCGAAGCACGCCGATGCGCTTCGCCACCGGGCGGCGGACGAAGGCGAGGTCGATCGCGCCGGCCACCATCGCGAGGAACCCGCCGGCCAGGCCGGCCACGATGTTCCAGTACGCCAGCGCGCCGAGCATGCTCGGACCACCGAGCAGGTTCGCGACGTCGAAGATGACGGCCATCGTGAACAGTCCCAGCGGGAACATCACCAGGATGGGTTGCACCGCTTGACCCGCGATGCTCAGGCGGCTCTCCATGCGGTCATCGCCCTTCCTACCTGCGTAAATCGTAGGTTCGTCGTGGCATCCGTGTGAGGCCTACCCGGTGCATACGTCAATGAAACGCCGCAGAAGGGCAGGAGTGACGCGTACTACTCCCCGATACTCGGCTTGTACGCAATCTGCAACATGGCAGGTTGATTAGTAGCGGACAGCCGGGTGGCGTGCTCTACTACCAGTAGAGCAACAAGGGCGGAGTCGGCAGGGGAGACACCGCAACGGCACCCGGCGGCAACCGGGTGCCGTTGTCACCTCTAGAGCTCCGTCGTCGAGACTGGTTCGTCGAGACTCGACAAAAGATCAGCGACACGAGCGAGGCGGGGAATTCTCTCTTTGCCAATGGTGGCTCGCATATCCCTGACTCGCAAGACAGCCAGGGGAGGGAGTTCGCCATGCGCATCTACTACCGTGCGCCTGACGTCGTCGTGACCAGCGAGCTCTTCGTCCGGCACGGACCATCGCCCGGACGATTCGCGATCCGTGACCTGCGCGATGTCGGCATCGCGCCCGGCGAACCGGAGGGCGTACGCCCCGGGGTCGTCATTCTTCCCGCCGCCGCGGCCGCCCTGGTCGCGGCGGCGGCCGTCTCGGGGGCCGGTGGCGTGCTGGTCGCGGTCGCCATCGTGGTCTCGGCCTGCGCGGCCGGCGTGGTCTTCGCGGCGGTGTCCCAGCACCGGCCCCGACGCTGGGAGCTGCGCGCGACCTATCGAGGGCGGGAAGTCACGCTCTACGCCTCGACCGATGCCCGGGTGTTCAACCAGGTCGGCCGGGCGCTGCGCCGGGCGATCGAGGCCGAGCACGAGTGGCCGCCGCACACGAATGGCGCCGCTGCCGCGTGACGTTTCCGTCGTTTCGGACGTGACCGGATTGTCGGATGAGTAGGATGTGTGCCACTCAGGGCTCAATCTCGCAACCGCACCCCAAAGAGAACAGCAAAACGGCTCGACCCGGAGAACGACATGAAGCCCTATGTAGCGGTAATCCTGGTGCTCATCTCCATCATTCTCGGCCTCATCTGCTACATCATCACGGACGCCCAGGGCGTCGGCCGGTACCGGGCCGCGGTGGCGGGCCTGGCCGTGCTCGGCAGCAGCTGCACCCTGGAGTTCCTGATCGTCAACTCGGTTCAATCCTGAGCCGACTGCTGGGCGAGACGCCGGCCGCTTCGTGCCACGCCTCGACGCTCCTTCGCGCCTGACCTGCGGAAATGCTGATCCGGCCGGATCGGCTTGTGCGCAGTCTGCTAGATGGCAGGTTGAACGGTAGCGGGAAGACTGGTGGCCATGCTGTACTCAACTCAGACAGTCCGGAGGGCGGATTTCGGAGGGGAGATCCAGAACGGCACCTGGCGGCAACCAGGTGCCGTTTTCCCTCTACGGGAATGACCGCCCGGTCAAGCGAGGTGGGAATTCTCTCTGAGTCGCATCGGCGGCCCGCTCCTCCTTCCTCGCCGGATTTCCACTGGGGATCAGAGGGGGAAGACGGAAATGCGTACCTACTATCGCGGACCCGATGCCGTCATCACCGACACCCACTTCGTCTGGCAGAGCCCGGCCGTCAAGATCTTTGCCATCGATGACCTGGACGACGTCCGTCTGGAGCGCACCGTCGCCGGCGGACCATCCGGGGTGGAGCTCGCGTTGGGCTTTGGTTTGCTCATCCTGGCGGTCGTCGCCGGACTCAAGTTCGGCGCCCTGGCGGCCACGCCGCTGGTCGTTGCGATCGTCGCGGTCGCCCTGTTCGCGCTGCGGCGCCGGGGCGCCGGGCACGCCTGGGAGATCCGGGCGCGGTACCGCGCCGAGGACGTCACCGTGTACACCTCGCCCGACCCGCGCATCTTCAATCAGGTGACGCGCGCGTTACGGCGCACGATCGAGCGACGTGCGCACCGGCAGTCGTACGGGCTGGTGGCCGGTTAGCAACGCGGCCTACCAGGAACGATGGCAGCCCGTCAAGATTTAGTGACGCAATGACAGGGTCTAAATTTCTCGAACCGCCGTATGTGGATTTCCCATCTGGTACGACGGTAAGTAAGCTATCGCGCGACCTCGCTGGATGCATCTTGGCATCCAGCGATGTCGCAGGTTATCGGTCGTTCCCAACATCATCTTCTGACGCTGAAGGACCTCATGGCTGAGGTTGACTCGCCCACTGGTGCGCGACGTCGCGTGCGCTCGATGCTGCGCACGCCTATGGGATGCCCTCCTCGAGGTGTGGGTTCGGCGGCTCGGCTGCACAGCAGCCTTGAGCGGGCCGGCGCGGTCGCCCGGGCTATGAGCGCGGCCGATCGCGCCGCCGGGGCACCGCACGTAATTCTCGAGGATGCCGCGATCGGAAAGGCTGCCGCGATCGGGTTGTTCGCGCGCCATAATGATCGTTATCAAAAGCTCTGGAACACAGCCGATAGGAAAGACGACACGATCTCTTTGTCTGGAGGCGGGTCAAAATGAGTTGGGATGACGACAGCATCGTAACCATTCCAGGGATCGCAAGGTTCTAGCACGCGATAACACCGCCGACTCGGAAGGTCAGGCTCAAGTGAACACCGATCAGATGCCACAGTGGCAGAAGAGCAGCTACTGCGGCAGCAGCGCATGCGTCGAGGTCGCGCAGACCACGGACGCTGTTCTCGTTCGTGATTCCAAGAACCCGCTGGCCGCGCCGCTCGCCTTCACCACCGACGAGTGGGTTGCCTTCGTGAAGGGTGTCAAAGCAGGGGAGTTCAACTAAGACGACTCACTATCGGCTCGCGTGCGGGGTGCCGCATTCGCCCACCCCGCCGCGGGCCGTTCTGAGGTGTCGTTTCGGTGCGACGGTGTATAGCATGATGCCATTACTGATCACCGGGTGGCGACGAGGGGATTGACGAGGAGCTGTGGCTGACGACGTTTCGCCGACGATCGCGCGCTATAAGGTGCGCCTGGCGATACGTGATGCCCGCGACCGCGCCAATGTGACTCAGCCGCAGGTGGCCGAGGCTATGGAGTGGTCCCTCAGCAAGGTCATTCGGATCGAGAACGGTGATGTCAGCATCGCGCCGAATGATCTTCGTCCGCTCCTGACCTTCCTCAAAGTCAAGGACCGCACCACCATCAACGAGCTGCTCGAGCTCACCAAGATCGCGCGTAAGCGGCCTCGGGGCGAGTGGTATCAGAAGCCCGGCGTCAAGGAACACATGACCAGCGCCATGCTTCGCCTGGTCGAGTTCGAGGCCGAGGCGGTGGAGATCCGGTATTACCAGGTGTACTACATGCCCGGTCCGCTTCAGGTGCCGGCGTACACATCGGCCAACCTGGCCAACTTCGACGAGAACGACATCCTGCCGGATACGCGCCGGCTGCGCGCCGAGGCGCGGGAGCGGCGCCGCGAGGTCGTTCTGGCCCGGCTCGGCAACGGACTCAGCATTTACGCCCTGCTCGACGAGTCGGTGCTCCGCCGGCCGATCGGCGGGCCGGAGGTCTTCCTCGAGCAGCTCCAGGACCTGCACGACCTCATGGCCGCCGAGAAGATCAAGCTGCGGGTGCTCCGGTTCGACAGCGGCTACACGGTGACGAACAACGCCACGTTCGACCTCCTGACCCTCGAATCGGGGAAGGAAGGGGAGCGCAACGAGGTGCTGTACGTGGAGACGGGACTGCAGGACGAGATCGTCGATGACCGCTCGGTCCACCGATACCACGACCGCTTCGACAAGATCTGGAACGCCGCGGCCACCGAGGACGAGACGCTCGATTTCATCGCCGATCGCGTGAAAGCCCTCGAAGAGCAGCTTCGCGCCACGTCGTAAGCGCCGGTGGGACGCCGGAAAATACGACATAACACCTGAGTCGGGCGTTAAGGGCGACTGACAATTCGCTTACTCGGGGATGAATGAGACATAGGTACATATTCACTCATGTGAACTTCTGCATGGTCTTCCGATGCTCCCTTACCGTGGATGGCGGGCATCGTCTGGAGGTGCAGAAATTGAACAGGCCAGTGAAACACACGCAGTGGCAACGATCATCGCGGTGCGGCAACGGTTCCTGCGTCGAGGTTGCCAAGGTCGATGGCCAAATCCTGGTGCGCGACTCGAAGGTCCCGGACGGACCGACGCTGTCTTTCACCGCCGAGGAATGGGTCGCCTTCGTCCAGGGGGTCGAGGGCGGCGAGTTCCGCTTCTGAGTCCTTCATCATTCGCCAAGCTCCCGTGTACCGGCCGCCGCCCCCGGCCGAACGGGGCATACTGGCGCAGGTGAGGGCCTTCCCGCACGCAACCGACACCGGGCGTTTCGCGGTCTTGCACGACGCGGCCGAGACGCTGCTCGACGACCTGCACGAGCGCTACATGGTGGAGCGACGGGAGAGCAAGGAGCTGCTGGGGGCCGAGGAGGCCCTGGTGCGCATGGTGCGGCTCATTCCGCGTACGCCGGCGGCGGGGCCACTCGCCGTCGCCTTCACCGACTTTCCGGGTTTGTTGGTGCGACTCGGCCGCTGGTGGGTCGAGACGCTGCCGGCCTGCGGGTGCGAGGCCTGCGCCGAGGAGCCGGCCGAGCTCATCGGGGTCCTGCGCGGCCAGGTCGGCGCGCTGATCGAGGGCGGGCTGTGGGAACGCGTGCGCCGCGGGGTCGGCGGGTCCTGGTTCGAGACCCGGCTGATCGGCGTCGGGCTCAGCGCGCGGCGCGAGGGGCCGCTGACCAGCCGCGACGCCCGAGATGCCCGGCGTGGCGGGTTCGCCGCGCCGGTGCAGTGGGCGCCGTGGCCGCGTCGCCTGTGCATCTAGGACCGCGCGCGCCCTATGCGCCCAGGAACTTGACCGCCGCGTGGATGACCGGGCGGTCGATGACGCTCGCCATCGCCAGCCGGCCGCGGCAGAACATCTCGAACGCGCGCCAGCCGACCGGCATCGCCATGGCGGCGTGGATCAGCATCGGACGCCTCATCTGGAGGGCGAGCAGCCGGCGACCGGCGGCCATCTCCGGGACGAGCTCCTTTTCGACCTGGCGTTCGTAGGCGGCGAGGTCGCCGGACGCGGCCGCGGCGCCGGCCCACGAGCCGGAGCGCAGCGCGTAGCTGATCCCCTCCCGGGTCCACGGCTCGAGCAGGCCGGCCGCGTCGCCCGCGACGATCACCCGGCCGTTGCGCAGCGGCGAGTCCGGGCGGCGGCAGCGGGTCAGGTGGCCCGAGTCGCGCACCACGTGACGGTCGGCGAGGCCGAGCTGGGCCACGAAGTCGCGCAGATACCGCTTGGTCTCGGCGCCGTGCCCCTTGGTCATGATGACGCCGACCGTGAGCTGGTCATCCTTGGGAAAGACCCATCCGTACGAGCCGGGGAACGGGCCCCAGTCGAGCAGCACCCGGCCGCGCCAGTCGCGGCGGTCCTGTTCGGTGGCGGCCAGTTCCAGCTCGAGGCCGAGATCTTGCTGGTCGAAGGTCACGCCGACGTGGCGGGACGTGATCCCGGCCGAGCCGTCGGCCCCGATCACCGTCGCGGCGACGACCTCCTCGCCGCCGTTGAGGGTCACGGTCGCCGTCTCGTCGCCCTGAGCCAGCGACTTGACCTGGGACTCCTGGCGGACGGTGGCGCCGGCCTTGACGGCCGCCTCGTACCAGGCGTGGTCGAAGTCGTCGCGGCGGACCATGGTCAGCAGCGGGCCGCCGCGGGCGTGTCTGGTGAAGGTGCGCCGCCCGCCCCGGGTGAAGGTGACCGCGTCGATCGTGTCGCGGCCCGGGACGGTGTCGAGGCGGGATTCGGCGATCGCGAGGGACGTGCCGATCAGGCCGCCGCCGCAGGTCTTGTAGCGCGGGTGGGTCGCGCGTTCCAGCACGATCGTGCGAGCGCCGGCGGTGGCCGCGGCGTGTGCGGCGGCCAGTCCGGCGGGGCCGGCCCCGACCACAGCGACATCCCAGATCACGAGCGGAGAGTCTAGTCAGGCGGGTTGTGTACGGGCGTACATATGCTGTGTACGATCGTACGCATGGACACTCGGACCATGCGGGAGCGGATGCTCGCCGGCGAGCTGTACATCGCCGACGACCCCGGCCTCGCCCGCGACGCGGAGCGCGCCATGGCGCTGACCCACCAGCTCAACACCGCCGACCCGAACGACCGTTCGTTGCGGCGGGAGCTGTTGACGACGCTGCTCGGCGCGTTCGGCGAGGACAGCGAGATTCGGCCGCCGTTCCGCTGCGACTATGGCTACCAGACGTTCATCGGCGCCCGCACGTTCGCCAACTTCGGGCTGATCAGCCTCGACGTGGCCCGGGTGACCGTCGGCGACGACGTGCAGGTCGGCCCCGGCGTGCAGCTGCTCACGGCGCTGCACCCGGTCGCCGCCGGTCCGCGCCGCGACAAGTGGGAGGCGGCCAAGCCGATCACCATCGGTCACAACGTGTGGCTCGGCGGCGGCGCGATCGTCCTGCCGGGGGTGACGATCGGTGACAACACGGTGGTCGGCGCCGGCGCGGTGGTGACGCGCGACCTGCCACCCGGCGTGGTCGCGGTCGGCAACCCGGCCCGGGTGATCCGGCAGGTGGAGCCGTGACGGCCATTCCCGTGGCGCGGTCGCCGCGACGGTACGACCCCGACCGCAAGAGCCGGATCGTGGACGCGGCCATCGACGTCGTCGCCGCGCACGGCGTCGCGGGCACCACCATGCGCCGGATCGCGGCCGCCGCGGACGTGCCGCTCGGCTCGCTCACCTACCACTTCGAGGGCCTGGACGACCTGCTGGCGCAGGCCTTCCAGCGGCACGCCGAGCGGATGTCGCCGCTCTACGAGGCGCGCTTCGCGGACGTACGCGATCACGAGGGTTTCCTCGATGCCGTGACCGATCTGATCCACGGCGGGGCGGGCATGGATTCGCGGGACTGGGTCGTCGCGTACGAGCTCTATCTCGCCGCCCTGCGCGAGCCCGCGCTCCGGAACGTGACCGAGTCCTGGATGCGGCGGTCACGCACGGTGCTCGAGCGGTTCGTCGATCCGGTGACGGCCCGGGGTGTGGACGCCCAGATCGAGGGCATGGTGATGCATCTGACGCTCTCGACCGCCACCTCCGACCGCGCCGACACCCGCGCGATCGTCGCCCGCCTGCTGGAGACTCGACCGTTGGAGGCCGGCCGATGAGCACCGTCGAGATGGTCGCGACGCCGGTCCGGCAGGCGACCCGGGCCGTGTACGCCGCCTTCATCATGCTCGGCTTCGCCGGGGCGAGCTGGGCGTCGCGGATCCCGCAGGTTCGCGACGAGCTGTCGCTGACGCCGTCGCGGCTCGGCTTCGTGCTGCTCGCCATCGCGGCCGGCTCGATCGTGGCGCTGCCGCTCGCCGGGCAGATCGTCGCCCACTTCGGCTCGCGGCGAACGGTCACCGTGATGGCGGTGATCCTCTGGATCGCGATCTCCGGTGTGGCCCTCGGCTACCAGCTCGGGGTGCTGCCGGTGGTGCTCGCGCTGTTCTGCCTGGGCTTCGCCACCGGCGCCTGGGACGTCGCGATGAACGTGCAGGGCGCGGTCGTCGAGCGGCGGCTCGGGAAAGCGATCATGCCGCGCTTCCATGCCGGCTTCAGCGTCGGGACCGTGGCGGGCGCGCTGGTCGGCGCCCTCGCGGTGGCGTTGCACCTCTCCGTCACCGTCCACCTGCTGATCGTCGCCGTGGTGGTCGCGGTCGTGGTGATCGCCTCGGTGCGGTCGTTCGGGCCGGACGAGGACCCCGCGGACGTCGTACCCGACGAGCCCGCCCACGCCGTGGCCGCGCCGTCCAGCCGGCTGCGCCGCACGCTCGCCACCTGGCGGGAGCCGCGGACCGTGCTGATCGGCCTGTTCGTGCTGGCGTTCGCCTTCACCGAGGGCGTCGGCATCGACTGGATCAGCGTCGCGATGATCGACGGCTACGGGGTGCCCGCCACCGTCGGCACCTTGGCGTTCGCCGTGTTCCTGGCGGCGATGACGGTCGGCCGCTGGTTCGGGCCGGGCTGGCTCGACCGCTACGGCCGGGTGCCGGTCGTGCGGGTCCTCGCGGTGGTGAGCATCGCCGGGCTGGCCCTGTTCGTCTTCGGGCCGTGGCCGGCGGTGGCCTTCGCCGGGGCGCTGCTGTGGGGCTTCGGGGCGTCGCTGGGCTTCCCGGTCGGCATGAGCGCGGCCGCCGACGACCCGGCGCACGCCGCGCCGCGGGTGAGCGTGGTGGCGACGATCGGATACTGCGCCTTCCTCGGCGGGCCGCCGCTGATCGGCTTTCTCGGCGACCACTTCACGGTGCTCAAGGCCCTGCTCGCCGTGATGGTGCTGCTGGTGGTGGCGATGGCCCTGGCCACCTCGATCAAGCCGCTCAAAGCGGGGAGATGACAGAAAGGCCCAGGTCGGTGACCTGGGCCTTTCGCGGAGCCGCCTGACGGAATCGAACCGTCGACCTACGCATTACGAGTGCGTCGCTCTAGCCGACTGAGCTAAGGCGGCAACGAGGGATAAGTGTACGGTATCCGTCCCTGCCGTCCGGACCCGGGCGCTGCATCGTGTCGGCCCGCGGGACTACTGTGCCAGGCGTGACCGACGATCACTCCCGGCCCGCCGAGGCGGAGCCCGTCGTGCCGCCCCGCCCGCGCAGCATGGATCCCAAGGAGCTCGGATTCACCCCGCAGCGCTCGGTGGGCTGGCTCGCGCCGCTGCTGCTGCTCAGCACCGGGCTACGTGCGCTGCTGGCGGTCCTCTTCGGGGCGTACCTCGACAAGCGCGAGCTGCAGAACTCGCTGGACGGCGAGTGGTTCGACCACTCGGCGACCGCGGACGGCGAGATATGGCTCGACTACGTGGCCGACCTCGGCGACGGCTTCCACGCGACGTACTCGGTGGCCTGGCTGCTCGCCCAGCCGCGCCTCGCGGTCGACGGCGACGAGCTACCCCGCGGCCGGCTGCTGATGATGGGCGGCGACCAGGTCTACCCACTGGCCAGCGGCGACGGGTACGAGAGCCGGATGAAGGGCCCCTACCGGGCGGCCCTGCCCGAGCCGCCGGTCGGCGAGCCACGGCCGACGCTGTTCGCGCTGCCCGGCAACCACGACTGGTACGACGGCCTCACCGCGTTCCTGCGCCTGTTCGCGCGCCGCAAGGACGGCCACATCGGCGGCTGGCGCACCCAGCAGCGCCGGTCGTACTTCGCGGTCAAGCTGCCCGGGGACTGGTGGCTGTTCGCGATGGACGAGCAGTTCGGGGCGTACATCGACGACCCGCAGCTGCTGTACTTCGAGAAGGCGGCCCGGCACGTCGGCCCGCAGGACCGGATCATCCTGATGACCCCGTCTCCCAAGTGGGTGAAGGCGGCCGAAAACCCTGACGCGTACGACGCGACCGACTACTTCATCCGCACCATCCTCGCGCCGACCGGGGCGAACGTGCGGGTGCTGGTCTCCGGCGACCTGCACCACTACGCGCGCTACGACGGACCCGACCGGCAGCTGATCACGTGTGGCGGCGGCGGCGCGTACCTGCTGGCCACCCACCAGCTGCCCGATCAGCTCACCGTCCCGCCCGAGGAGACGCTGACCCGAAGCAAGAGCCGCAGCCGGGTATACGACCTGAAGACCCGCTTCCCCGACGCCGGCACCTCCCGGCGGATGAGCTGGGGCGTCTTCCGCCGGGTGCCGGCGCGCAACCCTGGCTTCGCCACCATGCTCGGCATCATCCAGACGCTGACCATGCTCGCCATGGCCGGCGCGGCCAGCCAGGGCGGCAACATCCAGCGGCTGTTCACGATCCCGCTCGGCCTGATGGTCTTCATCATCCTGGCCGGCACGGTCCTGTTCGCCCGGCCGCCGGGCGCTGCGTTCACCCATCACGCCCGGCACTGGCTGTTCGGGCTGGGGCACGGCCTCGCCCAGATCGGCCTGGCCATCCTCGGCGCCTGGGTGTGGCTGCAACTGCCGCCGCACAACTGGACGGGGCCGGCGCCGCTGGCGGTGGCCGCGGTCGTGTACCTGCCGATCGTCGGTTTCCTGTCGACCCAGCTGTGCGCGCTCTACCTGCTGATCGCCGGGCAGTTCCAGGTGAACGTCAACGAGCTGTTCGCCGGTCAGGGCATCGAGGACGCCAAGAGCTTCCTGCGCATGCACATCGCCGCCGACGGAACGCTGACCATCCACCCGATCGGTATCGACAAGATCTGCAAGAAGTGGGTGGCCGACCCGGAGGCCGAACCGCAAAGCTCGTGGCTGCGGCCGGACGCCCCGCTGGTCGCGCGGAGGATCGAGCCGCCCATCCAGGTGCGGTGATCAGCTGTAACGTTCCTCGTGGCTCTGGCGCGGCCCGCACACCGCGGCGCGGCTGCACGAGCAGCGTGACCCGTCGGCGTCCATCCGCACCACGACCTCGTCCCGCGGCACGCTGTGCGCGACCACCCGGCCGTCGCCCTCGGGGGTGGTGACCCGGCTGCCGACGGCGGGGGCCGACGCCTGGAACTTTTGGTACAAAGGGTGCTCGTATTTGAGGCAGCACATGAGGCGGCCGCACGCGCCCGAGATGCGCAGCGGGTTGAGCGGCAGGTCCTGATCCTTGGCCATGCGGATGGTGACCGGCTCGAAGTCGGTGAGGAAGGTCGCGCAGCACAGGTCGCGGCCGCAGGAGCCGATGCCGCCCTGCACCCGGGCGGAATCGCGGGCCGACAGCTGCCGCAGCTCGACCCGGCAATGCAGGGTCGCGCCGAGATCGCGTACGAGTGAGCGGAAATCGACCCGGTGCGGCGCGGTGAAATAGATCGTCGTGCGCGGGCCGCCGGAACCGCTCTGATCGAGCACGTGGTCGACGGCGACCACCTTCATCGGCAGTTCATGCGCCTTGATCAGCTTCTTCGCGGCGACCTTGGCCTCGGCCTTGCGCTTGCGCAGCAGCTCGTCGCGCCGCAGGTCGTCGTCGGCCGCCACGCCCGCGACCTTGGGGAACGCGGACGTGTCCTCGTCCACCCACTGCGCCGCCCAGACGCACTCCGCCACCTCGGGGCCGTCATCGGTGGGCACGAGCACCCGGTCGCCGACCTGGGGCGAGAACTCGCCCGGATCGAGGTAGTAGAGACGGCCATACCGGTTGAAGCTGACCGCGCACAGCATGCCCATGGCCCCCAGCCTACGACGGTCGCGCCGAACCGAGATCAGCCGTACCAAATGCCGGTTTTGAACTACCCGCTGGGGTTGTCGCATAGATACCACGCAACCGCCCAGATCGACCGTCGTTGTGCAGACCCGTAGACGCCGCCCATCGCGGAACACTTCGGGAGGGAACTGCCATGAAGCCCGCCAGGTCGCTGGCCGCCAGTGTCGTAGCACTCGGATTCGCCGGTTCGGTCGCCGCGCCACTGCCCGCCTTCGGCGCTCCCGCGCCCTGCGAACGGGCCGAGAGCTATGCGGCCCAGTCCGGTGCCGAACTGCTCCGCATCGATCGGCTGGAGGTACGCGCCGGCGAGCAGGAGCGGCCGGTGGCCGAGGACGAGGACCAGGAGCCGCCGTCGCCCCCGGCGGGCGCCACCGATCGGGTTCCGGACGGGAACATCGACCCGACGCTGGACAGTCCCGACGACAGCGACACGCTGAGCGAGGGGATCGGCATGGCGGGAGCGGCGCTGCTCGAGCCGCTGCTGCCCAGGAACAACCCGATCCTTCCGCGTGCGGCCACCGGCGAGTCCGCCGCGCCGCGCGCCGACAACGCGGAGGCCGATCCGGCCGACGACGAGTTCGATGAGGACACCGGAACCGGCACCGGCGGAATGGGCGGCGGCAGCGTCGTCGCGGAGGCCCCGGGCGACTCCGGCGACGCGAAGACGGCGCGGCTGAGCGATGTCGGGCTGGGCGAGGCGCGTACGGCGATGGTCGGCACCTCCAAGGTCAAGTCGGCCGCGGTGGCCCGCGTCCTCGACGGCACGGCGGACGGGGAGCCGTCCTGGACCGAGCCGATCCTCCAGCAGGCGCCGCCGGACAACGCCCAGCCGCTGACCCGCTCCACCTCCGCCGGCGCGGTAGGTCCGCTGAAGATCGGGCGGGGCGAGCTGTCGGGCCACGCCCGGTGGGACGCCGCGATGGCCTGTGGCCGGGCGACCGGGGAGACGGCTCGCGCGCAAGCGGCGGTGAACGGCGCCGGCATCCTCGGCGGACCGGAGAGCGCGCTGGTGCGCGTACCGGAAAAGGCGGCGGCCCTGAGCACGACGGCGCTGGAGGGACGCGCCGGCGGTGCCCGCTCGGTGGCCTCGGCCACCGTGACCGCCGCACGCGTCGACCTGGCGGGCGGACGGGTGCGCCTGCGCGTGCTGAAGGCGCCTTCCCTGGTGGCGAGCATGGGCAGCGAGGGCGGTGACGTGCGGTACCGGCCGGCGCTGATCGAGATCTCCGGAGACGGCATCGCGACCAGGCGTCTCGACGCGGCCGGCGAGTCGGCCGACGTGACCCTTCGCCCGGATCGGCAGCCGGCCGAATCGGGGGTGCTCGACGCCGCGGGGCTCGGTGACCTGCGCCCGGCCAGCCGGCCGCTGCCGCTGCCGCATGTGCCCAGCCTGCCGACGGTGAGCGCCCCCAACCCGGTCAGCGAGTCGGCGCCGGCCGCCGGGACGCGGCTGCACATCGAGCTGGGCAGCGCCCGGCGCGCCACGAAGGGCCGCGCCATCGCGGCCCGCGCCACCGCGATTCACGTGTCGATCGGCCAGGGCGGCGAGGTCTCCGACGACCGCACCAAGGCCGGGTACGGCAGCAAGCCCGCCGCGGCCTCGCTCGATCTCTCCATCGGCCTGCTGGAGGCGGCCGCGGTCGCCCCGGAGCGCGTCACCGCTCCGGCCGACATGTCGGGCACCGGCGGTGGCCTGCCGATCACCGGTCCGGGAGTCGCCGGACTGGCCGTGGGCGGCATCGCGCTGCTGCTCACCGGCGCGGCCGCCGTTCTCGCCGGCAAGCGTCGGCGCCGCTCGCACTCCTGACGCATCACCTCCGGGCCGGAACCGAAATGGCCCAGATGGACATCCGTCGATCCCCTGACGGCCGAGCCCGCATCGACGGTCGTGCCGTCCTGCTCCGCCGAGCGTCCCGATCCCGCCCGAGGGCGAGACAACGGTCGATGAATGGCGTTGAGTGGGCGTTACCTGCGGGGGGTGCAGGAGGACGCGGCGCCGCATTCGGTGCAACCAACCCGAATGCGGCGCCGCGCTCGCGTCCATCGCCGTACATCGGGCCTACATCGGGATGGCCTCGGCCAGTCCGACGGAGGCCTGGAGCAGGTCGTCGGCCTCGGCGTAGCGTTCCGCGATCGTCCGCAGCACGTAGGCGCCCACCCCGGCGGCCGCTTCCGGCACATCGTCGGCCGCCAGCGCCAGCGCCTCTTCCGACACGAGCACCGCGGCCAGCGCCACCGCCAGGTCGGTCCGCGCCCTCGTCATCCACTCGATCAGCGCCTGGGCGAGATCGGCCGAGGCCTCCAGCCGCTCGTCGAGGCTCTCGCCGTCGCCGCTCAGCCGGTCGGCCACCCGCCCGCGCAGTTCGGCATAGGCGTCCGCGGCCTCGCCCTCCCACGCGACCGGCGGCGGCAGTCCCGCGGCCACATCGGCACAGGACCGCGCATCGGCCCGCAGCAGCTCTACCGCGTCGTCGAACTCGCCGGGCCGCAACGCCGCCACCGTTCGCACCGCGTCGCCCGGCAGCAGCCTCACCCGTCGAAGCTGCCGCCACACCTCGTGATCGGCCGGCGCCCCCGCCGTGCCGAGCAGATCGTCGACCCGCGTCAGCAGCGGCGCCGCGGCGGCGATCACCGAGTCGAGACGATCCATCAGATCTCCCGGCCGAGTCGCCGGCGCACGCCCTCGTCGGTCTCGGCGTAGGCCCGCTGTGCCGCCCGCACCGCACCCGCCGCCTCGGCGAGCCGGCTCGCGAGGTCGGCCGCCTCCCGCCCGCGCGCCTCGAGCACGGCGGCCCATCGGTCGTGCAGCTCGCGACCGAGGCGGCCCGGCACGCCGGCGTCGTCGGCCCCGAACGCGGATGCCTTGACGGCCAGTGCCGGCAGCCGGCGGTCGACCGTGGCCAGCGTGTCGGCCGCCCGGTCGAGCCGGTCGGCGAGGTGATCCATCTCAATCCTCTTTCAGGGGATGCAGCTTGCCGAAGAACTCGTCGTGCAGCTTGGCCCGGGCCCACCGGGCCGCCTCGGCGGCCTTGGTCACGACGGCCTGGATCTCGCGGGCGAACTCTTCGGCGCTCCGCTGCTGTAGCGAGCCGGAGATGCGCACATCGGTGATCTCTCCCTGGGCCGTGACCACTACCTCGATCGAATCGTCGGGCGAATGAACCGACACGGAATGCGACGCCACGACCTGTTTGAACTCACCGCGCAACTCATCAAGGCGCCGATATCGATCGATCGCATCGTCGATCCACGCCTCGTCGATCTCGCGCGCCATTCCCCCAGGCTCCTCACCGCGCGTCAGCACGCCGTCGCTTTCCGGGACCAGACCGTACCCGGAACGGTCACCCCTTCGCTACGCCCGGTTGTCCTCTGTGGATAACCCGTTTCGGGGCTGCCGATGAAGAACTGTCGGACCCGCGCAATACCATCGGTGCCGTGACAGACGTCTTCGCTGACCTGGTGGGCCAGGACGAGCCGGTCGAGACACTGCGCCGCGCCGCCGAGGCCGCCGCCCGGGTCGTGGCCGGCGAGCAGGTGGCGGCCGGCGCGATGACCCACGCCTGGATCTTCACGGGCCCGCCCGGCTCCGGCCGCTCGGTCGCCGCGCGCGCCTTCGCTGCGGCGCTGGAATGCGAGCGCGGTGGCGTCGGCTGCGGCGAGTGCCACGGCTGCCACACCGCGGTCGGCGGCACCCACGCCGACGTGCGCTTCGTCGTCCCCGAGGGCCTCTCCATCGGCGTCAACGAGATGCGTGCCCTGGTGCTGCGGGCCGCCAGCGCCCCGTCCGGTGGCCGCTGGCAGGTGGTCGTCATCGAAGACGCCGACCGGCTCACCGAGCAGGCCGGCAACGCCCTGCTCAAGGCGATCGAGGAACCCCCGCCGCGCACGGTCTTCCTGCTGTGCGCCCCGTCCACCCACCCCGACGACATCTCGGTGACGATCCGTTCCCGCTGCCGGGTCATCACCCTCCGCCAGCCGCCCGCCCCGGCCGTCGCCGAGGTCCTGGCTCGCCGCGACGGCATCGCCCCCGATGTCGCCTCGTGGGCCGCGGCGGCCGCCCAGGGGCACGTCGGCCGTGCGAAACGCCTGGCCAACGACCACGAGGCCCGCGGACGGCGCGACGCGGTGCTGGCCGTCCCGCGCCGTCTGACCGGCGTCGGCGCCTGCTTCGAGGCCGCCTCCGCCCTGATCAAGTCGGCCGAGGCCGAGGCCGCCGAAGCGGTCGCCGAGTCCGACGCCGCCGAGCGCGCCGCCCTGGAACAGGCCCTGGGCGCCGGCGGCACCGGCCGGGGCGCGGCGGGAGCGATGCGCGGCGCCGCGGGCCAGCTGAAAGATCTGGAAAAGCGCCAGCGGTCGCGGGCAACCCGTTCCAAGCGGGACGCCCTCGACCGGGCGTTGGTCGACCTGGCCGGCTTCTACCGCGACGTCCTGGTCACCACGCTGAAGGCGCCGGTCCCGATCGTGCACACCGACGTGGCCCAGCAGTCCGGGGCCGCCGCCGGCAAGTGGACGGCCGAGAGCACCCTGCGCCGCCTCGAGGCCGTTCTGGCCTGCCGCGACGCTATCGACCAGAACGTCAAGCCCGACATCGCCGTCGAGGCGATGATGCTCACCCTCTGGCGCGGCTGACCGGCCCGTTCTGTCCCGTTCTCCACCGATCAGGTCGCAAGCTGGCTGAACGTGTGGGGGACCACGAACGCGGGCTACTTCGCATCGCGTGAGCTGCAGCCGCCCGGCCTGGCCGACGCGGAGCAGCAGGGTGATCTCGCGTGGCGCCGGGCCGGAGCCGAGCTCGACAAGGCCGTTCAGGCCAGGACTGACCCGGCCGCGGGCGCCTATCCACGCCTATCCACGCCTATCCACGGTCGCTCGCGGTGGCGAGCCACTGTTGGTCGGCGGCCTTCTTGCCGGCCAGGCCGTCCTTGCCGTCGTAGCGGAGGAAGCGCGGCAGGGCCGCGGCCAAAGCCATGGTGCCGGCTATGCACAGGACGCCGCCCACCCAGATCGAGCCGGTGACGCCCAGGCGGGTGCGGGCCATGAAGCCCGAGCGGAGCTGGCCCAGGAGTGGGCCGGTGGTGTACGAGAGCATCTCGATGCCGGCCAGGCGGCCGCGCAGGTGATCGGGGATGGTCTGGCTCCACATGATCGAGCGGAAGATGCCGGAGATCATGTCGGCGCCGCCGGCGAAGGCCAGGCAGAAGAGGGTCAGCCACAGCGTGTTGGAGAGGCCGACGCCGACGATTCCCAGGCCCCAGAAAGCCGCGGCGATGAGAACCATCAGGCCGTGGCGATGGGTGCGGGCGGTCCAGCCCGAGGTGAGGGTGGCGATCAGCGAGCCCACCGAGGGGGCGGCGTAGAGCAGGCCCAGGATTTTCGGGCCGCCCAACTGGGTCGCCAGGAACGGGTAGAGGGCCTGGGGCATGCCGAAGAACATGGCGTTGATGTCGACCAGGTACGTGCCCAGGAGCTCGGGCCGGGACTTGGCGTAGCGCAGGCCGGTGATGACCGAGCGGATCGACGGGCGGTCGGCTGCGGGCGGCGGTGGCACGGCGCGGACCAGGGTCAGACAGGTCAGCGAGACCGCGAAGGTCAGCAGGTCGAAGGCGTAGACCCAGGCCAGGTCGACCGCGGAGATCAGGAGCCCGGCCAGGGCCGGACCGCCCAGCTGGGCGATCTGCATGCTCAGCGACTGCAGCGACATCACGGCGGGCAGCTGCTCGGGCTCGACCAGGCGGGGGACCATGGCCTCGACGGCGGGGCGTTGCAGGCCGTCCAGGCAGGCGGCCAGGGCGGCGATCACGTAGAGCAGCCACAGGTGCGGGCGGTCGGAGAAGGCGTTCAGCAGCAGGACGCCGGTGAGGACGGTCAGCCCCAGCTCGCCGCCGCGGACCAGCAGCCGACGGTCGACGTAGTCGGCGAGCGCGCCGCCCACGAACGCCATGACCAGCAGGGGCACCAGTTCGCAGACGCCCAGCAGGCCGACCATCAGCGGGTCGCCGGTGAGCTTCGCCACCTGGTACGGGATGGTGACGTACGTGATGAACGACCCGAAAGCCGACACCGACCCGCCCAGAAAGACCAGGCGGTAGTCGCGGGACGTTCGTAGCGGGCTCAGATCGAGCCCCAGGCGCTTGCTCACGTGGCGCGATGCTACGTGGCAGCGCCTCCGGGACGCGACGTCATTTCAGCACGATACGGCCGGTGGCCTCGAAGGATGCAAGATCGTCGAGAGTCTCGTCGATCACGAACGACTTCGCGGGCAGCGCGTCGAGCGGGAAGAAGGCGGCGTCGACCGACTCCTCGGTCTGCCGCTGGAGCTCGCCTTCCCAGGTGTGGATCCGGAAGCTCATCAGGATCTGCTGGTAGGTGTGCCCGTAGTCGTTCGTGTACGTGTACGCGCTGTAGAAGGCGAACGGGGTGAGCGACGTCGCCCGTAGCCCGGTCTCCTCCCACACCTCGCGGATCGCGCACTCCTCCATGCTCTCGCCCAGCTCCATGGCGCCGGCGGGGATCGCCCATCGATGGTTGTCGGAGCGCTGGATCAGCAGCAGGCGGTTCTGGTCGTCGATGATCACGCCGCGAGCCCCGACGAAGAGGATCGTGTCGGTGTCGCCGATGCTCGCCCGTACCTTGCCCAGATAAGACTCAGCCCACGTCAGTGCCACGCGCCAACTCTAGTCACGCCGACTTCTTGGCCGCTTTCTTGGCCGGGGCGGCTTTTTTGGCCGTGGCCTTCTTGGCGGGAGCGGCTTTTTTGGCCGGCTTCTCCTCTTCGCCGCGGGCCTTCTTGGCTCGCTCGACCGACGCCTTCAGGGCGGCCATCAGGTCGATCGCGGCGGCCGGCGCCTCCTCGGCCTCCTCGGGCTGGACGATCTCGCGCCCCTCGACCTTGGCGTCGATCACCTCCTGCAGGGCGGCCCGGTAGTTGTCGGTGAACTCGTCCGGCTTGAAGCTGCCCGCCATCGAGTCGATGAGCGACGAAGCCATCGCCAGCTCGGCCGGCCGGGTCTCGATGTCCTCGTCGAGGAAGCCGAACTCCGGCGCCCGCACCTCGTCGGGCCAGAGCATCGTGTTGAGCACCAGCACGCCCTCGTGCACCCGCAGGGTGGCCAGCTGCTCGCGCTGACGCAGCGCGATCTTGACGATCGCCACGCGGTCGGCGTCCTGCAGGGCGTCGCGCAGCAACACGTACGGCTTCGCGGCCTGCCCCTCGGGCTCGAGGTAGTAGGCCTTCGCGAACAGGATCGGGTCGATCTGGTCGGCGGGAACGAATTCCAGCACGTCGATCGCCCGGGACGTGGTCAGCGGCAGGTCGGCGAAGTCCTCGTCGGTGAGGATGACCATCTCGCCGCCGCCGATGTCGTATCCCTTGGCGATGTCGTCGTAGCTGACCACCTCGCCGTCGACCGAGCAGGTCCGCTGGTACTTGATCCGGCCCCCGTCGGTGCGGTGCACCTGGTGGAACCGGATGTCCTTCTCCTCCGTCGCGGAGTACAGCTTCACGGCGATCGACACCAGGCCGAACGAGACCGCGCCCTTCCAAATCGCGCGCATGGCCAAATATCCCCTCGTCAGATCCCCTGATCAGGATCGCATCACTGAGACGCCTGCGTAAGGTGTTCTCTCCTGCCTATGGTGATCGGGTGCCCGGTGCGCCGCTGTCCCCGATGCTCGCCACCACGGGCGCGCTGCCGGTCGGGCCGGGCTGGAGCTACGAGTTCAAGTGGGACGGGGTACGCGTTCTCGCCCTGTTCGCCGGTGGCCCACCCGACCTGTTCGCGCGCTCCGGAGCGATGGTGACTGCCGCGTACCCGGAGATCGCCGACCTGCACCTGCCGGAGGGCACGCTGCTGGACGGCGAGATGGTGGTGCTCGACGCGAACGGGCGGCCGTCGTTCACGGCGCTGGCCGAGCGCATGCACGTACGCGAGCGCGGGCGGGCGGCGCGGCTCGCGGCGAGCCTGCCCGTCACGTACATGATCTTCGATCTTCTTTATCACGACGGCAACGACTACACCGGCCTGCCGTATCTCGCGCGGCGCGAGAAGCTCGAAGAGCTCGAGCTCGCCGGTCCGCGCTGGATGGTGCCGCCCTCGTTCGGCGACGGCCCGGCGACCGAGGCCGCGGCCCGGGAGAACAGCCTCGAGGGCGTGGTCGCCAAGCGCACCGACTCGGTCTACCTGCCCGGAACCCGCTCGCCCGACTGGGTCAAGGTGAAGTTCGACCGCACCGGCGACTACGTGATCGGCGGGTGGCGGTCGGGGGCGCGCAAGCTGGGCGGCCTGCTGGTGGGGGTGCCGACCGAGGAGGGGCTGGTTTTCCGCGGGCGGGTCGGCGGCGGCATCGGCGCGGTGGCCGAGAAGGCGCTGCTGGCCCGGCTGGAGCCGCTGGCCCGGCGGGATTCACCGTTCGCGCCGGGCGTGGTTCCGCGGGAGGATGCGAAGGGCGCCCACTGGGTGGACCCGCAGCTCGTGGTCGAGGTCCGCTACGGCAACCGGACGCCGGACGGTCGCTTGCGCTTTCCGCGGTTCCTGCGGTTGCGTGACGACAAGAGCCCGCAGGAATGCGCGGAGGAGGACGAGGATGGCGCCTGACCGGTTCCCCGTCACGATCGACGGGCGCGACCTGGAGCTCTCCAACCTCGACAAGCTGATGTACCCGGCCGCGGGCTTCACCAAGGGCGAGGTCATCGACTACTACACGCGCGTAGCGCCGGCGATCCTCCCGCATCTGGCCGGCCGGGCCGTGACCCGCATCCGCTATCCCAACGGCGTCGAGGGCGCCCACTTCTTCGAGAAGAACAAACCGGGGGGTACGCCCGGGTGGGTGCGCCTCGAGACGCTTCCCGTGCCGGGGTCCACGATGAGCCGGGAGACCATCGACTTCGTGGTGGTCGACGACCTCCCCACGCTGGTCTGGCTGGCCAATCTGGCCGCCCTGGAGCTGCACACGCCGCAGTGGCGGATCGGCGCCGACCCCGACCTGCTCGTGGTCGACCTCGATCCGGGCGCGCCGGCCGGGCTGCGGGAGTGCAGCGCGGTGGCGGTGCTGATGCGCGACCGGCTGGCCGACGACGGGGTGGCGGCGTACCCGAAAACCTCAGGGAAGAAGGGCATGCAGCTGTGCTGCCCGATCTCGGGGACGCAGGACGCCGAGACGGTCTCGGGGTACGCGAAGCGGGTCGCCGAGGAACTGGCGGCCATGGTGCCCGGCTCGATCACCGCGAAGATGGCCAAGGCGGTACGGCCCGGCAAGGTCTTCATCGACTGGAGTCAGAACGCCGCGGCCAAGACGACGGTCACCCCGTACTCGCTGCGGGCGCAGGAGTATCCGACCGCGTCGACGCCGCTGACCTGGGACGAGGTCGAGGCGGTGGGCACCGGGTCGGAGGAACCGCACCACTACCGGGCCGACGAGGTCCTCGACCGGATCGAGGAGCACGGCGACCTGCTGGCCGATCTGCTGACGCCGGGGCCGGTGCTGCCGCCACATTGACCCGCTTTGATTAGGTCGGGCCATGGTGGACACGGGGGTTGCCTGGGCGGTCGCGACGCGGCCGGCCACGCTGGCGGTGCTGGCGCTGACGCTGCTCCTGGCCTGGCCGCTCGGGCGGCGGCGCGGCAAGGTCGGTGTGCTTTTCGTGCTGACGTTCGGCGGGATTCTGGCTGCCACGGCCACCGCGCGGGTCTTCCACCCCACGTTGTCGGGGGTGTCGCCCTACCTTCGTCAGTTCGCGGACCCGATCTACGTCTTCGGCGGCTTCGGAGGAAATATCGAGCGCTGGTGCAACATCGGCCTGTTCCTGCCGCTCGGGCTGCTCGCCACGCTGCTCTGGCGGCGACCGCTGCTGGTGATCGGGTCGTGCGCGGGGCTCAGTTTCCTGCTCGAGGTCTGGCAGTCGCTGATCGGCCGGGGCGGGGACGCCATCGATGTCGTGCACAACACCGTCGGTGCGGCACTCGGCGTGGGATTGAGCTACCTTGCGTCGCAAGATACTGTGTGAGGCATGGGAGATCTGGCGACCAGCCTGCGCCGCGGAACGCTCGAGTTCTGCGTGCTCGCCATGGTCGAGCGAGAGGATCGCTACGGCACCGAGATCGTGCGCCGGCTCGGCGACGAGCCCGGCCTCGCCGCGAGCGAGGGCACGATCTATCCGCTGCTCTCCCGGCTGCGCCGGGTCGGCTGGCTCGACAGCAAATGGGCGGAGTCCCCCTCGGGTCCGCCCCGCCGTTACTACGGGTTGACCGCCGCCGGGCGGGCCGCGCTCGAGCACTTCCGCACCGAATGGGTTTCGTTTCGACAGACCGTCGACCGTCTCGTGGGAACCGGTGAGGCCGCATGAAGACCCAGCACACCGACGTCGTCGCCGAGTACCTGCGCGAGGTTGACCTGCGCCTGGCCGGGCTGCCCGTGCTGCAGCGGCGCGAGCTCCTCGCCGACCTGGCCGCGCACATCGAGAACGAGCGCGTCGAGCGCAACCTTCAGGGCGAGGCCGAGCTGATCGAGGTGCTCGAGCGGCTCGGCAGCCCCGAGGTCGTGGCCCGCGCGGCCTACGAGGAGGCCGGCCCACTGCCCCCGGTCGTGGAGCCACCGTTGCCGCCCCGCATGGCGCCACCCATGCCGCCGGCGCCGCGTCGCGAACGCGCGCCGTGGGTCTTGCCGGTGATCGGCGTCGGCTTCGTCAGCTTCCTGGTGCTGATGGTGCTCTGCGCCGGCTTCTTCGCCTTCTCCCGGCAGGGGAATCCGGCGCCGGCGCCCGAGATCGCGACCCCGGCGGCCCCGGCGCCCGAGATGTCCCTCCCGGCGGCGCCGACGCTCCTTGATGGGCCGACGCCCCTTGACGCGCCGGTGCCGACCGCGACGGGATAGGTCAGTCGATCTGTGGCAGGGGCGGGCCGAGCACGTCGTCCGCGTCCACGATCGTGTACGCGTACCCCTGCTCGGCCAGGAACCGCTGGCGGTGCGCGGCGTACTCGGTGTCGATCGTGTCGCGCGAGACCACCGTGTAGAAGTGCGCCTGCCGGCCGTCGGCCTTGGGCCGCAACACCCGGCCGAGCCGCTGCGCCTCCTCTTGCCGCGAGCCGAACGTGCCGGACACCTGGATCGCCACCGCCGCCTCGGGCAGGTCGATCGAGAAGTTGCCCACCTTGGAGATCACCAGGGTCTTCACCGAGCCGTCGCGGAACGCGTCGAACAGCCTCTCCCGCTCCTTGTTGGTCGTCGAGCCCTGCACGATCGGCGCGTCCAGGAACTCGCCCAGCTGGTGCAGCTGGTCGATGTACCCGCCGATGACCAGCACCTGCTCGCCGGGGTGCCGGTTCACCAGCGCCTTCACGACCGGTAGCTTGGTGCGCGCGGTGGCGGCCACGCGGTACCGCTCCTCGGCCTCGGTCACCGCGTACGACATCCGCTCGGCGTCGGTGAGCGTGACCCGTACCTCGACGCACTCGGCCGGAGCGATCCACCCCTGCGCCTCGATGTCCTTCCACGGCGCGTCGTAGCGCTTCGGTCCGATCAGCGAGAACACGTCGCCCTCGCGGCCGTCCTCGCGCACCAGCGTGGCGGTGAGCCCGAGCCGGCGGCGGGCCTGCAGGTCGGCGGTGAACCGGAAGATCGGCGCGGGCAGCAGGTGCACCTCGTCGTAGATGACCAGGCCCCAGTCGCGGGCGCCGAAGAGGTCGAGGTGCGTGAAGGCGCCGCCGCGGCGGGAGGTGAGCACCTGGTACGTGGCGATGGTGACCGGGCGGATCTCCTTCTTCTCGCCCGAGTACTCGCCGATCTCCTCCTCGGTCAGCGAGGTGCGGGCGATCAGCTCCCGCTTCCACTGCCGTCCGGCCACCGTGTTGGTGACCAGGATCAGCGTGGTGGCCTTGGCGGTGGCCATGGCGGCCGCGCCGACCAGCGTCTTGCCGGCGCCACAGGGCAGCACGACCACGCCCGAGCCGCCGGCCCAGAAGCCGTCGACCGCCTCCTGCTGGTACGAGCGCAGGTGCCAGCCGTTCTCGGCCAGCGCTATCTCGTGCGCCTCGCCGTCGACGTACCCGGCCAGGTCTTCCGCCGGCCAGCCGAGCTTCAGAAGGGCCTGCTTGAGGCGGCCGCGCTCGGACGGGTGCACCACGATGGTCTCGTCGTCGACGCGGCCGCCGAGCATACCGGCCAGCTTCTTGGACTTCGCCACCTCGATCAGCACGATCTTGTCGAGGCCGCGGAGCACGAGGCCGTGCACCGGGTCGTTGGCCAGCTGGAGCCGGCCGTACCGGTCCATCGTCTCGGCGACGTCGACCAGCAGCGCGTTCGGCACCGGGTAGCGCGAGAAGCGGATCAGCGAGTCGACCACGCTCTCGGCGTCGTGCCCGGCGGCCCGCGCGTTCCACAGCCCGAGCGGGGTCAGCCGGTAGGTGTGCACATGCTCGGGGGAGCGCTCCAGCTCGGCGAAGGGCGCGATCGCCATCCGGCACGCCTGCGCGTCCGGATGGTCGACCTCGAGCAGGAGAGTCTTGTCCGACTGCACGATCAGTGGTCCGCTGCTCACCCAAGTCTCCCTAGCAATAGCCGACCCTCCAGTTTGCCACGGGACCAAATCTTCGAGGATCAGCCGATGCAACCTGCCCGGCGAGCTTCGCGTTTGGTTATACGGGGTCGCGCGATTTCTCGGGGGCGTGCGACCCCCTCACTCCTCGTCCGGCACCGCCGCGGTGATCCGGTGCAGGGCGAAAGTGTGCAGCGTCTCGGTGCGCTCGTCCTCGGCGCGCAGGTAGCCGGCGCTCAGCGACACCGGCCGGACCAGCCGGGACAGCGTCGCGCCGTGCGAGTCGACGTACCCGACCCACACCCGCGCTTTCTCGCGGACCGCCTGCTGGAGCACCGCCATCGCCTCCCCGTGCCGCTGCACCGAAGTGAGGCCGGTCACCGCCTGGCCGTTCGCGGCGCGCACGGTGACCGGGGCGCGCCGTGCCGCGCGGGTGGCGATGTCGCCCCGGCGGATCTGCTCGACGACCCCGGCCAGCCGGGGACCGGCAAGGACGGGGGTTCCGGCCTGGTCGGAGAGTCGCGCTGCCAATGGCGTACGGGTGGGAGCACGGCGCACCTTGGGACGCGACAGCACGGCCGCGCCGCCCGCATCTTCGGCGACCGGGGCGAACCCCGCGTCGCGCAGCTGCAGCAACAGCCGGGCCACCTGGGCCGGGCTGACCAGCACGGTCGGCGCGATCTGTCGCAGCGCCAGCGCGGCCAGCCGCTTGTCCGCCAGCACCTCGGCGATCAGTGCCTCGTCGTCGCTGCGCAGGTAGGAACCCGCCGAACCGGAGCGCAGGCCACCGTGCCGCCGGGCGGCGTCGTCGATCATGTACGTCAGCGTCTGCGGCACCGGCGTCCGCGAGCGGCGCTTGAACAGCGCATGCAGGTCGTTGGCCGTGTACCCGACGTCCAGCGCCCGTCGCACGCTGGCGGCGGTCACCCGGAACACGCTCGCGCCGCCGGCCGACTCGGGCTCGGCCACTACGTCGAGCTCGGCCGCGAGCTCGGGCTCCGGCGGCCCGGGCACCACGACCGACAGGTCGGCCTGGACCAGGATGTGGTCGACCGGGGCGGGAAGCAAGCCGTCCAGCGTGCGGACCGAGTCGCGGGCCTGCCGGGCGGCGGCCGCGCGCACCCCGAGCGGGTCGGTTTCCGTGTCGTCGTCCGGGTCTTCCAAGACCAATCTCGCGTACGAGGTCAGCGCGCCCAACGCCGTGACACCCAGCAGGGCCGCACCCGAGAGGGCGTCGAGGTGGGCCGCCTCCCGGCCGCGGGCGCGCCGCGGCGCCTGCCAGGCCAGCAGCTCGAGCACCTCGTCGGCGGTCGGCGCGACGCCGGGGGAGAGGTCGGCGAGCACCAGCAGCGCCTCCCGCCGGGCCTGCGGCGCGCCGGACCGCTCGGCCTCGGGGGCGAGCGCGTTGATCGGCCGGTCCCGGTCGTCGCGGCTGCCGATCAGGCCGGGCTGGCGGGTCAGCGACAGCCAGGCCCGGGCCAGCGTGTGCCAGCGCTGCGCGGTGCTCAGCGCCCGCCACAGGTCGTACGCGCCGGTGGGCAGGAAGATCTCGTCGACCGGGCCGGCGGCCCGGCTCACCGTCACCGAGCGGGAGGAGCCGTGCGCGTCGGCCTCGCCGAGCAGGCCGGCCGCGTGCACGATCTCGAGCAGCAGCGCCGCCGCCGGCTCGTCGAGGCCGGCGGCGCGGGCGAGCCGGCGCAGGTCGCGCACGCCGAGACCGCCCGCGCGCAACACCGGCGCCGCCTCGGATGCGAGCGTGTCGAGCAGGGCCTCCGCGCTGCGGACCGCCTCCATCACCTGCCCGGCGCCGGCCGAGTCGACCGACTTCGGGTCGCGGGAGGCGCCCTCGGGCAGCGGCGGGAACGGGCGCAGCACGCCGAGCGGCCCGGTCTCGCGGCGCAGCAGCATGCCCACCTCGCGAGGCAGCTCGACCAGCTCGCCGTCCGGCCGCGGGGCCCGCCCGGCCTCGCTGATCGGCACCAGCACGTGCTCCGCGACGAGCCAGCGCACCGGCTCGGCCATCGCGTCGCGGCCCGTTCCGTCTCGGCCCGTTCCGTCTCTGCTCAGTGCGCCGATGGGCGGTCCGGCGGCCAGCCGGTCGAGCACCGCGCGGCTGGCGGGCGGCGCGGCCAGCACGGTGCGGCGCAGCTTGGCCCGGTCGGCGACGAGCGCGGCGGCCTGCGCGTCGAGGTAGTCGGCGGGCCGGCCCAGGCCGGCCGGGTAGGGCGAGGTGACCTCGTCGACCGCCCCGGCGACCTCCAGGTCGTCCTCGGTGCCGTGCAGCAGGAAACGCACCCGCAGCCGGTCGATGGCGGCCCGCACGTCGTCGGCGGAGACCCCGCCGGTCAGTTCGAGAATGGCGCCGACCGAGGTCAGCGCGGTGTCGGCGGAGCGGCTGAGCCGGGCCGCGTCGAGGATGCGCAGGGTGAACTCGTCCAGCCCGTCGAGGCAGCGAGCGACCGAGCCGCGCGACTGGGCGCGCACGGCGAGGGCGGAGACGTCGGTGGGCACGGGCACGACGAGGTCGGGGCGCAGCTGCAGGAGCGCGCCCAGCGCCTCGTCGGTGAGCGACCGGAGCTGATCGGCGAATGTGGTGGCCATCGTTCTCAACGCTAGCCGCCGTGGGACGATATTGGAGTGGCCGGGCGACGCGCCCGGCGCTGTGAACACTGAAGGGGAGATCCGTGGCCGCACAGAACAAGAAGCCGGGCAACGCCGCGCGCGAGGTGGCCAAGCCGGGACCCGACCACGGGCCGCACGCCGTCTCCGAGCTCCTGTCCGACCGGGCCGCCGCACCGTCGCCGTTCGGTGACGACCAGACCTTCCCGCTGCCGCTGGAGCGCCTCACCTATATCTCGGCCGACAAGTTCTAGTAGTGCCGGCGGTCGGTTTCGATCTGGACATGACCCTGATCGACTCCCGGCCGGGGATCCACGCGGCCTACCGGGCGCTGACCGCCAAGACCGGTGTCTTCGTCGACGCCGATCTGGCGGTGACCCGGCTCGGCCCGCCGTTGCGCGCCGAGCTCAGCGAGTGGTTCCCCGCCGAGGACGTCGAGGACGCGGTGACCACCTACCGGGCGCTGTACCCGGACTACGCGATCACGCCGAGCGTGCCCACCCCGGGCGCGCTCGCGGCGCTGGCCGCCGTGCGCGAGCTCGGCCTGCGGGTGGTCGTGGTCACCTCCAAGCTGGGACGGCTGGCCCATCTGCACCTCGATCATCTGGGCATGGTCGCGGACGA
Organism: Actinoplanes sp. NPDC051513; assembly: GCF_044454685.1. Lineage (NCBI taxonomy): Bacteria > Bacillati > Actinomycetota > Actinomycetes > Micromonosporales > Micromonosporaceae > Actinoplanes > Actinoplanes sp. NPDC051513. Next base: position 188,438 of record NZ_JBITDW010000010.1, read on the forward strand.
AGTCGTCGGCGACCTGTTCGCCGAGGGCAAGGCGGCCGCGCTCACCGAGCACGGGGTCCGCTGGTACGTCGGCGACCACGTGGCCGACATGGTCGCGGCCCGCACGGCGGGCGTGCCCGGCATCGGCGTCACCACCGGCCCGTGCCCGGCCGGCGAGCTGCGTGCGGCCGGCGCCACCTACATCCTGCCCGAGCTCACGGCCTTTCCGGCCCTGCTCGGCCAGATTGCAGTTGGGTACTAGCCCGCCGCTTCAGTAGCCTTGCGGTGAGCGGTTGTTTCCATTGAGTGAAGTTGAGGTCAGCGGTGCCCACGGGTCGAGTGAAGTGGTACGACGCGGCGAAGGGATTCGGGTTCGTCACCAGCGATGAGGGCGGTGACGTGTTCCTGCCCAAGAGCGCGCTGCCGGCCGGCGTGGCCGAACTCAAGGCCGGTCAGCGGGTGGAGTTCGGGGTGGTCGACAGCCGCAAGGGCGCTCAGGCCATGGGCGTGAAGCTGATCGACGCGCCGCCGTCCCTGGCCGAGCTGCGCCGGCGCCCGGCCGACCAGCTGCACAGCATGATCGAAGACATGATCAAGGTGCTGGAACAGCAGGTGCAGCCGGGCCTCTCGCGCGGCCGGTACCCCGACAGGAAGACGTCGCAGACGATCGCGCAGGTGGTCCACGCCGTGGCGCGGGAGTTCGAGAGCTAGATAAACGGCTTCACGGCCGGAGTCAGACCCGCCGTCGCCGAGCGCTGCAACAGGGCGTCGGCGGCGGCGAGTCCGTCTCGGCCCAGATCCAGCGTGAACTCGTTCACGTACAGATCGATGTGCTGCTGGACGACCTCGGGCTCCATCTCCTGCGCGTTCGCGAGGATGAAGTCGTGGCTGGCGGCCGGGTTGGCCCAGGCCATGCTCACCGAGTTGCGGATCCACTCGGTCGCCTCGGCCGGGTCGACCGAGCCCTTCCGGGCGAGGATCGCGCCCAGCGGGATCGGCAGGCCGGTGTCGCCCTCCCACCACTCGCCGAGGTCGGCCAGCGCGACGAGGTTGTGCCGCTGGTAGGTGAAGCGGGCCTCGTGGATCACCAGGCCGGCGTCGTAGGTGCCGTCGGCGACGCCCGGCATGATCTGGTGGAACGGGACCACCTCGATCTTCGCCGGCCGCTGGTCGGCGGCCCAGAGGCGGAACAGCAGGTATGCCGTGGTGCGGTCGCCGGGAACGGCCACCGTGGCTCCGGTCAGTTCCTGGCCGGCGGTGCGGGCGAGCACGAGCGGGCCGCAGCCGCGGCCGAGGGCGCCGCCGGCGGGAAGCAGGTCGTAGTCGTCGAGCAGCCACGGCAGCGCCGCGTAGCTCACCTTGACCAGGTCGAACTCGCCGCGCTCGGCCGCCGTGTTGGTGACGTCCACATCCGCGAAGGTCAGGTTGACCTCGGGCGTGCCGGGGATGAGCCCGTGCACGAGGGCGTGGAAGACGAACGTGTCATTGGGGCACGGAGAGACGGCTAATGAAAGGGCCACGGCGTCCACGCTAGACCCGCACCGGAGGCCCCGCGTGTCACGACAGCTGTCTACCATCCCACATGGTGAAGTTATCCACAGGCTGTCCACAGGGCCGCGGAAGCTGTGGACAACGCGGCGAACGCCTCCTTGAGCCGCCAGTTCGCGCGGTCGCGCGGGCCGATCGGGTTGGAGATCGCGCGCAGCTCGGCGAAGGGCAGCCCGGCCGCGGCGACCGCCACCCCGAACCCCTCCATCGCCTCGGCCACGGCCCGCGGGAAGCGGGTGGCGAGCGCCTCGGCGGTGGCGGCCGTGCCGGTGACCGTGGCGAGGGTCAGCACGTCGCCGACGATCGCCCCGGGCAGCGCGGCGGTGAGGCCCTTGAGCAGTAGCGGGTCGGCGGGGATCACGCTCGCGCCGAAGCCTAGCTCCTCGATCGGAAGGAACCCGTCGGGCGACTCGGCCCCCAGGTCGGCGGCGAGGCTGCGGCGGCCGAGCACGGTGGCGCCGACCGGCGCGCGCCCGAGGAACCCGCCGGCGATGCCGGCGCTGATCACCGCGCGGTAGTTGCCGGTGGCGAGCAGCCGCGCGGTGCCGGCAGCGGCCGCTGCCGGGCCGACACCCACCGGCTTCACGAGGACGTGGTCGGGGTCGGCCCCGGCACGCACAGCGTCAGCCTCGGCGGCCACCGCGGTGACCACAAGGAGCGGGTATGCCATCAGCGCTCGTCGTCCTCGGCGGTCGCCGGTCGGTCGACCGAGCTTGGCCGATAGACGTGATACCCGGGCGGCGCGGGAGCGGGCTCGACCGGCTCGGGCGCGGGCGGCGGTGTGGGCTGTGGAGCGGGAGCGGGAGCGGGCTGCGGGGCCGGTGGTGTCCGCTTGCCGAAGCCCCACCTGCGGCCAGCCGGCTTGTCGGGCGGACCGGGAACCGGGTCGATCCGGGTGCGATCGGCGGGACGCGCCTGGGTCGCTGTGCCGGCGCCACGACGCGGGGCCGGGGCCGCGGGTGGGTTGGGCTTGTTGCGGACGGGGACGGTGGGGGCGTCCGGCCAGGGGTCGGCCGGCTCGGCATCGTCGGTGGCGGCCTTTTCGGGGTCGGCCGGCTCTTCGTCGGGGGCGCCGGCTCGGCCGCTCAGGTGTTCGCCGTGGAGGCGGGCCGCGGCCCAGCCGGCGCGGATCGCCATGGCCACCGCGATGAGAGCCGCCAGGGCGACGCCGAGGCGGCCGGGGAGCGGGATGATGCCGATGCCGCCGCCGGCCACCCAGGCGATCATCAGGACCGTCTCGGAGTGGGCGAAGGCGCTGGCCCGCAGGCGCTCGGGGACGCGTTCCTGGATGCTCGCGTCGATGGCCAGCTTCGAGATGCCGCTGAAGATCGCGGTGACCAGCGCGAGCAGCGCGAGCAGCGCGAGGCTGTAGAAGATCGCGGAGAGCACCGCGACGCCGGCCGTGATGGTCAGGCCGGCCGACTGGAGGGCCAGCGGGCGGCGGATGCGCAGGCGGGTGCCGGCGGCGGTGGACAGGAACGTGCCGACGGCCAGCGCGCCGCCGATCAGGCCGACCGCGCCCTTGTTGCCGATGTCGTGGCCGAGCAGCACCGTGTCGAGCTGGCCGGCCATGATGACGAAGGCCAGGAACAGCAGCAGGAAGCCGTAGAGCAGGCGCAGGCTGGCGCTGCCGATCAGGGTGGCGATCACCAGTTTGCCGGAGAGCGGCCGGTCGCCGTTGCGGCCCAGGCCCAGCGCGGCCCGCCACGGGCGGGGCACGGCCTCGGGCGGGTCGGAGTCGGCGCGTGGGGGCAGGCGCAGCGACACCACCATGCCGGCCACGAAGATGACCGTGGCGACGCGCAGCGGCCACTGCGGACCGATCGTGAAGGCGAGCAGGCCGAGCGGGGCCACCACGGCGCCGGCGAACGTTCCGTAGACGCTGGCCCGGGCGCCGACCTGGGACAGGCCCACGCCCTCGGGCAACAGCCTCGGCACGGCGGCCGAGCGCGCCACCCCGTACGCGCGAGAAAGCGCAAGCACCCCGAAAGCCGCAGGATAGAGACCCCAGCCGAAGAGGTGATCGGAGATCACATAGGCCAGGAACGCCCGGCCCAGCATGGTGACGGCGAGGGCGTAGCGCCGGCCGTGCCGGAAGTGGTCGAGCAGCGGGCCGACCACGGGCGCGAGCAGCGCGAACGGGATCATCGTAATCAGCAGGTACAGCGCGACCTTGCTGCGCGCCTCGCCGAGCGGCACGTTGAAGAAGATCGTGCCGGCCAGGCCGATCGCGATCAGCGTGTCGCCGGCGCAGGAGATCGCGTGCAGGTCGAAGAGCCGGATCATGCCGATCTCGTTGGCGGCGCCCCGGGCGCGCGCGGTGCCGACGCGGCGGGTCGCCCAGGCGCCGCCGCGCACGGAGCCGCGCACCATCACGCGGGCGGCCTTGATCCCGCTGCCGACGGTGCGTCCGAGTGTGGGAAGCAGCGGCATGCCAACCATCCTGACTGATCCAGGCGACCCGCGTCCCCTCCCGCGCCCGCGGAATTCGGGGGAGTCGCTGCGGCGCCCGAGCCCCGGTAGGGGACAATGGATTCGTGACGACCAGGACCACCGCGCGCGCCGCCCGCCTCGACCAGGTTTGTGCCGATGCTGTCGGGGTGGCTCGTGGCGCGATCACCGAGGTGGACCCGGCCGACATCGGCGAGCATCTCGAGGCGATCGCCGAGGGCGACCGGGTCGTGACCCACTTCTTCGAGAGCCACCTCGCGGGCTATCGCGGCTGGCGGTGGGCGGTCACGGTGACCCGTGTCCCGCGCAGCCGGCACGTGACGGTCTGCGAGACGGTGCTGCTGCCCGGGCCCGACGCGCTGCTCGCCCCCGGGTGGGTCCCGTGGAACGAGCGTCTTCAGCCCGGCGATCTCGGTGTGGGCGATCTCATGCCGACCGCGCCCGACGACGATCGGCTGGCTCAGGGGTACGTGCTGAGCGACGACCCCGCGGTCGAGGAGGTCAGCTGGGAACTCGGCCTCGGCCGGTCCCGGGTGATGTCCCGCGAGGGCCGCATCGACGTCGCCCAGCGGTGGTATGACGGCGAGGCCGGCCCCGAGGCGCCGATCTCGACCGCGGCCCCGCGCAACGCCCGCTGCGGCACCTGCGGCTTCTACCTCCCGCTCGCCGGCTCGCTGCGCACGATGTTCGGCGTCTGCGGCAACCTGTACGCGCCCGACGACGGCAAGGCGGTCAGCGCCGACCACGGCTGCGGCGCGCACTCCGAGGCGCTGCTCGGCACGGCGGAACAGCCGGTCGACGAGCTACCCACCATCTACGACGACAGCGAGGTCGAGTCGGTCGCGGTCAGCCGCGGCCACGGCTCGGTCGAGAACGAAGAGCCCGCCGAAGACTACGGCCACAGCTAGGGCCTAGTTCTCCAGGGCCTAGTTCTCCGTGAACCGGGCGTGGGTGATCGCGCGGCGCCGCTTCCGGTTCCGGTCGTGGATGATCATCGTGATCAGGCCGGGTATGCCGACGAGGAACCCGGCGATGCACGTGTCGAGCCAGCTGTCCGGCCCGTTCGCCAGCCAGACGATCACACCGGCGATCACGAAGGCGGCGAGGCCGGCGATCGCGAACGGGACCATCGGCGGGTCGAGCGGTTCGACCCGGGGCTTCGGCTGAGTCACACCCGACAGGGTACGTCCGCGGAGATCATTCGTGGCGCCGGGAGGCGTAGGCGATTTACGCAGCTCACTGCATCTGACAACATGCGCGCATCGTTGTTCAGTCAGACCTTGCGGAGGGTTTGCATGACGCCGACCGCCACCAATGCGGGCGTACGCAACGCTTTCGACCGATATTTCGAGATATCTGCGCGTGGATCGAATCTGTCCCGGGAGGTCCGCGGCGGCTTCGCCACGTTCTTCACGATGGCCTACATCGTCGTGCTCAACCCCCTGATCCTGGGGTCGGGGTCGGATGCCGACGGCGGCAAGCTGCCGATCGCGGCGCTCGCGGCCGGCACCGCCTTGGTGGCCGGCGTGATGACCATCCTGATGGGCGTCGTGGCCCGGTTCCCGCTGGCGCTGGCGGCCGGACTCGGCGTCAACGCCCTGGTCGCGTTCGAGATCGCCCCGGAGATGACCTGGGCCGACGCCATGGGTCTGGTCGTGATCGAGGGCGTCCTGATCACGATCCTCGTGTTGACCGGCCTGCGCACGCTGGTGTTCCGGGCGGTGCCGACGCAGCTCAAGACCGCGATCGGGGTCGGCATCGGCCTGTTCCTGATGCTCATCGGGCTGGTCGACGCCGGGTTCGTGCACCGGGTGCCGGACGCCGCGAGCACCACCGTGCCGGTCGAGATGGGCCTCGGCGGCGTGCTGCTGACCTGGCCGTCGTTCGTCTTCGTGATCGGCCTGCTGTTCACCCTGGTGCTGTTCGCGCGCAAGGTGAAGGGCGCGATCCTGATCGGCATCCTGGGCAGCACGATCCTGGCGATCATCGTCGAGGCGATCGCCGGCGTGGGCTCCTCGGCGACCAACCCGCACGGCTGGTCGCTCAACGTGCCCAAGCTGCCCGAGAAGGTGGTCAGCTCGCCCGATCTCTCGCTGATCGGTCACTTCAACGTGCTCGACTCCTGGTCGACGGCCGGCTGGCTGGTCTGCGTGATGTTCGTCTTCACGCTGCTGATCACCGACTTCTTCGACACCATGGGCACGATGGTCGCGATCGGCCAGGAGGGCGGCCTGCTCGACGAGAGCGGCATGCCACCGCGTACGCGGGAGATCCTGCTCGTCGACTCGGTCGCCGCGGCGGCCGGCGGCGCGGCCAGCGTGTCCAGCAACACGTCGTACATCGAGAGCGCGGCCGGCGTCGGCGAGGGCGCCCGGACCGGCGTCGCCAACCTGGTCACCGGCGTCCTGTTCCTGTTCGCCATGTTCCTGTCGCCGCTGGTGCAGATCGTGCCGTTCGAGGCGGCGTCGACGGCGCTCGTGGTGGTCGGCTTCCTGATGATGATGTCGGTGCGGCAGATCAACTGGACCGACTACTCGATCGCGGTGCCGGCGTTCCTGACGATCACGCTGATGCCGTTCACGTACTCGATCTCCAACGGCATCGGGGCCGGGGTCATCTCGTACGTGGTGCTGAAGGCGGCCACCGGCAAGGCGCGGGAGATCCACCCCATCCTGTGGGGCGTGGCCGCGCTGTTCGTCCTGTACTTCCTCCGAGGTCCCCTGGAGGTCTGGATCCTCTGAGCCCTACCTAGACTTCCGTCACCGGGCGCAACGCGGCCGGTGACGGCGGTCATACGCGTTTTCGATGGTCGTTAGCCTAACTCATTAGCTAGGCTAAGAATCGTGATGGAGTGGCCGGTGGCTACGGAGCGAGGGACAGCGGACGAGCTGGCCAGAACGCTGCGCGAGGCCATCCAGCGGCTCAACCGGCGGATCCGGCAGACCCGTGCCGTCGGCGACCTGACGTTCAGTCAGCTCTCCGCCCTGACCAGCCTCCAGCTGGCCGGCGCGCTGACCCCGCGCGAGCTGGCCGACGTCGAACGGGTCCAGCCTCCGACGATGACCAAGATCGTCGGGAAGCTGGAGGATCGCGGCCTCGTGATCCGTACCCCGCACCCCACCGACGGACGCCAGGTCATCCTGGCGCCCACCGAACAGGGGCGGGCGATGTACGCCCAGTTCGAAAAGGTGCGCAACGAGTGGCTCGCCGAGCAGTTGGCCACCCTCAGCGACGAGGACAGGGACGTGCTGGTCCGGGCGGCGGAGATCATGCAGCAGGTCGCCCGGGCCTGACCGGCCTCCGGTCGCCGCGCTTCATCACATCGCGATGACGCGTACGACCGAGAAGGAGGCGCAGCCTAGTGCGGGCAGTGCTGAGTACCACGTTCAGTTCCCTGAGGGTCCACAACTACCGGCTCTTCGCCACCGGCCAGCTCGTGAAGCTGGTCGGCGTGTGGATGATGTTCACCGCTCAGGACTGGCTGGTGCTCGACCTCTCCGGCAACTCGCCGGGGGCGCTCGGCACGGTGGCCGCCCTTCAGTTCCTGCCGGTGCTGCTGCTCACCCTCTACACCGGCCGGCTCGCCGACCGGTACGACAAGCGCAAGATCCTCATCGCCTCCAACGCCGCGTTCGCGATCACCGCCATCGTCTTCGCCGTCCTGGTCGCCGCCGGCGTCGTCCACCTCTGGCACGTCTTCCTCTTCGCCGGCCTGCTCGGCATCGCCAACGCCGTCGAGACCCCGGTCCGGCAGGCGTTCGTCTCCGAGCTCGTCGAGCTGCCGCTGCTGCCCAACGCGCTGGCCCTGTCGGCCGCGACCTTCAACACCGCGCGGATCGGCGGGCCCGCCCTCGCGGGCGTGGCGCTCGCGGCCTTCAACACCGGGCCGGTCTTCCTGATCGCGACGGTGCTGTCGATCGCGCCGATCTTCAGCTACGCCCGCATGCGTCCCGCCGACCTGTACCGCAAGGGGACGGCGGCCAAGAAGGACGCCCGGGTGATGGATGGCCTCCGGTACGTGCGCAAGCGGCCCGACCTGCTGCTGCCGATCAGCCTCATGGCGGTGGTCGGCATGATCGGATTCAACTTCCCGGTCACGCTCGCGGCGCTCGCGAAAATCAACTTCCACGCCGGGCCGTCGTCGTTCGGACTGCTCACCACCACGCTCGCGGTCGGGGCGCTCGTCGGGGCGCTGGCCGGCAGCGCCCGGCGGGCCCGGCCCGGCCCGTACCTGGTGCTGGGCGCGGCGCTCGCGTTCGGCCTGCTGGAGTTCGCGGTCGGGTTCGCGCCGAGCTTCGTGGTCGCGATGGCGGTCCTGCTGCCCACCGGCTTCTTCTCGATCTTCCTCGCCCAGGCGGCGAACCACCGCGTGCAGATGGGCGTCCACGCCGAGTACCGCGGCCGGGTGATGGCCCTGTACGTGCTGGTCTTCCTCGGCACGACGCCGATCGGGGCGTCCGTGACCGGTTGGTGGGGCGAACACTTCGGCGTGCCGTCGAGCATCTGGGGCGCCGGGCTGGTGTGCTTCGTGGCCGCGGCGGTGGCGCTCGTCTGGCAGTTGCGGGTGAGCGGAGACCGGATCGTCGTGCGGGCGCGGCCCTGGCCCCTCGTGCGGGTCGTGCGGCGGGCGCGCGAGGAGATCCCGGCCGAGACCGGCCCGGCTGAATATGGGCCGCCGGTCGACTCGGTGGCCGGGGGCGGCGTGCCGGTGCCGGCCACGGGCGAGATCGCGAAGCTCGCCGGGGCGGATGCCGCACACGACCCCGTCCGGCAGGTCGCGAGCGCGCGGTCTCGCGAGGCCGGCGCTTCCGAGACCGGCCCCTCACCGGCGCTCAGCTCGACGCGGTGAGTGGGCGCCACGCCGTCGGCGGCGGCGATCGGATTCCGCGCCGCCGCTAACGGGACGGCGTGGTGGCCGGGCGCTGCGCCGCCGCTACCTCCAGGGCGGCGCGGCGCGGGTCATCGGCCCAACGGCTGGCGAAGGCGTCCAGCAGGCGCCAGCCGGCCCGGTGCAGGGCGCGCTGGCGGGCAAGATGCGCCTCGGCGCCGTCGGGATGCGGCCCGCAGAAGACCCCCACGGGTTCCTCGTCCGACCCGATGCAGAGGTCGACGACCCACGGGCCGACCCGGTAGCCGGCCCGCACCTCCACCTCGAGACGACTCAACTCGGCGGCCAGCTCGCCCACCCAGCCGTCCCGCGTTCCGGATGAATGGGCAGGAGGCCGGGCCCCCGCCGCGTAGGTGAAGTAGTCGCCGAGGAGGCCGTCCGCGTCGTCCAGCGTCGTCACCACGACCATCCGGCGGCGGGCTCTGGTGATCATCACGTTGAAGAGACACGGATCGGCGACGAACCGGCGACGCCCGGCCGGGTCGGTCGGCAGCAGGCCCAGCGACACGACCACCACCTCGGCCTCGCTGCCCTGGAAGGCGTGGACGGTGCCGACCCGCAGGCCCAGCTCCTCGATCTGCTCCACCGGGTAGGCCGCGACGAGCGCCGCCTCGAGGGCCTCCGCCTGGGCCCGGAACGGCGAGATCACCCCGATGCCGTGCCGGCCCTCGGCCACGAGGTCGCCCACCACCTTGAGAACCGCGTCGACCTCGTTCGACGACACCCGCACCACGTCGATCGCGTCGGTCGCCTCGGCCGCCGGCGTACGGGTCATCACCTCGATCCGGTCCCCGTAGAACCGGTGCGCCGAGAAGCCGATCAAGTGCGGCGCGCTGCGGTGGTGTTCGGTCAGCCACGTCGCGGGCGCCGCGCCCGCCGCCAGGTCATAGGTGCTCACCCGGCGCACGTCCAGCCGCTCGTCGGCGCCGTGCCGGTCGAGCACCTCCGCCACGTCGACGTCGCTCACGAACGACACGAACCGCAATTGCCGCGGGTCCCCGACGATCAGCGCGCGCCGGGCCCGGGCCAGCACCGGCGCGGCCCGCACCTGGTCCACGTGCGACGCCTCGTCGATCACCACGAGGTCGAACATCCCGGGCGACGACGGCAGCAGGTCCTCCACGTCGGCCACCGTGCCGATCCACAGCGGCAGCGCGCGGACCAGCGGCGGCGCATCCAGCTGGGCGAGCAGCTCACGGCGGCGGTTGCGGCCGGCGCGCAGGGCGGCGGCGAGCGAGGCGGCGCCGCGGCGGGCGTCGCGATCCCAGCGCTTCTCGCCGCGTGCGGCCTGCCGCATGGCGGTGCCGACCGCGGTGGCCAGACCTTCCTCGGCCGCGTGCAGGGCGAGCCAGTGCGGCGCGAGGTCGGTGCCGCCGGTCGCGGCCAGGCGAGCGGCGGCACGCTGCGCGGTGGCCGCGGCGATCGCCTCGGTCACCCTTTCCCCGGGTACGCCGCGACGCACGCGCAACCGCCGGCGGGCCCACCACCCGACCAGGCCCTTCCCCGTCAACCGCACCGGGTCGAAGTCGTCGGCGAACGCGCCCGGCACGTCTGCGGCCAATGCCGGCAAGCGTACCTCCCAGCCCGGCAACTCGGCCGCCCGCAGCTCCCGGTCGAGCACCTCGGCTATTTCGGCGCGCTTCCGGCGTACGGAATCATGGGTTTGATCGACGGCCGTGAGATTCGCATGCAGGTCTCGTTCGCTTGGTCCTCGCTCCGCGCCCGCCGTGAGCTCGGCCGCCAGGCTCTCCCGGCGGCCCGCGTCGCCGAAGAGCACCGGCGTCGGCCCCGGATAGCGGGCCAGCAGCTGCGAAAGCACCTCGGCCGCGTGCGGGGACTGCGTCGCCACCAGCACGGACCCGCCCCGATGCACCACCTCGAGCGCCGCCGCCACGACCGTGTGGCTCTTGCCGTTGCCCGGCGGACCGGACACCACCGTGATCGGCGAGGTCCGCGCCCGCGCCACCACCTCGGCCTGCGCCGTGGTCAACGGCAGCGGGGAGAGCACGGGGGCATCGTCCGGATCGTCCTGCACCGAGCCGTCGTAGATCGCCGCGAGCGCCGTCCCGCTCAGGTCGCGCGCCGCCCAGCTGCGCAGACTGTCCTGAAGACCGCCGCCGAAGACGTCGCGCGCCACGTACAGGGCAGCCTTGGCGACCAGCACGACCCGGTCGGCCGGAATGTGGCGGCCGTCGTCGACCAGCGCGTCCACCGTGATCCCGGTCGCCGCGGCCGCCGAGCGCAGCCACGCCTTGCTCCCGGTTGCGTCGAGCCATCCGGGGGCGGCCAGTCCCGGCGCCGCCTCCAGCGCCGCGGCCAGATCGCGATCGGCGACCAGCGGGGTGACCTCGACATCACCGGCCGGGACGACGCGGTAGCCGGTCAGCCCGCGCTCGAGGCGCACCGGCTGGCTCAGCAACGGCGCCCGGATCTTGCGGGCCTTGCCGTCCACCTCGGTGCGCCCGGCCAGGAAACCCCAGCCGCGGCGCAGCAGCCGCTCGTCACGATGCAGGGCGTCCAGCGCGGCGAGCCGGTCGATCTCCTTGCGGCGGCGGGTGCGCTCGGCGTCGTCGAGCCAGGCGAGTTGCCGGCTGCCGCTCACGTCGAGCACCCGGTCGCCGCCCGCCGGCGCCAGCTCGGCGAGCACGGCGAGAACGGTCGAGGGGCGCATGGCGCGGTCGACAGTACCGCGCGGCCGCATCCTGGTGGGATTGGCAGACCGGGTCGGCCGAACGGTCATTCCGGCCCGGCTCCCCGGCGTCTTAGCGTTTTGACGTGGCCATCGCGCACATTGTGGTGCTTTCGGCAGCGTTGCTGACGCTGCTGTGTCTGCCGTGCGTCGTGGCGGCCGTGGTCTGCGCCGATGAATCGGGTCCCCGTCGTTGGTGGCGCCGCCAGGAAAGGCGCGAGATCAGGGAGCTACGGCAGCTCGATAATGCCCTGCGCGCCGATGAGCCGATCGCGTCGCTCTCGCTCCTCGATCCGCCGTCCATCGAGCAGCTGGCGTTCGATCTGCGCCGGCTGGCCGAGCAGCGGCGCGGCGGGCCGAGCCAGCAATCGGAAAAGTGGCGGGCCGCGGTGCTGCGGGCCTACGACGAGCGGCTGTGCCTGGCGTGCCGCGCGCTGGGGCTGATCGAGCACCTGGGGCCGCTGCAGGGGATGGATCGCGACCTCGAGCGGTTGCGGGTCGAGAGCGAGCTGCAGGCCGCCGGGCTGGCCCTGCGCTAGGCCGGGCCCAGAGAGCCCGGTTCGGCCGCTGCGGGCGCCGGCTCCTTGAGCTCGATGAAGAGCGTCACCGTCTCGGTGTCGCCGATGTTCTCGCCGGCGTGCTCCTGCGCGCCGAGCCAGCGGACCTCGCCCTCGCCCAGATCGACCTCGACGCTCCGCTCGCCCGACGAGATGCGCCGGCGGAACGACGACAGCGTGATCATGACCGAGTCGGGGTGGGCGTGCGGGCGAGTCTGATCCCCAGGCTTGTCCCGATATCTCAGGACTCGAACCCGCTCGTTCTCGAAGGCGACCTGATACAGCTCGGGGCTGACCTCGGTGGGATCCATCGCGAACCTCTCTGCGCACCATCGTGGGACTTCAGTACCATTATGGCTATGGTAGTGCCATATGAGTCAACCGGCCGGCGCGCCCAGAAGGCGCGCACCCGCGAGGCCCTGGTCGCCGCCACCCGCCGCCTGCTGGCCGACGGCATCGACCCGACCGTCGAGCAGGCCGCCGCGCAGGCCCGCATCTCCCGCACCACGGCGTACCGCTACTTCCCCAGCCGGCGGGCCCTGCTGCTCGCCGCCCACCCCGAGATCGTCCAGCCGTCGCTGCTGCCCGCGGGCGCGCCCGACGACGTGCCCACCCGGCTCGACCTGGTGCTGCGCGCCTTCGCCCGGGTCAACCTCGACTGGGAGCCGCAGCTGCGCACCTCGCTGCGCCTCTCGCTCGAGCCGGGCGCCGAACAGCCCGTGCTCCGTCAGGGCCGCGCCATCGGCTGGATCGAGGAGGCGCTTCTCCCGCTGCGTGGCACCCACCCGGGCATCGACACTCGCCGCCTGGCGATCGCCATCCGCGCCACCACCGGCATCGAGTCGCTGATCTGGCTGACCGACATCGCCGGCCTGTCCCGCGACGACGCGGTCAGCCTGATGCGCGACTCGGCCCACGCCCTGCTGACGGCCGCGCTCTACAGGTCGAGGTCGACGCCGACGGCATAGTGGTCGGACGGGTAGCGTCCGGCCACCGGCCGGTCACCGGCTAGGAAGGCGCGGCTCACGCGCACCGCCGGGCGGGCGAGGATGTGGTCGATCCGCCGGTCGATCAGGTGCGCGGCCTCGATCGGAGCGAACGGCACGGCCGAGTCGAGGGTCTTCGCGCCCGGGTCGCCGCCGCCCGCCGCGAACGTGTCACTCAGGGCCGACGTCAGCGGCGCGATCTCCGCCTGGCCGGGAGCGGCATTCAGGTCGCCGAGCACCAGGACCGGCAGCGGCCCGTCGAGCCGGGGATCGGCCGCCAGCGTCGCCACCACCGAAGCCTGGGCCAACTGGTCGGCCGCATAGGACGGTTCCCACTCGAGGCACGTCACGATCACGTGGAGCGGTCCGCGGGGATGAGCGAGAGTGGTCACCAACGCGGTCGGCGGCGGTCCGCCGCGCTGGTCGTGCGGGAGGTCATCGCCCGCCCAGGTCTCGCACAGCCCGATGATGTCCGGGCGGCAGGCCCGCAGCGTGTCGACGATGCCGGGCGCGCGCTCGAGGTAGTCGCCGCCCCATCGCCAGAAGACGTTCCAGGTCATCACCCGCATCGTCAGACCTGTACCCGATCTCACCCGCTCGAATCGAGGGGCCAGGTGCGTAGCGTCTCGTACTCGCCGTCGTGGCTGTCGACCAGCGCGAACTCGTCGACCGTCCACGAGTCGCCCACGTAGCCGGCCAGTGCTCCGCCTATTGCGGGATCCCCGCGATACGTCACCGTCAGATGCGGCCGGTAGGGGCGATCGTCCGAGGGGAAGCCGGCGGCAGTCAGTGCATTTCGAACATCCGCCCGCAACCGGCCGAGCGCCGGAAGATCGCCGCGGACCGCGGCCCAGGCCGCCGAGCCGAAGCGACCGCCACCGGCCAGGCGCAGCGTGAAGTTGCTGGCAACCGGCACGTCATCGAGCACCGCGGCCACCTCATCGGGCGGCACCTCACCCAGGAAGACCAGCGTGACGTGCCACTTGGACGGCCGGGTCAGCTCGGCGCCCGAAGGCAGGCACGACTTCAGCGGCTCGACGGCCGACGAGGGCGGAAAGACCGCGACGAACAGGCGGGTCAGGACGACTCGCGAGCCGCCGGGCCGCCACCGAACAGCACATCGTCCCAGCTGGGCAGACGCTTGCGCGGCTTCGTCTCGTCGGTGGACTCGCCCTGCTGCTGACCGGACTGCCCGACCGTGCGCCGCGGCCGCAGCACCGCGAGCGACGGAACGGCCGGCACCTCCTTGGGCAGGTCGGCGTCGTCGTCGAAGGCCGAGCCGGAACCGCCGCCGAGCAGGGCCGCGGCGCCGCCGGCAACCGGGCGCCGGGGCTCGTTGGTCTCGAGGCCGCGGCCGCCGGAGAGCGGGCGGTCGAGGGACGCGAGAAGCGCGTCGCGCCCGGCACGGATCGGGTCGCGCGTGGATCGCGCCGCCGGAGCCTCGGCCGCGGGCAGGCTGTGGCCGCCGCGAGCGGGCTCGGCGCTGCGGGACGAGCCGGGCAGGCCGTGGCCGCCGCGGGCGGGCTCGAGGAACGTGCGCTCGGGCACCGGGTCTTGGCCCAGGATCTGGGTGGGCCGCTCGGCGCACAGGTACTGCGCCATGTCGTCGTGCGGCGAGACGACCTGGCGCCCCTTGTCGAGATCCCAGATGGCCTGCGCGGTCGCCTTGCCGGACGGCCAGGTGGCGACGATGCGCCAGGTGCCGTCGTCACGGCGGAACGCGTCCCACGAGATCTTCTCGGCGTCGATGCCGTGCTGGGCGAGGCGGCTGTCGACCACCTCGGCGAGCGGTGCGCCCGAGTCGGACGTCTTGAGGCGGGTGCGGCGCGCATGCTGCGCGAGCATGGCCCGCTCCTGCAGCACCGGGCCGGCATAGCGCAGCACGCGATCGACCGGGACGCCGGCGACACGAGCAACGTCTTCGGCGGACTCACCGGAGCGGATGCGCGCCTGGATGTCGCGCGGGGACAGCGAAGGTGTGCTGTCGGGCGACATCACGGCCATCACGGCGCCCGGCGATGTCGGGTGGGTCTCGTGAGTGAAGGCGCTGTTCACCCGGTCGTCTATCGGGAGGGTCAGGAGCCGGCCGACCTCGTCGGCAAGCACCAGGGCCTGACCGTCCTCGGAGAGGGCGACGAAGCGTACCGGCCGCATGCGTTGCCTCCGTCCCGTCGCGTTGGCCTGTGCTCCCGAGAGTCGGTCACCCGGGCGCGTTCTGGAACACGGTACGCGTCAACCTCACCCTTTGGGGGGAGACGCGCCGGTGTTCAAGTGGCCTTCACATTCGCTGACCTGCGAAGATGATCTTCAACTTCTCAGATCAACCCCCATTCAAACCCATTGACTCCAAATCGGGTACGGGCCGCGGGAGTGACCAGAAGCACGGGCCCGGTCCCCGGCTCTCCCCGCGACCTGATTGCACCCTCGCGCCCGCCGCCGCGGCCGCCGGGCTGAGCTGCCACCGCGAGCGGTTTTCCTTGGCGGCCGGCTATCTGCGGTGGTCGGTGGTGGGGCTGGGTTGCCGTGGCTGGGCGTGCATGCGGTGGTCGGTGACCGGGCTGAGTTGCCATTCGCCGGGGCGCCAGGTGCGGTCGGCCTGTCCTGTCCCTCTTCCCGTTCTCTTCGCGGAAGTTTGGTGACTGCATGCGTTCGGCCTTTTTCACCCGCTTTCACCCGCATCGCCCGCCTGCGTCGCCCTCCGCATTGCGTGACCCCGACGCTGGCCCGAGATCATGATGACGTGCTGGTCGACGCGAACAGCAACTCTTCATCCTTGGGCGGCACTCGATCGCCGCCGGTGTATATAAACGGATATTCCCGGCGGATGCGCCACGCGTTCATCGCAACGTGGGCCACTCGCCCAGCTGCCGGGACGCGCGGAAGCCGGTCCCGGCATCCGAGACTTGCCGCCACATCGCAGGATTCATATCCCAGCGCGACCGGCCGCACCAACCTCAGCCACGCACAGCCAGGCATGGCCGACCCAGCCCGGCCGCCGACTAGCGCAACGGGCCGCGCTCACCAGGAGCAGCCGGCGCCCGGGCCATGGCAACCCAGCCCGGCACCCGCCTACCGCGACGGGAGCCGCCTAGCACTTTTCACCGATCATTGAGCGTTTTCCACAGCAGCGAGTTGTCCCCAGCCCAAACCGGGCGCGGCCCGCCCCCCTCACGTTTTCCCGCGAGAATGGCCAGCGGGGGCTTCCCCCTGGGAGGGCGGGCCTCCGGGTTGGCCGGTCTGCGGGTTGTCCTCCGGGTTGGGCATGATCGACAGGGTCGGCTTTGGCGTTCTAGGCGGGCATTCCGCCGGGCATTCCGCTGGGTGGGGCGCCGCCGGGGCCGCCGGGCATGCCGCTGGGTGGGGCACCGTTGGGGCCGCTGGGTGGGGCGCCGCCCGGGCCGCCCGGCATGCCGCTGGGAGGGGCGCCACCGCCGTCGGGTGGGGCCATTCCGCCGCCGGTCTCTTTGTCGCCGGGGTCGATCGAGATCGTGAGGGTGGCCTTGTAGCCCTCGGCGACCGAGCCGCTCACCGTTGCCATCTCGGTGGCCGCCGAGTCCTCGCCGAACACGTTGTCCGAGGCCAATGTCACCTGCTTCATGTTGGTGACGCTCCGCGTGTATCCGTCGGTGGCGTAGACGGTGTTCGACACGTCCTCGGGGAGCGCGATCTGCGAGGTCTTCACGATCGGGCCGTCGCCGGCCGTGGCGTTCGCGAGCGAGCCGTACACCTCGAAGTGGATGTGCGGCCACCGACCCGAGTAGCAGGCCGGGAAGATGCTGGTGAAGCTCACGGTGCCGGTCGCGTCGGTGGTCTGGATGCCGCGCAGGTAGTTCTGCTCGGTCACGGCGCTCGAGTACAGCGAGTAGTTGCCGTCCCGGTCGCAGTGCCAGGCGTAGACCGCCAGGTCGCCGAGCGGCTTGCCCGCGCGGTCCAGCACCACGAGCGCGAACTCCAGCGGCACCCCGGGCGCCGTGCCCGAGGCGGTGCCGAACGAGGAGCGGATGTCCTTGCGCACGACGCCGTCGAGGGTGCGCACGTCAGGGCCGTTGGAGCCGTCCGCGGGGTACGGGCCGGCTGTCTCCGACTCCACTTCTTTCAGCGTGGAGGAAGAGGAGGAGGGAGTGGGGGAGGTGCAGGCGTTGAGCGCGGCCAGCGCGCCCGCCCCGCCGAGCATGCCGAGCAGATGCCGCCGGTCGAAGCGCAGCCCTTGGTCGTGGACACGGCGCACGAAGGCCGCGTTGTCCGGATCCCGCATTCGGACAGTGAAGCGAATCGACCTGTGGAGAGCCTATGAAAGCTTCTCGACCACGTAGTCGATGCAGGTCGTCAGCGCGGTGACGTCGGTCGGGTCGACCGTGGGGTAGAGGGCGATCCGCAGCTGGTTGCGGCCGAGCTTGCGGTACGGCTCGGTGTCGACCACGTCGTTGGACCGCAGCACCTTCGCGATCGCGGCGGCGTCGATGCCGTCGTCGAAGTCGATGGTCGCGACGGCCGCCGAGCGCAGCGCCGGATCGGTGACGAACGGGGTCGCGTACGGCGAGCGGTCGGCCCAGCCGTAGATCGCGGCCGCGCTCTCGGCGCTGCGCTTCACCGCCCAGGCGAGGCCGCCCTGCGCGTTCATCCAGTCCAGTTGCTCGGCCGCCAGGAAGACCGTGGCCAGGGCGGGCGTGTTGTATGTCTGCTCGAGGCGGGACTGCTCGATGGCGGTGACCAGGTCGAGGAACTGCGGGATGTACCGCCCGGAGGCCTTCACCTCGAAGGCGCGCGAAATGGCGGCGGGGGACATGAGCGCCAGCCAGATGCCGCCGTCCGAGCCGAGCGCCTTCTGCGGAGCCAGGTAGTACACATCTGTCTCGCGCAGGTCGACGTCGAGGCTGCCGCCGCCGGACGTGGCGTCGATCAGCATGAGCGCGCCGGGGTCGGCGCCCTCGACGCGGCGGACCGGGACGGCGACGCCGGTCGAGGTCTCGTTGTGGACCGAGGCGTACGCGTCGACGCCGGCCTCGGCGGTGAGGAACGCCGCCTGCCCGCCGGGAGCCTTGTGCACGGTCGGGTCGGAGAGGAACGGCGCGTCGGCGGCGGCCTTCGCGAACTTGGCGCCGAACTCGCCGAACTCGGCGAACTGGGCCCGGTCGCGGATCAGGCCGAACGTCGCGACCTCCCAGAACGCGCTGGTGCCGCCGTTGGCGAGGATCACCTCGTACCCGTCGGGGAGGGAGAAGAACTCGGCGAGGCCGCGGCGGAGGCGGGCGACTTGGTCTTTCACCGTCTTCTGCCGGTGGGAGGTGCCCATGTACGTGCGTGACACCGCGGACAGCGCTTCGACGCCTTCCGGCCGTACCTTGCTGGGACCCGAGCCGAAGCGGCCGTCGACCGGCTTGATCTCGTCAGGGATGCGGATGTCAGTCACGGTCACACATTATGCGGGAGCCCGCCGTCGAGCTGTCACGCATTATGAGCGGGCCCATCGGCGGCGAGCACGGCCCAGCCGTCGACTTCCTGCGGCTTGCGCGGCGCGGGGCCCACGTAGTGCAGGCTGGGCCGCAGGATGCGGCCGAGCTTCTTCTGCTCGAGGATGTGCGCGCTCCAGCCGGCCACCCGCGCGCAGGTGAACATCGGCGTGAACATCTGCGCCGGCACCTCGGCGAAGTCGAGCACGACCGCCGACCAGAACTCGACGTTGGTGGCGATCACCCGGTCGGGCTTGCGTGCCTGCAGCTCGGCCAGGGCGGCCCGCTCGAGCGCAGCGGCGATCTCGTAGCGGGGGGCGCCGAGCTCGCGGGCGATCTGCCGCAGCACCCGGGCGCGGGGGTCCTCGGCGCGGTAGACGCGGTGGCCGAAGCCCATCAGGCGCTCGCCGCGGTCGAGGGCGCCCTTCACGTACCCCTCGGCGTCGCCGCTGCGCTCGACCGCCTCGATCATGTGCAGCACCCGGGAGGGTGCGCCGCCGTGCAGCGGGCCGGAGAGCGCGCCGATGCCGGAGGAGATGCAGGCGGCCACGTCGGCGCCGACCGAGGCGGCGATGCGGGTGGTGAAGGTGGACGCGTTGAGGCCGTGCTCGGCGGCCGAGATGAAGTAGGCGTCCACGGCCTTGACGTGCTGTGGGTCGGGCTCGCCCCGCCAGCGGCGCATGAACCGCTCGACGATCGTCGACGCCTTGTCGATGTCTTTCTGCGGGACGGCCGGCAGGCCGAGGCCGCGGGCGGACTGGGCGATGAACGACAGCGCGGTCACCGAGACCCGGGCGAGGTCGCGGCGGGCCTGCTCGTCGTCGATGTCGAGCAGCTGCTGGAGACCCCAGTAGGGGGCGAGCATGGCGACCGCGGACTGCACGTCGACGCGGATGTCACCGGAGTGCACCGGGACGGGGAACGGCTCGGCGGGCGGCAGCCCGGGCCCGAACTTGCCGTCGACCAGCAGGCCCCACACGTCACCGTAGGAGACCGTGCCGATGAGGTCTTCGATGTCGACGCCGCGATAGCGCAGTGAGCCACCGGCCTTGTCAGGCTCGGCGATCTCGGTCTCGAACGCGACGACGCCCTCGAGGCCCGGTTTGAAGACGGCGCCGCTAAAGTCGGACAATTGAGACAGTGCTCCCTGCGAAGAAATGCTACGAGTCTTTCATATTGCCCGCTTGATGGGGGCGATGCGATGTGCTCTCGGCGACACCCATCCTCACCGAGCTGACGTAAGGGCCGCTCGGACATACGGTCGTTGAGCGAAAAGTATTCAGGGAGCGCTCGTGACTGTGGAACCCCCCTCGCCCGCGGCCATGCGGCGCGACTACACCGAGCGTGGCCGGTTCCTCGAATCCGACCTCGCCACCAGCTGGACCAGGCAGTTCGAGGCCTGGTTCGCGGACGCGGCGGCCTACGGCCTGCCGGAGCCCAACGCGATGATCGTGGCGACGGCGGGTGCGGACAGTCACCCTTCGGCGCGGACGGTCCTGCTCAAGGGGTACGACGAGCGCGGCTTCACGTTCTTCACGAACTACGAGTCGCGCAAGGGCTCGGAGCTGGCCGCCAACCCGTACGCGAGCCTGGTCTTCCCGTGGTTTCCCATGCAACGCCAGGTGATCGTGGCCGGGGCGGTGGCGCGGGTGTCGCGGGCCGAGACCGAGGAGTATTTCGCCTCCCGGCCGCGCGGTTCCCAGCTGGGCGCGTGGGCCAGCCCGCAGTCGCGGGTGCTGCCCGACCGGGAGGCGGTCGAGGCGGGGCTGGCCGCGGCGGAGGAAAGATTTGGGGACGGGCCGGTGCCGGCGCCCCCGCACTGGGGTGGCCTGAGGGTCGTGCCGGAGACCGTGGAGTTCTGGCAAGGGCGCTCGAATCGCCTGCACGATCGACTGCGCTTCCGGCGTACGGAAAATGGGTCTTGGATTGTGGAAAGGCTGGCCCCGTGAGCCAGGAGGCCGTGGAGGCCACCGAAGAGTTGGTCGAGGAGCGGGAGCGCAAGTCCTGGGTGATCGACACCCGGCCGCTGAAGGTCACCGCCTATCGCCGCATGTGGATCGGCAACGGGGTTTCGTTCTTCGGATTCCAGTTCACCTCGGTGGCGGTTCCGGTCGAGATGTACGCGATCACGCACTCCTCGGCGTGGGTGGGCCTGCTCGGCATCGCCGGCCTGATCCCGCTGCTGATCTTCGGGTTGTGGGGCGGCGCGGCGGCCGACGTGATCGACCGGCGCAAGCTCCTGCTGGCCAGCTCGCTCCTGGCCTGGCTGTCGACGGTCGGGCTGCTGGCGCAGGCGCTGATCGGGGTGAACAGCGGCTGGCTCCTGCTGGCGCTGACCGCGCTGCAGTCGGCCGGCTTCGCGGTGAGCTCGCCGACCCGGCAGGCGATCGTGCCCCGGATCGTGCCGACCGGCCTGGTCCCGGCGGCCAACACGCTCAGCTACACGACCACCACCGCGGGCGGCGTGCTCGGTCCGCTGGCCGCCGGACTGATCTTCGGGGTGGCCTCGACCGGCGCCGGCGTGACGGCGGCCTACCTGGTCGACGCGGTGCTGTTCACGATCTCGTTCTGGGCCACCTGGAAGCTGCCGCCGATCCCGCCGATCGTGCACGCCGAGGACGAGGGGAAGCCCTCGGCCGGCATGCGCGGCATCATCGACGGGCTGCGGTTCCTGACCACCCAGCCGGTGCTGCTGCTCTCCTTCGCGGTCGACATCGTCGCGATGGTCTTCGCCATGCCGCGGGCGCTGTTCCCCGAGGTGGCGGCCGACCGGTTCGGCGGTGGCGCGGCGGTCGGCTGGCTGTACGCGGCGATCGCGATCGGCTCGGTGGTGGCCGGCCTGACCTCGGGCTGGATCGGCCGGATCAAACGGCAGGGCGTCGCGCTGGTCGTGGCGGTGGTCGCCTGGGGCGTGGCGATCGGCTTCTCCGGCTTCGCCCACTCGCTGTGGCTGATGGTGCTGCTGCTGGCCGTGGGTGGTGCGGCCGACCTGGTCAGCGCCGTCTACCGGCAGTCGATGCTGCAGACTTTCGCGCCCGACCGGCTGCGCGGCCGGCTGCAGGGCGTCTTCATCGTGGTGGTGGCCGGCGGCCCCCGCCTGGGCGATCTGCGGGCCGGCGCCACGGCCGACTTCACCGGGGCGACCGGTTCCTGGGCCGGTGGTGGCTTCGTGGCTGCCGGGCTGGCCGTCGTGCTGGGGCTCACGTTCCCGGCGTTGGTGCGCTACCGGCCACCGGTTGACGACCCCGAACGACTAATGTCCCAACCATGACGAGTGTCGTGCCGGCGATATCCGGAACCCAGTGGTCGATCGAGTCGGGCGGCACCCGGGCCGTCATCGTCGAGGTCGGTGGCACGCTGCGCCACTACTCCGTCGGTGACGTGCAGGTGCTGGACGGCTTCGAGGCGGACGAGCTCTCGCCCGCGTCGGCCGGTCAGATCCTGGCACCCTGGCCCAACCGGATCCGGGACGGAAAGTACACGTTCGAGGAGCAGTCCCACCAGCTGCCGCTGACCGAGCCGCCCCGGCACAACGCGATCCACGGCCTGGCCAACTGGTCGCGCTGGACGCCGGCCGAGCAGTCCGCCGACGCGATCACCCTCGAGTACGAGCTGCCCGCCCAGGTCGGCTACCCGTGGTGGCTGACGCTGCGGGCCCGCTGGTCGGTCTCGGCCGACGGGCTGCGCTGCGAGCAGGAGGTCGTGAACAACAGCCCGGGCAACGCGCCGTGGGGGTACTCGGTCCATCCGTACCTGCAGCTCGCGGGCGTCGCGGTGGACGACATCCTGCTGCACGTGCCGGGCAAGACCCGCATCCTGGCCGACGGTCGGCTGCTGCCGATCGGCGCGGTCGGGGTGGCCGGCACCGAGTACGACTTCACCGAGGCCCGCAAGATCGGCGACCTGGTGCTGGACACGACGTTCGGCGAGATCGAGCACGACGCGTCCGGGATCACCGAGGTCACCATCGCCGACCCGGGCTCGCCCGCCAAGGTCGTGGTCTGGGCCGACGAGAAGTTCAAGTACTGGCAGATCTTCTCGGGCGACACCCTGCACGGCGAGCGGTTCCGCCGCTCGGTGGCGATCGAGCCGATGACCTGCCCGCCCGACGCGTTCCGCACCGGCCGCGACCTGATCGTGCTGGCGCCCGGCGAGAGCTGGACCGCGGCGTGGGGGATCAAGAACTGATGGAGTTCGCCGAGGTCGTCCGCAAGCGGCGGATGGTGCGCACCTACGACCCGGACCGCCCGGTGTCGCCGGAGATCGTCGACAAGATCGTCAAGCACGGGCTGCGGGC
Source organism: Actinoplanes sp. NPDC051513 (assembly GCF_044454685.1). Lineage (NCBI taxonomy): Bacteria > Bacillati > Actinomycetota > Actinomycetes > Micromonosporales > Micromonosporaceae > Actinoplanes > Actinoplanes sp. NPDC051513. Next base: position 211,283 of record NZ_JBITDW010000010.1, read on the forward strand.
GCCGAGTGCCGGCTTCTCCCAGGGCTGGGGCTTCCTGGTGCTCACCGAGCAGAAGGACCGCGATCTGTACTGGGCGGTCACCACCGGCGGCGACGCCGAGCCGGTGTGGCGCGGCGACTGGCTGACCCGGATGCGGATCGCCCCGGTAATCATCGTCTGCCTCGCCAACAAGTCGGCCTACCTCGACCGGTACGCGCAGCCCGACAAGGGCTGGACCGACAAGTCCGAGAAGCACTGGCCGGTGCCGTACTGGGACATCGACACCGGGTTCGCGGCGCTGCTCATGCACCTGTCCGCGGTCGACGAGGGCCTGGGCTCGTGCTTCTTCGGCATCCCGGTCGAGACGACGCTGAGCTTCAAGGACGCGTTCGGGGTGCCCGAGGAGTTCAACCCGATCGGGACGCTCACGGTGGGTTACAAGGCCGCCGACAAGAAGTCGCCGTCATTGAAGCGCGGGCACCGCCCGGTGGACGAAGTGGTGCATCATGGCCGATGGGCCGCGCCGCAGTAAGGCTAGGCTGTTTCGCGGAGAGAGGGGGCAACCCGACGTGATCTTCAAAGCGGTCCGGGACGGAGCCCCGTATCCCGACCACCACACCACGCTGAAGGCCTGGGCCGAGATTCCGCCTAGGCCGATTCGCCTGGCCGATCTGATCACCACGAAACGCGAGCTCGCGCTCGACAAGCTGCTGGCCGAAGACTCGACCTTCTACGGCGACCTCTTCCCGCACGTCGTGGAATACAAGGGCGCCCTCTATCTCGAGGACGGGCTGCACCGCGCGCTGCGGGCCGCCCTGCAGCAGCGCAACCAGATCCACGCCCGGGTCCTGGTCGTCGAGGGCTGACCGGTTTGAGTGCGTTCGCCGGCTGACGGCGTGCGAGTGTCGTATCCCCCTCGTACCTTATTGGTATGTCCCAGTCACCGGATGTCGACGAACCGACGAGGGAATATCCGGCCGTCCCCGACGACGAGCAGTCGCCGGCCGCTGTTCCCGATCCCCCACGCAAGAGCATCGTCGCTCGCGTCCTCATCTTCTTCGGCGTGGTCTTCGCGGTCATCGTCGCCGCCTGCTTCGGGCTGCGCTCGCTGAACGTGCTGCCCAGCTTCGACAACCCGTTCGACAGCCAGACGACCGACCGCAGCCAGCCGGTGCTGCTGCAGTCCATGCGCGACCTCAGCCGATACGTGGCGGCCGACGGCACCTTCCAGGTGATCGTCGACCTCCAGGAAGACCGGAAGTACGTCCCCGACTGGCTGCTCAACCGGCGGATCCTGTTCGTCGGCTCCGGCACGGTCGAGGAGTACGTCGACTTCTCCTCGCTCTCCGGCAAGGCGCTCGAGGTCGACAACGAGAAGAAGACCATCAAGATCACCCTGCCGCCGCCGCAGCAGGGCGACGCGGCGCTCGATCTGCAGAAGAGCTACGTCGTCGAAGAGAATCGCGGCCTGCTGACCAGCATCGGCGACGCGTTCAAGAGCGACACCGACAAGCAGCAGCGGGTCTACCAGGCCGCCCAGCAGCGGATCACCGAGGCGGCCCGGTCGAGCGGCCTCGACCAGCGGGCTCGCGACAACACCCAGCGCATGCTGGAGAGCCTGTTCACCCGCCTCGGCTACACCTCGGTGACGGTCGAGTTCACCACCCCGTGAGGGGCGGGCTCGCGCCCTGGCGGGGGCGCGAGCCCCGGCCCGGCCTCACTCGTTGGGCAGCAGGGCCCAGAGGATGAGGTAGATGAGGAACTGCGGTCCGGGCAGCAGGCAGGAGATCACGAAGATCAGGCGGACCACGCCGGACGAGAGTCCGAAGCGGCGGCCCAGTCCGGAGCAGACCCCGGCGATCCAGCGGTCGTCACGGGGGCGGGCGAGGCGGCGGGTCACGGTCACTCACTCCTTCTCGGGTGGTCACGGGCGTGCCCCGCGACCAGGCTCGACGGTAAGGGCGCCGCGACCGGCTTCCCTCGGCCTCCGGACGGAGATGGGCGGCCCCGTTCCCGTAAGGGTGACCCGTACCCGAGAGACACTCGCTGTTAACCTGAACGCCGATTACGGGCCCGGAGTCAAGGCGGTGATAGTTCCGTGACGCTGGCCGTCCTCTCCGCCGGCAGTGGCAATGCCCTCGACCCGAGCGACGCCGACCGGTTGGAGAACGACCTGGTCATCGCGCTGCGGGCGGCAGGCGCTTCCGAGGTGGAGCGCCTGGACGATCCCGCGCGCCCCGGCGACCCGGCACGCCTGCGGGCGATCTCCCGGCGCGCGCACGACGCCAATCAGCGGCTGCTGATCTGCGCCGACAACCTGGTCGCCCACCCCAGCCTGCTCCGCACGCTCGCCACCGAGCCGGGCGGCCGCAGCACCGCGCTGGTCGTGGCCGACCCGGCCGGCGACTTGCGCGACGACCGCGGCAAGCTGCTGGCGGCCGAGCCCGGCGGCGGCACCGTCCGCTACCTCGGCGCCCTCTGCCTCGCCCCGGCCGACCTGCCCACGCTGGAAAAGGTCGCCGACCGCCCCGACCTGCTGGCCGCCCTGCTCGATGCGGGCGTGGTGCCGGTCGCCACCCCGGTGCGGCTGCTGCGGGCCGAGCAGGTGCACACGTCGGCCGAGCTGACCCACGCCCGGGCCGAGGTCGCCGCCGTCGACGAGGACGCCGCGCTCCTGCGTCTGGCCGTCAAGGAGAAGGACGACTTCTTCACGACGTACGCGGTCAGCTCCTGGTCGCCGATCGTGACCCGGGCCGCCGCCCGCCTCGGCCTGTCGCCCACGGCCGTCACCTGGCTCTCGGTGCTGTTCGCGGTGGCCGCCGCGCTCGCCTTCTGGCAGGCCTCGCGCCCCGCGATGATCGCCGGCGGCATCCTGCTCTACCTCGGCTTCGTGCTCGACTGCGTCGATGGTCAGCTGGCGCGCTACACCCGCCGGTTCGGCGCGTTCGGCGGCTGGCTCGACACCATGGCCGACCGGGCCAAGGAGTACGCGGTGTACGCCGGCCTCGCCGCCGGCGCCGAGCGGATCGGCCTGCCGTACGCGTGGCCGCTGGCGATCGCCGCGATCCTGCTGCAGACCGTCCGGCACATGACCGACACCTGGTACGGCGCGCTGCACGACGAGGCCGCCTCCCGGCCACGGTCGCCCGCAGCCGGTGGGGTCGGCGCCCGGCTCAGCGCCGCCTCGAATCGGGTGCAGGGCGAGACCGGCTCGGCGGCGTACTGGCTCAAGCGGATCGTGGTCTTCCCGATCGGTGAGCGCTGGGCGCTGATCGCCGTGCTGGCCATGCTGACCAACGGGCGGGTCGCCCTCGGTGCCGTGGTCGGCGTCGGGCTGCTCGCGTTCGCGTACACGCTGGCTCTTCGCTCGTTGCGGTCGATCTCGATGCGGGTGGGCGTGCTCGACAAGGTCGACACCATGCGGCACCGCGACGACGGGCCGCTCGTGCGTCACCTGCTCGCGTTCCCGGGCGCGCCCGCGCCGCTCGCCTTCGCCGCGCTCGCCGCCGTGGCCTCGCTGGCCCTGGTCGCCGGGCTGCTGTTCGGCCGGCTCGACCCGCCGGCCGAGGTGGCGATCGGGGTCGTGGCGTTGCTGCTGCTCGCCGCCGGCATTCCGGCGAAGGCCCGGCACGACGGCCCGCTCGACTGGCTGGTCCCGGCGTTCCTGCGGGCCGCCGAATACCTCTTCGTGGTCGCGGTGGGACTGGCCGGCCCGGTGCCGCCGCCGGTGATGTTCCTGCTGCTGTTCACGCTGGCCCTGCGCCACTACGACCTGACCGCCCGGATGGAGAAGGGCGCGCCCGGGGTTCGCGGCGGCGCCCTGTTCGGCTGGGACGTGCGGGTGGTGGTGCTGGCCGCGCTCGCCCTCGCCGGGCACGCGACGGCGGCGGAGGCCGGGCTCGCCGCGCTGGTGGGCGGCTCGTTCCTGGTGCACGCGATCGCGGACTGGCAGCGCTCGTGACGTTCCTGAGCATCGTTCTGCCGGTCTACCGGGTCCAGGGCTATCTGGGTCAGTGTCTCGACTCGCTGCTGAGCCAGAGCTTCGAGGACTTCGAGATCGTGGCGGTGGACGACTGCTCGCCGGACTACAGCGGCCGGATCCTGGCCGAGTACGCGGCCCGCGACCCTCGCGTCCGGGTGATCACCTCGCCGTCCAACGTGGGCCTCGGCCTGGCCCGCAACCTGGGCCTCGGGCACGCCCGCGGCGACTACGTCTGGTTCCTGGACAGCGACGACTGGCTGGCCGCCGGCGCGCTCGCAGCGGTGCGCGAACGACTCCGCGCGACCCAGGCCGACCTGCTGGTTGTCGGCTTCGACCGGGTACATGGGGACGGCCGGGTGGAGGGTGGCTCGGCCAAGCGGATCCTCCGGGACGCGCCCCGGGTCTTCACGGCTGAGGAGTGCCCGCAGATTCTGGAGACCTTGCACGTCGCGTGGAACCGGGTGATCCGCCGCGACCTGCTCGCGCGGCTCGGGCTGGCGTTCGAGGCCGGCTGGTATGAGGACGTCTCGTTCACCTTTCCGCTGCTGCTGGCCGCCCGCCGGATCAGTGCGCTGCCGCGCACCTGCGTGCATTACCGGCAGCGGCGCACCGGGGCGATCACCCGCACCGTCGGCGACCGGCACTTCGAGGTCTTCGACCACTGGGAGCACGCGCTCGGCCTCTGCGCCAAACTCGCCGAGCCCGGCGATGTCGTACGTGGCCTGCTCTTCCGCCGGATGCTCTGGCACCTCACACGGGTGCTGCGGCACGATACCCGGGTGCCGCCGTCGTCGCGACGCCGTTTCTTCGCCCGGATGAACGAGATGTATCACCGCCACCTGCTGCCGGCGGGATTTCCGTCGCCCGGCGGCGGCGAGGGGCTCCGCTACCGGCTCGTGGCCCGCGGCTCCTACCGGGCGTTCCGCGCGGCGGAGGTCGCGATGCGCGTGGCACGCTCGGCCCAGGCCGCGCTGAGCCGTACGCGCCGGCGGCTCGCCAAGCGGTCCCGGCAGGCGGCCGGTCGCCTGTACTACCGGCTTCAGCTGCTGCTTCCCGTCGACAAGGGGCTCGCGCTCTACGCCGCGTACTGGTACCGGGGTGTCACCTGTAACCCGGCCGCGATTGCCGCGAAGGCCGCCGAGCTCGTGCCGGAGGTGCGCGCGGTGTGGGTGGTGAACCCGTCGCGGGTGGCCGCCGTCCCGCCCGGCGTCGACCACGTGGTGGCCGGCTCGCTTCCGTACTACCGCGCCCTGGCCCGCGCCCGATTTGCGGTCAACAACGTCAATTGGCCGAACATGATGGTCAAGCGGCGTGGCACCACGCACGTGATGACGCATCACGGCACCCCGCTCAAGATGATGGGGATGGACCAGCTCGACCACCCGGCCTCGGTGAGCGACGTCGACTTCGCCGGTCAGATGCGCCGGGCCGACCGGTGGGACTTCAGCGTCACGGCCAACGCGCACACGACGATCGCGTGGGAACGGGCGTACCCGTGCGCGTACGAGACGCTCGAGGTCGGATACCCGCGCAACGACCGGCTGGCCGGCGCGACCCACGCGGAGGCCGTCGCGATGCGCGAGCGGCTCGGGATCGATCCCGCCAAGCGGGTCGTGCTCTACGTGCCCACGCATCGGGAGTGGCTGCCCAAGGGCACTCAGGTGCTCGACGTGGAGCGGCTGTCGGCCGCGCTGGGACCCGACACGGTGCTGCTGGTCCGGGCGCATTACTTCTATGTCGACGTGGCCCGGACTCCTCGCCCGGTCGGCGCTCGCCGGATCGTCGACGTCTCCGGGTACGGGACGGTCGAGGACCTCTATCTGGCGGCCGACGTCATGCTCACCGACTATTCGTCCGCGATGTTCGATTTTGCAGTCCTTGACAAGCCGTTGGTGATCTACGCGCCCGACTGGCCGGTCTACCGCGAGTTGCGCGGCGTCTACTTCGACCTGATGGCCGTGCCGCCCGGGCCGGTCGCCACCACATATGACGAGCTTGTGGCGATCTTCAACGACGATCGTCGCGACGACGCCGCGCGGGCCGCGTTCCGGGAGCGGTTCTGCTACCTCGACGACGGCGGGGCAGCGGAGCGCGTGGTTCGCCGGGTGTTTCTCGACCAGCGATAGTTTCGGGGTAATCGTTCCGTTACTGTGGGCAAATGGCACGTTCACCCGATGGCGGCATATCGATACTCCTCGTCAAAGTGAGCTAGATCGCCGGCCTTCGTGGGACCGGGATCACTGCGTACTTTCCCGGCAGGAGGTAGAGACGGTGTCCACCGTCTTGCTCAAGGACGTCACCAAGGTCTGGCCCGATGGCACGGTTGCCGTCAATCACGTGAGCCTCGACGTCGACGATGGCGAGTTTCTCGTGCTCCTGGGCCCGTCCGGCTGCGGGAAATCGACGATTTTGCGAATGATCGCGGGTCTTGAGGATCCCTCCGAAGGGGACATCCTTCTCAATGGCGACCCAGTGCTCGAATTGGCGCCGCGTGACCGCAGCATTGCCATGGTCTTCCAGGATTTTGCTCTTTATCCGCATATGACGGTGAATGACAATATTGGCTTTCCGCTGCGTCTGTCCGGTATGGAGCAGAACAACCGGCTCGAGCGGGTCGGCGACGTCGCGAGCGCGCTCGGCATCGGCGACGTGCTCAACCGCAAGCCGAGCCAGCTCTCGGGCGGCCAGCGCCAGCGCGTCGCGATGGGCCGCGCCATCGTGCGCCGCCCCGGCCTCTTCCTGATGGACGAGCCGCTGTCCAACCTCGACAGCGGGCTGCGGGCCGAGCTGCGTGCCGAGATCACCGGCCTCACCCGCGAGCTCGGCGTCACCACCATGTACGTCACGCACGACCAGGCCGAGGCGCTCACCATGGCCGACCGCGTGGCGATCATGCGCAAGGGCATCCTCCAGGACGTCGGCACCCCCACCGAGGTGTACGGGCGGCCGGCCACCCTGTACGTGGCAGCGTTCCTGGGCTCGCCCCGGATGAACCTGCTCGAGGCGTCCGTCTACGTGCACCTCGACCAGTACGTCGCGCTGAACTTCGGCGAGCAGGCGCTGTACCTGCCGTGGAACGACATCCGGGCCCGGGCGGTGGCGCACTACCACGGGGAGCGCATCGTGGTCGGCATGCGGGCCGAGGCGCTCACCCCGGTGGCGCCCGAGGTGCAGGGCGACGTGCTCCGTGGCCGGATCCGCTACCTCGAGCACCACGGGCACGAGTCGCTGGCCTATCTCGACATCGGCGCCACCGCGATCGTGGTCGACGAGATGGGCACCGGCAAGCCCGATCCGGAGCCGAGCGGCGCGCTCCGGCGCTTCGGCGGCGCGCTGCAGAAGCTGACCGGCCGCAACGCCGGCGCCACGGCGGTGCAGACCCGCGAGGAGCGCACCAGCGTGCTCGACCCGGGCCGGCACCACCGCCGGCCGGCCGAGCTGGCCGTGCGTCTGGCGCCCTATCCGGCCGTCTCCCCTGGACACCCGCTCTCGGTGGCGGTGCGGATGGACATGCTCCACTTCTTCGACGAGGGCGGCGCCCGCATCGACGTCGGTTGGCGATAACGCAGGCTTCCCCACTATCTCGCATCTGTTCTGAGAGGCCTCGTGCCACGGGACGAGCACACCGCGTAGGCTGCACGACGGTGGAGGAGAGAATGGGACAGAGCGTGCGTTCGGCGCCGGCTACGGAGTCGACCGTCCTGCCCGGCTCGCCTGCCGACGCGTCCCAGCTTCTCGACCGGCGCTTCGGGCGGGACGAGATCGCCGTGGTGCGGCACGAGGTGTCCGGCCGGCTGGCCGCCGTCGGCCTGTCCGGCGACCGGCTCCAGGGCTTCGTGCTCGCGGTCAACGAGGTGATCACCAACGTCGTGCTGCACGCCGGCGGCCAGGGGCGCGCGGTGCTCTGGCTGGCCGGCGGCTCGGCGTGGTGCACGGTCACCGACTCGGGCCCCGGCATCCCGGCGCGCTACCTGCGGCCCCCCGAGATGCCCGACTCGTTCCAGGTGGGCGGCCGGGGCATCTGGCTCGCCCATCAGCTCTGCGACGAGGTGACGGTGGCGACCGGCCCGATCGGTACCACGATCGGGCTGCGGATCGCTTTGCCACGCCGGGCGACATCCACCTGAAACAGCAGTTTGAACTGGGCGTAAAGGTCACAGAAAATGTGAAGCCGCCCTTCGGTGCTCGCGGCGAGCCGCATGCGACTACATTGGGCGCGTGCTCGGACTACCTCCGCATGTGACGGCATGCCTTTTTGATCTTGATGGCGTGCTCACGCAGACCGCACTTGTGCACAATGCTGCGTGGAAACAGACGTTCGACGCGTTCCTCCAGATGTGGTCAGCACAGCACGGGCAAGAGTTCGTGCCGTTCGACTCCGGCGCCGACTATCACGACTACGTCGACGGCCGGCCACGCGCCGATGGTGTCCGCACCTTCCTGGCCTCTCGCGGTATCACCCTGCCCGAGGGCACTCCCGACGACGGTCCCGACCAACCGACCGTGAACGGGCTCGGCAACAGAAAGAACATCCTCGTCCTGCAGAAGATCAAAGAGGGCGCCGTCCAGGTCTACCAGGGCTCTGTGGAGTACCTCGAGGCCGCACGCGCCGCGGGCCTGCGCCGCGCGGTGGTCTCGGCGAGCGCCAACTGCAAGGACGTGCTCGAGGCGGCGGGTATCGCCGACCTCATAGAGGAGCGCGTGGACGGTGTGACCGCACGCGAGCAAAACTTGCCTGGCAAGCCGGCACCCGACACTTTCCTGTATGGGGCGAAACTGCTGGGTCTTCCCCCGGAGGCGTGTGCCGTCTTCGAGGACGCTCAGGCCGGCGTTGCCGCAGGTCGGGCCGGTCATTTCGGGATCGTGGTCGGCGTGGACCGGGTCGGACAACGTGACGCTTTGGTGGAGCACGGGGCCGACATCGTTGTCACGGACCTGTCCGAACTCCTGACGCGCTGAACCCGTATCAGCGTTTATATCTTTCGACGTCTTTCTCTTTTCATTCGCGAGAGGCACCACCGTGATCCGTGAACGGGCATATCCCGTGGACCCTTGGCACATCCGGGAGACCCGGCTGGACCTGGACCTGCTGGCCCAGTCCGAGTCGGTTTTCGCGCTGGCCAACGGGCACATCGGGATGCGCGGAAACCTGGACGAGGGCGAGCCGCACGGCCTGCCGGGTACCTACCTGAACTCGTTCTACGAGCTGCGCCCGCTGCCGTACGCCGAGGCCGGCTATGGATTCCCGGAGTCCGGCCAGACGATGATCAACGTGACCAACGCCAAGCTCATGCGGCTGCTGGTCGACGACGAGCCGTTCGACGTGCGGTACGGCGAGCTGCGCTCCCATGAGCGCGTGCTCGACCTGCGAGCCGGCACGCTCGAGCGCAACGTCGAGTGGGTCTCCCCGTCCGGCCAGGCCATCCGCGTACGCACCGTGCGCCTGGTCTCGTTCACCCAGCGCGCCGTGGTCGCCTTCCTGTACGAGGTGGAGCCGCTCGACGCCTCCTGCCGGCTGATCCTGCAGTCCGAGCTGGTCGCCAACGAGCAGCTGCCGCCGATGAGCAAGGACCCGCGGGTCGCGGCCGTGCTCGACCACCCGCTGCAGGCCGAGGAGATGCTCGAGCAGCGCACCGGTGGCCTGCTGGTGCACCGCACCAAGGCCAGCGACCTGCGGATGGCCGCGGCCATGGAACACCTCGTCGAGGCGCCCGGCAAGCACGCCATCACCACCGAGGGCCACCCCGACTGGCTGCGCACCACGGTCGCCACCAAGCTCGAGCCGGGCCAGAAGCTACGCGTGGTCAAGCTCGCCGCGTACGGCTGGTCCGGGAGCCGCTCGCTGCCCGCCATCCGCGACCAGGTGGGCGCCGCGCTCGCCAGCGCTCGGCTGGACGGCTGGGAGGGCCTCGTCGAGGCCCAGCAGGAATACCTGGACGCTTTCTGGGACCACTCCGACGTCAAGGTCGAGGGCGACCCCGAGGTGCAGCAGGCGGTCCGCTTCGGCCTGTTCCACACACTCCAGGCCGGCGCCCGGGCCGAGCAGCGCCCGATCGGCTCCAAGGGCCTCTCCGGCCCCGGCTACGACGGGCACACCTTCTGGGACGCCGAGACGTTCGTGCTGCCGGCGCTCACCTACACCCAGCCGGCCGCGGCGGCCGACGTGCTGCGCTGGCGGCACTCGACGCTCGACCTGGCCCGGGAGCGCGCGCAGACGCTCGGCCTGCAGGGCGCGGCCTTCCCGTGGCGCACCATCCGCGGGCAGGAATGCTCGGCGTACTGGCCGGCCGGCACCGCCGGATTCCACATCGGCGCCGACATCGCCGACGCGGTCCGCCGCTACGTGCAGGCCACCGGCGACTACGACTTCGAGCGCGAGGTCGGCCTCGAGCTGCTGATCGAGACCGCCCGGCTGTGGCGCTCGCTGGGCCACCACGACCGGCACGGCCGCTTCCACATCGACGGCGTGACGGGCCCCGACGAGTACACGGCCGTTGTGGACGACAACATCTACACCAACCTGATGGCCCAGCAGAACATGTTCAGCGCGGTCGAGGCGGCCAAGCGCCACCCCGACCTGGCCCGCCAGCTCGGCGTGGACGACGAGGAGATGGCCTCCTGGCGGGACGCGGCGGCGGCCGTGCACATCCCGTACGACCGGGAGCTTCAGGTGCACCAGCAGTCGGAGGGCTTCACCCGGCTCCAGGAGTGGGACTTCGAGAACACGCCGCCGGAGGCGTACCCGCTGCTGCTGAACTACCCGTACTTCGACCTGTACCGCAAGCAGGTGGTCAAGCAGGCCGACCTGGTGATGGCGATGTTCATTCGCGGCGACGCGTTCACGCCGGAGGAGAAGCAGCGCAACTTCGCCTACTACGACGCTCGGACCGTCCGGGACTCGTCGCTGTCGGCGTGCATCCAGGCCATCCTGGCCGCTGAGACCGGCCACCTCGAGCTCGCCCACGACTACCTGGGCGAGGCCGCGCTGATGGACCTGCACGACCTGCACCAGAACTCGCGGGACGGCGTGCACGTCGCGTCGCTGGCCGGCACGTGGATCTCGCTGGTCGCCGGCCTCGGCGGCATGCGCGACTTCAACGGTCAGCTGTCGTTCGCGCCGCGCCTGCCCAGCCGGATCGGCAACCTGGAGTTCTCGATGCTCTGGCGCGGCCTGCGGCTGCGGGTGAACGTGACGGCCGACGACGTGACGTACTCGCTGCGCAACGGCGGCGGCTCGGCCCGCCTCGTGCTGAGCCACCACGGCAAGGAGATCGAGGTGACCCAGGTGAAGCCGGTGACCGTGCCGATCCCGCCGGCGGGCCCGGTCGGCCCGTCGCCGACCCAGCCGGCCGGGCGCGCTCCGGTGCGCCGGGCGCCGCAGGACTGACCGATATTGAAAAGGCCCCCGCGGGAATGCCGCGGGGGCCTTCTTCGGCGGGGCCGTTAAAGCATCGAGACGTGTACGTGGTCCTTGTGAGTGCTCGCGCCGTGATAGGACTTCCAGCCCGTCGCCGGGAACCAGATCTGCTGGAACCAGATGACGTAGTAGATGCCCAGCCGATCGGCGTTACGCACCAGGAACGCCATGAGGTCGTTGCCGTAGTTCTTCATGTCGGTGTTGTGCGCGACCGAGAATCCGCTCTTCTGCAACGACCAGTCGCAGGCCCGGCCCTTCGGGTGCTCGAACGGGCCGCCGTTGCGGTGACAACCGACGAAGCGATTGAAGCCCGCCTTCTTCACCTCTTGGTACATGTGCAATGTACGGGCGGTGATGCAACCACTCGTGGTCGGATCGTTCACCGTGCATTTCTCCGGCGAGAAACCGCCGTCGGAGTTGCGCGGGGCGGGCGCCGCCTCCTTGGACACGGCGTCGACGAAGCCGCCGGTGAGGTTCTTGCCGCCGACCAGCGCGAGCGCCTTGTCGGCCGCGTCCTTCTGCTTCTTCATCGCGACCAGGTTGGTCTGCTGCTGCTTCACCTCGGCGTCGAGCGCGCTCTTCTTCGCCGTGACCTCGTCGATCGCCGCGTTCAGCTCGTGCAACTTCCGGTCGTGCAGGGTGTTGATCTCCTCGAGCGAGACCGCCTTGGCGAGGAAGTCGTCCGACCCCTGGCTGCCGAGCAGGAAGCTCGCGGCGCCGAGGTGGCCGGTGCGGTACTGCTGCGATGCGATGGCGTTGACCTCGGGAATCAGCGCGTCGCGCTTGGCCTCGGCCAGGTTGATCTCGACGGCCAGCTTCTTCTGGGTCGTGGTCGACTTCGCGACCGCGGCCTTCGCCTGTACGAACTTGCGGTTCGACGACTCGAGGATGTCGTTGAGGGTGGAGTTCGACTCGATCTCGTCACCCTTTTCGTCGGGCTGAGCCGACGAGGACGACGACGAGTCGTCGGGATCGGCGCTCGCGGGCGCGGCGGGTGCCGCAAAGAACGAGACAGCCACGAGCGGCGCCAGGGCCAGGGTCAGCCACCGGCGACGGGGGCGTACGGTCATCCAGGTTCCTTCCGGGTTACCGCCGACCGGGTTAGCTGACGGGTTCGGGACGGAAGCGATCCCTACCACGCCTCGTCTTGCGACTCAGCGCGGATACACCCCAAGTAACCATGGGTCCCCGGCTCGCCTCGCGGCGATTGGGCGGCGGCCTGCCGGCGCCTCGGGGGCGGCGCCTTCGGCGGCAGAGCCGCGGGTGAGTTTACCCGAGGTCGCTGAACACTTCAGGACCCAGGAAACGCAAATTCGGTAATCCTTCGGCGACGTTCCGTAAGAAAGTGACCGGCGGTTATCGGGCAATGGCGCAGAGTGCGAGATCTGTCGATCAATCGATATCATGGGTATGGTCGGTCACGGTCCCCGCCCGGGGGCCGCCGCCTAATCGCCTTTCGGCGAGCCGGGGAACCATGAGTTCCATTGGGGTGAATCCGCGCCGAGTCGCAAGACGAGGCGTGGTAGGGAACTTCCGTCCCGAACCCGTCAGCTAACTCGGTCGGCGGCCGACGGAAGGAACAGTTTGTGCGGCACATTACTGTCCGCCGGCGATTAGCGGCGATGCTCGCCATGCTGGTGGCCGCCTGCGGTCTGGCCATCGCGGTCGCGGGCCCGGCCACCGCGGCCCCGGGTGACACCGGCGACGACGGCGAGGGCGGCTCCAAGTCCGTGATCGAGCAGGTCGAGGCGGCCTCCAAGGGCTACCTCGAGGCCAAGGACGCGCTGGCCGCCTCGAAGAAGCGCCAGGCCGGGCTGACCGCCCAGCTCAAGCAGCTGGACGCCGACCTAGGACCCCGGCAGAAGGCGTTCGACCAGATCATCCAGCAGTCGTACAAGAGCGGCCGGCTCGGGCCGATGAGCGCGCTGCTCACCGCGGGCTCGGCGGGCGGATTCCTGGACCGGGCCGAGACGCTGCAGACGGTCGCGGTCAAGGAGAAGGCCGTTCTCGGCGAACTCCAGGCCACCCGCGACGGCCAGGCCCAGGCGAAGCTCGCGATCGAGGCCACCATCCGTGACCAGCAGAAGCAGGTCAACGTGATGGCCAAGCGCAAGGCACAGGCCGAGAGCGCGCTGAAGGCGGCCAACGCCGGGCAGGACGACCCGCAGCCGAGCGACGGCGGCAGCAGCAAGGGCGCGTCCGCGTTCCAGGGTGGCAGCGGCATGGTGGACGACCCGACCAGCGGTGGCCGCATCACCCAGCGCATGCTGCACGCCATGCAGCAGGCCCAGGCGGCCGGCTTCACCCACTACGTGCACTGCTTCCGCGAGCAGAACAGCGGCGAGCATCCGAAGGGCCGGGCCTGCGACTTCGCGGCCGACAAGGGTGGGTTCGGCGGGGTGGCGACCGGCAGCAGCAAGACGTACGGGAACAACCTGGCGAACTACTTCATCAACAACTCGAGCAAGATCGGCGTGCTCTACGTGATCTGGTTCCGGCGCATCTGGCTGCCTTCGAGCGGCTGGAAGTCGTACTCGGGTGGCAACGGCGACCCGTCGAGCGACCACACCAACCACGTGCATCTATCGGTCAGATAGCTGGACTGGAGGAGTACGAGACCTCATTTCTTCACGAAGGTCTCGTACTCCTTCAGCACGTCCTCGGTCGGGCCGTCCGCCTTGATCACGCCGCCCTCGAGCCAGATGCTGCGCTCGCAGGTGTCCCGGATCGACTGCTCGCTGTGGCTGACCAGGAAGACCGTGCCGGCCTCCTCGCGCAGGTCACGGACCCGCTGCTCGCTGCGCTTGCGGAACTTCGCGTCGCCGGTGGCCAGTGCTTCGTCGATGAGCAGCACGTCGTGCCTCTTGGCCGCGGCGATCGCGAAGCGCAGCCGGGCGCCCATGCCGGACGAGTACGTCCGCATCGGCAGCGAGCTGAAGTCGCCCCGCTCGTTGATGCCGGAGAACTCGATGATGTCCTTGACCTGCCCTTTCACCTCGGCCGGGGTCATGCCCATGGCCAGGCAGCCGAGCGTCACGTTGCGCTCGCCGGAGAGGTCGTTCATCAGCGCCGCGTTCACGCCGAGCAGCGAGGGCTGGCCGGCCGCGTAGATCGCGCCGCCCGGCTCCACCGGCAGCAGCCCGGCGATCGCCCGCAGCAGGGTCGACTTGCCCGAGCCGTTGGTGCCGATCAGCCCGATGGCCTCGCCCTTGTAGGCCACGAAGCTGGCGCCCTTGACCGCGTGCACCTCGCGCACCGCGGCGCTCTTGGTGCGGGTGACCAGCCGCTTGAAGCTGCTCACCGGCGAGTTCTGCGCCGCCGAGACCGAGCCGTGGATGCGGTAGATGATGTGCGCGTTGTCCGCGATGATCGTGGGGATCCGCTCGTCGTCAGCCACGGCCGTAACCCTTCTCTCCACGCCAGAAGTAGGCGTACCCGCCGATGCCCGCGACCAGCGACCAGACGATCGCCTGGATCCACAGCCGCAGCGGCGGCCCGGCCAGCTCGACGTTCTCCATCAGCGCGTGCCGCATGAGCTCGATGAAGACCAGCATCGGGTTCGCCTGGACCACGGCCAGCTTCCACCCGTGCAGGTGCTCGGTGAACTGGGTGACCGGGTAGAGCACGGCCGAGCCGTACATCCAGACGCGCATGATGAATGGGATGAGCTGGCGCAGGTCGTGCAGCTTGGAGCCGAGCCGGGCGACCAGCATCGAGAAGCCCGCGTTGAAGATCGTCTGCAGGATCAGCGCCGGGACCAGCAGCAGCCACTCCCACGTGACCGGCTCGCCGGTGAACAGCACGATGCAGATCAGCACGGTCATCGAGGCGATCATGTTGCGCGCCTCGACCAGGGTGATCGACAGCGGCAGGCTGGCCCGGGGGAAGTGCAGCGCCCGGATCAGGCCGAGGTTGCCGCTGATCGCCTGGACGCTCGCCTGCACCACCGCCTGCGTGTAGCCGAAGATGAAGACGCCGGTGCACAGGTACGGGATGAAGTTGCTGACGCCGTGCTTGGTGTTCAGCAGCACGCCGAAGATCACGTAGTAGACGCCCGCGTTGAACAGCGGGGTCAGCACCTGCCAGATCATGCCGAGCCGGGTGTTGCCCAGCGCGGCCGAGACCTTGGCGCTCGCGAACTCCCAGATGAAGTGCCGGTACGACCAGATCTGCCTGGTGTATTCCGGCAGGCTGGGCAGTCGTCCGGCTGCGCCTAGTCCATGTTTCCGGGCCAACTCCTTGGGGGTCGGCCCGGTGTAGGACTCGACGACGGTCGTCTGAGCCATGGGGTGGTGCTCCGATCTCGTCGGCCCGAGGGGGTCATCGGGTCCTGCTGCTTTCCGCGAGAACACAACATTCAGCATGTCAAGCCGCTGTCGATGGAACGGCTTCGTATCGACGTGACGGAAGGCTAACCGACCAAACGGCGGAACGCAACCGTTACGTCCTGGCGTATAGTGACCGCGTGGCGACAGCGAAGCGTGCACCAGCCGGAGCGGCAGTGCTCCGAGGCGACATCACCGTGGCGATCCGCAACGCGGTCATGCAGGAGCTGGCCGACGTGGGTTACGGCCGGCTCTCCATCGAAGCCGTGGCCCGCCGCGCCGGGGTGGGCAAGACCGCGATCTACCGGCGCTGGGGCAACAAGCTCGAGATGGTCCTCGAGATCGTCTCGGACGTGGCGGGCCGCAGCGTCCCGCTCCCCGACACCGGCAGCTTCGCCGGTGACCTCCAGTTGCTCATGATGATCGTAAGCCGCGCGCTCCAGCACCGGATCGCGTCGCAGATCATCCCCGACCTGATGGCCGAGGCATCCCGCAACCCGCAGATCGCCGAGACCCTCCAGAAGGCGCTGCGCACCCACCAGCAGGCGGTCGGCGACAAGCTTATCGGCCAGGCGATGGCCCGCGGCGAGCTACCCGAGGGCACCGACCCCGACGTGGCGGTCGACCTGATCCTCGGCCCGCTCTACTGGCGGCTCGCGGTGGCGCGCACCCCGCTGGGCGACGACTACCTCGACAAGATGATCACGGCGGTGACGGCGGCGCTGCGCGCGTCGAGCTGAACTCCCGTTCCGCAACCCGGTTGCACTCCGAGATCGGCCCGCGAGGCCGAAGTTAGAGGCCGTTCCCTCCCTCGAGCCAGGAGCCGCCATGCGCAAGCGCGTCGTCGACACCCACGCCCTGGACGCCAGCGCCCTGCTGAAGCGCGCGATGGGCGACGCCGGCAAGCCGGCGAGGGTCAGAACCACGGCGCCGGTGGGTGTCTGGCTGAGCGAGGACGGCACGGTCCGTCTCGACATCTTCGACGACGGCACGTACGACGGGCAGGTCGCCGGCCGCAAACGCCATGCACACGGGACTTACCACATCGACGGCGCGACGATGACTCTGAGCGATGATTCGGGGCTCTACACGCCGGTGATGCTGGGCGAGGGTGAGTTGGAGATGGCCGGGTACCACCTGAGCCCGGTGGGCTACTGACTGATCGCGCCGTTGTCCACACCGACGCGCTGGACGTCGGCGATGACGTCCCACAGGATGCTCGGCGCGGCGGTGCCCTGGACGGTCGAGACCACCTTCTGCCAGCCACCGCGATAGGTGACGGTCAGGCGGTAGGCGAAGAGATCGCAGCATGGGTTCGCCGGCTGGTACGAGCCGCGCAGCCGGAGGAACGCGTTGCTCCCGGCCATCCGCAGCGGCCGCCGGCCGCCGTCGGTCCAGCGGTCGACCACGTACGAGTTCCGGAGTCCCGCGAAGCCGCCCTCGCGATCGAGCACGATCCTGGTGGCCTGGGCGGCCGACTTGGCCTGGGCGGGCGACGTGGCCTGGGCGGGCGACGCGACGGCCGGCGTGAGCACCGCGATGGCGCAGACGGTGAACAGAGTTCTGATGACCTTGCGCATGCGTCGAGCACATCACGACCGCCGCTCAGGATGTGTTCAATCCGCGCAAAACCACCGCTAAGCGAGCGCCGGCTCCGGCTCGGGCGCCGGCTCGGCCGGCTTGCGGGCGTCCAGGCGGAAGCTCAGCACGGCGAGGCCCAGGCCGCTGACGGCGAGGGCCACACCGATCCAGGCCGCGGAGAGGTAGCCCCAGCCGGCGGCGATGACCGCGCCGCCCAGGGCGGCGCCGACGCTGTTGGCGACGTTGCTGGCCGACTGGTTGACGGCGGCGCCCATGAGCTGGGCGCCGGGCGCGACGGCGATCAGCCGGGCCTGCAGGGCCGGGCCGAGGAAGAGACTGGCGGCGCCGACCAGGAACGCGGCGGCGAACAGGCCGACCGGGTAGCGCGCGACGAGACCGAACAGCGCGACCGTGCCGACGATGCCGCCGAAACCCAGCAGGACGGTGCGCTCGAGGTTGCGGTCCGCGACGATGCCGCCGACGGCGTTGCCGACGGTCATGCCCAGGCCCATCAGGGCCAGTACCCACGGGACGGCCGACTCGCTCAAGCCGGTGACGTGCGTGGTGACGGGCGCGATGTAGCTGTTCACCGCGAAGAAGCCGCCGAAGCCGACCGCGCCGACAAGCGCCGCGAGCCAGACCTGGGGCAGGCGGAAGGCGGCGAGCTCGTCGCGCGGCGAGCCGTCGGGGCGTGCCGCGACTTCGGGTACGACCAGGGGCACGGCCACCAGGGTCAGCGCGAAGACGCCGGCCACGGCGAGATAGGCGATCCGCCAGCCGGCGGCCTGTCCGAGGCTGGTGATCAGGGGTACGCCGAAGACGTTGGCCGCGGTCAGCCCGCCCAGCACGACGGCGAAGCCGCGGCCCTGGCTGCCGGGGCCGAGCATGGCGGCGGCGAGCAGTCCGGCCGCGCCGAAGTACGCGCCGTGGGCCAGCGCCGCGACGAACCGGCCGACGAGCACCAGGCCGAAGGTGGGCGCGAGCGCGGAAGCCACCGTGCCGATCACGAACAGGCCCAGCAGGCCGACCACCAGGCGGCGGCGTGGCATGCGGGCGGTGAGCACGGCGATCGTCGGGGCGCCGACCACGACGCCGAGCGCGTAGATCGTGATCATCCAGCCGGCCTGGGCCACGGCGTCGGCACTGGAGTGCGCGTACGCGTCGGGCAGCAGATCGCGGGCCATGTCGGGCAGCAGGCCCATGGCCACGAACTCGGTCAGGCCCAGGCCGAAGCCGCCGAGGGCGAGGGTGAGCAGGGCTGCCCAGCGGCGGCCGGCGGTGAGTTTCTCCACGTCCTCGACTCTAGAACGTTCTAGATGGTGGCATCGTAGAACGTTCTAGTGATCACACGTAGACTTCCCGGTCATGCGGGCAGGGGAGCGGCGACCGACGCTGGCCGACGTCGCGGCCGAGGCGGGCGTCTCGGTCGCGCTGGTCTCGATCGTCATGCGCGACGCCCCCGGCGCCAGCGCCGCCACCCGCCTGCGGGTCCTCGAGGTCGCCCGCCGCCTCGACTACCAGCCCGACAGCCGAGCCCGGCTGCTGCGCAGCGGCCAGAGCCGGCTGCTCGGGGTCGTCTTCGCCGTCCAGCACCCGTTCCACGACGACGTGCTGACCGGCCTCTACGACGCGGCCGACCGGATCGGGTACGAGCTGACGCTCAGCGCCGTGACCCCGCGCCGCGACGAACGCACCGCCTTCGCCGGCCTGCTCCAGGACCGCTGCGCCGCGCTGATCCTGCTCGGCCCGCTGTCGCCCACCACCGAGCTGGCCGCGCTGGCCGAGCGCATGCCGGTCGTGGTGATGTTCAAGGCCGTACGTCACCGGGCCGTCGACGTGGTGCGCACGGACGACTCGCGCGGTCTCTCCCTCGCCGTCGACCATCTGGTCGGGCTGGGCCACCGCCGGATCGCACACGTCGACGGCGCCCGCTGGGTGGCATCCGGCGACCGGCGCCAGGGCTACAAGGACGCGATGCGCCGCCACGGCCTCGAGGAGTTCATCCGGGTCATCCCCGGCGGCTCCGGCGAGGAGGACGGCGCCCGGGCCGCCCGGCGCCTGCTGGACGACCCGCCGACCGCGGTCACCATGTTCAACGACCTGGCCGCCACCGGCCTGCTCGACGGCCTGCGCCGCGGCGGTCTCGAGGTGCCCGGCGACATCAGCGTGGTCGGCTACGACGACAGCAGCTTCAGCCGGCTCGCCCACATCGACCTGACCACGGTCGCCCAGGACATCGACACGATGAGCACACTCGCGGTGTCCCGCGCGGTCGAGCGCATCGCCGGCACGCCCATCGCCCATCGCGAGACCGTGATCCCACCGCACCTGGTCATCCGGGGCACCACCGGGCCGCCGCGATGAAAATAAATCCTCGGCCTGCGCGCGGCAGTGGGGGTGACCGACGACCTGCAGGCGCGGCGCTGGGTGTTCGCGCCGTCGCTAAGCGCGGCGGCGCCCAGGCCGATCGGGAGGTAGGGGCTAGGAGAGGGGTCGGATGCGAGGCCGGTCGTTCGCGCTGGCGTTGGCGGCACTGCCGCTCTGGCTGACCGGCTGCGGCGGCACACCGTCGCCCACCGCCTCGTCGTCGCCGACCCCGACCTCCGGGCCGTGGGTGCTCCTCGACTCGGGCAGCCCGACGCCCGGCCCGCGCGACTCGTGGTACACCGGCTCGCGCCCGGCCGGTCTGCCGCCGGTGTCGTTCCTGCCGACCGACTCGGCGTCCTGCGCGGTCGGCCGGCCCGATTCCGGGCAGGTGCTGATCCCGATGAACATCACCCCGGTCGCGGGCGGATTCAAGATCGAATGGCCTTCGGCGTACGGGTCTTACTACCGCATCACGGCTGTCCCACAGGGTTTGGTGGCGGGTCCGCAGCCCGAGCCGTCCTGGGCGACCGTCAACGCCGGCTCCGGCTGCACGGTGTCGACCACGCTCACGGGGCTGACGTCGGGCGCGCCGTACATCATCTGGCTGGACGCCCCGGACACCCCACGCGGCGCCGACGGCGCCCGAAGCCTCTACAGCGGCAAATCCGGCGTCGTGAAACCCCTGTAGCGGCGTGGGCGTCGATCAGGCGATCGCGGCGATGTCGCCGTCGTCGAAGTAGATCGCCTGATGGAGGCGGCCACCCAGCGCCTCGGCGTAGCGCGCGACGACGTCCTGGCCGGAGACCTTGCCCTGCTCGATCTGTGACACCCGGCCCTTGGTGATCCCCATCCGCTCGGCGACCTGCTGCTGCGTCAACCCGCGGGCCCGGCGCACCTCGGCCAGCCGGTGTCCCACGACGGCGGCGAGCAGCTCCTGCTTGCCGGCCGCGACCGCCTCCTCGCCGCCCGCCCGTTCGACGTACTCGGCTCGGATGTCCCGCCAGCGCGAGTACTCGCTCATGCCTCGTCCTCCCGATCGCCGCGTTCCTTCAAGTAGACCTCGTATCGCTGTTCGGCCGCCGCGACGGGCCGCATCCACGCCGGCCACGCAGGCACCTGGCCGGGGGGCCAGGCCGGGGGCCCAGCCTGGCCATCGCGGCCCGGTCTGGCCATCGCGGCCCGGTCTGGCCATCGCGGCCCGGTCTGGCCATCGCGGCCCAGTCTGGCCATCGCGGCCCAATCTGGCCATCCCGGTCCGGCGTGGCCACCGAAACGGCGACGGGCTGCGCCTACCGCGACCACGCATGCGCCGCGGCATGGGTAGGCCGGCCACCGCGCTCAGCCCGGTGGCCGCGGCACGGGCTGTCTTGGCAGGAGATCGCGCTGCTCGAACGGGCCGGGCGCTTTTGCGTTTGTGGGCGGGCCGACGCCGTACGGAAAAGGCAGTTTGTCCGTGTGGTAAGCGTGACTCCGGCGATGTGGCTCGAACGGGGGTTAGGAAGCGATGGTGTTGCGGCCGCTGAATTTGGCGGCGTACAGGCGGTCGTCGGCCGCTCGGAACAAGGCGTCGCCGGTCATGTCGGGGGTCAGGGTGGCGAGGCCGACGCTCACCGTGAGGCGCACGCCGGGGATGATGTCGGAGTGGGAGACCGCGGTGCGGATGCGCTCGGCCACCTCCCGGCCCACCGTCAGATCGCCGCGGAGGAAGAGTGTGAACTCGTCGCCGGCGTAGCGGACCGGGACATCCTCGGCGCGGCAGTGCGCGCGAAGGATGCGGGCCACCTCGCGCAGTGCCCGGTCGCCGACCGAGTGCGAGTAGGCGTCGTTGACCGCCTTGAAGTGGTCGACGTCGACCAACAGCAGGACCAGCGGCGGGGTCAGCCTCGCCGAGTCGATGCGGTGCAGCAGCAGGTCGAAGCGGCGGCGGTTGCCCAGTCCCGTGAGCGGGTCGCGGAGCACCTCGCGCTCGGCCCTGGCCCTCGCCGCCTCGGCCTCCTCCTGCTGGCGGGCCTGGCGGAGCATCGCCAGGCGTTGCAGGCGCACCCGCCACAGCTCGCGGGTCTGGCCCTCGACCGCGTCGAACATGTCTCGGCTGGACTGGCCGTCGTCGATCTCGAGGGCGGTGATGGCCAGCTCGAAGCGGATGATCGGCTTCTCGTCGGGGCGGCCGCCGAAGGCGCACAGCTCGCGGGCCGCGATCAGCTCGGTACGCGCCTCGTGCAGGGCGCCCTGGGCGCGCAGGCTGATGCCGAGCGCGAGGTGGGCCATCCGGGCGTATTGGAAGCTCTCGGCCGCGCGTAACGGGAGGATCGCGTCGCGAGCCAGCTTCTCGGCGGGGATCACGTCGCCGAGCTTCGCCTGGGCGAGCGCCAGCATCGCGGCCGCGCCGACGTCGTCGGGGCGCTGGTCGACGTGCCGGCGGGTGATCGCGGCGCTGCGGCGCAGGCGGGTGGCGCTCTCGTCGTGCCGGCCGACGTGGTCGAGGCGCAGGCCCCAGTAGAGCAGCGTGGTCGCGTGCACCAGGTCGAACGCCGAGGTGGCCTCGCTGAGCTGCTCGTAGCTGGCGGCCGCGGTCTCGTACATCTCGGCGGCGGTGGCGGCCTCGGCGAACGAGCAGAGCGCGGAGATTCGCCGGTCGCGGCCGGGGTGCGGGACGTCGAGGAGCACGGCGGCGCGGGCCAGGTTGCGCATGGCGTCGACGTAGCGGACCCGCAGCACGTCGAACTGGGCCAGGTCGCACAGGGTCTTGGCCTCGCCGAGCGCCGACCCGGCGGCGCGGTGCATGCGCAGCAGCTCGGCGGCGAGCTCGGCGCCTTCCTGGAAGCGGCCCATGTGCAGGTTGGCGTACATTTTGCCCTGCACGAGGAACGGGATGGTCTTGCGGTCGCCGCAGAGCCGGGCCAGCGCCAGGTACGCGTCGGCGGCCTCGATCGCCTCGTGCCCGCGGCCGGTGTTGGCCAGCCGGTGCACGCGGAGGGCGTGCAGATGCAGCGGACCGAACGCGGTGACCGGGACCGGTAGGCCTTCCATGCGACCCAGTATCAACAAAACCGGTCAGATCAACTATGGGTGACGGCCCGGCATGGTCGATGTTGAAGACATCGTTGATCGCTCATTTCGTGACATATTTGTCGAGCCCGTCGACGAGCATCGCCAAACCGAGCTCGAAACGCTCGTCGGTACCGCCGCCGACCATGTCCTTGGCGTGCTTGCGGAGGTTGGGGAACTCTTCCTCGGGGAGCTGCTCGAAGTAGCTCACCAGGTCGTTGCCGAGCTCGACGACGAAGTTCTCCCGGCCGGAGCCGGCCACGCCCACCTCGCCGCGCCAGATGGACATCTCGTACGCGTCGGCGGTGATGTAGAGGAAGATCCGGTCCATCGCCCAGGAGGCGACTCGCGGCGGGACGCCGCCGGCCAGCATCGTGCCCAGCATCGCCTCGGAGATGCGCAGCGCGTTGGGGCCGGTGGGGATGGTGGCGAGCGCGGCGCGGGCCAGGTCGTTGTGGTCGAGCAG
This sequence comes from Actinoplanes sp. NPDC051513, assembly GCF_044454685.1. Taxonomy (NCBI): domain Bacteria; kingdom Bacillati; phylum Actinomycetota; class Actinomycetes; order Micromonosporales; family Micromonosporaceae; genus Actinoplanes; species Actinoplanes sp. NPDC051513. The sequence goes on from NZ_JBITDW010000010.1 coordinate 234,448, forward strand.
CACCTGATGGCCGGCCCGGGCCATCTCGAGGATCTGCTCCTTCCACCGGGCCGGCTCGAGCACGGGGATCGGCATCAGGCCGCAGATCTCGTCGAACATGAGCTGGAGCAGCTCGTCCTTGTTGGTCACGTGGGCGTAGAGGCTCGACGGGCCGGTGTCGAACTCGGCCGCGATGCGCCGCATGCTGACCCCGTCGATGCCCTCGACCTTCACGATGCGCAGGGCGGCCTGCACGATCTGGTCGCGGCTCAACGGGGCCTTGGCGGTGCGCTGCGGCTTGATCGCCCGCCGGAGGAACGGTGACTCCTTCATTGTCGGCCAATTTACCTTGACGCGAACGATGTTCGCTAGTAGAACGGTGTTCGTGACAACGAACACCGTTCAGAACGCCGCAAGGCTTCCCGCTGCGAGCGCCTACCGCTACCGCTGGGTGGCGCTCTTCGTGATCCTGAGCGTCGAGGTGATGGACCTGCTCGACGCCCTGGTCACCAACATCGCCGGCCCGTCGATCCGCCTCGAGCTCGGCGGGTCGTACAGCCTCATCCAGTGGCTCGGCGCGGCATACACCCTCGCCATGGCGATCGGCCTGCTCACCGGCGGCCGCCTCGGCGACATCTACGGCCGCCGCCGGATGTTCCTGATCGGCGCCGCCGGCTTCACAGTCGCCTCGCTGGCCTGTGGCATCGCCCAGTCGCCGACCCAGCTGATCGTGGGCCGGGCCGTGCAGGGCCTGTTCGGCGCGGTCATGCTGCCCCAGGGCCTCGGCATGATCAAGCAGATGTTCTCCGACCGCGAGCAGGCCAAGGCGTTCGGCGCGTTCGGGCCGGTGATGGGCCTGTCCTCGGTGGCCGGCCCGGTCCTGGCCGGTTGGCTCGTCGACGCGGACTACTTCGGCTCGGGCTGGCGGATGATCTTCTTCATCAACCTGCCGCTCGGCGTCTTCGCGGTCTTCGGCGCGATCAAGTTCCTGCCCGAGTTCAAGAGCGAGCGGGCGCCGCGTCTCGACGTGCTCGGTGTGCTGCTGGCCGCGGTCGGCGCGTTCCTGCTGCTCTACCCGCTGGTGCAGGGCCGCGAGCTGGATTGGCCGGTGTGGTGCTTCCTGCTGCTGGCCGTCGGCATCATCGTCTTCGGCCTGTTCGCGATGTACGAGACCCGCCGCGAACGCCGGCGGCTCGACCCGCTGGTGACGCCCAGCCTGTTCCGCAAGCGCGCCTTCTCCGGCGGTCTCGCGGTCGGCCTGGTCTTCTTCGCCTCGCTCATCGGCACCGGCCTGGTCTTCACGTTCTACCTGCAGATCGGGCTCGGCTACTCGCCGCTCAAGGCCGGCCTCACCACGCTGCCGCAGGCGCTGGGCACGGTCGCCGGTTTCGTCGCGGCGGGCGCCGGGCTGGCCGAGAAGATGGGCCGCAAGCTGCTGCTCATCGGCACGGCCGTCATGATCGTCGCGACCGTGGGGTTCGCGCTGACCGTGCGGCTCGCGGGGGCGAGCATCACGCCGTACCACTTCATCCCGGCGATGGTGCTGCTCGGCGTCGGCATGGGCCTGGCGATGGCGCCGTTCTTCAACATCGTGCTGGCCGGCGTCGACCACGAGGAGACCGGCTCGGCGTCCGGGGCTCTCACCTCGGTACAGCAGCTGGGCGGGGCGTTCGGCATCGCGGTCCTCGGCACGATCTTCTTCGCGATCCTGCCCGGCCAGGTGGCGTCCCACGTGGACGGCTCGGCCGCCGAGCTGCGGACGGTGCTCACCACGTCGGGCGTGCCGTCCGACGCGCAGCCCGCGGTCATCGCCGGCCTGCGGGATTGCCTGCGCGACCGCACCGCGGAAGACGACCCCGACGTGGTGCCGGCCAGCTGCACCGGCGCCGGCTCACCGTCGCCGGAGATCCAGGCGTACGGGCAGGAGCAGGTTCGCGCCGGGTTCCAGAACGCCACGGTCCGGACGACGGGGGTGACCCTGCTGTTGCTCTTGCTCGCCTTCGGGCTGGCCTTCCTGCTTCCCAAGAAGGCCAGGCCCGAAGAGGTGGGCGCGCATTAGCGAACGCGCACTAGCGAACCGGGAGACCGGCCTCGCGCCAGGCCTTGAAACCGCCGGCGAGGTCGGTCGCCCGGTGCAGGCCCAGGTCCTTCAGCGACGCCGCGGCCAGGCTGCTCGTGTAGCCCTCCTGGCAGGTGACGATCACCTCGAGGTCGTAGCTGTTCGCGAACGGCAGCCGGGCCTCGCTGCGCGGGTCGAGCCGCCATTCCAGGACGTTGCGCTCGATCACGATCGCGTCCGGGAACTCGCCGAACTCGGCTCGCTGCGCGGCCGGGCGGATGTCGACGAGGACGGCGCCGCGGCGCAGGGCGGTGGCCGTCTCGTGCGGGCCGACCCGGTCGAGGCGGGCGCGGGCGCTCGCCAGGATCTCGTCGATGCCGACCGAGCCGGCGGGCGGGGTCAGCAGCGATGTCACCACTGCACCCCGGCCTTCTCGACGGTGCGCACCTCGAGACCGTCCCGGCCGAGGCGGTACCGGGTCATCGTGGTGAGCGCCGGGCCATACACGTGGATGCTCACCGCCGGGCGCGAGGAGCGGTTGGTGATGCGGTGGATGTGCCGGGTGCTGAACCGGCGGCCGGCGCCCTCGCCGAGCTCACGGCCGGTGAGGTGCGGTGACCCGCCGGCCGTGGTGGTGACGGTGTCCTCGGTGAGGCTGCCGGCGAAGACGTGGAACGCGCCGGCCGAGCCGCCGTGGTCGTGCAGGTCGGTGCTCTGGCCGGGCAGCCAGGTGAGCAGCCAGACCTCGTGGTCGTCGGCCACGTGGAGGCGCTCGTACCAGCGGCTCACCGGGTTGAAGCGCGGGGCGACGGGCCAGTGCTCCGGGCCGGCCGCGAACCGGGTCGCGATGGCGAGGTGGTCGAGACGAACGTCGACGGCGGTCACAAAAGCTCCTCGATTGTATCCATTGCCTATCGGTCCTATAGGTTTACCGCCCTAATGCGGCCAAGGATAGCGCCTGGCCCGGCAGGTGGGGCGGAATGTCAGCCGATCAGTACTACGAGACGCCGAAAATCGCAGCTCAGCTGGGACAGCAAGCGCTGGCGCAGTGCGCCAGATCGGTCGCCAGATCGGCGACGAGAGGGATACCCGTCCGCTGCATGACCCTCATGGTGGCGTGGCGATGATCAGCGGTCAAATCTGTTCCGCGATGTGGGAGCGGGGACGGCGGCGCAGCCGCGCCAGTTGAGCCTGGTCGCCGGCGGGGCCGGGAGACGAGCGCCGGCAGCACGCGCGACGCCGCGGGCCGCCGTGGCCGGTGGGCGCGCGATGCCGATCGCGGGCTCGGCCGCGACGTACTCCATGACGACCCACCACCGGCCGTCCCAGGGGATCGCGTTGAAGATCTTCGCGGCGGCCGGGTCGTGCAACCGGACGTCGAGCGCCTCGCGGGCCGCGGCCTCGGTGGCGAACTCCTCGACCGTGACGGTGCGTAACAGCAGCTCGTCCTCGGCGAGCCAGATACGGCCCGTCCTGCCCTGGCCGATCACCGTGATCAGCCGGTATCGGTCGTCGACCCGTTCCTTTTCGGATCCGGGCCCGCTTCGGGAAAGCACGCACGCCGCGGTCATGCCCACCATTCGGCGCGCCCGCCCGCGCGGATGGGTGGCTCTCACCACCAGCCGCGGCGCTTGGCCCAGGTCAGCAGCAACGCGGACATGACGGCCATGACGAGCAGGACGGCCACCAGCTGCGGGACCTTGGTGTGCTCGTTGACGATGATGTTCATGCCGTAGACCGAGGAGAGCGCCGTGATCGGCAGCGTGACCACGGCGATCACGGCGAGCCGCTCGGCGGCGACCGTCATCTTGGTCTCGGCCCGCGCGCGGTAGAACTCGATCACGCCCTGGAGGTACTCCCGCTCGCCGTCGGCCAGCCCGCGGATCCTGCTGAGCTGGTCGACCAGGTCGTTGACCAGCGGCAGGTCGCCGGCCGGGATCCGGGCCTCCAGCGCGGCGATCCGGCCGTACACCTCGGCGCCGAGCGCGCCCATCGTGCGGACCGAGAGCAGGCCGTGCCGCGCCTGGAACAGCTCCTCCAGGAACTCCTCGGGATTGCCCATGTGGCCGCCGGTGACCCGCTGCTCGAGGTGCCACACGTCGGTGGTCACCTCCTCGATGAACGCCTCCAGCCGGTGGATGAGGGCCGAGGTGATCGCGTACGACAGCTCGTACGGCGAATCGGGCCGCAAACGTCCCGCCTCGAGCCGCCGGCGCACCCCGTCGGTCTCGCGCAGCGCCACTTCGGGGGAAAGGCTCGGATTGATCGGGCCATGCACGGTCACGACATACTTTTCGCCGATTATCTGATCGAGCTCGAGATAGTGGACGTGTCCGGATGGTCCCCGCTCCGGACCGTGAAGGATCAACAGCTGATGATGCGGATAAATCCGGACACGTGGCACGCGATTCCGATGCATACAGTCGCGGACCGCGAGAGGGTGGCAACGTAACACGTCGGTGAGCAACGTGATCGCCTCGTCGGAGCACTCCGGAATGTCCACCCACACCAGTGCGCCGGGCCGTTCCAGCAGGCCCTCGACCTCGGCCAGGGTGTGCGTCTCCACCCCGTCGGCGGACAGTGACAACACACGGATCCCGGCCACTGCTTTACGCTAGACCTGAAAGAAGCTCGTAGCGCTTTGCCTCTTTCCGAACAACACGTGAAAAGCCGCCCTCAGCGATCGCGCCGACACGCTCCGTACGTGAAATTGGGCTTTGAATCACCGGATCGGCTCGGGGCCTCAGCCGTTAAGGCGGAAAACCCGTCAGCAGGGTCAACTCGAATCGAGAAAGCTATATGGTGACCTGCGCCGCCGAGAACCGGTGCCGGAGGCTACCTCGCCCACACCTCCGACTCCACGATCAACGAGGACGGACACGTGTTGAAGTCACGCCGCGGCCTTCTTGCCGCCGGCCTTGCGGTAGCCGTGGTCGGCGCCCTGGGCGTTGCCTCGACCCTGAACGCGGGCGCGGAACAGATCACGGGCGCTGCCGAGCAGGCGCCCGCCGCGGCAGCCGCCGCCGGCATGCCCGGCGTCGCGACACCTCCCACGAACCTGCCCTGGGGCGAGCGTCCGCAGAGGGTGCGCAAGGGCCGCGCCGGCGCCTCTGCCAGGACCCTGCGGGCCGAAGGCTTCGACGCCGCCGCCAACGACACGAGCGGCTCCACTCAGCCCCGCGGCCGGTACGCGCCGAAGGGCCGCTGGGCGAAGAACACGTACCTCAAGACGGAGCAGACGGACATCGCTCCGCCCGGGCCGCCGGAAGCGTCGGCCGAACCGACCACCGAACCGACCACGGGGCCTGAGGCGACGACCGCCACGACGGAACCGACCGAGGACGCGACGACCGAGGCGACGACCGAGGAGACCGCGGCGCCCGAGGAGACCGCGACGGGCGAGTCGGTTCCCGAGGAGTCGACGCCGGAGCCCACCGCTTCGTCGAAGTCGGCCGCGCCCGAGCCGAGCGGCGCCACCGGCAGTGACGACGTCTACTACCTCTACAACGTCGGGTCGCAGGCGGCCGAGACCGACGGCTTCTACACGAACGCCTACATCGCCAAGCCGAAGCTGAACAAGGCCGATTACCACACGCTGGGCGAGCTGGCTGTGCAGTCCGCCGACGGCAAGCAGATCGTCGAGGTCGGCTGGACCGTCGACCGCGTGGTGAACGGCGACGACGACCCGCACCTGTTCGTCTACCACTGGGTCAACCGCGAAGAGAGCTGCTACAACGGCTGCGGCTTCGTGCAGTACAGCAAGAACATGAAGCCGGGCGACACCCTCGCCGCCGACACCACCAAGAAGTTCGCCATCCAGTACTTCAACGGCGCCTGGTGGGTCGCGTTCGACTCGGAGTGGATCGGCTACTTCCCCGAGCAGTTGTGGAACGACGAGGGCGTCAAGTTCAGCAAGTCCGGTCTCGTGCAGGTCTTCGGTGAGGTCGCCGCCTCCCGGCTGGAGCCGTGCAGCACCGACATGGGCAACGGCCAGTCCGCCGACGTCGAGAAGAGCAGCTCGGCCTACATGGCGAGCATCACCTACATCAACGGCCCGGCCGTGGCGATGTACATGCGCTCCACGACCGGCTTCTATCCGCTGACGATCCTGAGCGCTCGAACATTCCGGTACGGCGGGCCGGGTAAGCCCCTCGAACCCAAGACCTGCAGCGGCTGAGGTTCTCTTTGACGCGATGCCCGGCCCCGGCGAGGGGGACCGGGCATCGCCCTGTTGCGGGCTCCGCGCCCGCCGATCGAACCGGCTTCACCTCGACGGTGTACAAGTGGGTGGCAGGCGGACTCGGGCGGAGGGCATGGCGCGGATGAGGCGACGGGTGAGCCCCGACGAGGAGCTGATGACCGCGCTCTACAACGAGCACTACGCGGTCATGCTCAGCTTCGTCCTGCGCTACGTGCACGATCGGCACCGTGCGGAAGACATGGTGCAGGAGACCCTCCTGCGGGCCTGGAAGCACATCGACCACCTTGACACCGACCAGGGGCGTACCCGCTCGTACCTGCTGACCATCGCGCGGAACGTGGTGACCAACGCCTGGCGGGCCGAGCAGCGCCGCCCACACCTGGTGGCCGACGAGGTCGCGGTCAACACCATGCCGACCGAGGACAACGTCGACCAGTTGGTCGAGGGCTGGCTGGTGGCCGAGGCTCTCGAGCGGCTGTCCGCCGATCATCAGGCGGTGGTCAGGGCCATGTACTACGAGGGGCAGAGCGTGGCGGAGGCGGCGCGACGGCTGTCCGTGCCCGAGGGAACGGTGAAATCCCGGGCATATTACGCGGTAAGGGCGCTGCGCACGGCATTCGAAGAGATGGGGGTGCTGCGTTGAGCCTCGATCACGACGACCTGCGGCGGCTGCTCGGTGGTTACCTGCTCGGCGGCCTGGACGAGGCGGACACCGATCGGCTCGACTCTCATCTGCGGGACTGTGACGAGTGCCGCGACGAGTTGGACCGGCTGGCGCCCGTACCCGAGCTGTTGCAACGCCTGCCCGATGCCCAGCGCGCGGCCGGCGGCGCGGCGCAACCACCGATCAGCTTGGCCGCCCGCCCGAGCCAGGAGAACGTCGAGGGTCTGCTGCGCCGCATGCGCGCCGAGCGGTCCCGGGAAAATCGCATGGCGCGCGTACGCTGGCTGGCCGCGGCCGCCGTCGTGCTGGTCGCCGCCGTCATCGGGGTGGGGGTGATCCGCGGCAGCCGGGAAAGTCAGCCGCCGCAGGTGTTACCGAGCCCTCAGCTGGTGACGGCCCAGTTCGAGGCGGCCCAGGGCAGCGGGATGACCGGCGAGGCGGTGCTCACGCCCAAGACCTGGGGCGTGTCGATCGCGCTGGACGTGACCAAGCTGCGCGGTGAGGGGCCGTTCCTCTGCCGGGTGAAGAGCATGCGCGGCACGGTCGAGCAGGCGGCGGCGTGGGGGCCGACCCCGAGCGGCAACGCCAAGGTCATCGGGGCCAGCTCCATCCAGCTGCGCGATGTGGAATCGGTGAGCGTCGCCGACCATTACGGCCACCTGCTCGGCACCGCCACGGTCGACTAGCGCCAGTCCGGCCCTAGTCCAGGTCGGCGACGCTCAGCGGCAGGTCACCGGCCGCCATATTCTCCTCGAGATGCGCGAGCGAGCTCGTGCCCGGGATGAGCGCGATCGCGGACGAGCGCGCCAGCAGCCAGGCCAGCGCCACCTGCTGGACGGAGGCGCCGAGGCGCTTGGCCGCCGCTTCTAGACGATCGGCGGCGAGCGGCCGGAAGCCCCCGCCGACCGGGAAGAACGGGACGTAGGCGACGCCGGCCGCCGCGCACGCGTCGACGAGCGGGTCGTCGTCGCGGTCGGCGATGTTGTACAGGTTCTGCACGCACACGATGTCGGCGACGGCGCGAGCCCGGTCGAACTGTGCCCGGCTCACGTTGGAGATGCCCAGATGCCGGATGAGACCCTCGGCCCGCAGCTCCATCAGCGTCGCCAGCGCCGTCTCGAAGCCCGAGCCGTCGTGTCCCCGGTCGCCCATCCGCAGGTTCACCACGTCGATGCGGTCCACGCCGAGTTCGCGCAGGTTGGCCTCGACGCCGCGGCGCAGGCCGTCCGGGGTGAGGCCGCGATGCTCGGACGCGGGCCGGGTGATGTCGTCGCCCTCGATCAGCGCGCCGACCTTCGTGACGATCACCAGGTCTTTCGGGTACGGGTACAGCGCGGCCCGGATGAGCTCGTTCGCGGCCACGCCGTCCCGCGAGTAGTAGTGGCAGGTGTCGAGGTGGTTGACGCCCAGCTCCACGGCTCGGCGCAGCACCGCGAGCGCGGTGTCCCGGTCCGGGCGGTCGCCCTGCGGCCAGCCGGTGAGCTTCATGGTTCCGTAGCCGACCCGGTTGACGTCCAGTTCTCCGATCTTCACCCCTCAAACCCTACGCAGCTTGACCAGGTAGGTCTGTGCGACCACCACCAGCGCCAGGAACGCGCCGCTGATCACCTGCTGCCAGTTGCTGTTGACGTTGCCGACCTGGTTGATCAGGTTCTGGATGACGCCGAGCAGCAGCACGCCCGCCACGGTGCCGGCGATCGTGCCCGCGCCGCCGGTGAGCAGGGTGCCGCCGATCACCACGGCGGCGATCGCGTCGAGCTCCATACCGGTGCCCAGCACGGTGACGCCCGAGCCGAGCTTGGCCGCGTTGATCGCCCCGGCCAGGCCGGCGAGCAGCCCCGACATGACGTAGACCCACACCTTGATCCGGCGCACCGGCACGCCCATCAGCGCCGCCGCGTCTTCGCTGCCGCCGACCGCATAGACCGAGTGGCCGAAGCGGGTGCGGCTCAGCAGCACCATCCCCAGCAGCACCAGCACCGTGACCAGCCAGACCTGATAGCCGATCCCCAGCAGCGACCCGTTGCCGAGCTTCCGGAAAGCGTCGCTCTTGACCAGATAGGTCTCGGAGCCCTCGTCGCTGATCGCGCGCATCAACCCGCGGGCGCCGAGCAGCGCCGCGAGCGTCACGATGAAAGGCGCCATTCTCGTGTACGCGATGAGCAGCCCGTTCGCGACGCCGATGAGCCCGCACACCAGCAACGGGGCGGCGAACGCGGCGACGAAGCCGTACTGCGACGCCCAGGCCGCGAGGACGCCGCCGAGCACGTAGAGCGACCCGACCGACAGGTCGATGCCGCCGGTGATGATCACGAACGTCATGCCGAGCGCGATCAGCATCGGCGGGGCGGCCGCGACCAGGATCGTCGCGGTGTTGTCGAAGCTGCGGAAGTTCGGAAAGGCGACCATCGAGATCAGCACGACGCCGATGAGGACGGCGAGCGCGCCCTGACGCTGGATCGTGCCGACGATCCGGTCGGTGCGCTCGGCCTTGCGGATGTCCTCGACGGCGGCCGCGGGCGTCTCGGGGCCGGCGGCGATTCCCATGGTCACCGGGTCTTCCTCTCTCGCGCCACGTAGACCGCGATCAGGATGATGACGGCCTGCGCCATCTCGGTCGTGGACGGCGGCAGGTTGTGCTTGATCATCGTGGCGATCACCAGCTGCATGAGCAGGGCGCCCGCGACCGTGCCGAGGACCCGGACCCGGCCGCCGGTGAGCGGGGTGCCGCCGACCACCACCGCGGTGATCGCGGAGAGCTCGATGAGCAGCCCGACCGCCGAGGCGTCGCTCGACTGGATGCGGGCCACCGACAACAGGCCGGCGATCGAGGCGAGCACCGAGCAGAGCACGTACACGGTGATCAGCACGCGCTTCACCGGGAGGCCGGCCAGCTCGCTGGCCGGGCGGTTGCCGCCGATGGCGAGCAGCCGACGTCCGAAGACCGTGCGGCGCACCAGGAACGCGACGACCAGCACCAGCGCCGCGGCGATCCACACCAGGATCGGGATGCCGAGAAGGTCACCGGATCCGAGCGTGATCAGATCCGGGTTGCGTACGTCCTTGAGCTTGCCCTCGCTGATCACCACGGCGAGTCCGCGCCCGCCGACGAACAGCGCCAGGGTGGCGACGATCGGTTGCAGGCCGACGCGGGCCACCAGCACGCCGTTGATCAGACCCACGGCCACCCCGGCCAGCAGCGACACGAGGATCGCGCCGGCCACGCCGTACCCGAGATAGAGGGGTATCAGGGCCGCGGCCAGCGCCATGACCGACCCGACCGAGAGGTCGATGCCTTCGGTGCCGATGACCAGCGCCATGCCGAGCGCCACGATCACGATCGGCGCGACCTGGATCAGCTGGATGCGCAGGTTGCTCCAGGTCAGGAAGTACGGCGTGAAGAAGACGTTGTAGAGGACCAGCAGGACGATCGCCAGGTAGACGCCGTATCTCGGCAGCCAGGCCTTGAGGTCTCTCGCGTCGAAGGCGAGGGTCGCGGTGGTCATTCTTCCTCCGGCGGTGCGGCGGCGGCGATCGTCGCCATGAGTTCCTCGGTGGTCACGGAAGCGCCGGTGAGCGTGCCGACGATCACCCCGTCGCGCAGCACCACCACCCGGTCGGCGCCCTCGATCAGCTCCTCGGCGTCGGACGAGACCAGCACCACGCCGAGCCCCTCGGCCGCGAGCTCGTCGATCAGCGACTGCACCTCGGCCTTCGCGCCGACGTCGATGCCGCGGGTCGGCTCGTCCAGCAGCAGCACCTTCGGCCCGGTCGCGAGCAGCCGGGCCAACAGCACCTTCTGCTGGTTGCCGCCGGAGAGGTCGCCGACGAGCTGGTCCGGGCCGGATGCCTTGATCCGCAGGCGGGTCATGAACCGCTCGACGATCGCGTCGATCTTCGAGTCGGAGACCAGCCCGAACCGGGACATCTTCGGGAGCACGGCGAGCGCGATGTTCTCGCGTACGGAAAGGCCGGCGACGATGCCCTCGGCCTTGCGATCCTCCGGTTGCACGGCGATGCCCGCTTTGACCGCCCGGACCGTGGTCGGCTTCTTGAGATCGACGCCGTCGACCTGCACGTCGCCGCTGTCGAGCGGGTAGGCGCCGCCGATGGCCTTGATCGTCTCGCTGCGGCCGGCGCCGAGCAGGCCGCCCAGTCCGACCACCTCCCCGGGGTGCACCTCGAAGCTGATGTCGTGGAGCTTGCGGCGGCTGGTCAGACCGCTTACCCGCAGGACCGGCGCCGCGTCGGTGTCGCCCGTTTTGTCGGAGGAGAACGCCGTGGCGCCTTCTCGGCGTATTTCCGACATCTCCCGGCCCAGCATCAGGGCCACGAGCTGGATCCGCTCCAGGTCGGCGAGCTTGCCGGTGTGCACCACCTTGCCGTCGCGCAGGATCGTGACGGCGTCGCAGATGCGGTAGAGCTCGTCCAGCCGGTGGCTGACGTAGATGATGCCGATCCCGTGCGCGTGCAGGTCGCGGATGACCCCGAAGAGGGTCTCCACCTCGCGCGCCTCGAGCGACGAGGTGGGCTCGTCCATGATCACGACCTTGGCGTCGATCATCACGGCCCGGGCCAGCGCGACCATCTGCTGGGCGCCGAGCGCCAGCGTGCCGAGCGGGAGCCGGACGTCGGCGGTGACGCCGTAGCCGGCCAGGATCTCCCGCGCCTCGCGATGCATCCGCGCCTCGTCGAGCAGGCGCAGCCTGTTCCTCGGCTCGCGGCCGAGGAACAGGTTGTGCGACACGCTCATCAGCGGGATGAGGTTGACTTCCTGATAAATCGTGGAAATCCCGGCGTGCTGGGCGTCCATCGGCGTCGCGAACTGCACCGGCTCGTCCTGGAATCGCAGGTCGCCCGAGTCCGGTTGGTAGACGCCGGTGAGCACCTTGATCAAAGTGGACTTACCGGCGCCGTTCTCCCCGACCAGGGCGTGCACCTCGCCCGCTCGCAGGCGGAACGAGACTCCGTCGAGGGCCCTCACCCCCGGAAATATCTTGGCGACGTCGACGACTTCCAGCATCTTCTTACCCCAGTGGATTCGCGTTGTTCCAGGTCGCGTCGGCGGCATAGCTACCGGTCGCGTCCCAGGTGTTGCCGCCGCCGTTGGTGGCGATGTAGACCGCTTCGGCGTAATGCCGCCAGTAGTAGCCCGGGTAGTTGAAGGACTCGAGCGACACGTTGCCGCTGCCGCCGTTCAGGCCCGGCTGCGCGCAGAAGGTGGCGTCCTGCTGGAACGTCGTCGTCCCGTCGTTGGTCGCCTTCTGCAGCCGGTAGCCGGCGTGCCGCAGGTACTGCCCCGGGTAGTTGACCGATTCGAACGTGTAGCAGCCGCTGTCGGCGAGGCCGGCGCGGACCGTGAAGGTGGCGTCCTGCCGGTCGGTGACCGCGCTGCTCGTGGTGATCACGTCGGTGCGGGCCAGGCCGTCGCGATGCCGCAGGTAGCGGGTGTCGTAGCCGGCCGTGGTGACCCGGAACGACCGGTTCTGGCCCACCGCCAGGTCGGTGCCGCTGCGCCAGAGTGGCGCGACGACCGCCCAGGTCGCGTCGTCGGTGAATGACCCGCCGGTGTTCTGGTCCATCCAGATCTCTTCGCTGCGGTGTCGCAGGTAGTAGCCGGCCAGGTTGGACGCTTCGAGCGAGGTGCCGCCGCCGGAGAGGCCGGGCCGGGCGCAGAAGGTGGCGTCGGCGTTGTACGTCGACCCGCCGTCGTTGGCCTCCTGGTAGACCCGGTAGCCGCGATGCCGCAGGTACTGGCCGGGGAAGTTGCGCGACTCGAACGAGTAGCAGGCGCTGTTCGACAGGCCGGCCCGCACCCAGAAGGAGGCGTCCTGCCGGTCGGTCTGCGCGGTGCCGATCACGTCCGTACGGGCCGCGCCGTTCGAGTGCCGCAGGTAGCGGTTGGTGTAGCCCGGCGTCGTGACCCGCAGCGACACCAGCTTGCCGGTCGACAGTGTGGCGCCGGTGGCGGCGCCGAGCACCCGCAGGTTGACCTCGCGCACCCGGGCCAGGTCCATCTTGGCCAGCTGCCGGTCATAGGTGTAGAAGCCGTTGAGCTCCTCTTCCACGTCCGTAGGCTCGGTGTAGACCGATCCTGAAAGACCATTTGTCGAGATAAGCTCAATTAATCTGGTAGATATTTGGACATAGCGATTCGTGAGCGCTGTCGAATTCGGCAGCCATTCATAGGCGAACTTTCCGCTGGTAGGCCACTCGTGGGTGGTCCTGAGCCCCAGGCCGCCGTACTCACCGTTGACGGCGAACCGCGTTGCCGTCGGCGGCCGCGTCATGCCGGGGCCGACGTAGACGTGGTCGTCGATCACGTCGCCGTTGCCCGGGTCGGGGTCGGAGTCGCAGCAGTTCGAGCCGGAGTCGTGGTTGACCATCCGGGTCGGGTCCCAGCTCTTCACCAGGTCGGTGATCCGGCCGGCGTCGTACTCGCCCCAGCCCTCGTTGAACGGGACCCATTGCACGATCGAGGTGATTCCCTTGTGCTGGTCGACCATCGCCCGCAGCTCCTTCTCGAAGCGCGTGCGCCCGGCCGTCGACGGTTCCCGCCCGCTGGCCAGCGCCGGCATGTCCTGCCAGACCATCAGCCCGAGCCGGTCGGCCCAGTAGAACCAGCGGTCGTTCTCGACCTTGATGTGCTTACGGACCATGTTGAAGCCCATGGCCTTCTGCTGTTCGAGGTCGAAGCGCAGCGCCGTGTCGGTCGGCGCGGTGTAGATGCCGTCCGGCCAGTAGCCCTGGTCGAGCGTGCCGAGCTGGTAGACGAACTTGCCGTTCAGCGTGGGCCGCAGCACCCCGCCGAGCATCGCCTTGCCGAGCGAGCGCATGCCGAAGTAGCCGCCGACGGCATCGGTGCCCAGCGTGACGCGCAGGTCGTACAGGAACGGATCGTCGGGCGACCAGAGGCGCGCGTTCGGAACCGGGATCCTGAGGCTCGATCCGACCGTGCCGGTGGCGGTGCCGACGACCGTGCCGCCGCTGAGAACCTGCGCGGTGACCGGCTGGCCGGACGCGTTCGCCGCCTGCACCACCAGGTCGAGACCGCCGGCGGCGACGTTCGGCGCGGGGTCGAGGCGGGTGATGTGTGCGGCGTTGGTCGGCTCGAGCCAGACCGTCTGCCAGATGCCGGAGGACGGCGTGTAGAAGATGCCGCCGCGGCTGATCCGCTGTTTGCCGACCGGGATGTCCTGGGTTTCTACCGGGTTCCAGACGCCGACGACGATCTCGTTGCTGCCGGATTTAAGGGCATTGGTTATATCGTACGAGAATTTGTCGTACCCGCCCTCGTGGGTGCCGAGCAGGGCGCCGTTCACCCAGACCTTGGACTGCCACATCACGGCGCCGAAGTTGAGCTGCACGCTGCGCCCCGACCAGCCAGCCGGAACCGTGAATGTGCGCCGGTAGTACGAGTAGTCCTGGCGTCGCATGATCCCGGAGAGCGCGCTCTCAATCGGGTATGGCACGAGGATCTCCTCGCCGAGCGTCTGGCCGGTGGGCGGGGTGTTGATGTTCGCGGCGCCGGCGAACTGCCAGATGCCATTGAGGCTCTGCCAGTCGGCACGGGTGAGCTGCGGACGGGGATACTCCGGCAGGGGGTTGGTCGTGGAGACCTGAGAAGTCCACGGTGTGGTCAGGGGCGGCGTCTTGGGGGCGAACGCCGCGGCGGGCCGGCTGGTGGCGATCAGGGTGCCGGCCGAGGCGACCAGCGCCACCGCGAGAATTCGGGTAAGCCGTCGGGGATGTGCGGTCACGTTCCGCTCCTTGCCCGGAGTGCGTCCTGGGGAACACAGACGAACATCGGGTGACGGCGCCGCGATCCGGCGCCGCCACCCGCAACGGGGATCAGTACGCCTTGGCGAGGTCGCTCTTGGCGTTGTCGGCGGTGTACTGCGAGTCCTGGATGATGATGTCCTGGCCCACCGGCTCACCGGCGAAGAACTTCGTGGCGGTCTCGAAGGAGAGCGGCCCGAAGCGCGGGTTCGACTCGATGACCGCCGACGCCCAGCCGTCCACAATGGCCTGCACAGCGCCCTTGGTGCCGTCGATCGACACGACCTTCACGTCGCCGGCCTTCTTGCCGGCGCCCTTGAGCGCCGTGATCGCGCCCAGCGCCATCTCGTCGTTCTCGCCGTAGATGCCATTGATGTCCGGGTTGGACTGCAGCAGCTGCTCGGTGACTTTCTGCCCGTCCTCACGGGCGAAGTTGCCCGTCTGTTCAAAGACGATCTTGATGTCCGGCGCGACCTTGGCCATCTCGTCCTTGAAGCCGCTGGTGCGCAGCGTGGTCACGTTGTTGCCGGGCGCGCCCAGCAGGATCGCGACCTTGCCCTTGTTGCCCATCGCCTTGGCCATCTCGTCCGCGGCGCGCTTGCCCTGCTCGGCGAAGCCCGACCCGATGAAGGTCAGGTAGTCCTTGCAGGCCGCGGCGTTGATCTTGCGGTCGATCGTGATGATCGGGATCTTCTTGGCCGAGGCCTTGGCGAACACCGAGTCCCAGCCGTCCGAGTTGAGCGGCGCGATGACCAGCAGCTGCACGCCCGAGTCGATCATCTGCTCGACGTCGCTGATCTGCTTGTTGAACTGGGAGTTCGCGTTCGTTGTCGTGAGGTTGGTGATGCCGAGCTTGGCCGCCTCGTCCTTGATGGACTGGGTCTCGGCGATACGGAACGGGTTGGCCTCCTTCTCCGACTGGGAGAAGCCGACCTTTGCCGACTTGAGGTCGACCTTCGAGCCGCCGTACTGGTCGATGGTGCAGGTCGCGGCGCCGGGAGCGGCGGATTGAGCGACCTGCGCGGCCGCGCTCGGCGGCGCGGCGGCGGTGTCCGAACCGGAGTCCTCGGACTTGGCGCAGGCACTGAGCATGAGCAGGGCTACACCGAGGGTGACGGCCGCAGGGCGCAAAAGGCCCCGGTATGTGGTCATGAATGAGCTCCTTAGCGGTGATGAGACATCGGGGAGTAACCGCCTGGAAACACATTCACGCACTATCAAACTTTTCCTGTCAAGGTCCTCCACCAGAACCAATCACAAACGCACGCGTCGCGGCGCGTGCGGGAGGGATTCCGAGCAGATTAAACGACAGCGCTCGATATGCGCGCCATGTCCCAGCGCGCCGACATCGAGGTGTAGATGCGCAACGCCTCGTCCGGGCGCTCGCCGCCGGCGGTCGCCGCGTCCTCGAGCGCGGCGGCCAGCTCGAACCGGCGGCCCACCCGCCGGTAGTGCTCGGCGGCGGCCAGCGCCGGTGCCGGATCGCCGCTCTGCAGCGCCTGGCAGCGCAGATGGGCGGCGTGCGCGCGGGCCGGCCGCACCTCGTGCGCCGCCTCGGCCGCGCAGATCTCCGCGGCCCGCGACGCGATGTCCATCCTGGACTCGCGAAGGGCCAGCCGTAGCACGTCGGGCAGCCACTGGTGGCGCAGCATCATCGGCGCGTACGACGGCTGGAGCAGCGGCGCCAGCACCTCCAGCGCCTCGCCCGTCCGCCCCCGCTGCTCGGCCGCAAGCGCCCGGGCCACCAGCAGGAAGTCGCAGTTCTCCCGCTCCGCCTCGCTGGCTGGCACCGCGTCGGCCGCGTCGAGGTGGGCGGCGGCCAGGTCGCGGGCGTCGCGGTGCAGGGCGATCAGCGCGGCCACCCCGTGCAGCAGCATGGTCACCGCGCCCGGCTCGCGCATGCCGTGCAGGGTGATGCCCGGCCCGTCCTCGGTCACCGCCGACACCTCGGCCAGCGCGTCGTCCCACCGGCCCAGCCAGTAGTCCTGCACCGCGGTCGCCACCTGCAGGCCGGCCGGCAGGCGATGCTCGGCCGCGAACTCGGCGGCCCGGCGCAGCGTGCTCTGCGCCTCGTCCAGGCGGTCCAGATTCTGCAGCGAGAACAGGCGGTTGTCGAGCAGGTCGAAGTACGTGCCGGCCAGGTCGGTTCGGCCGGCCACCACGTCGAGCGCCTCGTCGACGTGGCGCAGCGCGCGCTCGTGATCGCGGCGGATCGAGCTGGTCAGCCAGATCGTCTGCAGGGCGAACGCGGTCTCGTACGGCTGGCCGGCCGCCACCGCCTCCGCGTGCACCACCCGCGCCCGCCGCTCGGCGCGGTCGAGGTCGTCGAGGTCGCCGCGGCGGAAGTTGGCCAGCAGCACCCGGTGCCTCGTGCGCCAGATGGTCGGCACCCGCGGGTCGTCCACCGCCTCGCGAAGCATCGCGACGGCCTCGGCCTCCTCGCCCTTGCGATGCCGCATGGTGGCGAGCAGGTGCCGCATCTCGGCGCGGTCGGCCGGATCGGTGGCGAGGCTCATCGCCTCTTCCGCCTCGGTCATCGGGTAGCGCTCGCGGCGGAACTCGAGGCGTACCAGGCCGACCAGCAGCACGCCGCGCTGCGCCGCCGACGGCAGATCGGTGCGCAGCGCCCGGCGGATCAGGTCGCCGGCGATCTGGGGCGCCCGGCGCACCACCTCGGCGTGGTGGGCCAGCAGCCAGTTGAGCACCCAGGTGTCGACCGCCGGCGTCTCGGCCACCAGCTGCTCGGCGACCCGGGTGACCGGGCTGCCGCCGGCCGCGAGGACCTCGGCCGCGTGCCGGTGCAGGCCGGCCCGCAGCGCCGGCGGAACGCTGCCGACCAAGGCCTGTCGCAGGTACGCGTGCCGGAACGCCAGGTCGGTGCCGCTGTCCACCAGCACGCTCGCGGCCAGCGCCTCCTCCAGCGCGCCGACCAGGTCGAGCGCCGAGCGGCCGGTCACCGCGACCACCTCGCTGACCGAGAACTCCGAGCCGAGCAGCGCCGCCAGTCGCAACACGTCGCGGGTCGGCCCGGAGAGCAGGTCGAGCGTGGCGTGCACGGCCGCCATCAGCGTGCGCGGCGGCTCGACGGTCACCTCGGGGCCGATGTCGGCACGGCCGCCGGCGACCTCGATGACGTCCCGCTGGCGCAGCGCGCCGACCAGCTCGCGGGCGAACAGCGGGTTGCCGCCCGAGCGGGCCACCAGCGCCCGCAGGTTGTCGCCGGGCGGGGCGCCGACCAGCGCGGCCACCAGCCGGTCGAGCTGGGCGGTGGAGAGCGGGCGCAGGCGCAGCGCCTGCGCCGGCGCGGCCCGGTCGCCGGGCCGGGACGAGGCGACCAGCAGCAGCGCGAGCCGGCCGACCAGGACGCGCAGCCGCTCCCAGACCCGGACGGTGGCGCTGTCGGCCCACTGCATGTCGTCGACGATGAGGATGAGCGGCCCGGCCGCGCAGGCCGCGCGCACCGCGGCCACGATCTGGTCCTCGGCGACGTCTGGCTCGGCCAGCGGGCTGCGCGGGCGGCGCGACGCCGTCTCCAGGCCCAGCGCCCGGGACAGCACCTGCAGCGGCACCCGCGAGCCGAGCTGGTCGGCCGCGCCCCAGGCCACCCGGCAGCCGCAGCGGGCCGCGTCGGCGAACGCGTGGGTGAGCAGCTCGGTCTTGCCGATGCCGGCCTCGCCCTCGATCCAGACCGCGCCGCCGACGCCGGATGCGAGCCGCCGCACGAAGCCGCGCAGCTGATCGATTTCGGCCTCGCGGCCGAACCAGTCGCGGGCCGCCAGCCCGTCGCGCAACGCCTTGGCCACCGCCGTCGGCACCACCGTGCGCAGCGGCTCGGGCACCGGGAGCGCGGCCGGCTCCTCCGCCGAGCCGGCCAGCACCTGCCGCTGGAGCTCGCGGAGCGCCGGGCCCGGCTCGATGCCGAGCTCGGCCACCAGCGTGCGCCGCGCGGTGCGGAAGACCTCGAGCGCCTCGGCGTGCCGGCCCGCCCGGTGCAGAGCGCGCATCAGCAGCTCCTGGAGCGGCTCGTGCAGGGGGTTGTCCTTGACCAGGCCGGTGAGCTCGGCGATCAGGCCGTCGTCGCCGCCGGAGTCGAGCAGGACGCGGGCGCGCTGCTCGGCGGTGGCCAGGCGCAGCTCGGCCAGGCGCTGGCGGTCCAGCTCGAGGAAGGGGCCGGCCAATGTCGCGTACGCGTCGCCGCGCCACAGCGCGAGCCCCTCGTCGAGCCGGTCGGCCGCCTCGCGGTTGTTGCCGGTGGCCAGCAGCTCGGCCGCCTGGGCGCGCAGGTGCTGGAAGCGGTCGGCGTCGAGATCCTGCGGCTCGACCCGCAGCAGATAACCGCCCGAGGCGGAGGTGAGCAGGCCGGGTGTGAGGGCCCGGCGCAGGCCCGAGACGTACGTGTAGACGCTGCCGGCCGCGGTGGCCGGCGGCGAGTCGCCCCAGATCGCGGTGATCAGCTCGTCGCGGCCGACGAGGCGGCCCGCATGGGCCGCGAGCACCGCGAACACCGCCCGCTGCCGGGCGGCGCCCAGGTCGATCTCGCGCTCGCCGATCCAGGCACGGACCGGCCCGAGCACACAGACGCGCAGAACTTCCGGCACGTGTCCTCCCGGGTCGGTGAACCCAACTTCGGTGGAGACGGGCCGGGTGTCAATGGATAACGGAAACCGCACTTACGGGCACACCTCGTTCGCAGCCCTTCCGTGCCGAAACGCACCTCTGCTGAACTGGCCTATCGGCCTGCCTCCGGCGATGAAGGATCTCTGAAGAATTCCTGAAGAACCTTCTCCGACACTCGTTCCACGTCGCGTGTCGTCGTCGCTGGGGAAGGGGCAGGCCATGGAACACGTCAAGGTCGCGTTGCAGGCGATGGATCCGATCAACCATGCCGGGCTGGCCGCGCTGCTCCAGTTCCGCGGCGACATCACGGTGCTGCGCACGCAGCAGCGCGCCGACGCGGAAGTGCTGGTGGCGGCGGCCGAGCGGCTCACCCCGGACGTCGTGGCCACGCTGCGCCGGGCCGGCGCCGAGACCGCCGCGCCGATTGTGCTGGTCTGCCAGGAGGTCGTCGAGGCCGAGCTGATGACCGCGGTCGAGTGCAAGGTGGTGGCGATCCTGCCGCGCGCCGCGGTGACCGCCGACCGGCTCGCGCACAGCGTACGGGCGGCCGCGGCCGGCGGCGGGGTCATGCCGCCGAACCTCGTGGGCGAGTTGCTCAAGCAGGTCGACCGGATGCAGCGCGACGTGCTCGCGCCCAACGGCCTCAACGCGTCGGGGCTGACGCCGCGCGAGATCGACGTGCTACGGCTGATGGCCGACGGCTTCGACACCAACGAGATCGCCGGCAAGCTCTGCTACTCGGAGCGGACCGTGAAGAACGTCATCTATGGCGTCACGCACCGGCTCAAGCTGCGCAACCGCTCGCATGCGGTCGCATATGCGCTGCGGGCGGGGATGATTTGAGTCTTGAATGGGGGCCATGAAGCTCAAGCCCGGCGACAAGGTCGCCATCGTGTCCCCCTCCTGGGCGGGTCCCGCGGTCTATCCCGCGACCCACGATCTCGCCATGCGGCGGCTTCGCGAGCTGCTCGAGCTCGAGCCGGTGGAGTTTCCGGCCACCCGCCGTCAGGGCGCGTCGCCGGCGGCGCGTGCGGCCGACCTGATGGCCGCGTACGGCGACCCGACGATCCGCGCGGTGTTCGCCACCATCGGCGGCAGCGACCAGATCACCGTGCTCCCGCATCTTGATCCCGCGCCGTTCGTGGCCGACCCCAAGCCGTTCTTCGGCTACTCCGACAACACCAACCTGCTGAACTGGCTGTGGCGGCACGGCGTGCCCGGGTACCACGGCGGCTCGACGATGGTGCACCTCGCCCGGGGCGCCGGCGTCGACCCCGAGCACCTCGCCTCGCTGCGGGCGGCCCTCTTCGAGACGGCCGACCTCGAGATCACCCCGGTCAAGGAGTTCAGCGACGAGGAGCTGAGCTGGGCCGACCCGGCCTCGCTGACGTCCTCGGCGCCGTACGTGCCGAGCCCCGGCTTTCAGTGGCACAACGCCGACCGGGTGGTCACCGCGCCGACCTGGGGAGGCAACCTCGAGATCCTGCACTGGAACCTCGCGGCGAACCGGTGGATCAAGCCGTCCGCCGAGTACGCCGGGATGATCCTGCTGCTGGAGACCTCGGAGGAGATGCCGCCAGCCGACGAGGTGTTCCGGATGCTGCGCAACGCCGGCGAGCGCGGGCTGCTCGAACAGTTCCCGGCCGTGCTGGTGGGGACCGCGAAGGCAAGCAACATCGGCAACCGCCCGCCGCAGGAGGAGCGGGCCCGCTACCGCGACGAGCAGCGCGAGGCGGTGCTGCGCGCGCTGGCCGATTACCACCCGTCGGCGATGGCCGTCTTCGGTGTCGATTTCGGACACACGGCGCCGCAGTGGATCCTCCCGTACGGCGGCCGGATGACCGTGGACGGGCCCGCCCGGCGGATCATCGCGCAATTCTGACGGCGTCGTGGGCCGATGGCAGCGGCGGCGAGCACGGGTCGCAGAAGCTCCGCGACTCGCTGGGCTTCTCGATCCGGTTGGGGATCAGCAGGAACGCCACCACCGCGCCGCCGGCCATCAGGCCCGCACAGATCAGCATCGTGTTGCGGTAGACCGGCTGCAGCTGGTCGGCGACCGTGAGGCTCCCGCTGCCCAGCCCGGCCGCGAGCGGCAGGATCGCGACGGCCAGCAGGCTCGCGGCCCGCGCCACCGCGTTGTTCACGCCCGAGGCGATGCCGGCGTGCGCGTCGTCGAGCGAGCCGAGCGCCGTCGCGGTCAGCGGCGCCACCAGCGTCGTCAGCCCCAGCCCGAAGATGATCACCGAGGGCAGCACGTCGGTCAGGTACGACGCGTCCGGCCCGATCATCGCCATCATCAGCAGGCCGGCCCCGCAGATCAGCGGTCCGACCGTCATCGGGATACGTGGGCCGATGCGCTGGCCCAACTGACCCGAGCGGGCCGACAGCAGCAGCATGATCACGGTCGTCGGCAACAGCGCGATACCGGCGGCCAGCGGGCTGAACCCAGCCACCACCTGCAAGTTGATGACGAACAGGAAGAACACGCCGCCGTTGGCCGCGTAGACCACGAAGGTGACCAGGTTGGCGCCGGTGAACGCCCTGTGGTGGAAGATCTCCAGCGGCACCATCGGCTGCGGCGACCGGCGCTCGGCCAGCACGAACGCGACCAGCCCGGCCACGCCCACCGCCAGCGAGATCAGCACGACCGGGTCGGTGGGCCCGCGCATCGGCCAGGCCGTGAAGCCGTAGGTGAGGCCGCCCAGCCCGATCGCGCCGGTCACGATGCCGGCCACGTCGAAGTGGTGCGCCGCCTCCGGGTTGCGCGATTCCGGCACGTGCCGTGCGCTCACCAGGAGCACCAGCGCCGCCACCGGCACGTTGATCAGGAAGATGTACCGCCAGCTGCCCGCCTCGACCAGCCAGCCGCCGAGGAACGGGCCGAGCGCGCCGCCGATGCCGCCCAGCCCCGACCAGGCGCCGATCGCCCGGGCCCGGTCGTCGCGGACGAACGAGGCCTGGAGGATGGCCAGCGCGCCGGGGGTGAGCAGCGCGCCGCCGATGCCCTGCAGGATCCGGGCGCCGATCAGCAGCTCCATGGTCGGAGCGAGCCCGCACAGCAGGGACGCGATCGCGAACCAGGTGACGCCGATCATGAAGATCCGCTTGCGGCCGAACCGGTCGCCGAGCGAGCCGCCCAGCAGGATCAGCGAGGCCAGGCTCAGCGCGTACCCGTTGACCGTCCACTGGAGGCCGGCCGCGTCGGCGCCGAGGTCCTCCCCGATCGACGGCAGCGCGATGTTGACCACCGTGGCGTCGATGAACGCCAGGCTGGAGCCGAGCACCGTGCCCAGCAGAACCCAGCGGCCCCGTGCGCTGCGATAGTGGATCAGCGTGTCCCCGACGGTCATGGGCCGACCTTACGCCGCATGAACGACTCCGGGCTTACCTCAGATGACCATGATCAGGCGGTACGGCGACTGCGCGGCTCCGGAGTCCTGACGGCGGCGGCGCGCACCGCCCGGGTGGCGGCCATCGCGGCGGCCGCGGCGGCCGTCGCCGACTTCCGGACGGTCCCCGGCTTGCGGACCATCAGGTTCTCCAGCCGCGTGCAGAGCTCGGCGCGGTGGAACGGCTTGGTCAGGAAGTCGTCGGCCCCGGCCTGGAGCGCGGCGAGGATGCGCTGGTCGTTGACGTCGGCGCTGATCAGCATCACCGGGAGCAGGGCGGTGGCCGGCTCGGCCCGCAGCTTGCGGCAGAGCTCGATGCCCGACTCGCCGGGCATCCGCACGTCCAGCAGCGCGGCGTCGATCCCGCCGGCGAGAAGGGCGGCCAACGCGTCCCGGGCATGCTCGGCGGTGACCACCTCGTGCCCGGCGCGGTGCAGGGCGAGGGTGAGGAGTTCGCGGTGGTCGGCGTCGTCGTCGGCGATGAGCACGGTTGACACGGGGCCTCCAGGGGCTGCGGGCGGACACAGTGCTGTTCGGCATCCCGCCGGAACCCGCTGAGCCGTTTTTGCGTTGTGCACGTACGCGCACCAAGCGAGCGTTGTGCGCGTACGTGCACAGCGGCTAGAATGTGCACGTACGCGCGCAGAGGGGGGCCACATGCGCCTGAGTGACGCCGAGGATCTCGGCAGGTACGTGCGCGATCGACGACACGCCGCCGGCCTCAGCCAGG
This sequence comes from Actinoplanes sp. NPDC051513, assembly GCF_044454685.1. NCBI lineage: Bacteria > Bacillati > Actinomycetota > Actinomycetes > Micromonosporales > Micromonosporaceae > Actinoplanes > Actinoplanes sp. NPDC051513. The sequence continues at coordinate 257,866 of NZ_JBITDW010000010.1, forward strand.
TCGGTCTGGCGACCAGGGCGACGGTCAGCCGGCGCTGGCTCTCCGACCTGGAGACCGGCAAACCCACCGTCGAGGTCGGCCTTGTCTTCAAGGTGATCGCGGCCCTGGGGCTGTACCTGGATTGCCGCCCCGAGCCCCAGCCCGAGATCGACCTGGACGCCTACCTCGACTCACTCGGCGGGGCGCCGTGAGCGGGGAGTTGACCGTGCTGCTCGGCGTCCGGGTGGTCGGCCGGCTGTCGCAGGGTGAGGGCGGCGCGCTGTTCTTCGCCTACGCCCACGCGTACCTGGATTCACCGGACGCGCAGCCGATCTCGCTGTCCATGCCGCTCACCGGCCAGGCCTACCCCGACCGGGTGGTCCGCGCCTTCTGCCAGGGTCTCCTGCCGGACAACGAGGGGGTCCTCGAGCGGTGGGGCCGAGACTTCCACGTGTCGGCCGGCAATCCGTTCGCGCTGCTCAGCCACGTCGGCGAAGATTGCGCCGGCGCCGTGATGTTCGTCCCGCCCGAGCGCGTCGCGGCGACCATCGCCCGGGTCGGCGCGATCGTGCCGCTCACCGAGGAGCAGATCGCGGAGCGGCTGCGGACGCTGCGGCGTGACCCGTCCGCGTGGCACCTGGCCGGGACCGGTCAGTTCAGCCTGGCCGGAGCGCAGGCCAAGACCGCGCTCCATGTCGACGTCACCACCGGCAAGTGGGGCGACCCGTCGGGAGCGGTGCCGACGACGCACATCCTCAAGCCGGCCATCGCCGGGTTCGACGACCACGACCTCAACGAGCACCTCTGCCTGCGGTCCGCTCGAATGGCCGGGCTGCGCACGGCCACCGCGCGCGTGATGTCGTTCGGCGACGAGCGAGCGATCGTGGTCGAGCGATATGACCGTTTCCCGCTCGGCGACGGGCAGGTCGGGCGGATCCACCAGGAAGACATGTGCCAGGCGCTCGGTCTGCCACCCACTGCCAAGTACCAGAGCGAAGGCGGGCCATCGCCCGAGCAGATCATCGCGCTCGTGCGCCGGGCGATCGCGCCGCCGGTGGCTACGGTCGAGGTCGAGCGGTTCGTCGACGCGCTCGCGCTGAACTGGCTCATCGCCGGGACCGACGCCCACGCCAAGAACTACTCGCTCCTGCGGGTGCAGCGGCAGGTTCGGTTGGCGCCGCTGTACGACGTGGCGAGCAGCCTGCCCTACGACGACATGTACCTGCCACGGCTGCGACTCGCCATGAAGATCGGCTCGGAGTACCGGGTCGAGGCGATCACCGGGAAGCATTGGCGCGCTCTCGCGACGCGGAACGGCCTCGACCCAGATCGGACGATCGAGCGGATCGACGCGCTGGCCGGCCGGTTGCCCGGCGCGTTTCGCGAGGTGGCGAGCGCGGACGCGGTCGTTGCCCTGCGGTCGGCGCTGCCGCAGCGGCTGGCCACGGCGGTCGAGGAGCACGTCGGAAGCTGCCGGCGGCGATTGGCGGAGGGATGATCCGGGCGGCGCGGGAAGCGGACGTCGAGGCGATGCGGGCGATCGAGGTGGCGGCCGACCGGATGTTCCGCGACATCGGCATGGACTTCGGGCCGGCGGGCGAGCCGCCGACGGCCGAGACGTTGCTCGCGTACGTGCGGGACGGGCGGGCGTGGGTGGCAGAAGGGTCGGTGGCCTATCTCGTCGCCGACTTGGTGGACGGGAACGTGCACGTCGAGCAGGTCTCGGTCGATCCCGCCCACGGCCGCCGCGGGCTGGGCGCGGCGCTGATCGAGCACGTCGCGGCGTGGGCCCGGGAGCGGGGATCGCCGGCTCTGACCCTCACCACGTTCGCTGAGGTCGCCTGGAACGCGCCCTACTACGAGCGGCTCGGCTTCCGGCGGCTCGCCGACGCCGAGCTGACGCCGGAGCTGCGGCGGATCCGGCAGCGGGAGGCCGAGTTCGGCCTCGATCGATGGCCGCGCCTCGCCATGCGCCGTGAGCTCTCCTAGCAACACGCCTAATGTGTGATGCATGCGTGCTGCTGTCTTCGAAGAGCCCGGTCCCGCCGCCGTCCTGCAGATCGTGGAGCGGGAGACCCCGCTCGCCGGCGCCGGTGAGGTTCGCGTCCGGATCGTTCTGTCCGCGGTCAACCCGACCGACACCGGCACCCGTGCGGGGCGCGGCGTGCCCGACGGAGTGGCGCCGCCGCGGGTGCCCAACCAAGATGGCGCCGGCGTGGTCGACGCCGTCGGCGACGGGGTCACCGGCATCGAGCCGGGGGACCGGGTCTGGGTGTGGGACGCCGGCTACGGCCGGGTGAACGGCACCGCACAGGAGTACGTGGTGCTGCCCCGCCGCCAGGTCGTGCCGATGAACGACGACGTGCCGTTCGAGGTCGGCGCGGCGCTGGGCATCCCGGCGCTCACCGCGCACCGCTGCCTCACTCTGGCCAGCGACGGGCCGGCCCGGCTCGGGCCGGGCGCGCTCGAGGGCCGCACGGTGCTGGTCGCCGGTGGCGCGGGCGCCGTCGGCAACGCCGCGATCCAGCTCGCCAAGTGGGCGGGCGCGACCGTGCTGACCACGGTGAGCTCCAAGGAGAAGGCCGGTCTGGCCGCCGCGGCCGGCGCCGACGTGGTGATCAACTACCGCGAGGAGGACGTGGCGGCCCGGGTGAAGGAGCTCGCCCCGGGCGGCTGCCAGATCGTGGTCGAGGTCAACACCGAGAACCTGCGAACCGACCTGAGCGCGGTCGCGCCGGGCGGCAACATCGCGCTCTACGTGGGCGGCGAGGTGACGATCCCGAGCTTCAAGGCGATGCTCAAGAACGCCAGCCTCGACTTCGTGCTGACCTACACGACCACGACCGAGGAGAAGGACAACGCGGTCGCGGCGGTGGCCGAGGCGGTCAACGCCGGCATGTTCCGGGTGGGCGACGAGGCCGGTCTGCCGATCCTGCGCTACCCGTTCGAGCGGGTGGCCGACGCGCACGAGGCGGTCGAGCAGCACGCGGTCGGCAAGGTGGTCATCGAGGTCACCCAGCCCTGAGCAAGGCGTCGGCGACCCGCTCCACGCCGCGCCCGTCGACGGCCGCCCACGCCCGGGCGGCCAGCTCGGTGCGCAGCGACGCGTCGGTGAGCAGCCGGCGCAGCGCCGCCACCGCGTCGTCGCCGAAGTGCCCGAGCTGCCCGAGCCCGGCCGCGATGCCGCGGGCCATCACCCGCTCGTACCCGAGGATCTGGTTGTCCACGACCCAGACCAGCGCGGCGGGCAGGCCGAGGCAGAGCAGCTCCCAGGTCGAGGTGCCGCTGGCGCTGACCGCAAGGTCGGCGCCGGCGAGCAGCTTGGGCAGGTCGTCGGTGGGCGCGATGACCTCGAAGCGCTGCCCCGGTCCGGCCTCGATACCCGCCAGCTCGGCGCGCAGCTCCTCGTCCGCCCCGATGATCGTCGCTTCGAAACCCACGCCGGTCCGGGTGAGCAGTCGCGCCACCTGCGGCGCCGCGCGGTAGGCGTCGGTGCCGCCGAAAAAGGCGACAACCTTGGGCGTACGTCCGGAGCGGTGCACGGGCGGGGTCACCGGCCGCAGCGAGCGCACCGATGAGCGCAACAGCGCGTAGTCGAGGCCCGCCAGCCCGATCGCGTCCTCGACGTGGATCACCGAATCGAGGTTCTGGTCGACGTAGATGTCGGCGGACTGTCCGCGGAAGTCGCCGTCGACGACGGCCAGCACCCGGCGCCCGGTCCTGCGCACCGCCGCGCTGTGCGGTGGCGGCAGCGTGTACGAGTCGATCACCAGCGCGTCGATCTCGAGGCGCTCGATGGCCGCCACCAGGGCGACCGGGTCGAACGGCGGCGGATGCCACGGCAGCCCGCGCCGGCTGAGCTGGACCTCGGCCCACTCGACGCCGCCCAGGTCGCTCAGGAAGCGAACCCCGGCGCCGCGGGCGACCAGCTCCTCGGCGAGCGCCACGCACCGCACCAGATGCCCGACGCCGGTGCGGGCACCGGCATCGCAGCGAATGCCGACGATCGTCACGCCTGCACGAGCGCCTTCTGCAGGACGTGCGCGTTGATCTCCACGAGGTCGGGCCGGGAGAGCAGCCACGCGGTGAGCGCGCGATACCCGACCGGCTCGTCGCCGAACTCTCCGACGATGGCCTCGATCAGCTTCAGGTCGTCCTCGGTGTCGAGGGTCAGCCGCAGGTGGGAGAGATCGGGCTGCAGGGTCAGGCCGATCACGTCGAAGTCGTCGGCGTGCGTGTAGATGTACGACGTCACGTGCACCCGGTGGTGGTCGGTCGCGAGCGCGTCGACGGCCCGCAGCACCGGCGTCCGCACCATCTCGACGTCGAGCCCGCGCGGCAGCGTGTGCGCGATCGACGTGGTCAGGTAGTCGGCGCCCGACGCCACGAAGACCCGGTGCGCCCGGGCGATCAGCTCGGGGTCGATCAGCGGGTTGTCGGCGGTGAACCGCAGCACGACGTCGCTCTCGTGCCGGTCGAGCACGCCCAGGAAGCGGCCGAGCACGTCGTCGACCGGCCCGCGGTGGGAGGCCACGCCGATCCGCTCGCACTCCTCGACGATCGCGTCGTCGGCCGGCTCGACCGTGGTGGCCACGACCAGCTCGTCGAGCACGCCGCTCTGCCGGGCGCCCAGCACGACGCGCTCGAGCACGGTGCGGCCGCCGAGCTTGAGCAGCACCTTGCGGGGGAGGCGGGACGAGTCCATCCGCGCCTGGATGATGCCGAGGGATGTCATCTATTTCCTTTTCGAAGGCGATTTCGTGCCTTGCGCGCTACCCCGTACCCCAGCTTCGCGAAGCGGTAGACGAAATTACCGCTGAAGGCGGAGATCTGGACACGGGCCTTGCGCAGCTCCTCCTCCCGCTTGGCGAGCTCGCGCTCGTACCACTGCGCGCGGGAGGCGGCGTCGGCCAGCCGGCGGTCGAGGGCCCGCAGCTGTTCCTCGTGCTCTCGGCGGGAGTCCGGCCGCGGCGGGTCGTCGCGGGCCGGGACCGCCGGGACGTCGCCGGTGAGCCCGGCGGCGCCGTGCAGGATCGCGGTCAGCGCCCGCAGGTCGGTGGCGGCGGGCCACGGATGCGCGTACCCGCCGGTGAGCAGCGTCCGGGCGAGTTCGCGGAGCGCGTCCGCCGAGGCCGGGACACTCGCGTCGAGCACGGTGAACGTATCGCCGGAGACGACCACGTTGTCGGCGGTGGCCCAGGGCTGCGCCGCGATCCAGCCGGTCAGGAGCCGGCGCACGGCGGGCAGGTCGTGCCGCAGGCAGGCGCCGATCAGCAGCTCCTCGACCAGCCGGCCCCGGGGCAGCGGTCCGTCGAGAGCCGACAGGTCGCGTCCGGCAGCCTCGCGCAGCACGCGCCGGGTCCAGACGCCGTCCGGGCCCGGCGACACCTCGAGAACCGGGCCGTCGCCGAGCAGGGCCGGGCCGTCGCCGAGCAGTACCGGCGGTAGGGAGAGAACCGCCGAGGGCCGGGGCGCGAGGTGGGCGACGACCAGCCAGGATGCGGCGAGCTCGGGTCCGAGTCCGCCCCGCACGGCCGCGGCGGCGAGGCGGCGGGGATCCGAGAGGACACTGCGATTCGCGTACCCGGTGCCGGCCGCCCGCGCGGTCAGGGCGGCGAGCGCGTCCACGGGCCCGTCCCGCAGGGCGCTCGGCGTGGCGAGCAACGCCGGCCGGCCGGGCTCGGCCCAGCCCGCGGCGAGCCAGTCGACCGCGAGCCCCTCGGCGGCGAGCCGCGCGGCCAGCCGGGCCGGAGTGCCGGGCTTGGTGTCGTCGAACTCGCCGAGCGGCCGCCACGCGTCGTCGGTCTGCGCCGAGGTGGCGGTCGCCGGGTCGACCAGGCGGTGCACGCCGAGCTCGTTCTCCACGGCGAGCAGCAGCGTGCCGCCCGGGCGCAGCGCCCGCTTGACCGCCTGAAGGCTCTCGGCCCAGTCGAGCTGCGGCCCCTCGGCCGAGCAGAGCCGGCCGAGGCCGTCGAGCGCCACGACCACGTCCCAGCGGCCGGGCTCGGGGAGCTTGGCGAGCGTGCCGCACAGGACGTCGAGACCGCGGCCGTCCAGCTCGATCGCCGCGGGCTCGGAGCGGACCAGGCAGGTCACCGAGGTGCGCACGGCGAGCTCGTCGACCAGCGCGGGCTCGTGCGGGCCGGCGACCAGCACGCTCACGCCGGCCGGCATCCGACCGGTCAGGTAGCCGAGCAGCGCGCCGCCGGCCGGTGGCCGGTCTTCCGCGAAGCCGGGCATCTCGCCGCCGATCAACCGGATCACGCCGCCACCGCCGCGCGGTCGTCGGACCGGACCGGCCCGGACCAGCCCAGCATGGCGCGCAGCTCGGCCGGGGAGGCGAGGTAGCCGGCGCCGAGCTCGGCCATCGCGACCGGCCGGGCCGCGGCCGGGTCGGGATGCGTGCCGTGCAGCTCGGGCCACTGCCGGCGGATGCGCTCGGCGGTCGGCCGGTCCTCGTTCTCCAGGCGCATCGGGTCACCGTAGACGGCCGGGAGGCAGCCCGCCGCCACACCGTAGAAGATCGCACTGCTGAGCCTGTTCGACGCCACCCGCCGGTGTCGCCGCAGCTCGGCGAGCTGGTTGTGGAGGAACCGGGTGTCGGTGTCGAGCCACTGGAAGCCGCGGTAGCCGTGGCACACCACCCGGCCGGCCTTCTCGTACTCGGCGCGGACTCGGTCGGTGCGGTACTCGTTCCAGTACAGGCAGAACGTGACGGGGCCGTCCTCGGTCGCCATGATCTCGTCGATCAGCCGGGCGTGGCTGCCCCGCACCTGCTGACTCTCCCAGCCGTGGAACGGGTACCAGATCGTTCCCTCGCGAGCGATCGGCTCCTCCTCCGCGGCGACCTCCAGCAGATAGAGGAAGGGCGCGCCGATCACCGTGGCCTGCCGGCGCCCCATCGACCACGCACGCCGGCGGGTCTGCTCGGACCAGACGAAGATGGGCCGGCCCGGCATGTACGGCGTGCCGGCGCCGAGCCCGTCCACCACGTTCCACCCGTGCTGCACGTAGCCCTCGATCCGGGGCGGGTGCTCGGGATCGAGGCCGCAGTACTGCGCGAGCACGTGCGCGTGGCCGTAGAAGTGGTTCGCGTGGTGCACCCTGTCAGCTCCCCAGGATCTGCCGCAGCCCCTCCACGACGCGATCCTGGTCGGCGTCGGTGAGGTCCACGAAGAGCGGCAGCGACAGCTCCTCGGCGTAGAAGGCCTCCGCCACGGGGCACATCCCCCGCCGGTAGCCGAGGTCTTCGAACACCGGGTGCCAGTAGACGGGGATGTAGTTGACCTGCACCCCGATCCCGGCCGCGCGCAGCCGGTCGTACACCTCGCGGCGGCGGCCGTCGAGCACGCGTACGGGATAGAGGTGCCGCATCGGGTCGACACCGTCGCGCTGGATCGGCAGCCGGAGGCCGGGCACGTCGGCGAGCAGTTCGTCGTAGCGGGCCGTGAGCCGTTGCCGCGCCGCCTTGAACTCGGCGAGCCGGCTCAGCTGGGAGCTGCCGAGCGCGCAGAGCAAGTCGGGCAGGCGGTAGTTGTTGCCGAACTCGTGCACCTCGTAGAACCAGCCGCCCTCGTCGGGCCGCCGGAGCTTCCCGGGCTCGCGCACCATGCCGATGCGGCTGTAGGTGCGGGCGCGATCGAGCAGGTCGGGCCGGGTCGAGGCGACCGCGCCGCCCTCGGCGGTGGTCAGGTTCTTGGTGGGGAAGAACGAGAAGGTGGTCAGGTCGGCGAGCGTGCCGACCGGCCGGCCCTGGTCGGTCGAGCCGATCGCGTGCGCGGCGTCCCCGATGAGCACCGCGCCGACCCGGTCGGAGATCTTGCGGAGCGCGTCGTAGTCGGCCGGGTGGCCGGCGTAGTCGACCGCGCCGATCGCCCGGGTGCGCGAGGTGACCGCGGCCTCGACCGCCGCCGGGTCCAGGTTGGCGGTGTCGTCCTCGACGTCGGCGAAGACGACCGTGGCGCCGAGCGTGGCCGCGCCGGACGCGGTGGCCACGAACGTCATCGGGGTGACGACGACCTCGTCGCCGGGCCCGATGCCGGCCGCCGCGTACGCGGTGTTGAGGGCGGTCGTCCCGTTGGTCACCGTCACGGCGGGCGCGCCGGCGACGGCCTCGATGTCCTTCTCGAACTGCGCGACCCGGGGTCCGGTGGTCAGCCAGTCGCTGCCGAGCGCGGCGACCACCGCCTCGATGTCGGAGTCGTCGATCGACTGCCGCCCGTACGGCAGCATCAGTTGTCCTCGTCGATGAGCTTGCGCATGTCGTCGATGCTCAGCCACAGGTCGTTGTTGTCGGAGCGGTAGTTGAAGCCGTCGGCGACCTCTTCGCCGCCCTGCGGGGTCCGGTAGCCCCAGCTCGCGACGACCGGCTGCACCACGTAGCGGTCGGGAAAGCGCAGGGTACGGCGGCTGTCGTCGGCCGCGATCATCTCTTCGTGCAGCTTCTCGCCGGGGCGGATGCCGGTCTCGTGCGTCGCCGAGCCGGGCGCGACGGCCTCGACCAGGTCCATGATCCGCATGCTCGGGATGCGCGGCACGAACAGCTCGCCGCCCTCCATCGCGTCGAACGAGTCGACCACGAACTTCACGGCCGCCGGGAGCGTGATCCAGAAGCGGGTCATCCGCTTGTCGGTGATCGGCAGGCTCTCGCCGTTGGCGGCCAGCTTGCGGAACAGCGGCACGACCGAGCCGCGGCTGCCCATCACGTTGCCGTAGCGGACCACGGCGAACCGGGTCGGGTGGGTGGCGGCGTAGTGGTTGCCGGCGATGAACGACTTGTCGGCGACCAGCTTGGTGGCGCCGTACAGGTTGATCGGGCTGGACGCCTTGTCGGTCGAGAGCGCCACCACCTTCTTCACGCCGGCGTTGATCGCGGCGTCGATGACGTTCTGCGAGCCGTTGATGTTGGTGGCGACGAACTCGGAGGGGTTGTACTCCGCCGTGTCGACCTGCTTGAGGGCGGCCGCGTGGATCAGGTAGTCGACGCCGTGCACGGCGCGGGCCAGCCGGTCCCGGTCGCGGATGTCGCCGAGGAAGAAACGCAGGCGCTTGTCGTCGCCGAACATCTGGCGGACCTCGTACTGCTTCAGCTCGTCCCGGGAAAGGATGACGATGCGCTGCGGGTCGAGGTGTTCGATGGCGTACTTGAGGAACGCCTTCCCGAATGACCCGGTGGCACCGGTGACGAGGATCGAGGATCCGCTGATTTCAGACACGTTGAAGCTCCGAGGGGTTCGTCTTCAGTCCGCTTAAGGGAGGTGGGCGGGGCGGTTGGATGGGGTCAGGAAGGCCGTACGAGGCGGAAGCATAACCACGATTGCTGCGCTTTCCAGGCCAGATGGAAAAGGACAACACTCGTTCAACTGGAGTTCAGGCGAGATTGGTCATGTCGTCCAGAACCCTGTAAGAAAGTAGGAGTCCTCTGTCCCCATCCAACCGCCCCGCCCACCACCCTTGACCGGACCGAAGACATCCCATCGACTTGGAGCAACTGTGACTGAGCTGCAGAGACTGCGGGAAGCCTTCCGCACCGCCCTGGACCTCCCGGCGGATGCGCCCGTGGATGATCTGCACTACCAGGACAACGAGAAGTGGGATTCCCTCGCGCACATGTCGCTGATTGCGACCATCGAGGACGAGTTCTCGATCATGATTGACACCGACGATGTGATCAACATGTCAAGCTTTGCGGAGGCCGTACGAATCCTTGGCAAATACGAGGTGAACATCAATGACTGATCGGGTGGCTCTGATAACCGGAGCCTCCCGCGGAATCGGTCGCGCCACCGCGCAAAAGCTCGCCGAGCGCGGTTATGACCTCGTGCTGCACGGCCACCGTGAGTCAATTGCGGCAGTTGCCGAGGAAGTCGCCGCCAAGTACGGCGTCGCGGCTTTCGCGGGCCACGGCGACATCGCCGACCCGGCGACGAGCAAGGCGCTCATGCAGCTGGCGTTCGCCAACTTCAAGCGGCTGGACGCGCTGGTGGTCAACGCCGGCACACACGCCGCCGGCATGCTCGGCATGACCGACGACGCGACGATCCAGCGCCTGTTCGCGGTCAACTCGGCCGGCGCGGCCTACACGCTGCGGGGCGCGGCCCGTCTGCTCGCCCGCGGGCGTATCCCGGCGGTGGTTCTGGTGTCGTCGATCACCGCGACGCGCGGCATCGCCGGCCAGGCCGTCTACGCCGCGTCGAAGGCCGCCGTGGCGGCCCTGGCCAAGTCGGCCGCCAAAGAGCTGGGCCCGCAGGGCATCCGGGTCAACGCCGTCGAGCCCGGGTTCATCGCCACCGACATGCTCGACACGCTCGACGAGAAGGGGCGCGCGGAGCGCGTCGCCGGCACCGCGCTGGGCCGGCTCGGCGAGGCCGGCGAGGTCGCCGACGTGATCGCTTTCCTCCTCTCCGAGCAGGCCCGGTTCGTGACCGGCCAGGTTCTCGGAGTGGACGGGGGATTGACGCTGTGAACCTGCTTCACCCCGGCGCGCGCGTGATCGACGCCGCGACCGGCGAGACGCTCTCCGCCGACCTGGTTCGGGCCGCGGCCGATGCCCTGGCCGCCGAGCCGGGCGCGGTGGTGTTCCACCCGATCTCGACGACGATTCCCGATATTGCGCGCTATCTCGCCGCGTTGCGGCTCGGCCGGCCGATCGTGCTGCTCGACCCCGACGGCGACAACGCGCACTGGGCCGAGCGCTTCGCCACCGACGAGGTGCATCCCGACCTGGCGCTGCTGCTCACCACCAGCGGCTCGACCGGCAACCCCAAGCTGGTGCGCCTTTCCCGCGAGGCGGTGCTGACCAACGCCGAGCAGATCGCCACCGTGCTCGACATCGGGGCCGACGACGTGGCCATCACCACGTTGCCGCTCTTCTACTCGTACGGAATATCGGTCTTGAACTCGCATTTGTTGCGAGGCGCGACCGTGGTCCTCGAGCGGACGGGCATCATGCAGCGCGACTTCTGGACCGCCGCCGTCGAGCACGGCGCGACCTCGATGGCCTTCGTCCCCTACCAGTACGAGATGCTGCGGCGGCTGCGCTTCGACCCGGCCAAGTACCCGGCGCTGCGCAAGCTCACCCAGGCCGGCGGCCGGCTGCGCCCCGACCTGGTCACCGACTTCGCCCAGCGGATGACGACGGTCGGCGGGTCGCTCTACGTCATGTACGGCACGACCGAGGCCGCACCGCGGATGGCGACGCTGCCGCCCGCCCGGCTGCCGGAGAAGCTCGGGTCGGTCGGGCTCGCGCTTCCCGGCGGGTCCTTCTCGATCTCGGCCGACGAGGAGGTCGTCTACCGCGGCCCCAACGTCATGATGGGGTACGCGGAAACCGCCGCCGATCTCGCCAAGGGCGACGAGATGGGTGGCGTGCTGCCCACCGGCGATCTCGGCCGGCTCGACGACGAGGGCTTCCTGTTCATCACCGGCCGCGCCAAGCGGATCGGCAAGGTCTTCGGCGTCCGGATCAACCTGGACGACGTGGAGAAGAACTTCCCGGTCGCGACCGTGGCCGGCGAGGACAAGCTGCAGGTCTTCGCCGAGGGCATATCGGACGACGAGGCGCGCGACCTGCGCACCAAGATCGCCGAGTGGCTCGGGACGCATTTCTCCGGCGTGGTCGTGCGCAGCATCGATGCGCTGCCGCTGCTCCCGAACGGCAAGATCGATTACCGCGCCTTGGAGGCGTCGCTGTGAGTGTCTTCACCCTTCCGCAGGCCGCCAAGGAAGAGGTCCTGCTCAAGGAGCTCTCGGCGCTGACCGAGCATCACCGCGCGCGTTGTGAGCCGTACGCCCGGATCTTGGCGGCTTCCGGGTTCGCACAAGCCGAATCGGTCGCGGAGTTGCCGTGGCTGCCGGTTCGGCTCTTCAAGAATCTCGAATTGAAGAGCATCCCGGACGACGAGGTGTTCAAGGTCCTGACCTCGAGCGGGACGACCGGCGAGGTCAGCCGGATTTATTTGGACAAAGCCGCTGCAGCCACCCAGACCCGGCTGCTCGGCGCCACCGTGCAGACCGTTCTCGGCCCCAAGCGCCTGCCGATGCTTCTGGTCGACACCAAGGCCATGCTCAAGGACCGCCGCTCGTTCAGCGCCCGCGGCGCCGGCGTGCTCGGCATGTCGACCTTCGGCCGCGACCACGTCTGGGCGCTCGACGAGGAGGGCCACGTCGATCTCGACGCGATCCGCGGCTTCCTCGCCAAGCACGGCGACGCGCCCTTCCTGATCTTCGGCTTCACCTACATGGTCTGGCTGCACCTCTACGAGGTCGCCCGGGACAACGGGCTCGACCTGACCCATGGCATCCTGATCCACTCCGGCGGCTGGAAGAAGCTGGTCGACCAGGCCGTCTCGCCCTCCGATTTCCGGGCGCGGCTGGCCGGGCTCGGGCTGGTTCACTCCCACAACTTCTACGGGATGGTCGAGCAAATTGGCACGATCTTTCTCGAGGCCCCGTCCGGCGGGTCGCTGTACTGCCCGGACTTCGCGGACGTGGTGGTTCGCGACCCGCAGACCTGGCGGGAGCTGCCGCCCGGCGAACCGGGTCTCCTCGAGGTGGTGAGCACGCTGCCCACCTCGTACCCCGGGCACGTGTTGCTCACCGAGGACCTCGGCGTGGTGCACGGCATCGACGACGGCGACTGGCCCGGCAAGCGGTTCTCGGTGCTCGGGCGGTTGCCGCGGGCCGAGGCGCGCGGGTGCTCCGACACGTACCGGGAGGCGGCGTGATCAGGTTCCGTTTCGGCTCGGAAAGCGACGTCACGGCGCCGGTCGATGATCGGCTGACCGTCGGCGATGATCGGGTGATCGACTTCCTGGCGAAGGTCGCCCGCAAGCTGCTCGCGCCCGCGGTGGCCCGTCGGCACCCGGAGCTGGGCTCGCTCGGCTTCTTCATGCGCCCGGCCGAGCTGCACCGGGCCGTTACGCGGATGCGGCGCGAGGACGCGTTCGTCTTCCCGCGCGGCAACGTCTTCCACGTGCCGCCCGCGAACGTCGACACCATCTTCGTGTACTCCTGGGCGCTGTCCGCGCTGGCCGGCAACCACAACGTCGTACGCATCTCCGAGCGCTCGGCGAACGCGGCCGACACCATCCTCGAGGCGCTCAACGAGGTGCTCGGCGACGCCGACCCGGTGATCGGGCGCACCCAGCGCATGGTCACCTACGGCCGGGACGACGCGGTGACCGCGGCGCTCAGCCAGTGGTGCGACCTGCGGGTGATCTGGGGCGGCGACGCGGCGGTCGAGGCGATCCGCAAGCACCCGCTGCGGCCCTCGGCCCGCGATCTGACCTTTCCCGACCGCACCTCATGGGCCGCGATCTCGGCGGCCGGCTGGCGGGCCGCCGACCCGGCGACCCGGCGCGAGGCGGTCGTCGGCTTCTCGAACGACGCCTACTGGTTCGACCAGGCCGCGTGCTCCTCGCCGCGGACCGTCTTCCTCGTGGGCGAGGACACCGCGGACGTCCGCGCCGAGTTCGTCGACCTGCTGCTCGAGGTCGTCGACAAGCGCGGCTGGCAGGTCGACGCGGCGATGGCGGTGGAGAAGCGGGTCAACGCGTACGGGCTGGCGGCCGCCGGTGCAGTCTCGCGCATGGACTTCCCGGCCAACACGGTGACCGCGCTGTCGCTGGCCGCCGTGGCGGACGCGCCCCGGCGCTGGATCGGGGCGGGCGCCTTCCCGTTCGCCGAGGTCGGCTCGCTGCTCGACCTGGTGCCCGCGATGAACCGGCAGGACCAGACGTTCAGCCACTTCGGCTTCTCCCCCGCCGAGCTGCGCGCGTTCGCGCTGGAACTGGGTGGGCGCGGCGTCGACCGGATCGTGCCGTTCGGCCAGGCGCTGACCTTCAGCGCCATCTGGGACGGGTACGACCTGCCGCGCGAGTTCACCCGGCTGACGACGGTCGCTTCATGACACAGGTGCTGAGTACCCCCGAGGTACGTTCGGCGCCCAGTCCTCGACCGAGCCGGATCCCGGCGGGACTGCCCTGGCTGATCCCGGCGGCCGTGCTGGTCGTGGCCCTGCTCGCAACCGGCACCCCGGCGTGGGACATCATCCGCTACGCCGCCTACTTCGGCCTCGCCGTGCTGCTGCCCGGCACGCTCGTGCACCGGGCGCTGCGCGGCACCCGCGGCAACCTCCCCGAGGACCTCGGCCTCGGCGGCGCCACCGGCCTTCTCCTGATGCTGGCCGACTGGGCGCTCGCCGCCGCGACCGGCCTGCAGATCCTGCTCCCGGCCTGGCCGGTGCTGATCGTCGCGCTGTTCGTGGTCGTGCCGCAGCTGCGCCGGCACTGGCGGATCGCCGAGCCCCAGCCGCTCCCGCAGGGCTGGCACTGGGCGCTGGCCTTCGGGGTCACCCTGGTCGTGTTCTGGCTCCTGCCGAGTTGGCGCAGCTCGCCGCTGCCCCCGGCCGACGCGATCTGGTACCAGGACCTCGGGTACCACCTCGCGCTCGTACGCGAGCTGATGCGCTCGATGCCGTTCCAGGTGCCGCAGCTGGCCGGCGACATCCTGCACTATCACTACCTCTCCGACGCCGACATGGCGACCGCGTCGATGATCACCCGGATCGACCCGGCGACCATGCTGCTCCGTCTCTGGCTGCCCGCGATCGCCGCGCTGACCGCCCTGGTCACCGCGGCGCTGGCCCGCCAGCTCGCCGGCAAATGGTGGGCCGGCGCGCTCGGCGGCGCCCTCGCGGTGGGCGGGTTCCCGCTGGTGCTCGGCACGCCGACCATCGCCGCCGGCAGCTACGCGCTCAGCTTCCTGAGCCCCTCGGCGGTCTACCAGCTGCCGTTGGTCGCGCTGCTGCTGTCGATCGCGGTCGACGTGCTGCGCGGCCGCCGGGTGGGCTGGACCTGGCTGATCGTCTTCCCGCTCGCGGTGGCCTGCGCGGGTTCGAAGTCGAGCGGCCTGCCGCCGATCGTGGCGGGCCTGGTCGCGGCGGGCCTGCCGGTCGTCCTCTGGCACCGCGAACGGCTGAGGTCCACGCTGGCGCTGCTCGGCCTCGTGCTCGCCGCCATGGTCGTCGGCCTCAAGCTGTTCAGCGGCGGCGGCGCGGGCGTGCTCACGTTCCAGCCGCTGACGTTCCTCTACCTGGTGGCGCCGTACCGGCAGACGCTCGGCGTGCACGACCTGAACGACGGCGTCTTCCCGCCCGGCATCGCCCATGCCTCGGCCGGTGGCCTGCTCTTCGTGGCCGCCCTGCTCGTCTGGTGGGCCCTCATGCAGGCCGGCCGGCTGGCCGGGCTCACCATGATCGTTCGCCGCGATCCGTCGGCCTGGCTGCTCGCCGGCATCACCGTGGCCGGGGCCGGCGGCATGTGGCTGCTCTGGCACCCGTCGGCCAGCCAGGGGTACTTCTACACCGGCGTGCTCCCGTTCGCGACGGTCCTCACCGTCTGGCTGCTCGCCGAACGGTCGCCGGGCCTGCGCCCGGTGTTCGCCGGTCTGGCCGCGGGCTTCGTGTGGGCGGTGATCGCATCGTTGATCGGGTTGTGGTTCTTCGACCCGCCGGCCCACACGATCGTCTCCTGGTCGTGGGCGCTGCTGCGGCCGGTCCTGCTCACCGCCCTGGTCGCCGCCGTCGGCGCGCTCCTGCTGCGGCGTCGCCGGCAGGCCATCCCGATCGCGCTGCTCGCGGCCGTGCTCGGCGCCGGCCTGGGCGCCTTCGCCTTCCAGACCGCCAAGTCCACGCCTGCGGCCTTGAAGACGCCGGCGCCGCCGGCGCCCAGCCGCATGGTCAGCCGGGACGAGATGGCGGCGGCCCAGTGGCTCGACCGGCAGGCCGGCAAGAACGACGTGATCGCCACCAACGTGCACTGCCAGCTGCTGCCCAACCGCGCCAAGGTGTGCGACGCCCGCGCCTTCTGGGTCGTCGCGCTGACCGGCCGGCGCGCCGTGGTGGAGAGCTGGTCATACACCGACCAGGCGGTGGCCGCCAACAACGTGAACGGCCTGAAATACGTCTACCAGCCCGCGCCGTACCCCGAGCGGTTCGCGCTCAACGAGCGGGTCTTCGCCCGGGGCGACCCGGCCGACGTGGCCGAGCTGCGCACGCAGTACCACGTGCGCTGGCTCTTCGCCGACAGCCGATACGGGCCGGTTTCGCCCCAGCTGGCCCGCTCGGCCGTCGTGCGGCACACGGCCGGCCCGGTCACGATCTACGAGCTGGGGTAGAGCACGACCTTGCCCGCGTCGACCAGGCAGGCGAACGTAGGGTTAGCCCTACCGCCGATTGGGCGGTCAGCGGGATCGGAGGAGAGGTCGCCGATGTCTAGCGTCGATGACATGACGACCAGCCCCGCCCCGCCCGTTCGGGTATTGCGCCAGATCGGCATCGACACGCAGTACGTCCTGATCGGCTTTCCGCTCGGGATCCTCACCATCTCGCTGCTCATGAGCCTGTTCTGGGTCGGCGTCGGGACGATCGTCATCTGGGTCGGCCTGCCGATCCTGCTCGCGACGATGTATGTGGCCCGCGGCTTCGCCGTGCTCGAGCGCGCCCGGATCGGCCCGGTCTTCCACCGCAGCCTCCAGCACCCGTACTACAAGAAGCCGAAGGACGACAGCTTCTTCCGCCGGGTGTTCACCCCGCTGACCGACGGGCAGAGCTGGCTCGACCTGCTGCACGGCATGTTCCGCTTCATCCCCAGCACGATCTCGTTCGCGTTCGTGGTCACCTGGTGGGCGGGCGCGCTCGGCGGCCTCACCTGGGGCCTGTGGGGCTGGTCGCTGCCGAGCGGCCCCGACGACCAGGACCTCCCCGAGCTGCTCGGCTTCGACGGCAGCTACGGCACCAAGGTCGCGTTCTACCTGGCCGCCGGCATCTTCTTCGCCGGCACCCTGTTCTGGGTGGTCCGCGGGGCCGCCCTGCTCGAGGCCTGGTTCGCCCGCGGCCTGCTCAGCGGGGTGAACGAGCTGCGCGAGCAGGTCGCCCAGGCCGAGGCCGCCCGCGAGGTCGCCCAGCAGCAGAAGGCCGCCGCCGTCTCGGCCGAGGCCACCGCCCTGCGCAAGCTCGAGCGCGACATCCACGACGGCCCGCAGCAGCGCCTGGTCCGCCTGGCCATGGACCTCGGCCGCGCCGAGCAGCAGTTCTCCACCGACCCCGACGCGGCCCGCGCCACCATCACCGAGGCGCTCACCCAGACCCGGGAGACCCTCGACGAGCTGCGCGCCCTGTCCCGCGGCATCGCCCCGCCGATCCTGGTCGACCGGGGCCTGCAGGCGGCGCTCACCGCGCTGGCCGGGCGCTGCACGGTTCCGGTCGACCTCGACGCCCCGGCGATCGGCCGGCTGGACGCCGCCGTCGAGTCGACCGCGTACTTCGTGGTCGCCGAGTCCCTGACCAACGTCGCGAAGCACAGCCAGGCCAGCGAGGTGCAGGTCAGCGTGCAGCGGATCGCGACCGGCCTGATGGTCACCGTGGCCGACGACGGGATCGGCGGCGCCAGCCTCGCCAAGGGGCACGGCCTGGCCGGGCTCGACGACCGGGTCCGCGCGGCCGGTGGGGTGCTGGCGGTCGACAGCCCCGTGGGTGGGGGTACAAGGCTTACGGCCGCCCTGCCCCTCTAAAGCTCTGCCGATCTGACAGCATTGGCAGCATGCGGGTCGTAATTGCTGATGACGCGGTGCTGTTGCGCGAGGGTCTGATAAGGCTCGTCGAAGAGAACGGCCACACGGTGGTGGCGGCCGTCGGCGACGGGCCTTCCCTCGTGTCCGCGATCGCCGAGCACCGGCCGGACGTATCCATCGTGGACGTCCGGATGCCGCCCACGCACACCGACGAGGGCCTGCGCGCCGCCGTGGAGGCCCGCTCGCTGGTGCCCGGCAGCCCGATCCTCGTGCTCTCCCAATACGTCGAGGTCTCGTACGCCGACGACCTGCTCGCCGACCGCCTGGGTGGGGTCGGTTACCTGTTGAAGGATCGGGTCTCCCAGATCGCCGAGTTCCTCGACGGCCTGCGCCGGGTCGCGGCCGGCGGCACCGTGCTCGACCCTGAGGTGGTCGGCCAGCTGCTGGTGCGCCGCCGCCGCGACGACCCGCTGCGCAACCTCACCCCGCGCGAGCGCGAGGTGCTGAGCCTGATGGCGGAAGGCCTGTCGAACACGGCGGTCGCCCGCAAGATGGTCGTCACCGATGGCGCGGTCGAGAAGCACGTCCGCAACATCTTCACCAAGCTCGACCTCCACCAAGACGAAGAACAGCACCGCCGGGTGCTGGCCGTGCTGGCCTATCTACAGGGGTAGTGCTAGCACTACCCCGAACCGGGGAGTCAGCCGCATCGATCGGGATCGGCGTTCTCCATAGCGTTTTCCCCATGAGGAACAGCCATCCAACCGCCCCGCCCGCCACCCATAAGCGGACTAAAGGCGAACCGAATGTCAAGGGGATCGCGGCGCGGGCCGCGATGTGGAGCGCCCGCCATCGGACGCTCGCGATCCTGGGGTGGATCGCCTTCGTGGTGGGCGTGACGATCCTGAGTGGACAGCTGGGGACGCACGAGGCCACCAACGCCGACCAGGGCCATGGCGACTCCGGAAAGGCCGACCGGATCGTCGAGCAGGCCGGGTTCCCGGAGCAGCCGGCCGGCGAGATGGTCATCGTGCAGAACCGGGCCGGCACGGACCGCGCCGCGGCCATCGCCGATCTGACCAAGCAGCTGAAGAACACCGCCGACGTCACCGGGGTGCAGCCGGCGATCGAGTCGCCGGACAAGCGGTCGTCGCTGGTCACCTTCAGCATCGCCGGTGACTCGGAGACCGCGAAGGACCGGGTGGCACCGGCCCTCGACACGGTCGCGAAGGTGCAGGCCGCGCACACGGACTTCTACATCGCCGAGGGCGGCGACGCGAGCGGCGACAAGCTGATCGGCGACGACCTCGACAAGGGACTTTCGCGGCTTGGCATGCTCTCGATCCCCGTGACGCTGGGCATCCTGCTGGTCGCCTTCGGGGCGGTCGTGTCGGCGCTGCTGCCGGTCGCGCTGGCGATCACCGCGGTGGTGGCGGCGATCGGCCTGCTCGCGGCGGCCAGCCGGCTGGCGCCCACGGTCGACACCACGATGCACGTGATGCTGCTGGTCGGCCTGGCGGTGGGGGTCGACTACTGCCTGTTCTACATCAAGCGGGAACGCGACGAGCGGCGGGCCGGCGCCGACGCCCACCGGGCGCTGGTGGTCGCGGCGCAGACCTCGGGCCGGTCGATCTGGGTCTCGGGCCTTACGGTGATCGTGGCGATGGCCGGCATGTTCCTCACCTTCGACACCACCTTCGTGAGCTTCGCGGTCGGCACGATCCTGGTCGTCGCCACCGCCGTGCTGGGCTCGCTGACCGTGCTGCCGGCCATGCTGGCGGCGCTCGGCGACAAGGTCGATGCCGTCAAGATTCCCGGGCTGTACCGGCGGCGCAGCGACGGCCGCGCCTGGAACGCCTTCCTCGGCGTCGTGCTGGCCAAGCCGCTCATCTCGGCGCTGGTCGCGGTCGGCGCGCTGGCCGTGATCGCCTCGCCGGTGCTCGACCTGCGCACCAAGGCCGAGAGCATCGAGGATCTGCCGCCCAACGCGGCGATCGTGCAGGCGTTCAAGGCGGTCGACGCGGCGTTCCCGAGCAAGACGTCGCCGGCCGAGGTCGTGGTCGAGGCGTCGACAGTCAAGAGCGCCGCCTTCAACGGACAGCTGGGCGCCTTCAAGAAAGCTGTTTCCCAGAGCCAGGGCAAGCTCACCGGCCCGGTCGAGGTGCGGATCAACCCGGCCGGCACGGTCGCGATCGTCTCGGTCGGCCTGGTCGGCGACGACGCGCTCTCCTCGCTGCGCGAGAACGTGGTGCCCGCGACCTTCGGCACGGTGGACGGCGCGACCGCGCTGGTCACCGGGGAGAGGGCGGGTGACGCCGACTTCAACGCCCGCCTCGACGCGAGCCTGCCGTGGGTGTTCGGCTTCGTGCTCGGACTGGCGTTCCTGCTGCTGCTGGTCTCGTTCCGCTCGGTCGTGGTGGCGATCACCGGGGTCGTGCTCAACCTGCTATCGGTCGCTGCGGCGTACGGAATGCTGGTTTATGTCTTCCAGTACGGCCACTTCGAGAAGCAGCTGCAGTTCCAGGCGACCGACGGCATCACCAACTGGATGCCGCTGTTCCTGTTCATCATCCTGTTCGGCCTGTCGATGGACTACCACGTCTTCGTGCTGAGCCGGATCCGCGAGGGATACGACCGCGGCCTGTCCACGCGGGACGCGGTGCGGGAAGGCATCGGCCGCACGGCCGGCGTCATCACCAGCGCGGCCGTGGTGATGGTGGCGGTGTTCGCGCTGTTCGCGACGCTGCCGCTGGCCTCGACCAAGCAGCTGGGCATCGGCCTGGCGGCGGCGGTCCTGCTGGACGCGACGATCATCCGGGCGGTGCTGCTGCCGGCGGTGATGGCGCTGCTCGGCGAGAAGAACTGGTGGCTGCCGCGGTGGCTGGGCTGGCTCCCGCAGATCGCCCACGCGCCGGCGCCGCAGCCGGCCCCGGAGCGCTCCTCACGAGAATTGATCACTACTTCGTAGGAAAAATGCACGCGAGCCGGCCCGGCGCAGGGTGGGGGCAAGAACCCCGCGCCGGGCCGGCGGCGAGCGGCCGGGGAGACGTGGCGGCGTCCACCCCGGCCGTTTTCCGTGGGAGCCCGGGGGAGGGCTCGACCTCGGTCCTGGAAATCGTGGGCCCTGAAAATTATTCACGTTGAGCGTCCACTGTAGGCGACCACTCGGCGAATTGTTGTTCCGGGTGGCAACGATCGCGCGGCCGGGGCGGGGGTAACGTGATCTCACTCACTCATCCGACTTGCAGGGCAAATCCGGCAATAGACCGATGTCACTGCACACCCGCGGAATTCATCCCCGATTTACCCTGGGGTGGTAACTTCCGGCGCCCGTACCGCAACGAGAGGGTCGAAGTATGTCCGACGCCGCTGCCCTGATTCCCGCGCAGGGTTCGGACTACGCTGCCGCCCTGGCCACACCGCCGGTCGACAATCTGCGCCGCCTCGGCGGCGAGATGTTCAACTGGACCGATCGCGACCCCCGGCGCGGCCCTTCGCTGCCCCGCGGCGCGCTCCTCTGCCATCTGATCGGCGGGCTCGCCGCCCCCGGCCGCGCCGTCCTCGTCGCCGGCCCGATCGCCGACGACCTGGTCACCCTGCTCGTCGACGGCGGCGCCACGGTCACCTGGCTGCTGCGCTCGCTGGTCGACGCCGAGGAATCGGCCCGCGCCCACCCCCAGGTCACCGTGCTCGCCGGCGCCGCGGTCAAACTCGACCCCGCCGAGACCTTCGACCTGGTGGTGGCCGTCGACGGCGTCGACCGGCTGAACTCGTCCGAGGGCGAGCAGATGGACGCCGGTCAGCTCGTCGACCGGCTCGCCGAGGCGGTGCGCGCCGACGGCGTCCTTCTCCTCATGCACGACAATCGCCTGGGCGTGCACCACACCGTGCGGCTCGAGCCCGGCTCGCGCGAGGCGCAGGACGCGGCGTGGTACCCCGTGGACGACCACGACACCCACCGCCCCGCCTCCCGCGAGCAGCTGACCGACCGGCTCGCCGGCGCGGGCCTCGCGGTCGACGTGGCGTACGCGGCCTTTCCCGAGCCGGGCGCGCCGACCGTGCTGATCGGGCCGGGCCTGCTCGGCAACGTCTCGTCGCCGCTGCGTCCCCGTCTCGGCACCGCGCTGTCGCAGGCGTTCGCCCTCGCCTACCGTGGCCGTCCGGTGCTCAGCGATCCGCGCGTGCTGGTCACCCGCGCGCTGCGGGCCGGCGCCGAAGAGACTGTGGCGCCGGCCTGGCTGATCATCGCCCGGGCGGGCGACACGCCCGCCGTCGACCCGCATGAGCTTCTGGTGGGCGACGCACGCGGCACTTTCGCGTACGAGGTGAGCACCGTGACCACCGTGCTCGAGCCGTTGGCGTCCCCGATCGAGCGCGAGGGCCTGCGTCGCGTCGCCGAGCCGCTCGCCGCCGGCGCCGACGACGGTTACGTGCTCGAGGAGCGGCTCCTCCACCTCTGCGCCACGGCCGGCCTGCGTCAGCTGCGGGTCGAGCTGGGCCAGTACGAGTCATGGCTGTCCGGTCAGGCCGTCGACGGCGCCCTCGCCGGGCCAATGGCGCTCGCCGACCTCGCCGACGTCATGGTCGCCGCCGACGGCCCGGTGCCGCTGCCGACCCGCTGGGCGCCGATCGAGCCGATCGCGTACGAGACCGCCCTGGTCCGCGCGTTCTGGGCGTTCGCCGTCCAGCTGATCACCTCGGCCCGGCCGCACCCATGGCCGATCACGTCGAGCGCCGTCGAGCTGACCTCGACCCTGCTCGGCATGGTCGGCCGCGGCGTGACCGACGATCAGCTTCGAGCCGCGGTGGATCTGCACGTCAGGCTCGAGGCCGCCGAGTTCGAGCTCACGCTCGCCGAGCAGGACGCCCGGCGACTGCAGCTGCTCGCGGTCACCGCCGGCACGGGGAGCGTCGACATCCCCGGCTTCCGCGAGCTGACCGAGGCGCTCTGGCGACAGCGCTACGAGGCGAGCCACCTGCTCGCGATGATGGAGTGGACCGAGCAGATCATCCAGTCGCGCGACAACACGCTCAGCAAGCTCGACCTGGAGATCCAGTTCTACCGTCGCCGCTTCGCGGGCAAGGCCCTGATCGCCGGCCGCCATGCGTACCGGCTCGCGGCCCGCGACGGCAAGAAGGCCATCAAGCGCCTGCTGCGCCGCTAGCCGAGCCGGGCGCCGCCGGCGTACCCGGCGCGGTGATCGTCGTACCTGGCTGTTCTACTCGGCCCCACCCGGTAGGGAGGGGCCGAGTCAACCACTCGGGTCTGACAGTTTCTGGCCGTTATCCACAGCCGGGGTCTGTCGGCGTCAGATCAGGTCCCAGGTCAGCGGGGTGCCCTTCTCAGCGTCGGCGGTGAAGGTGCGGCCCAGGACCGAGCCGATGGCGTCGGGCTCGAGGCCGCCGGTCGGGCGGATCGAGCGGACGTTCTCGGGCGTGACCCTGTCGCCGGCCTTCACGTCGGCCACCACGTAGAGCGAGCGGCGGAACCGCAGCCCCTCCTTCTCGTGCTCGGTCGAGCCGATGTGCGTGGTGCCGAGCGCCTGCCAGGCCCGCTCCGACTCCTCGCGCAGCAGCTTGAGCTCGGCCGGGTTGAGCGAGAACGCCGAGTCGACGCCGCCGTCGGCCCGGTCGAGGGTCACGTGCTTCTCGATCAGGCAGGCGCCGAAGGCCACCGCCGCGATCGGGACGCCGATGCCCAGCGTGTGGTCGCTGAGGCCGATCGGCAGCTCGAGCATCTGGGCCAGCACCGGGATGCGCCGCAGGTTGGTCTCCTCCGGCGGGGCGGGGTACGAGGCCGTACAGCTCAGGACCGTGACCTCCGAAGCGCCCGCGCCCTGGGCGGCCTCGACCGCGGCCGCGATCTCCTTGACCGACGCCATGCCGGTCGAGATGATCACCGGCTTGCCGGTGCTCGCGGCCAGGCGGATCAGCGGCAGGTCGGTGATCTCCGAGGACGCGATCTTGTACATCGGCGCGTCGAGCTTCTCGAGCAGGTCGATGGCGGTCGGGTCGAACGGGCTCGAGAACGGGGTGATGCCGAGCTCGCGAGCCCGGTCGAAGATCGGCTGGTGCCAGTCCCACGGCGTGTGGGCCCGCTCGTACAGCTGGTAGAGGTACTCGCCGCCCCAGAGCTCGTGGCCCTTGGAGAGTCGGAACCGGGGGTGTTTCACGTCAAGCGTCAACGTGTCGGCGGTGTACGTCTGGATCTTGATCGCGTCGGCGCCGGCGTCCGCCGCCGCGTCGACCAGCGCCAGAGCCCGGTCGAGGGAGCCGTTGTGGTTCCCGGACATCTCCGCGACGATGTACGGCCGCTTGTCGGGCCCGAACTGTGCCATTACTTACCTCTCTCGGTCCAGACGATCGTTTTCATCTCACCGTCGACGAGTCGCTCGTAGCGGCGCGTCTCCTTGAAGCCGAAGCGCCGGTGCAGCGCCAGGACCTGCTTGTTGTCGGCAAGCGTCTCGCCGCCGAGGGTCTCCAGCCCGAGGGTGCCGAACGCGTACTCGACGGCCTCTTTCTCCAGGCGCATCCACGCGGGCAGCAGCCGGTCGCCGAGGCCCACCGTATCCAGGTAGAACGACCAGGTGTTGCCGTCGAAGATCACGACACCCGCCGGAGTGCCCTGGTCGTCGGAGTAGATCAGGACGTCCGGCCATCGCTTCTCCCACCAGCGCGCGTGCTCCTCCGGCTTGATCTCGTGCGTCGTGAGGCTCACGGCCCGCACCGACGGGTGGTTGCGCCAGGGAAGGATCAGATCGCGATCGGCGTACGCGGCAGGTCGAAGCACAACCTCAAATTATGGACGCGGACTGTGCCGGGTGTGGCGCAGAAGGAACCTCCCGGGAAACCAGAGGTGTCCGTTCGGGTTTCCGGCGCCTTTTCCCGGCCACCCGGTAGCCGGTCCTGAGCAGGGAGTACACGCCGTACGCCCCGGACGACACCAGCCGGTGCTTGAGACCGCTCATCCCGCTCGGCGGGTGGTACCCCTGCGGGCGGTGCCGGCGGTGGAGCGCGGCCGTCTTCTCGAAGAACCGCCGCCGGTGCGCGGGGTGCATCCGGCCGTCGTTGCCGGCCACCACGAGCAGGTGGCTGATCATCAGGGTGAACAGCCGGGCCCGAATCTCGGGGGAGACGGCGTGCGCGGCCACCCACTCCTGGAGGCGGTCGTACTGGTCGAAGGCCTCGAAGTGGCGGACGCTGCGGGTCGCGGTGATCGCGCCGAGGCGGCCGACGCGGTAGTGGTAGCAGACCCGGTTCAGCGCGGCGATCCGGTCGGCGGCCAGCAGGACGGGGTGGCTGAACGAGACGTCCTCGTACCACCCGGGGCCGAAGCGCAAGCCGTTGCGCCGCAGGAACTTGCGGCCGGCGATCCGGTTCCACGCGGTGTGCTGCACGCCGAGCATGCGCTCCAGCGCCGGCTCGCCGGCCAGCAGATGCGAGCTGGCGTCGACCTTGCGGCGGCCGTCCTCGTGCACCCGCAGATGGTCGATGAGCAGCACGTCGGGGCGCTCGGCGTCCAACGCCTCCAGCACGGCACGGACCGAGCCGTCGGGCAGCCGGTCGTCGCTGTCGACGAACCACACGTAGTCGCCGGTCGCCTCGGCCAGACCCGCGTTGCGGGCGAGCCCCAGCCCGACGTTGTGGGGCAGGTGCTCCACCCGTACGAAATCGTGCCTTGCCTGAAAATCGTCGAGCATCGCGCCGCACCGGTCGGGGGACGCGTCGTCCACGGCGATGATCTCGACTCGGGCGAGCTCGTCGAGGGTGAGACCGGCACGGATCGAGTCGAGGCATTCCATCAGGTACGGCTCGACGCGGTACACCGGCACGACGACGCTCAATCGCACGGACATCGAGCAAAGGTTGTGCACCCAGGTGAAGTTCAGGCGAACCCAAGTTGGCCGGAGCCTGCTTCCGAGAGCAATTCCTCACGTCCGGCCGTCCCCGGCCGATCCAAGGCCCGCAGAAGCAGGGTCGAGGAGGCTGGCGGATGAGCGTGCTCTGGTCACGGATCACGATGTCCGGCCGGGCGCTGGTCGCTTCGGCCGTGCTCACGTTCATCGCGGCGCTGTTCTTCGTGATCAACGCGGTCGACCCGGTGCTGCCGTGGTTCACCCTGTGGCTGCCGAGCGTCCTCGGCTCCCTGCTGCTGATGGCCAACTTCCGGCGTACGGCCCGGGACGAGCGCCTGCCCGAGCCCACCCGGCGGTTCTGGCGGCATCTGCTCACGGTGGCGATCCTGGTCGGGCTCGGGAGCTTCGCCCAGGCGTACAACATCGTCACCGCGGCCGATCCGGCCGGTCAGCACGTCAGCGCCGGCCAGATGGTCTTCGACGGCCTCGCGATCGTCTTGATCATCTACGCGCTGCTGCGGCTGCCGTTCGGGAGACAGAGCCGGGGCGAGCTGTTCCGCATCGCCCTCGACGCCGGCACGGTCATGCTGGCCTGCGCCGTCTTCGCCTGGCATTTCTCCACCCGGTACGCCCTGCACGGCGGCGACGAGAAGATCATCTACATCTCGCTGGCACTGACCACCCTCGCGCTGGTCGCCGTCTTCGCCGTCGCCAAGGTGGTGCTGACCCGGCCGGTCGGATACCTCGACCGGGGCGCGCTGCAGCGGATCGGCATCGCGGTGCTGATCGGCGCGGTCGGGCCCACCCTGCGTCCGCTGCTCGAGCCGTTCGACCCGCACCTGTTTCCCGACATCGTCAGCATGCCGCTGATCTTCTTCTTCGCGTCGTGGGCCGCCGAGCGCCAGCGCGCCGCCGACTACAGCCCGCGCCGCGGCGTACGGGAGCCCCGCCGCCGCTCGTTCAGCGTCCTGCCCTACGTCGCCATCGCCGCCGTCGACGGTCTGCTGCTCAGCGTCGCCCTGCCGGACAACGCCCCCGACCGCCGGGTCATCGTGATCAGCGCGGTGGTGCTCACCGCCCTGGTCGTGGTCCGCCAGATCACCGCGTTCCTCGACAACGGCCGCCTGCTCAACCGCCTCGACCACGGCGCCACCCACGACGCGCTCACCCAGCTGCCCAACCGCGCGCTCTTCCACGAGCGCCTCGACAAGGCGCTCGGCGCGCCCGGCGAGCGCTCGGTGGCGGTCGCCCTCATCGACCTCGACGACTTCAAGGAGGTCAACGACACCCTCGGCCACGAGGTCGGCGACCTGCTGCTGATCGCCGTGGCCCAGCGCCTCGACGCCTGCATCCGCGCCGAGGACACCGTGGCCCGGCTCGGCGGCGACGAGTTCGTGGTGGTGCTCGACGGCGCCGATCCGGCCGCGGCCGACCTCGCCGCCCAGCGCATGATCGAGGCGCTGCGCGTGCCGGTGGTCGCCGACGGGCACGAGCTGGCGATCCGGGCGAGCATCGGCATCGCCGACGGGCATTCCGGCGACGATCCCAGCCTGCTGCTGCGCCACGCCGACATCGCGATGTACGCCGCCAAGGCCATCGCGGGCACGGCGTCGCAGCACTTCACGCCGGCCATGGCGCAGGCCGGCACGGACAACGCCCACCTCGGGGCCGAGCTGCGCGAGGCGATCGACGACGGCCAGCTGTACCTGCTCTACCAGCCGATCGTGGCGCTGCCGGACCGCCGGGTGCTCGGGGCGGAGGCACTGGTGCGCTGGGCGCATCCGACACACGGCACGATGCCGCCGCAGACGTTCCTGCCGGTCGCCGAGCGAACCGGGCTGATCGTGCCGCTGAGCCGGTGGGTCCTGCGGGCCGCCGTCCGGCAGCTGGCCGACTGGACGGCCGCACACGGCGTGGACGCGCCGGGCGTCCTCAACATCAATGTCTCTCCGCGGGACCTGCGCGAGCCCGGGTTCGCGGCCTCGGTGGCGGCCCTTCTCGACGAGTACGGCATCGAGCCGCACCGCATCACGCTCGAGGTCACCGAGGCGATGCCGGTGGACCCGCACGAGTCGGCGACGACGTTGTCGGCGCTGCGGTCGCTGGGCGTACGCGTGTCGCTCGACGACTTCGGAACCGGGCAGTCGACGCTGACCATGCTGCACGACTACCCGATCGACCAGCTCAAGCTGGACGGCTCGTTCACCCAGGCCGCGCGGGCTCCGGTGGCCGCGACCGTCCTGCGGCTGGCCGACTCGCTCGGGCTGCAGACGATCGCCGAGGGGGTGGAGACGCCGGATCAGGCCGAGCGGCTGCACGAGCTCGGCTACCGGTCGGCGCAGGGCTTCCTTTTCGCGCATCCGCTCTCGCCAGAGGAGTTCGGGGAACTGCTCACCTCGCCGTCGGCGGCCTGAAGCATCCTTCCGGGCGGCCGATCACGTCTCATAGATGTGAATGTGCCGATATCTGCTGTGGCGGTGCTGCTGGCCTCGCTCGGCGCCGTCCCGTCCACCCTGTCTCCCTCCGCCTCCCTGCCGCCTGGCCCGGCCCACACGGTGACGCTGCTGACCGGCGACGTCGTCACCGTGAGCGGCGGACCCACCGGATGCCCGGCGGTCAGCGTGCGCCCGGCCGCCGCGAGCGGCGTCCTGCACCGCAGCTGCGGCCCCGACGGCCACGTGCGGGTCGTGCCGGCCCGGGTCGCACCGCTGATCGGCGAGGTTCTCGACCCGGCGCTGTTCGACGTGACCACGCTGATCCTCGACGGCTACGACGATGCCCACACCAAGGATCTGCCGCTGATCGTCCGCAACCCGGGCGCCTCTCTCGCCCGGGTTGCCGGCGCCCGTTCGCTGCCCAGCATCGACGCGGTGGCCGGGCGTTGGGCGAAGGGCGGCGGGCTTCCCGCCGTGGCGGGCTCGGCGCGCCTCGCCGGACCGCCGCCCAAGGTGTGGCTCGACCGCCCGGTGAAGGCCACCGCCATCGGTCACAACCTGACCCAGATCTCCGCGCCGCGGGCCTGGAGCGCCGGCTGGACCGGCGCCGGCGCCAAGGTCGCGGTGCTGGACACCGGCGTCGACGCCACCCATCCCGACCTGGCCGGGCGCGTCGCCGAGGCCGAGGACTTCACGGTCGAGGGCGGCGACGCGGTCGACCACTTCGGCCACGGGACGCACGTGGCGTCGATCGTCGGGGCCGTGGCGCCGGGCGCGAGCCTCGTCGTCGGCAAGGTGCTCGACGACGAGGGCGGCGGCACCGACTCGCAGGTCATCGCGGGCATGGAATGGGCCGCGACCCGCGCGCCGGTGGTGAACATGAGCCTGGGCGGCTGGGAGCCCAGCGACGGCAACGACCCGCTGTCGCTCGCCCTCGACGCCGTCTCCGACCGGACCGGGGCGCTGTTCGTGGTGGCAGCCGGCAACGACGGGCCGGGCGACTCGACCATCTCGTCGCCGGCGGCGGCCGCCAAGGCACTGACCGTCGGCGCCGTGGACGGGACGGACGTGCTCGCGGACTTCTCGAGCCGGGGGCCGCTGGCCGGCAGCCACGCGGCCAAGCCCGACATCGTGGCGCCGGGGGTGGACATCGTGGCCGCCCGGGCGGCGGGCACCGCGATGGGCGAGGTGATCGACGACCGGCACGTCGCGGCATCGGGGACCTCGATGGCCACGCCGCACGTGGCGGGGGCGGCGGCACTGCTCGCTCAGCGGCATCCGTCGTGGCGGGCGGATCAGCTCAAGGCGGCGCTGGTCGGAGCCTCCGATCCGCTCGCCGAGGGGGATCTCTACACGAGCGGGGCGGGGCGGCTGAACGCGGCGAAGGCGCTCTCGGGTGTGGTCGGCGGGCCCTCGCTGTCCTGGACCAACACCGGCGCCGCGGCGGCGGACGTCGCGCTTTCCGTGACGGTTCGCGATCGCCACGGGGCCGCGGCGCCGTCCTCGGCGGCTTCGCTCTCGGCGACGCGGCTGTCGCTGGCGGCCGGGGCCACGGGCGGCGTCACGATGACCATCGACCGGGACGGGCTCGCCGCCGGGTATTACACCGCTACGGTTGCGGCGAGCGTCGGGGGAGCGGTCGTTGCCCGTACGCCGACGGGGTTTTATGTCGAACCCCCCGGTCATGACCTCACCGTGCAGACGACCACCATCCCCGGGATGCCGGAGGGTGCCGACGGGTTCTTCTTCCTCCAGGTGGTCAACCTCGACGATCCGGCCGTGTTCGCGGCGTCCGACGGCGGCGACCTGGGCGGCACGCTCACCTTCCACGTGCCGGACGGGCGGTACAGCGTGATGGCCTCGTTCATGTCGTACACCGACGGCGACGAGCGGGCGGCGCTGGCCGGCGATCCCGACATCGCCGTCACGACCGACACGACGCTGCGGTTCGATCTGTCCAAGGCGCTACCCCTCGCGGCGGGCGTGTCCGGTGTGGACGCGTCTCTGCGCGCCGCCGGCCTCACCTACGTGCAGTCGGGCCGGCGCGGGCAGGCCTGGAACGACTTCGCCTTCGGCTGGGGCGACGCCGCATCCCACGTCTTCGTCCTGCCCGACAACGACGGCGCCGGGATCGGAACCTTCCGAACATATGGCGGCTTCGGGCTGGAAGCGGGGAACGGCGATGTCTACGACCTGGTTCACCCGTTCGGCAACACGCTCCCGGCCGATCCGGTCTTCACCGCCTCCCGGGACGGCCTTGCCCGGATCGAGCAGCGCTTCCATCAGATCGACATTCCCGACTCCGTGACCGGCCACAAGCGCTACGGCTTCAGCCCCGAGGGCCTGTTCATCGCCGAGCACGAGACCGGCCCGGTTGCCGGCGACCGCACCGACTACGTCACCCCCGGCGTCAAGTGGGTCGACGAGGCCTTCTGGAACGGGACAGTCAGTCAGGAAGGCCTGCGCAGCTACGCGCCGAACAGCCGGCAGCGGAAGACGTGGCTGCGGCAGCCGCTGCACTCCGACTTCTTCGACGATCCGGGCGGTTCCCCCAGCGGCTGCGTGCCCGCCCAGCCGTCGCGCACCAGCGGCAACATGCACGTCGAACTGGTCACGCTCGCCGACCAGCACGGCCGCTTCGACTGCCTCGCCGGCGGTTTCGACCTCGACCTGGGCGTCACGCTCCGGCTGGATCGCAACGGGCAGCTGGTCGGGGAGGCGCACGACTCGATCGCCGATTTCGCGGTCCCGAGCCGCCCCGCGAACTATCGGCTCACCTTCGACGTCGACGCGAGCCGGGCGTTGCCGGTCTCGACCCGTACCACCACCTCGTGGACGTTCCGCTCGTCCGCCGGCGCGAGTCTCCTGCCGCTGCTCTCGATCGACTACAACCTGCCGCTGGACGCGGCAAACCACCCGTCGGCGTCCGGCCAGGCGACGTTCTCCATCCTTCAAGCCCATGGCGTACGTCGTCAGGCGATCACCCGCTGCACGGTGGCGACCTCGCTCGACGGCGGCGTGACCTGGCAGCCCGCCGCGGCCCAGCGCTCGGGCGACGGGGTGTACCGGGCCCGGTTGCCGAAGCCGGCGGACGGCCGGACGATGTCGCTGCGGGTGACCGCCCAGGGCAGCGAGGGAAGCGGCATCGAGCAGACCGTCATCGACGTATACCGCTGACGCTTCGTTGACGCTTCGCTTTGGCGCGATGAGCCGGCACCGCCGGAGACGTGGATCACAGTGCGCCGCGCGTCGGCGGCGGTGCCCCCGGCTCGTACGCTGATCCGAGCATTTCTCATACGGGGGCTGTGCCATGGGCAAGGCGCGTTCGGCCGCCGGTTGAAGCGTCGGCTGGGACGGGGCGCGCCTTGGCCCGGGGGTCGTGCGTGGTCACTGTGGGTGGCGCCCGTTGCGGTGGGGTGGGTGGCTGGGCTGGGGTTGCCATGGCCGGGGGTCGTGCGTGGTCACCGTGAGTGCGGCCCGTCGCGGTCATCGGGTGGTTGCCGTCGCCGGCTTCGCGCCCGGCTCG
This sequence comes from Actinoplanes sp. NPDC051513, assembly GCF_044454685.1. Classification (NCBI taxonomy): domain Bacteria; kingdom Bacillati; phylum Actinomycetota; class Actinomycetes; order Micromonosporales; family Micromonosporaceae; genus Actinoplanes; species Actinoplanes sp. NPDC051513. Next base: position 289,233 of record NZ_JBITDW010000010.1, read on the forward strand.
GCCCGGCTGCCGCGACCGCGGGTGGAGATCTTGATAAGTGGCGGTTTGCCGCGAACGGGACCTCATCACCGCTAGCGGCCCTCGATCAACAGCTGGTCGATATAAGTGGATATTCCCGTCGCTCGCCCGGATCTTTCCCGCAGCGTGGGGCCCTGCGCCCATTGACCGGGACACCCGGCCGGTCTTTGGGAAGTGCGTCCCACAGACCGGCCGCGACCGCCACATCGCGGGATCCCCGAGGCTCAGCGCGACGGGCCGCACCCACCGCACCCACCCACGACCCCCGGCCATGGCACGCCTCGCCCAGCCACTGATCACCGCAAGATTTTTGGATCACCCGGCGGCCCACAGACCTCCCCCGCCCCGCACCTCTGGGTGGGGACGAGTAGAACAGCCGGGTACGACAAAATCCGGGCGCCGTCCACAGGCGGCGGCCGACGACCCCGACCTCCGATGGTCTCCAACTAGGCCGTTCGCGCGTCGCGGCGGCGGCGTGCCTGGCGCTGCACCTTGGCGTCGACGCCGCATCCGTCCATCGTGCACCAGCGGCGGCTGCGGTTCTTGCTGGTGTCCACGAACAGGCCGATGCACCCGGCCTCGGCGGCGCAGACCTTCACGCGGTCGAGCGGGCCGGCGGTGAGAAGCCGGACGGCGGAGACCGCCAAGGGCCACCAGGCGCGGCCGGGGTCGTCCCCATCGAAGCGCCAGTCGAAGCCGTCGCCGTCGGGGGCGAGCCGGGCGACGGCCATCGCTTCGGCGTAGCGCGCCTGCACCGTGGCCAGCGAGTCCGTGGGCGCGGCCTGGCCACGGCCGAGGGCCACGAAGACCTGGAAGATCGCCTCGCGGAGTCGCAGCGCGGTGCGCAGGACGGCGGGATGGTCGCCGGTCAGCCGCCGGGCGGTGGACTCGTCGAGCACTCCCGCGTAGCGCCCCCAGCTCACCAGGTCGGCGTAGGTGTGCAGGTATTCCTCGGGGCTCTCGGTGCCGCGGCCGTCGAGCGTGTTGGCGAAGTCGAGACAGGCGGCGCCGCCGAAGACGTCCAGGTTGGCGATATCTGACATTGATTCCACCAAAGCGTGTTTGACCCGCATCAGTCGGGTAATGTTTCCACTGAAATGAGCTTAGCCCGCATCACCAAACGGAGGGATCGTCCGATGCAGGAACTGGGCATGATTTCACTGGTCAACCGAACCGCCGGCAGCCTGAGCCAATCGGCGCTGCCGAACAGCCCGGTCGTGGTCGAGCGGCCGCCTGGGCGGCTGCGTGTGCTGGCGGCCGGCGCGCTGCACCGCCTGGCCGACCGCCTCGACGGCGGCCGACGCCCGCGACAAAGGATGGCGGCCGTCTGAGGCTCGCCTGGAAAGGACGGCGAGGGTGCGTCAATCGCAGTCGTGGGGCAGGTGGACCGGGAACAGCAGGTCGTCGAGGGCTGAGCGGGTCAGGGGCTCGGCGAAGTAGTAGCCCTGGCCCAGCTCGCAATTGCCGCCGGCCAGGGAGCTCAGCTGGCCGGCGTGCTCGATGCCCTCGGCGATCGTGGAGAGCTGGAGGGCCCGGCCCAGCTGGATGATGCCGTGGGTCAGGGCCGCGGCGGTCGGCTCGTCGACGACGTCGTCCACGAAGGACTTGTCGATTTTGATGATGTCGATCGGGAAGCGGCGCAGGTACGCCAGCGACGAGTAGCCGGTGCCGAAGTCGTCGATCGCCAGTCGTACGCCCAATGCCTTGATCGCCTCGAGGCGGCGCAGCGTCGCCAAGCGGTGGTCGACCAGCAGCGACTCGGTCAGCTCGAGGATCAGGCGGTCGGCCGGCAGGCCGCTCGCGTCCAGCGCCGACTGCACCACCTGTGGCAGCACGCTCTGCTCCAGCTGCACGGCCGAGATGTTCACGCTGACCGTGAGCGGGCGGCCCGCGCGGCGCTTGTTCCACTCGGCGACGCGCTGGGTTGCCTCGCGCAGCACCCACTCGCCGATCGGCACGATCAGGCCGGTCTCCTCGGCGAGGGGGATGAAGTCGGCCGGCGGGACCACGCCGCGGTGCGGGTGGTTCCAGCGGATCAGGGCCTCGACGCCGGTGATCTCGCCGGTGGTCAGGTGGACGATCGGCTGGTAGCGCAGCTCGAACTCGTGCCGTACGACCGCGCGCCGCAGGTCGGACTCGAGGTTGATGGTGGCCTGGAACTCGGCCCTCATCTCGGGCTCGAACAGCTCGAACTTGTCCTTGCCGTGCTTCTTCGCCTGATACATCGCCAGGTCGGCGTCGACCAGCAGCTCCTGGGCGGTGTGCTCGCCGGGCCGGCTGTACGCGATGCCGATGCTGGCGCTGACGAACGCCTCGGTGCCGTTCAGGTCGAAGGGCTCGCGCAGTTGCTCGAGCACGCGTACGGCGATCGGCGAGGCTTCGTCCGGCGAGGCCAGCCCGGGCAGCAGCACGGCGAACTCGTCGCCGCCGAGGCGCGCCGCGGTGTCGCCGTCGCGCATGCACGACCTGATCCGGTCGGCCACGCCCATCAGCAGGTGGTCGCCGGCGGCGTGGCCGAGCGAGTCGTTGACCATCTTGAAGCGGTCGAGGTCGATGAAGAGTACGGCCAGGGAGCCGGAGGCGAGCGTCTCCTCCATGCGGGTCTGGAACAGCGCGCGGCTGGGCAACCCGGTGAGCGAGTCGAGGAACGCCTGGTTCATCGCCTCGAGCGTGCGCGCGTCGGTCAGCGCGAGGCTGACGTGCTCGGCGAACGCCTTGAGCATCTCCTGGGCGGGCTTGTCCCAGTCGCGGGGCTCGCTGAACATGCCGACGGTGAGGCTGCCGACGGGCCGCCCGTTCTCGTGCACGGGGGTGGCCATCACCGAGCGCAGCTGCGCCTTGGTCATGGCGGGGATCGCGATCGGCGAGATCGCATAGTTCTCGACCATGACCAGCTCGTCGCCGAGGATGGCGAGGCCGGAGACGCCGCCGGCGGCCAGCGGCATGCGCTGCATGCGGTTGATGAACTCGGGCGGCACGCCGGAGGCGGCGGCCACCCCGCCGGTGGCAGGGTCGTCGCGGTCGATGAGGTTGAGGCTGGACATCTCGGCGCCGAGCAGCTCGCGGGCCGCGCCGGTGACGATCTCGAAGATCTTCTCGAGCGGGTTGCGGCGGGCGATCGCGCGCTGGATCTCGGTGAGCTTCTCGAAGAGGCGTTGCCGCTGCTGGAGCGAGTCGAGGAGGCGGTCGTTCTCCTCGGCGTACCGGCGCTCGGACTCGAGGCGTTGCAGCGAGCTGAGGCTGAGCTCGAGGACCCGGGCCATGCCGCGCAGCAGGGTGACCTCTTCGGCGGTGAACGCGGCGTCGCCGCGCCGGCCGAGGACCAGCAGACCGTTCCCCATGCCGGCGCCGGCTTCCTCGGGCGCGACCTGCGGGACGGAGCCGCCGATGGCGGCGAAGGTGACGGCGTACGGGTGACCGTCGAGCTCGAGCGTGCAGCGGCGGCCGGCGGCGATCTCGCCGAGGGCGTACGCGGGCACGGCGGCGGGGTCGACCCCGACCGCGGCGACCACCCCATCGTCGATCAGCAGCACGGCCACGTCGGCGTGGAGGGCGCGGGCGGCGCAGTCGACGGCAGCATGGTGCGCGGCCGGACCGCCGGGGCGGTCGGCGACCACGGCCAGGAATTCCGTCAGTTGCTGAGTCGCGAGCACGGCATGCAAGTCGGCCGTGGCGGAGCCCACTTGAGAGAATCCTGTGGCCGCCCGAGCGGACGCTCGCGGGCACGAAGCGGGCGCGATCTTCGAACAAACGGGCAGGCAGTTTGTCTGCTTCGAACCGTAAACAGCCGGATTGCGCCGCGAAAAACCACGCGCCAACCGGGCAAGGATGCAAACATCTTGCCCGGAAGGTGATGCGGACCACACGGTTTCGATGGTGTTACAAATAGTCCACGGTTAATCGAGCTTGGGGGTGCGGTTTGAATTCGGACGAGCGGCATCACCAGATCGTCGCGCTGGCCCGCCGCCACGGCGAGGTCAACGTCGCGAAACTCGCCGCGGAACTGAACGTCTCCGCCGAAACAATTCGCCGCGACCTGCGGCTGCTCGAAAAACACGGCCTGATCCGGCGTACGCACGGCGGCGCGTATCCGGTGGAGACCGCGAAATTCGAGACCGACCTGGCGATCCGCACCACCCGCGGGGTGCCGGAGAAACGCCGGATCGCGGCCGCCGCGGCCGGCCTGATCGGTGACGCCGAGACCATCTTCATCGACGAGGGCTTCACGCCCCAGCTCATCGCCGAGGCGTTGCCCACCGACCGGCCGCTCACCGTGGTGACCGCCTCGCTCAACACCGCGGCCTGGCTGGCCCAGTCGACCCCAGCCACGGTGCTGCTGCTCGGGGGCCGGGTACGCGGCCGGACGCTGGCCACCGTCGACCACTGGGCGGCCGGCATGCTCTCCGGTTTCGTGATCGATCTCGCCTTCGTCGGCGCGAACGGCATATCCCGCGAGGCCGGCCTCACCACCCCCGACCCGGCCGTGGCCGACATCAAGACGCACGCGGTCCGGGCCTCCCGCCGACGGGTCTTCGTCGGCGTGCACACGAAATTCGGCGTCCGCACGTTCTGCAAATTCGCCGAGATAGCGGAATTCGAAACCCTCATCACCGACACGGCGCTTCCGGTTTCCGAGGCGCACCGCTACGCGAGGCTCGGGCCACAGGTCATCCGGGTCTGACGCGGTTTTAAAAACCACCCACGCCGTTTTCGAATAAACGGAGGTTCCACCATGCCCAAAAAACTCGCGATAACGATGACCGGCCTACTCTTGATCACCGCGGCCGCGGCCGGCTGCTCGGGCGCCGGCTCGACCGGTGGCAGCAGCGGCGGCGGTGACGACAACACCATCACGGCGCTGATGGTCGGTAACCCGCAGATGGAGGACATCCAGAAGCTGACCGCCGACAACTTCACCAAGCAGACCGGGATCACCGTGAAGTTCACGATCCTCCCGGAGAACGAGCTTCGCGACAAAGTCACCCAGGACGTCGCCAACCAGGGCGGTCAGTACGACGTCGCCACGGTCGGCGCGTACGAGGTGCCGATCTGGTCGAAGAACGGCTGGTTGCACGAGCTCTCCACCCAGGCCAACGCCGACTCGGCGTACGACGCCGGCGACCTGCTCAAGCCGATGGTCCAGTCGCTGACCGGCGACGACGGCAAGATGTACGCGGCGCCGTTCTACGGCGAGTCCTCGTTCCTCATGTACAACAAGGAGCTGTTCGCGGCCAAGGGCCTGACCATGCCCGAGCACCCGACCTGGGCTCAGGTCGCCGACTTCGCCGCCAAGCTCAACGACAAGGGCAAGGGCGTCGCCGGGATCTGCCTGCGCGGCCTGCCCGGCTGGGGCGAGCTGTTCGCGCCGCTGACGACGGTCGTCAACACGTACGGCGGCACCTGGTTCGAAAAGGACTGGACGCCCAAGGTCAACGCGCCCGAGTTCACCGCCGCCACCCAGTTCTACGTCGACCTGGTCAAGAAGTACGGCGAGCCGGGCGCCCCGCAGGCCGGCTTCACCGAGTGCCTGAACACGTTCGGCCAGGGCAAGGCCGCCATGTGGTACGACGCCACCTCGGCCGCCGGCACGCTCGAGGACCCGAACGCCAGCAAGGTGTCCGGCAAGGTCGGCTACGTCTACGCGCCGGTCAACAAGACCGAGTACTCCGGCTGGCTGTGGACCTGGGCGTGGGCGATGCCCAAGACCACCAAGAAGGCGGACGCGGCCTGGAAGTTCATCTCGTGGGCGACCAGCAAGGACTACGAGCAGTTGGTCGGCAAGAACCTCGGCTGGTCGCGGGTGCCCTCGGGCAAGCGCACCTCGACGTACTCGATCCCCGAGTACAAGGACTCCGCCAAGGCGTTCGCCGACGTCACGCTCGGCTCGATCGAGCACGCCAACCCGCAGAACCCGGGCGTGCAGCCCCGGCCGGCGCTGGGTGTCCAGTACGTCGGCATCCCCGAGTTCTCCGACCTGGGCACCAAGGTCTCGCAGGAGGTGAGCGCCGCCATCGCGGGCAGCACATCGGTTGAGAAGGCCCTGGCCGACGGCCAGAAGCAGGCCGAAGACGTGGCCAAGAACTACAAGTAGATGACCACTACCGTGGCCCGGCCGGACGAGCGGATCCAGCCGCCCGTCCGGCCACCCAAGGGCAGCACCCAGAAAGAACGCTGGATACGCCGGGCGCCGCTGCTCCCGGCCCTGATCTTCGCGATCCTGATCACGCAGATCCCGTTCCTCTACACCCTCTACCTCTCCACGCTGAGCTGGAACGCCCTCAAGCCGGGCAAGCACCCGTTCATCGGCCTGGACAACTACGTCACCGTGCTGACCGACTCGCGGCTGCGGGCGGCCCTGGTCAACACGGTGATCCTCACGGCCGGTGCGGTGATCTTCTCGATGATCCTCGGCCTCGTGCTGGCACTGTTGCTCGACCGTAAGTTCGTCGGGCGGCCGATCGTCCGTACTCTCCTGATCACACCGTTCCTGGTTATGCCGATCGCGGCCGCGCTGCTGTGGAAACACGCGATCTTCAACCCGGCGTACGGCTTGATCAACGGACTCTTCGGCGGTTCGACCGACTGGATCTCGTCGTACCCGAAGGCCGCCGTGATCACCACGCTGGTCTGGCAGTGGACGCCGTTCATGATGCTGATCCTGCTGGCCGGCCTGCAGTCGCAGTCGAACGACGTGCTCGAGGCGGCCCGGGTCGACGGCGCCAACGCCTGGCAGATCTTCCGCCGGATGACCCTGCCGCACCTGCGGCAGTACCTCGAGCTGGGCGGCCTGCTCGGTTCGATCTACCTGGTCAACACGTTCGACGCGGTCTTCAGCATCACCCAGGGTGGCCCCGGCACGGCGACCACCAACCTGCCGTACGAGATCTACCTGACCACGTTCCGCAAGTTCGAGTACGGCGAGGCGTCGGCGGCCGGCGTGATCGTGGTGATCCTGACGATCATCGTGGCCACGTTCGCGCTCCGGGTGATCTCCAGCCTGTTCCGGATGGAGGAGAACAGGTGAACCGACGACTCAGCAACACGATCTGGGGCACCGTCGCCTGGATCGCCGGGATCGTCTTCGTCTTCCCGGTGATCTGGATGGTGCTGACCAGCTTCAAGCAGGAGCAGGCCGCCGCCAGCAACCCGCCGACCTGGGTCTTCACCCCGACCCTGCATCAATACGAGCAGGTCTTCGACCGCAACATCACGCCGTTCCTGCTCAACTCGCTGATGGCGAGCGTCTTCTCGACGCTGCTCGTGGTGGCGCTGGCGACGCCGGCCGCGTACGCCCTCTCGCTGAAACCCGTCGCCAAATGGACCGATTCGCTGTTCTTCTTCATCAGCACCAAGATGATGCCGGCGGTCGCGGCATTGCTGCCGATCTATCTCCTGGCGAAGCATCTAGGGATGCTCGACAACATCTGGACGATGGTCATCCTCTACACGTCGATGAACCTGCCGCTCGCGGTCTGGATGATGCGCAGCTTCCTGCTGGAGGTGCCGCGCGAGGTCCTCGAGGCCGGCGAGGTCGACGGCGCTTCGCTGCTCACGTCGATCCGGAAGATCATCATGCCGATCGTGTCGCCCGGCCTCGCCGCCACGGCGCTGATCTGCTTCATCTTCGCCTGGAACGAGTTCTTCCTGGCGGTGAACCTGACCGCGACCGCCGCCGGCACCGCGCCGATCTTCCTGGTCGGGTTCATCTCGTCCGAGGGGCTCTTCCTCGCCCGGCTCTGCGCCGCGGCGACCCTGGTCTCCCTGCCGGTGCTGATCGCCGGCTGGGTGGCGCAGAACAAGCTGGTCCGCGGCCTGTCGATGGGAGCCGTCAAGTGAGAGCAGCCGTCGTCGTCACTCCCGGGAAGATCGCGATCGAGGAGGTCCCGGATCCGACTCCGGGACCGGCCGAGGTCGTGGTCAGGCCGGCGGCGGTCGGGATCTGCGGCACCGACCTGCACATCATGGCGGGCGAGTTCGCCCCGGCCTTCCCGATCGTGCCCGGGCACGAGATGGCCGGGGAGATCGTCGCGGTCGGGTCGGCGGTCACCGGCTACGAGGCCGGTGACCAGGTGGCCGTCGATCCGTCGCTGTACTGCGGGTACTGCTACTACTGCAAGCGGGCCCGCGGCAACCAGTGCGAGAACTGGGGAGCGATCGGTGTCACGGTGAGCGGCGGCGCCGCGGAGTTCGTCGTGGCGCCGATGGCCAACCTGTTCAAGCTCCCGCCGACGCTGGCGGCGCGGGACGCGGCGCTGATCGAGCCGCTGTCCTGCGCCGTACGCGGCTTCGACGTGCTGCCCCGCCACCTGGCCTCGTCGTACCTGATCTACGGCTCGGGAACGATGGGCCTGATGATGCTCGAGCTCGCCAAGCGGTCGGGCGCCGAGTCGGTGTCCATGGTGGACCTCAATCCCGAGCGTCTGGCCACGGCGACACGGCTCGGCTGCTCCGCAGCCGTCGCATCGGCCGGCGATCTGCTCGCGCCACGCGGTTTCGATGTCGTCATCGACTGTACGGGTGCGGAAGCGGCCATCAAGGACGGTCTGCGACGAGTCGGACGCGGCGGGACTTTCCTGCAGTTCGGGGTCGCCGGGTACGACGCCCGGGTGGCGATCGAGCCGTACGAGATCTACCGGCGCGAGATCACCATCACCGGCTCGATGGCGGTCCTGCACAGTTTCGACCGGGCCGGCCAGATGCTCGCGGCCGGGGTTCTCGACCCATCGATATTCGTCTCTCACAGGTTCCCGCTGACCTCGTACGCGACCGCGCTCGAGCAGTTCCGCCGGGGCGAGGGTCGGAAAATCCTCATCGAACCCTGAGGTCATGGCCACTCCGTGCCAAACCTATGACCGAAAGTGAGTGAGTCGATACGGGTAGTTGTCAGATGCCTACCCCGTAGGGCTCAATAGATCCGTGGGTACCGCCGAGGATCCGCCCCCCGCCCCGACGGGGCCCGGATTCTCCGCGCCGTCCGCAGAACCGACTTCGCCGTCCGTAGTGCCGGGCGCCGGCCGGGGCCTGGGCCCGGGCCGCATCGGCGCGGCCGCCGTGACGTTCTTCGCGATCGCCGCGACCGCGCCCCTCGCCGTTCTGATCACCGTCGTGCCCGCCGCCTACGCCCGTGGCGGCGGGCCGCTCGTCCCGCTGACCTTCGTCGCCGTCGCGGTCGTCCTGCTGTCCTTCGCGTCCGGCTACGCGGCCATGGCCCACCGCGCCCCCTACGCGAGCGCCCTCTACGCGTACGTCTCGCGCGGCCTCGGCCGTCCGTCCGGCGTCGCCGCGGCCTGGCTCGCGCTCGTCTCCTACCACGCCCTTCAGCTCGGCATCTACGGCGTCGTGGGGGTCGCGGCCGCGCCGCTGCTGCACAGCTGGTTCGGCGTCGAGGCGCAGTGGTGGATGGTCGCCGCCGCCTGCTGGCTGATCGTCGCGCTCTGCGGCCCGATGCGCGTCGAGATCCTCAGCGGCCTGCTCGCGCTGCTCGTGATCGCCGAGATCGCGGTCGCGGCCGGGTTCGGGGCGGCCAGCGTCATCGCCCCGGCCGGCGACCGGTTCGCTCCCGGCTCGATCCTGCCCGCGAACCCGTCCGCCATCGACCGGCCCGCGCTCGGCCTGCTCCTCGCGGTCGGCGCGCTCGCCTTCATCGGCTTCGAGACCACCGGCACGTACGCGGAGGAGACCATGCGCCCGCGGCGGGAAGCGGGCTATGCCACGTACGCGTCGGTTGTTGTCTTTGCCCTGGTCCTGGCCTTCGCCGCGTGGTCGGTGAGCGCCGGCGCCGACCCCGGCCAGGTCGCCGCGCTCGCCCGGGCCCGCGGCTCCGAGCTCGTGTTCGACCTCGCCGGCGCCCGCCTCGCGCCGTGGGCCGTCACCGCCGGCCGCGTCGTGCTGCTCACCGCCCTGGTCGCCGCGGCGCTCGCCCTGCACAACGCGATCGCCCGCTACCTGTACGCGCTGGCCCGCGAGCACGTGCTGCCCGCACCCCTCGGCCGGGTGGCCCGCCGCACCTCCGCGCCGCGCACCGCCTCGCTGACCCAGTCGGTCATCGCCGCGGTCGCCCTCGCCACGGCCTACCTCGCCGGCGTGCGCTCGCCCTCGGCGCTCGCCCACCGGCTCAGCGTCGTGGGCGGCCTCGGCGTGCTCGTGCTGCTGCTGGCCACCGCCCTCGCGGCGCTGCTGCACCTCAACCGCGTGCCCAACGGCGAGGGCACGTGGGGCCGCTTCCTCGCCCCGATCCTGTCCACAGTGGCCCTCGGGACGCTGTGCTACCTGGCGTTCTGGAACATCCCGTCACTGCTGGGCGTGCCGCCCGAGTCGGCGCTCGTCTGGTTCGTGCCGGCCGCGCTGACCGCGGTCGCCGGTGCGGGGCTCGTGCACGGGTTCCTGCTGCGCGGCGCCAGCCCGACCGTCTACGCGGGCATCGGGCAGGGCGGGAACGCCGTCGTCGTCACACCGAGAGTGCCGCGACCTCCCGAGCCGGGGGCGCATCGACCAGAACGGGTGAATCGCTGACTGACGGGAGGTGACCGGATTTGTCGACCCTTACCCTGGCAAGGCCGTTCGCATTGTTCGGCCTCCGGCGTTCCGCTGCCGCCGCCCTCCTCGAGGAGCGCGACCGCATCTGGGCGCTCGGACTGGATTCGGCGACCGGGCGATTCCGCCCGAACGAGATGGAGACCGCCGTGCGAATCGAGCGCACCTTGGGCGTACGCCTGACTCGCGCTCCCAAATGGTCGCGGGCCGACTGGTTCGACGAGCACGGCGTCTCCTACGACGCGGTCGGCCCGTTCGCGGCCGGTCGTTTCGATCAGCAGTGGCGGCGCTTCTCCGAGCAGATCCTGCTGCACCTGCGCAAGGCCGAGATCGTGCCGGTCGACGTCTCGCTGTTCACCCCGCCGCAGGTCGACACCGTCGAGCTGTTCCTCGCGAACCGCCTGCTGGCGCCCCGCGCCTTCACTCTGGGGCACGCATGGCCGCGCTGATCATGGTGCGCCCCGACCGCGACTGGCAGTCGTCGGGCGGCCTCTTCGACTGGACCCTCGAATATCTCATCCCCCGGCTGTCCGACGAGAAGACCGCGGACTGGTTGCGCACGATCGTCGACGAGAACCTCGGCAGCCTGTGGATCCCCGACCTGCCCTCCGAGGCGCAGGAGGAGATCTATGCGGTGTTGCGGGGTGGGGTGGTGGCCGCCGCGGCGCACGAGCTGCCGCCGTCCGCGGTCGACCAGTTGCGCGAGCTGGTGTCGCTGACCTACTGAGGCTCGGCCTTTTGACCCTCGATGGCCTTTTGGCTCTCGGTGGCCGGCGCGGGCTTCGGCAGGCGGGCGCGCAGGGCCGCGGCCACCGGGCGCTCGATCACGTAGTGCACGAGCCAGGCGGCCACGGCCATGAGCGTGAGCACGCCGGCCAGCACCACGGAGGGCGGCAGCCGGTCGTGCAGGAAGTGGATGACCGTCCAGCCCAGCACGGTGTGCAGCAGGAAGAAGGGGTACGTCACCAGGCCGGCGGTGGTGAGCCAGTGCCGTTCGGCGCCTGTCCCGTCCGCTGCGACGGCGGGCGCCTTCGCTTTGATGGCGATCACGGCCAGCGCGGCGAAGAAGGCGGCCTCGACGGCGATCGTCACCGGGGCGGAGAGCGGGCTGCGCACGGCGGACTCGGCGACGCCGGCGGCCCGCTGGACCAGGTTGTTCTGGGCCAGTAGGAACGAGGCTGCGACCAGGCCCCACAACGGGAGGCTCGAGCCGTAGCGGTGGATGAGGGCGAACGCGATGCCGGCGACGAACAGCGGGGCGTAGGTCGGCTGGAGCACGATCAGCAGCCACCGCTCGCCGGACGACACGGCCACGGCGGCGGCGATCAGCCAGGCGTACGCGAAGATCGTGGCTCTTTGCTGGGTGAAACCACGCCAGAGCAGCAGGGCGAAAAGGAGGTAGAACCTGACTTCCGTCCACAATGTCCAGTAGACGCCGTCGACCGACGCGGCGCCCACCGGCTGGTGGAGCAGGGTGAGGTTGGTGAGCATGTCGCTGGCCCGCACCTGCGGCACCACCACCGGCCAGAGATGCAGCACGATCGCCGTGATCAGCACCGAGGGCCAGAAGGCCGGGAAGAGCCGGATCGCCCGCGACCGGAAGAAGGCGGCCGGGTCCTTCCCGGTCGAGCTCAGGCAGATCACGAACCCGCTGACCAGGAAGAACAGGTCGATCCCGAGCCAGCCGTACTTCGTGAAGCCGTGCAGATACGGAAAAATCGTCGCGGAGGGCACGCCCCAGACGGCGACGATGTCCTGCGGGCGGCTCACGTAGCTGTAGAGCGCGACCATGAGCGCCGCGACCACCCGCAGCCCGTCCAGCGCGCCGATCCGCCTCATGGTCGGGGATCGACGAGGACACCGTCGTCAATGGGGTGGCGACGTTCGGCCTCGACGGGCTTTTTACCGGCCACATGCCGTTGGATGCCCGGTGCGGCCGGCCTGCGCAGGGTGAGGTTGCGGCGCAGGTAGGCGGCGATCGGGCGCTCCAGGAGCCGGTGCAGCAGCCAGGCGGCGGCGAGCATCAGCAGCAGGACCGCCGTCAGGATCAGCCAGTGCGGCGCCCGGCCGTGGGTGTAGTGGATGATGATCCAGCCGACGGCCTCGTGGATCAGGTAGAACGGGTACGTCAGCAGGCCCGCGGTGGTCAGCCACCGCCACCGGATGCCGGCGGTCCAGCCCACGGCGACCGCTGCCAGCACGCCGAAGAAGGCGGCCAGGGTGAGGATCGCGGCCTTGTCGGAGAGCGGGGCGTGGATGTCCATCGCCTCCTCGAGGGCCACCCGGGCGAGCATGTTGTGCTGCGCCAGCAGAAACGACGCGGCCACCAGGCCCCATCGGGCCAGACTCGAGCCGAAGCGGTGGATCAGGAAGAACGCCATGCCGGCCACGAAGAGCGGTGAGTACGCGGGCTGGAGCACGTCGAGCATCCACTTCTCGCCGCCGGCCATGGCCACCGCGCCGATCGTCAGCCAGCCGTAGCCGAACCAGATGGCCCGCGCCACGGTGAGGCCGCGCCACACCAGGAGGGCGAAGAGCAGGTAGAACCGTGCCTCGTTCCACAGTGTCCAGTAGACGCCGTCGACCTGGGGCACGCCGAGGGGGAACTGGAGCATGGTGAGGTTGAGCAGCACGTTGCTGAGGCCGGCCGGCCTGGTGACGACCGGCCAGAAGTAGACCGCGGTCGCGGTGATCAGCACGGCGGCCCAGTAGGCGGGGAAGAGCCGGATCGCCCGCGACCGCAAGAACGGGATGGTGTCGCGGTCCCAGGCGCTCATGCAGATCACGAAGCCGCTGATCAGGAAGAACAGCTCGACGCCGAGCCAGCCGTACGCGGCGGGACGGTGCAGGAACGGGAAGATCTTGGCGGGAGTGTCGCCCCAGACCACCTCGAAGCCGCCGGCCCGGCCCGCGTAGTGGAACAGCGCCACCATGAGCGCGGCGGCCAGCCGGAGGCCGTCGAGGGCCACGATCCGGCCGGTGCGCTGCGGCTCGGTCTCCCCGGTCGGCGTGTCCATGGCGCAGAGATAGTAAGCGCTCGTCGCGCGTACGCGGAACAGCCTTCAAGGGCAGATGGTCAGCCGAAGAACTCCTGGATCTGGGCGAGGGTGAGGTAGCCCTGCGGCTCGAGCTCGGCCGGCAGCTCCGGCAGCGGCTTGGTGGTCACCGAAACCGCGGGCACGTCGGGCGGCAGTGTGGGCACCGGCGGGGTCGGCGGCAGCCCGGGCATCGAGATGGCCTGCCGGATCACCTCGAACATGGCCCGCACCTCGCCGGCGGCCCGGGTCGGCAGGTCGGCGCCGTCGCCGGGCAGCGCGCAGGTGAAGTTGGCGCGCAGCCGGTCGCCGCAGCGGCGGATGTCGGCGCTGGGCCGCAGGTGGTCGAGCTTGCCCTCGGCGACTATGCCCAGCTCGCAGGCCGCGAGGCCGGACCGGCCCCACCACGTGCGCCACGCACGGTCGGCGTCCAGCGTCAGCGCCACGTGCCGCAGGGCGATCATGTAGTCCTGCGGGGCGTTGCTCCCGCCGGTGGTCGTGCCCATGTGGGGGTGCAGCCAGGCGCCGCTCCACGCGGCGGAGTTGGAGCCGGTGGTCGTGCCGACCTCGGGCTGGTGCTGCCAGTCTCCGCGGGTGGAGGTGCGGAAGGCGCGTTCGGCCACCGGGAGGAGCTGCGTGCCGGGGCGGTGGGCGTAGGAGGCGAGCGCGGCGGGCGCGCTCAGAACCCTCCGGTACGCGTTCGCTCCGGCGGCGACGGCCGCGCAGCGAACGCCCAGAAACGACTCGCCGGAGGTTGCGACGGCGCGATAGTGGGCGGGGGTGTCCAGCGCGTGCAGCGCGCGGGCCAGGTGGTCGGCGAAGTCCCGGATGTCCGCGGCGCCGTGGTCGGAGAGCTCGTCGGCCAGGCGGTCCGCGTCGGCCGGGTCGGGGCCGTGCCGGTCGACCAGGTCCCAGAAGGTCTGCTCGTCCATGCCCGCATGCTGCCATCATGAGCGCGCCGGGATGTGCAAGGGCGCGCGGCACGTTTGGGCGAATTGCGAAGTGAGCGATGCATCACTTGGTGATAAAACTTGTATAAGCCAGTGATATAAAAATCGGGTGCGGCAGACAACGACGATCTCGGCCGAGGACCAGGCGATCGCCACCGGCTTCGAGCGCTTCTACGAGCTGCTCCGCCGGCTCACCCCCCGGGCGCAGCTGAGCCTCACCGCCGCCTCGACGCTGCGCCGGCTCGAGCGCGGCGGCCCACATCGGCTCTGTGAGCTGCACGCTCCCGAGGGCGTCAGTCAGCCCGCGATGACGCAGCTGGTCACCCGCCTCGAGAAGGAGGGCCTGGCCCGCCGGGGCTCCGACCCCGCCGACGGCCGCGCCGTCGTCGTCACGATCACCGAGGCCGGCCAGGAGGCCGTGGCCCGCCGCCGCGAGGGGCGCACCCGCGCGCTCTCCGCCCTGCTGGAGCAGCTGCCCGCCGACGACCACGCCGCGATCGTGGCTGCGCTCCCCGCGCTGGACCGGCTCAGTGACCTGCTGGCCGAGCAGCCGGCCCCCTAGAGAACACATCGAAGAAGGACAAATCCCGTGCTAGCTGTGGATCATCCGCGCTACAAATGGGTCGCGCTGTCGAACACCACGCTCGGCAACCTGCTCGCCACGATCAACTCGTCGATCGTCCTGATCTCGCTCCCGGCGATCTTCAAGGGCATCGACGTCAACCCGCTCGACGCCGGCAACGTCAGCTACCTGCTCTGGATGCTGATGGGCTACATGCTGGTCACCGCGGTGCTGGTGGTGACGCTGGGCCGGCTCGGCGACATGTACGGCCGAGTCAAGATCTACAACGCGGGCTTCGCGATCTTCACGATCACCTCGATCATCCTTTCGCTCGACCCGTTCGACGGGAGCGGCGGCGCGCTCTGGCTGATCGGCTGGCGGGTGCTCCAGGCGGTCGGCGGCGCGATGCTGATGGCCAACTCGGCCGCGATCATCACCGACGCCTTCCCGGCCGAGCAGCGCGGCATGGCGCTCGGCGTCAACATCGTCTCGGCGCTGGCCGGCTCGTTCATCGGCCTGGTCCTCGGCGGCGTGCTCGCCGAGTGGGACTGGCGCTCGATCTTCTGGGTGAACATCCCGCTGGGTGTGCTCGGCACCATCTGGGCGTACCGGTCGCTGCACGACACCGGCGTGCGCCGGAAGGCGAAGATCGACTGGTGGGGCAACGCGACCTTCGCGGTCGGCCTCACGTCCGTGCTCGCCGCGATCACGTACGGGATCCAGCCGTACGGCGGGCACACGCAGGGCTGGACCAACCCGTGGGTGCTGCTGGGCCTGATCGGCGGCGCGCTGGTGCTGGTCGCGTTCGGCATCATCGAGTCCCGGGTCGCCGAGCCGATGTTCCCGCTCGGGCTGTTCAAGAACATCGGCTTCACCACCGGCAACGCCGCGAACCTGCTGGCCAGCGTGGCCCGTGGCGGCCTGCAGTTCATGCTGATCATCTGGTTGCAGGGAATCTGGCTCCCGCTGCACGGGTACGACTACGCATCCACCCCGCTGTGGGCCGGCATCTACCTGGTCCCGATGACGATCGGCTTCCTCGCGGCCGGCCCGCTCTCCGGGTACCTCTCCGACAAGTTCGGCCCGCGCCCGTTCGCGGCGGGCGGCCTGCTGGTGATGGCCGCGTCGTTCCTCGGCCTGCTGGCACTGCCCGGCGATTTCAACTACGTGGTCTTCGCCATCCTGATCTTCATCAACGGCCTGGGCGGCGGCCTGTTCGCGGCGCCGAACACGTCGCTGATCATGTCGAGCGTCCCGGCCAACATGCGTGGCGCCGCCTCCGGCATGCGGGCCACCTTCCAGAACGCCGGCCAGGTGCTCTCGATCGGCGTCTTCTTCTCGCTGATGGTGGCCGGTCTCGCCGGCTCGCTGCCGCACTCGCTCTCCACCGGCCTCACCGCCCAGGGCGTGCCGGCCCAGACCGCCGACGCGATCGCCCAGCTGCCCCCGGTCGGGACGCTGTTCGCGGCGTTCCTCGGCTACAACCCGATCGGCCAGCTGCTCGGCCCGCAGGTGCTGGGCGCGCTGCCGGCGGACAACGCGGCCAACCTCACCGGCCTCGAGTTCTTCCCGCGGCTGATCGCCGAGCCGTTCCATGACGGCCTGGTGATCGTCTTCTGGATGGCCATCGGGCTGCTGGTGGTCGGCGCGGTCGCCTCGCTGGTACGCGGCCGGAAGGCCCCGGCCGTGGCCGCCGAGAGCGTCGCCACGGAGGGCGTCGCCGCCGAGAATGCCGCCGCTGAGAGCCTCGCCGCCGAGGGTGCGTACGTCACCCGCGAGGCCGAGGTGAAGGCCGAGGTCTCCGACGCTCAGCCGCTGTCGCCGGCGACGGGCGTGGCCGAGCCGATCGACACCAAGTAGACCTACCCAGCAGCGCCGCCGCTTATCTCGCCATGACGGCGTCCAGCAGCCCGGCGGCTATGCCGCGGGCGAGCACGGCGGCGCCGGGGTGCTTGTCCATCCGGGCGCCGACCGAGGCGCCGTCGTAGATGATCATCAGTTGGCCGGCCAGGCCCGGCGCGTCGACCACACCGGCGTCCCGGGCGAGCTCGGTGAACAGCCCCCGGGTCCAGGCGCGGTTGGCGTTGGAGACCTGCTCGACCGCGCCGCCCTCGGCCACCGACTCGGCGCTGGCGTTGTAGAAGGCGCAGCCCCGGAAGCCTGGCGTGCCGGTGACCTCGGCGAGCACGTCGAAGACGCCGAGCAGCCGGTCGCGCGGGTTGTCGAAGCGCTCGAGGCCGGCCATCAGCCGCTTGCGGCGCAGCTCGTGCCGGCCCTCGAGGTACGCCCGGACCAGCTCCTCCTTGCTGCCGAAGGCGCTGTAGAGGGAGGCCTTGGCGACCCCGGCGCGCTCGATGATGCGGTCGATGCCGACGGTGTGCACGCCCTCGGCGTAGAAGAGCTCGTCGGCCGCGGCGAGCAGACGCTCACGGGCGGTTGCCTTCTTGGTGGGTGACGCAGCGGACATGTATTTGACGATACCAGACAGGTCTGTCTACTCTCATTCAGGCAGACAGACCTGTCTGTGCAAGCCTTCGGAGGGAATCGCCCATGACCACCGTTGCCGAAGCCAGACCGGCCGTCACCGGCCGGCGGCTCTCCCGCCCGGTCGCGTTCGCGGCGATCGCCGCAATCTTCGTCACCTTCGCGGCCGCCTCCGCCGCCCCGTCTCCGCTGTACGTCGTCTACCAGCACCTGTGGGGCTTCTCGGCCACCACGCTCACGGTGATCTTCGCGGTCTACGTGGTCGGCCTGATCGGGGCGCTGCTCACCCTCGGCGCCCTGTCCGACCACGTCGGCCGCCGCCCGGTGCTGGCCGCCGCGATCGCGCTCGAGGCCACCTCGCTCGCCCTGTTCCTCACCGCCGGCGACGTGACCGTGCTGCTCGTGGCCCGCCTGCTCCAGGGCATCGCCACCGGCGCCGCGCTCACCACGCTCGGCGCGGCCCTGGTCGACCTCAACCCGCCGCACGCTCCCGGGCGGGCCGGCCTGATCAACGGCATCGCCCCCGTTGCCGGCCTGGCCGTCGGCGCGCTCGGCTGCGGCGCCCTCGTGCAGTTCGCGCCCGAGCCCACCCACCTGATCTGGGCGCTGCTGCTCGTCGGCATGGCGCTGGCCGGGTTCGTGGTGGCCCGGATCCCCGAGACCTCGGCCCGCCGGCCCGGCGCGGTCGCCTCGCTCTCGCCCAAGCTCGGGGTGCCGTCCCGGCTGCGGGCCGACGTCCTCGCCCTCGCGCCGATCATCGTGGCCAGCTGGGCGCTCGGCGGGCTCTACCTGTCGCTCGGCCCGTCGGTGGCGGCCGGCGTCTTCGGGCTCACCAACCACCTCGTGGGCGGGTTCGTCGTGACCCTGCTCTGCGGCACGGGCGCGATCACCTCGTACGCGATGCGGAAGCTTCCGACCCCGCGCGTGCTCACCCTGGCCGCCACGCTGCTGACGCTCGGCTCGGTGATCGGTGTGGCCGGGCTCGAATGGGACAACGTCGCGGTGGCCGCGGCCGGCACGGTGATCTCCGGGATCGGCTTCGGCGCCTCGGCGCTCGCCTCGTTCGGCACGCTGGCGATCCTGGCGGCGCCGCACGAGCGGGGCGAGCTGTTCGCGGTCGCGCTGGTGATCGCGTACACCGCCTTCAGCCTCCCGGCCGTGGTCGCCGGATTCGCCGCGACCTCCTTCGGCCTGCACCCGACCGCCCTGGTCTACGGCATCGTCGTGGCCGCTCTCGGCGCGATCGCGCTCGGCGCCCAGCGGCTTCGGAAGCGGTAAGCCGAACAGCTTTCTTTGGTAACGCCCCGGCGTGGACGGCCCTCTTGCGGCCGGCCACGCCGCAGCATATTGGGGTGAATCGGACACGAGAGGGCTGGGATGAAGAGATTTTTGGCGGCGGCCACGACGATCGCCTTGGCGGCGATCGGGGTTGCGGCGACCGAGGCCCAGGCGGACCAGGCACGCCGTGAGGCCGGCCCGGAGATCACGTGGGGGGCGTGCACCGATCCGTCGCTGGCGACGCGCAAGGGCGAGTGCGGCTTCCTCAAGGTCCCGATCGACTACCGGAAGCCCGACGGCCCGACCCTCAGCCTCGCGGTCTCCCGCATCAAGCACACCGTCCCGGACGCCAAGTACCAGGGCGTCATGCTGGTCAACCCGGGTGGGCCGGGCGCGAAGGGGCAGGGGCTCGCGGTGCTCGGCTCGCTGGTGCCCCGGGACGCCGGCGCCGCGTACGACTGGATCGGCTTCGACCCGCGCGGCGTCGGCGCCAGCAAGCCGATGCTGAGCTGCGACAGCGACTACGCGGGCTTCCGCCGGCCGGAATACCTGCCGACGACCACCGCGATCGAGACGACCTGGCTGCGGCGGGCCGAGCGGTACGCCAAGGACTGCGGGAAGGCCGGCGGCGCGCTGCTCGACCACCTCAAGACGCAGGACTCGGTGCGGGACATGGAGAGCATCCGGCTCGCGCTCGGCGCCACGCAGATCAACTTCTACGGCTTCTCGTACGGCACTTATCTGGGCCAGGTCTACGCGACCTTCTATCCGTCGCGGGTGCGCCGGATGGTGCTCGACGGCGTCGTGAACCCGGCCCGGGTCTGGTACGACTCCAACCTCGACCAGGACATCGCGTTCGACAAGAACATGAAGATCTACTTCGCGTGGCTGGCGAAGTACAACAAGATCTACCACCTGGGGCGCACCGCCCGCGCCGTCGAGCGGCTCTACTACGCCGAGCGGGCCCGGCTGTCCGTCAAGCCGGCCGGCGGCAAGATCGGCTCCTCCGAGTTCACCGACGTCTTCCTCCAGGCCGGCTACTACGTCTTCGGCTGGGAGGACATCGCGCAGGCGTTCAGTGACTGGGTCCGCAAGCGCGACGCCGGGCCGCTCGAGAAGCTCTACCTGAAGAACAACCCGCAGGAGAAGGGCGCCGACAACGGGTACGCGATCTACCTGGGCGTCCAGTGCACCGACGTGGCCTGGCCGACCAGCTGGACGAAATGGACCTCGGACAACTGGGAGGTCTACCGCCGGGCGCCGTTCGAGACCTGGGCGAACGCTTGGTACAACACGCCGTGCCGCACCTGGCCGGGCGCGCCCGGCATCCCGACCAACGTCTCCGGCGAGACCGTGGCGCCGATCCTGCTGATCAGCGAGACGCTGGACGCGGCCACGCCGTTCACCGGCAGCCTCGAGGTGCGCAAGCGGTTCCCGCGCTCGGCGCTGGTCGAGGGCGTCGGCGGCACCACCCACGCGGGGTCGCTCTTCGGCGACGACTGCGTCGACAACGTGATCGCCGGCTACCTGGCCGCAGGCTTGCTCCCCAAGCGCCTGCCGGGCGAGCGCTCCGACAAACGCTGCGACCCGATTCCCCAGCCCGACCCCGCCAACGGCGCGGCCAAGACCAAGCGCGCCCCCACGTCCCCGATCCGCCTCGAGCTCCAGCGGACGATCTCCCGATAAGACTCGTGAGTAGCGCCACCTCCCGGGCTATTCGGGGGGTGGCGCCGGGTAAGCTTCAATCTGCGAAGGGGAGTAGCTCCTAACGTCGCGGTCGACATACTGGCCCCTCGGGGTCCGGCCGCACGGCCTTGCGAAAGCGGGGCGAGCGAGACCTTCGACTTGGCTGTTGTTCATTGACGGCCGGGTCGAGGTCGTCCTGCGCCTTCCTCCCGGTCCCGACTACCGGGAGTTTTTTCGTGGATGGCTTCCTCGCCGCGCTGGCGATCAGCTTCGTGGTCATCTTCGTGGCGGAGCTCGGCGACAAATCGCAGCTCATGGCGCTGACGTTCGCCACTCGCTTCAAGACCGTGCCGGTTCTGATCGGCATCACCGTGGCCACCGCGGTCGTGCACGCCGTGTCGGTCGGCATCGGGTACGGCCTCGGTGCGACCCTGCCCACCGGCTGGATCTCGCTGGTCGCCGGCATCGCGTTCCTCGTCTTCGGCGCCTGGACTCTGCGCGGCGACAAGCTCACCGACGACGAGAAGGACAAGGCATCGCGTACGACGAAATCGGCCGTTCTCGCCGTGGGCGGGGCGTTCTTCCTGGCCGAGCTCGGCGACAAGACGATGCTCGCGACGATCACGCTGGCCACCCAGCACGGCTGGTTCGGCACCTGGCTGGGCTCGACCATCGGCATGGTCGCCGCCGACGCGCTGGCCATCCTGGTGGGCCGGATGCTCGGCCGTCATCTGCCCGAGCGGGTCATCAAGTACGGCGCGGCCGCGCTCTTCGCTATCTTCGGCATCTGGCTGATCGTGGAAGCGATCATCAAACTGCGATAGGGGGCAGCCGTGCTGCAGTACCGGGCGGAGCTCGACGCCGCCGTCATCCTCACCGGCGGCGGCAGCGTGCGGGCGCAGGGCCTGAAGATCGACGTGCCGCACGCCGACGTCACCCAGGCCGAGATCTCCGCGCTGCTGGTGGCCGCGCTCGGCCTGCGCCACGTCGAAGGGGTCGAGCTCACCGCGTGCCGGGTCTTCGGCGAGCCGGGCCAGTCCGGCGAGCAAGCTCAGCCCACCGGGCGGTCGGCGATCCGGCTCGAGCTCGTCGAGCTCAGCCATGTCATCGCGGACGGCATGACCACCTACCCCGGGCTGCCGGGCCCGGTCATCAGCCCCCACCTGACCTGGGCCGACTCCCGCACCCGCTATGCCGAAGGCACCGAGTTCAGCATGGACCGGATCGACATGGTCGGGCAGACCGGCACCTACCTGGACAGCCCGCGCCACCGCTACGTGGGCGGGACCGACCTGGCCGGGCTGCCGCTCGGGCGGCTCGCCGACCTGCCGGCCGCGGTGGTGCGCACGGCCGGCGCCGGCCGGCGGGCGGTCGAGGCGGCCGACCTCGAGCCGCTCACGCTGGCCGGGCACGCGGTGCTGCTGCACACCGGCGGCGACCGGCACTGGGGCACGCCTTCATATGCGGAGAACAACCCGTACCTGACCGCGGATGCGGCGAAGCTGCTGGTCGAGCGGGGTGTGGCGCTGGTCGGCATCGACGCGGTCAACATCGACGACATGTCGGCGGAGAGCGCGGGGGAGCGGCCCGCGCACAGCATCCTGCTGGCCGCCGGCATCCCGATCGTCGAGCACCTCACCGGCCTCGAGCAGCTGCCGCCGACCGGCGCCCGGTTCACCGCCACGCCGCCGCGGATCGAGGGCTTCGGCACGTTCCCGGTGCGGGCCTTCGCGTCGATCCCCTGGTTCGAGCCGCACGACCACACGCGCTCGGCCGGCTGGCTCCCCACCTCGCCCGGTCGGCCTTCCGGCCCGGCCGGGCAATGACGGATGTGAGCACGGCCGTCGCGATGGCGGCCGTGCAGTTCCAGCGCGGCGACGCGTCGGCGGCGGCCGAGCTGCTCGGCCCGGTGCTGGCGGCCGAGCCCGACAACGTGCGCGCGCTGGTGCTCATGACCCACGCCCAGCTCGCGCTCAAGAAGCCGGAGCCGGCATACCGGGCCGCGCATCAGGCCGTGCTGGTCGCGCCCGAGTCGGCCGAGGCGCTCGGCGCGCTCAGCCGGGCGTACACCGGGCTCGACCGGCACGACGAGGCGGTTCAGGTGGCGCAGCGAGCCGCGCAGATCGAGCCCGAGAACGCGTACCGGCACAACCGGGTGGCCTGGGCGCTGCTCGGCGACGGGCGGCGCGCGGTCGAGGCCGAGCACGCGGCCCGGCTCGCGGTGCAGCTCGATCCGAACGAGGCCGACTTCCGGATCACATACGCCATGGTGATGAAGCAGCTCGACCGTACCGACCGGGCCCGGCAGGCGCTGCGCGACGCGCTCGCGCTCGAGCCGGACAACGCGGTCGCGCAGCACGAGCTGGCCACGCTGGACGTCGTGCACCGCAACCCGTTCGCGCTGGGGCGGCTGGCCCGGGGCGCGAGCGGGCTGGCCGGAGCGCTGCGGGCCGACCCCCGGCAACAGGCCAGCCGGTTCATGCTCGACGTGGCGTTGCGCCGGTTCCTGCTCTACACGGCGGTGCTGCTGGCCGTCCTCGCGTACGTGGGCTGGCGGATGACCGAGTTCTCGGTCGGCGGGGCCCGGGTGCTGGCCGGGGTGGCGGCGCTGGCGCCGATCGCGTTCGCCGCCTACTTCGTGACCCGGCTGGACCGCTCGCTGCGGGCGTACCTGATGACCG
The DNA here is from genome assembly GCF_044454685.1 of Actinoplanes sp. NPDC051513. Taxonomy (NCBI): domain Bacteria; kingdom Bacillati; phylum Actinomycetota; class Actinomycetes; order Micromonosporales; family Micromonosporaceae; genus Actinoplanes; species Actinoplanes sp. NPDC051513. The sequence continues at coordinate 312,460 of NZ_JBITDW010000010.1, forward strand.
TGCTCACCCAGGGCCGTCAGCGAATCGCCGGGATCGGTGCCACACTCTGCCTGCTCCTGCTGCTCGGCGCGACCGTCGCGCCCGCCGGATGGCTGCCCTGGCTGCTCGGCGTCGCGGCGGTGGGCGGGTTCGCGGTACGCCTGCTGACCGTCTCGGCTTCGAATGCGCACGTCCGCGCGGCCGGGGTGAACGTCTCGCTCGACCGGGTGAGCATCGTGCTCTGGTGGGTGGTGATCGGCTGCGTGGTCGCGGCGATCCTGCTCGAGATCGGGGCGACCGACTCGGCCTGGTGGCTCTCGGTGGCGGCGCTGGTGCTGGTGCTCGCGGCGGTGGTGTGCCTGATGGTGCTCGTCCGCCGGCGTCGTGCGCGCCGCGAGAGGTTCCGCGGAATCCGCTCCTGAAATCCGGCAAATCGCTGAAGATGGACACGTGTCCTCCGACTTCGCCCAATCAGCACCCGGGGTGGTCTCGAACCCGACCGAGACCGGCATCGCCCGGGCCACGGCCTCGTTCGAGCGGATGGACCCGGCCGAGGCGGCCCGGACGCTGGAGCCGGTGCTCGCCGCCGACCCGGCCTCGGTGGCCGGCTGGAACCTGATGGCGCGGCTGCGGCTCGCGCTCGACGACAACCAGGGCGCGCTCGAGGCGGCGAACCGGGCGATCGCGCTGGCGCCCGACAGCCCCGGGGCGCTGGCCACCGCGAGCCGTGCGCTCAGCCTGCTCGGCAAGCACGAGGACGCGGTCACCATGGCCTACCGCGCGGTGATAGCCGAGCCGAAGAACCCGCTCTGGCACGACCGGGTGGCCTGGGCGCTGCTCGCCGCCGACCGGCAGTTCGCCGACGCCGAGCAGGCCGCGCGCACGGCGATCGGCCTCGATCCGAACGAGCCGCACTACTACTTCACGCACGGCGTGGCGCTGGAGGCGCTCGGCCACACCGACCAGGCCCGGCAGGCGTTGCTCACCTCGCTGCGGATGGAACCGGAGAACCCGGTGGCCCAGCACCGCCTGGCCGTCCTCAACGGCGAGGCAGCCCGCGAGCCCACCCCCACGAAACGCAGCTTCAAGCTCTTCGGCCGCAAGAAAACCTAACGCGTGTAGGCGAGGAGGTTCAGGCCGTGTAGCTCGGACGGCTCCTTGGCCTGCACGAGCAGCGTGCCGTCGGGGGCGAACAGCGACAGCGTCGTCCGGGTGCCCTTGCGCGAGCGGACCAGCAGGTTGCCGTCGGGGTTGAAGAACGCGCCGACCACGCTGCCCGCGATCGGAAGCGACACCACGTCGCCGGTGACCGTGTCGACCACCGCGTCGGCCGTGTCGGGGCTGTCGGCGCCGGTCTCGCCGGTGGTCTGCAGCGGCACGGTCACCCGCTGCCCGGTCGCGTCGACGCTGGTCGGCTTGCATGCGGCCAGGCCGTCCGGGTTGTCCACCGGCTGCCGGTCGCCGATCACCGGGACCGCCGCGTCCGAGTCGCCCGCCGCCACCTTCAATGAGCAGTACGAAGTCGCGTACACAAGCGTCGTGCCATCGCCCGACCAGCGGAAATGCTGCCCGGACGCGAGCTGCTTGCCCAGCGGGGTGAGCGTGCCCGAGCCGACCTGGAGGATCGCCGGCGCACCGGCCGCGACCAGCAGGCGGTCACCGTCGGGCGACCAGGCGGGCGGCTGATCGGCCGTGTTCACGCCGGTGGCGACCTGCTCGGGTGTGCCGCCGGTGGGCTCGACGAGCAGGGTGCCGTCGATGGCGTACGCGATGCGGTTGCCGTCGGGCGAGACGCCGACCGCGGAGGGCGCCTTGGGCAGGACGGTGTCGACCGCGCCGTCGTCCGGCGACATGCGCACGACGTCGGGATCGGCGCCGGTCTGCTGGTAGAAGACGTGGCCGGGCAGGTCGGCGAGCGCGCGGGACTCCGGCGCGGCCGTCGACTCGGCGACCTGCGGCCGGTTCTTGTGCCGCACGAGGGCGGTGGGTGGCTTGGCGGCCTGATGGGTCGGCGCGGCCGTGTTGCGCGGCACGGCCGGCGTGGGCCGCGGCAGCGGCGCGAGGGAGGCCGGCGCCGAGGAGCGCAGACCCAGCGCCGGCTCTTTCGCCTCGTGGGCCGGCAGCCGCCACAGGCCGCTGGCCAGCAGCGCGAGGGCGGCGAGGGCGGCGGCGGTGCCGACCGTGGCCTCCCGGCGGGCGATCCGGCGCGAGCGGCGGACGGCGCCGTCGTACAGGTCGGCCGGCTGGGCGATGTCGGCCAGCTCGCGCAGCGAGTCGCGAAGGCGGTCGTTCATCGCTGCTGCTCCGAGGTGAGCATGCGGAGGTCGGGCAGGAGCGTGCGGAGCCGGTCGAGGGCGCGGGCGGTCTGCGTCTTGACCGTGCTCACCGAGACGCCGAGCATCTGGGCCGCCTCGGCCTCGGTGTGGTCCTCGAAGAAGCGCAGCACGATCACGGCGCGCTGCTTGGCGCTGAGCGCGAGCAGCGCCCGGCGCAGGGCGAGTCGCTGGACCGCGGCCTCTATCGGGTCGTCGCCGGCCGGCTCCTCGTCGAACTCGCCGGGTAGCACTTCGGCGACCTTCGGCCGCCGCCAGAGGGAGACCTGGGCGTGATACATGACCTTGCGGGCGTACGCCTCCGCGTTCTCCGGCCGATCCAGGCGGAGCCAGGCCCGGTGCGTGCGCGCGAGCGCCTCCTGGACGAGGTCTTCGGCGAGGTGCTGATCTCCGGTCAAAAGGTACGCCGAGCGCAACAATGCGTGCGTCCGGGTGCGGACGAAATGCGCATAATCGGCCTCTCGGGCGTCCAATTCCAGGTGTCCGATCGAGGGGTAGTGGAAGACGTGAGCGTACCCATGCGGCTCAAATACCGCCGTCCCGCTCACGCCTCCCCCTTCGCCCTGACGACCGCCCCAGCAACCTAAGGGCACCCCCGCCGTTCGATGCCTCCCCGTGTGGGCACCGGCCGGCACATGTTCAGACGTGAATTTCGCGACATCCGGTCGACGGCCGTTCGGCCGATTTCCGGGGTAGTTCGAACGGTCAGCCCGCACTCTTGGGCTAGCGTCGAGAGACGCGCGACTTCTACGGGAGGACCGGCCATGGCACGTCCCCGGATCGTGATCGTCGGAGCCGGGTTCGCCGGCTTTGCGGCGGCCCGCAAGCTCGCCAAGCTGTCCCGCGGCAGCGCCGAGATCGTCATCGTGAACCCCACCGATTACTTCCTCTACCTGCCGTTGCTGCCCGAGGTGGCCACCGGCCTGCTCGAGCCGCGCCGGGTCACCGTCTCGCTGGCGGCGACGCTTCCGGGCGTACGCGTCGTGCTGGGTGAGGTCGACGGCTTCGACCTCGACGGCCGCATGATCAGCTACACCGACCCCGAGGGCGGCACCGGCAAGCTCGGCTACCACCGGCTGGTGATCTCGGTCGGCAGCGTGAACAAGTTGCTGCCGGTGCCGGGCATCGCCCAGCACGCGCACGGCTTCCGCGGCATCTCCGAGGCGCTCTACCTGCGCGACCACATCACCCGGCAGATCGAGATGGCCGCCAACGCGGCCGACGACGCCGAGCGGCGGGCGCGCTGCACGTTCGTCGTGGTCGGCGCGGGCTACACCGGCACCGAGGTGGCGGCGCAGGGCGTGCTCTACACCGACGACCTGGTCAAGCCGTGGCCCGAGCTGCACGGCCGGCCGCGCTGGCTGCTGATCGACACCGCCGGCCGGGTGCTGCCGTCGCTCGACCGGCGGCTCGCCGACGCCTCCGACCAGGTGCTGCGCGAACGCGGCGTCGAGATCCTGACCGAGACCAGCGTGCAGGAGGCAACGCAGGACGGGGTGCGTCTGTCCACCGGGGAGTACGTGCCGACGAAGTCGCTGATCTGGTGCGTCGGCGTGCGGCCCGACCCGCTGGTCGACCACGTCGGCATGCCCACCCGCGACGGGCGGCTCGTGGTCGACGAATACCTGACCGTCCCGGGCTACCCGGACGTCTACGCGATCGGCGACGCCGCGGCCGTGCCCGACCTGACCATGCCGGGCGAGATCACCGGCATGACCGCGCAGCACGCCGTCCGGCACGGCGTCACGGCGGCGCTCAACATCGCGGCCTCGTACGGGCGCGGCCGGCGCCGGGCGTACAAGCATCATGATCTCGGCTTCGTGGTCGACCTCGGCGGGCTCGACTCGGCGGCCAACCCGCTCGGCATCCCGATCAAGGGGTTCCCGGCGAAGGTGGTCACCCGCGGTTACCACCTGCTGTCGATGCCGGGCAACCGCGTGCGGGTGGCCGGCGACTGGCTTCTGGATTCCGTTCTCGGTCGGCACGGCGTCCAACTAGGACTGGTCAGAGGCAAGGCCGTGCCGCTCGACAGCGATTCTCCGGAGACGTAGAACACATTTTTGCGGTGACCGGACTGAGAGCGTTAGTAGCGTCTCACTTCCCTGCTCGAGTGGCATTTTTCTATTCCCGGATACATACGATCGCCCTTTAAGGGAGACTCCGGGAAGGGCAATGGGATGACCGCTGCCGCAGAAATGTCAAATGCAGAACACCCGGTCGAAACAAATGCGCCACACCCACGCCGGTGGGTGGCGCTCGGCGTCATCGCGATAGCCCAGCTGATGGTCGTGCTCGACGCGACCATCGTGAACATCGCGCTGCCCAGCGCGCAGAAGGCGCTGGACATCACGGACGCGGACCGGCAGTGGGTCGTCACGGCGTACACGCTGGCCTTCGGTGGCCTGCTGCTGCTCGGCGGCCGGATCGCCGACTACTGGGGACGCAAGCGCACGTTCCTGGTCGGCGCGGTCGGCTTCGCGGCGGCGTCCGCGCTCGGCGGCCTGGCCAACAGCGGCGAGATGCTGTTCGCGGCGCGGGCCCTGCAGGGCGCGTTCGGCGCGCTGCTCGCCCCGGCCTCGCTGGCCCTGCTCACCGTGCTGTTCACCGAGGCCAAGGAGCGGGCCAAGGCGTTCGCCGTCTACGGCGCGATCGCCGGCGGCGGCTCGGCGGTCGGCCTGCTGCTCGGGGGCGTGCTCACCGAGTACGCAAACTGGCGCTGGTGCCTGCTGGTGAACATCCCGGTGGCCCTGGTCGCGCTGGCCCTGGCCATTCCGCTGGTGCCGGAGAGCCGGGCGCACGGCAACACCACCTACGACATCCCGGGCGCGATCGTCGTCACCCTCGGCCTGGCCTCGCTGGTGTACGGCTTCACCGAGGCGGCCAAGCCGGACGAGGGCTGGGACTCGGCGACGACGCTGGCCTTCATCGGCGCCGGGGTCGTGCTCCTGGTGGTCTTCGTCCTTCTCCAGGCCCGCGCCCGCAACCCGCTGTTGCCGCTGCGCATCGTGGCCGACCGTAACCGCGGCGGCGCGTACATCACCTCGGCCCTGGTCGGCGCCGGCCTGTTCGGCGCGTTCCTGTTCCTCATCCTCTACCTGCAGAACGTGCTGGGCTACACGCCGCTCGAGGCGGGATTCGCCTCGCTGCCGGTCACGGTGGGCGTGCTGATCTCGGCCGTCGTGGCCAGCAACCTGCTGCCGAAGGTCGGCGCCAAGCCGATGATGATCCTCGGCCCGATCCTGGGCGCCGGGGCCATGTACTCGCTGACCTTCATCGGCCTGGACACGTCGTTCTGGACGCATCTGATGCCGGCCCAGCTCGTGCTCGGCCTCGGCCTCGGCTTCACGTTCGTGCCGCTGTCAAGCCTGGCGCTGATCGGCGTGCCCGAACACGACGCGGGCGCGGCGAGCGCGGCGCTGAACGCCACCCAGCAGGTCGGCGGCTCCCTCGGCACGGCGCTGCTGAACACGATCGCGACGGGCGCCATCACGGCGTACGCGACCACGCACCTGCCGTCGGCGACGAGCCCGCAGGAGGGGCAGAAGGTGGGACTGCTGGCGCAGGTGGACGGGTACTCGGCCGCGTTCACCTGGGCGGCCGTGATGATCCTCGTCGCCGCCGTGGTGGCCGGGGTGATGATCAAGGTCCGCAAGGAGGACCTTCCGGCCGAGGGCACGGTCGCCCACGTCGGCTGAGGGGGCAACCGTCCCGGGTTAGTTCGTTCAGGCAGGCATGATCGGCCGGTTCGCGGGGCGGTTGTCGTCTCCGGCATTCCCCACACAAGTCATAATTCGGACATGCGATCTCGTTGGTTCGCCGTGCTGCTCGCCGCCGCTGTCCCGGGGCCGGCTCTCGCCGCCGTCCCCGCGGCGGCGTCCGGGCCGGCCGCCACCTCGAATCCCGGCGTCATGATGGCCCGGTACACGTTCAACGGGCGGGCGATCGTGGACGCGTCGGGCCGCGGCCACACGCTGAGCGTGATTTCCGGGCACGGCGGGGAGGTCCGGTCCGTCGTGCACGGTCAGGGCATGGCCCTCGCCTTTCCGGCCCGCTGCGCCACCCCGGTCTGCCCGCACGTCGCGCTGCAGACCCCGACCTCGGCCGACCTCAACCCGGGAACCCGCGACGTCGCGTACGGCGCGGACGTGCTGCTGCTGCCGGGGCAGACCAGCAAGGGGCAGAACATCGTGCAGAAGGGCTACTCGACCACGAGCAGCCAGTGGAAGCTGCAGATCGACGGCGCGGCCGGCCGGCCCAGCTGCGTGCTGGTCGACGACAAGAAGCCGGCCATCCGCATGATCACGAGCACGGTCAGCGTCGTGGACGGCCGGTGGCACGCGCTGGCCTGCCGCCGCTCCGGTACGACGCTGACCGTGCTGGTGGACGGGGCGCAGCGGGGTAGCACCGCCGTCCCCGCCAAGCTGTCGGTCACCAACGAGCGTCCGCTGAGCATCGGCGGCAAGGGCGCCTTCGCCGACAACGACCAGTTCAACGGCGCCCTCGACAACGTCTGGGTCGAGATCGGCTGAGCGTTCAGGACGGCCCTGCGAGCCCGCCCGCGACCGCCCCGAGCAGGTCGGACCTGGCGGTGTCGCCGGAGAGCTCCCACGCGAACGCGCCACCGAGCGCTTTGCTCCGGGCGTACACCATCTTGGTGGTGATTGTCTGAGGTGTGTCGTAGGACCACCACTGATCGCCGCAGCGGGCGATGGCGGCGCCGCCGGCGAGCCCGGTCGGTGGGCAGCGCGCCGCGAGCACCTCGTAGTCCTCGAGACCCTTCTCGAAGCGGCCGGCGGCCGGACCGGAGGCGGCGCTGCCCGGGCCGGCTCCGGAGACGCCGATCCAGCCGCGGCCGTAGAAACCGATGCCGAGCAGCACCTTCCCGGCCGGGATGCCCAGCGCGAGCAGCTTGTCGATGGTCGCCGACGTCGTCGCCGTCGCGCGGGGAATGCCGGGGTACGCCGAAAGCGGCGAGTGCGGCTCGGTACGGCGCTGGTCGTCGGTGCCGAAGTAGTCGTAGGTCATCGCGCTCAGCCAGTCGGCCTGACGGGAGGCGCCCAGGTAGTCGGCCTTGTCGAGCTTGCCCAGGTCGGCCGGGACGGCGGCACTGATCAGGGCGGTGGGGCCGAGCGCGGAGCGCAGCGCGGCCAGCACCCGGGTCAGCGCGTCCGGGCCGCCGGCGTCGCAGGTCAGGCCGCACGCGTTCGGGTACTCCCAGTCGATGTCGATCCCGTCGAAGACGCCCGCCCAGCGCGCGTTGTCGACCAGCGCACGGCAGGAGGCGGCGAACGCGCCCGGGTCGCGGGCCGCGGCGGTGAAGCCGTCCGAGCCGGTCCAGCCGCCGAACGACCAGATCACCTTGAGCCCGGGGTGCTTGGCCTTGAGCTTGCGCAACTGGCCGAAGTTGCCGCGCAGCGGGCCGGTCGGCTCGTCGGGGACGCCGTCCACACTGTCCGCGGCCGGCATCGGCTTCTCGTAGTCGGCCCACGCGTCGGCGGCGGAGCACCGGCCGCCGGTGACCTTGCCGAAGGCGTACACGAGATGGGTGAGTTTGCCGGCGGCCCCGTCGGTGTCGAGGTCTTTCACCTGGAAGTCGCGGCCGTAGACCCCCCAATCGGTGAAATAGCCGACGATCTTGGGCGTCTCTTCGATGGCGGGCGGCGGCGAGCACGCGAAAAGGAACACGCTCGAGAAGGCGATCAGCAGGCGGCGCACCGGGCCGAAGGTATCCGCCCCGGAAGCGCCGTGACCCGGTCGATCCCCCGAACGGGTGGCGGGGTGATTCCCGGCACGCCGGGCCATGGCACCGGCAAGCTGTGCGATTGTTGCCCCGTGGCCGTAAGCCCGCATGAGCCCTCGCCCGCGCCGACCACCCGCGGCGCCGACCTGCGCGCGCTGCTGAGCTGGCGACGGATCCTCAACCGGACGCGGGCCGTGCTGCGCAGCGCGCTGGTCACATTCGTCGTGCTCACCGCGACGCTGTGGCTGATGCCCGGCGTCGCGAGCGCCGACATCGTCGACACGCTCGGCCTGGTGCTGCTGGTCGCGGCGGTGGGCGCGGTGCTGCGGCCGCTGCTGCTGGTCGGCATCGTCGCGCTCGGCGGGTGGGGCGCCATGCTGCTCGGCGTCGTCGCCCAGATCGCGGTGATCGTGGTGGCGCTCGAGATCGATCCGGCCAACCGGATCAGCGGCCTGCCGTCGCTGGTCCTGGCCGCGATCGTGGCCGTGGTCTTCGCCGCGATCATCGACTGGATGCTGGACAGCGGCACCGACGACACGTTCGTGAAGGAGGCCAAGCGCCTCATGCGCGGGGTGCGCCGGCGCCAGGCGCGGCAGGCCGGCGGCCCCTTCCTGACCCTGCGCCGGCCCCGGCCGGGCAACGAGCCGGGCCTGCTGATGGTCCAGTTCGACGGGCTCTCCGAGCCGGTGCTGCGCTGGGCGGTGCGCGCCGGGAACCTGCCGAACCTCGGGCAGTGGCTGCGCTCCGGCAGTCACACCATGCGCGGCTGGCATACCGGGCTGCCGTCGACGACACCCGCCTCGCAGGCCGGCATCCTGCACGGCGCGACCCGGCAGATCCCGGGCTTCCGCTGGTACGAGAAGGAGACCGGCAAGCTGATGGTCTCCAGCCGGCCGCGCGACGCGGCGTCGATCGAGCCGCGGCTCAGCAACGGTCGGGGGCTGCTGCGCGACGGCGGGGTGAGCATCGGCAACGTGTTCGGCGGGGACGCGGCGGTCAACCTGCTGACGGTCAGCCACGCGGCGTTGCCGGGCCGGTCGGCCCGCGGGTGGGCGGCGTTCATGGCATCGCCGTACGGGTTCACCCGCGCCATCGTGCTCGGCGTCGGCGATGTCTTCACCGAGCTGCACCAGGCCCGCCTGCAGCGGCGGCGCAACCTGCTGCCCCGGGTCAGCCGCTCGGGCGCGTTCCTGGCGCTGCGGCCGGCCTCGATGCTGCTGCGCGACGTGAACATCTCGCTGATCGCCGAGCAGATGGCCCGGGGCGCGCCGTCGATCTACTGCGACCTGGTCGACTACGACGAGGTGGCGCATCACGCCGGCCCGGCCCGCCCGGAATCGATGCGGCAGCTCGAGAGCCTCGACCGGATGCTGGGAGTGCTCGAGCGGCTGGCGCCCGAGGCGGCCCGGCGGTATCACATCGTCGTGCTCTCGGATCATGGGCAGAGCCAGGGCGCGACGTTCCGGCAGCGCTACGGCGAGACCCTGAACGATGTGGTCGAGCGGCTGTCCGGGGAAGAAGCGGGCGACCCGGAGACACCGGAGCCTCCTCTGCTGGTCGTCTCGTCCGGCAACCTCTGCCTGCTGTACCTCACCCGGTTCCCGCATCGTCTCTGCCGCGCCGAGATCGACCGGGCGTATCCGCGGCTGGTCCCGGGGCTGGCCGCCCACCCGGGCATCGGCCTGGTGGTGGTCCGCGAGGAGAACGGCCCGGTCGCGTACGGGACCTCGGGCCTGCACCGGCTGCGCGACGACACCGTCGAGGGCGTCGACCCCCTTCTTCCGTACGGCCCGCACGCGCGCGCCGACCTGCTGCGTCACCAGGAGTCGGCGCACATCGGCGACATCGTGCTGATCAGCTGCGTGGACCCGGTGACCGAGGAGGTGGCGGCCTTCGAGGAGCTGGTCGGCTCGCACGGCGGCCTCGGCGGCTGGCAGACCGACGCCGTGCTGGTGCACCCGGCGCGATGGCCGATCGCCCGCCCCGAGCTGGACGGCCCCGACGCGGTGCATTTCCAGCTCGTCGAATGGCTGGACATGCTGGGCCTGCGTGCCCCGTCGATCGCCGCCGACACCCAGGCGGTCCTCGAGAACGTGGCCGTGGAGCAAGAAGAGCTCGCGCCGAGACTTTCCCGCGTGCGTGACGGTTAAGGATTTGTGCCCAGATTCCTGACCGCTTGCGCCGTAGCCGTGGCCATCCTCCTGTTCGGCCTGCCGGCCCAGGCGACGGCTGTCGGTGGCCGGGCACTGGACACCGGTCCCACCTTCAACGGCGGCGTCTACGCCATCGCCCACATCGGCCCGGTCGTCTACCTGGGTGGCGCCTTCACCAGCGCCACCTACCACGGCCGTACCTACCCGAGGCTGCGCCTGGCCGCCTTCGACGCCCGCTCCGGCGCCCTGCTGAGCTGGGCCCCCGAGGCCGACGGCACCGTGCGGGCCCTGGCGGCCGCGGGCGACAGCGTCTACGCCGCCGGCGACTTCCACGCGGTGGGCGGCCACACCCGCGACTCGCTGGCCCGGCTCAGTCCGGTGGCCAGCGCAGTGCTCCCGTTCCGGCACACGCTCACCGGCACGGCCTACGCCCTGACCAGCGGCAACGGTCGCCTCTACCTCGGCGGCAGCTTCACCGACGTGGACGGCAAGGCACGGTCCAACCTGGCCGCGTTCGCCCTCGACACCGGCAAGCTCGACGCCGAGTGGCGACCGTCGGCCGACGACGCCGTGCACGCGCTCGCCGCCCTCGGCAACCGCATTTATCTGGGCGGCGGCTTCCACTTCGTCGACGACCGGAAGGGCACGCTGCGGCTGGCGGCCGTGCACGGCACGACCGGCGAGGTCGACGCCGGCTTCCGGCCGAGGGTTCCGGCCGAGGTGCGGGCGATCGCGCTGGACGTCAGCGGGATCTACGTGGCGACCGCGGGCGTGGGTGGGCGTGCGATCGCGTACGCGATGACCGGCGCCCTGCGATGGCAGCGGGTCTTCGACGGCGACGCGGCCGCGATCGCGGTCGACAAGGGCGTGACCTACGTCGGCGGCCATTTCGACAGCGCCTGCCTGACCAGCAAGAACGGCGTGCACGGCGCATGCGTCGACGGTTCGGAGCCGCGCTACAAGCTGGCGGCGGTCACCGCGACCGGTGCTCTGGCGACCTGGGCGCCGCAGGGCAACGGCGTCATCGGCGTACGCGTGCTGAGCGTGAACCGGGCGACCGGGACCCTCGCGGCCGGCGGCGACTTCACAATGATCAACGGCCAGGACCGGCGGCGGCTGGTGATCTTCTAAGAGACTCGCTTGGCGAGGCGCTGGGTGAGCTGCCACCACCGGGTCGGGGTGATCCGCACCAGCCAGTCCGCCGCCTTCGCCTCCCGCGTGATCACCAACCGGGGCCGGCGCGACTGGATGGCCGCCACGATCTGCCGGGCCGCCTCCTCGGGCGGCATGGTCAGCGCCTTCTCGGCGAACTTGCGGACCTGCGCGGCCTGCTCGCCGTCCGGGTCAGCCCCGCTGATCCGGGCGCTCGCCGCGATGTTCGTCTTGATGCCGCCCGGGTGCACCACGGTCACGCCCACGCCCTGCGGCTCCAGCTCGTGGCGCAGCGCCTCGGTGAACCCGCGCACGCCGAACTTGCTGGTCGCGTAGGCGACCTGGCCGGGCGGCCCGATCAGCCCGAAGAGGCTGGAGATGTTCACGAGGTGGGTGCCGGGCCGGGCCAGCAGCTGCGGCAGGAAGGCCTTGGTCATCCGGATCACCGCGTGCAGGTTGATCTCGAGCAGCCAGTCGAAGTCGGCCATCCGGTTCTGCTCGAACGTGCCGGTCAGCGAGACGCCGGCGTTGTTGATCAGAAGATCGACCCCGCCGTGGCGGGACGCGATCTCGGCGGCGAGGTCCAGCCGGTCGCCGCCGTCGCTCAGATCGACGACATACGTCGTGACCGAGCCGGCCCCGACCTCGCGCGCGAGGGCCGCCACCCGCTCGAGGCCTTCGGCGTCCCGGTCGAGCAGCGCCAGCACCGCCCGCCGTTTGGCCAGGTCGAGGGCGAGCGCGGCGCCTATCCCGCTGGCCGCGCCGGTGATCAGGCAGGTGCGCCCGGCGAACGCGAAGCGCTGCATGTCAGACCGTGACCTTCCGCCGGGCGAATCGAACGTGTCCATCATTGATACGGCCCAGGAGCATGGCCGGCATGTCGATCAGGTAGTTGTTGACCATCTTCCACGGCCGGCGCGCGCCCTGCCGGGGGAGGATCGCGGCGGCCCGTCGCACGTACCCGGAGCTGAGCGCCATCAGCGGCTCGTCGGCCTTCGGCCGGCCGGGCGGAGGTGTCGGGGTGGTGATCTCGATGTGGTGCCGGTCGATGTAGTTGAGCAGCCGGCAGACGTACCGGGAGGTGAGGTCGGCCCGCAGCGTCCAGGAGGCGTTGATGTAGCCCACGCACCACGCGAGGTTGGGCACGCCCGAGAACATCATTCCCTTGTAGACGTTGAGCTTGCCTGTCTCGATCGACTGTCCGTCGACCTCCACCGCGATCTCGCCGAGGGCCACCATGGAGAGCCCGGTCGCGGTGACGATGATGTCCGCTTCGATCTCGGTGCCGTCGGTCAGCCGTACACCCTTGGGGATGAAGCTGTCGATCACCCCGGTGACCACCGACGCCCGTCCGGCCCGCAGGGCCGCGAAGAGATCACCGTCCGGCACGACGCAGAGCCGCTGGTCCCACGGGTGGTAACGGGGCGTGAAATGCGGATCGAGCGGCACGTCGGCCGGCAGCTGCTGGGCCACCTGTCGGCGCAGGTAACCGGCGACCTTGTCGGGCCACCGCCGGGAGGCCTGATAGAGCAACGACGTGGCCACGACATTCCGTGACCGGATCAGGCGGGCGGCGGCCGGGCTCATCTCCCGGCCGCCGGCTTCGCCGCCGGACAGAGTGATCATGTACGACGGGGAGCGCTGGACCATCGTGACGTGTCCAGCGGTCTCGGCCAGGGCCGGCACCAGCGTCACCGCGGTGGCCCCGCTGCCGATCACCACGATCCGCTTCCCGGCGTGGTCGAGATCGTCCGGCCACTGCTGCGGATGCACGATCCGCCCGGCGAACTCCTCCCGCCCGGGGAAGTCGGCGTCGTAGCCGCCCGAGTAGCGGTAGTAGCCCGTGCACAGGTACAGGAACGAGCAGCTGTACTCCTCGCCGTTGGCCGTGCGGACCGTCCAGGAGGCGTCCTCGGTGGACCAGTGCGCGCTCACCACGCGGCGGCCGAAGCGGATCTTCGCGGTGATGCCGTAGCGGTCGGCGGTGTCCCGGACGTACCGCAGGATGGTCTCGCCGGACGCGATCGCCTTGGGCTGCCGCCAGGGGCGGAACGGGTACCCGAGGGTGAACATGTCGGAGTCCGAGCGGACGCCCGGATAGCGGAAGAGATCCCAGGTCCCGCCGGAGACGTCGCGACCTTCGAGGATCAGGTAGCTCTTGCCGGGGCACTCGGTCTGCAGGCGATACGCCGCCCCGATGCCGGACAGGCCCGCGCCCACGACGAGAACGTCAACCCGATCACTCATTCGTCCATTATCCGGCCGAAGCTCAGTAAGCTGCGGATCATGACCGCGCCCCGCTCGCTCGGCCCGCTCGTCAACTCGCAGGCGGTCCTGGCTCCGCTCACCGACGCCGCCATGTTCCTGGTCGTGACCGTCCGGGAGGGCGGCGAGGACACCACTCGGGAGCTGCTGGAGGACATGAGCGCGTTGCAGCGCACGGTCGGCTTCCGGCTGCCGGCCGCCAAGCTCTCCTGCGTCACCGGGATCGGCGCCGACCTGTGGGACCGGCTGTTCACCGTGCCGCGGCCGGCCGGGCTGCACCGGTTCCGGGCCTGGAAGGGCGCCAAGCACGCGGCCCCTTCCACCCCCGGCGACCTGCTCTTCCACATCCGGGCCGGGCAGATGGACGTCTGCTTCGAGCTGGCCAGCAAGATCGCCGACCGGTTGCGGGAAGTGGCCGACGTCGTCGACGAGACGCACGGCTTCAAGTACTTCGACGAGCGCGACCTGCTCGGTTTCGTCGACGGGACCGAGAACCCCAATGCCGACGAGGCGGGGCAGCACGTGCTGATCGGCGACGAGGACACCGCGTACGCCGGGGGCAGCTACGTCCTGGTGCAGAAGTACCTGCACGACCTGCCGGCGTGGAACGCGCTCAAGGTCGAGGAGCAGGAAGCGGCGATCGGGCGCACCAAGCTCGACAACGTCGAGATCCGGGACAAGGCGCCCAACTCGCACGTCGAGCTCAACACGGTCGACGACCCTGACGGCAACGAGCTCAAGATCCTGCGGGACAACATGCCGTTCGGATCGATCAAGGACGGGGAGTTCGGCACGTACTACATCGCGTACGCGTCCACGCCGGACGTGCCCGAGCTCATGCTGCGCCGCATGTTCCTGGGCGAGCCGTACGGGACGTACGACCGGATCCTCGACTTCTCGACCGCGGTGACCGGTTCGCTGTTCTTCGTCCCCACGGCCGTGTTCCTGGACGATCTGCCTAACTGAGAAGTCTCGCCAGGTCGGTCAGCGAGCTCAGGCGCACGTCGCCGTCGAGGCCACGCAGCGCCGCGGTGTGCGCGCCGGCCGCCCGCGCCGCCTCGAGGCCGACCTCGGCGTCCTCGACCACCAGGCAGTCCGCCGGCGGGACGCCGAGCAGCTCGGCGGCGAGCAGGTAACCGGCCGGGTCGGGCTTGCCGGCCGCCACGTCGTCGGTGGTCACCAGCACCCGCGGGGTGATGCCGGCCGCGTTCAGCCGGGCCTTCGCGAGCCGGTCGTCGGCGCTGGTCACCACGGCCCACGGCACGCCCTGGCGATCGAGGAGCGCGATCAGGTCGTGCGCGCCCGGTGTCGCTACCACATCGGATAAGTCATCATATTGCAGCTCAAGTTGCCGGGCTGAGGCGCTTAGGATCTCGTCCTCGGTCAGCCGCGACAGCAGCTTGCGGACGGTGGCCTCGCTGGGGCTGCCGTGCGCCATCTCGTACGCGGCGGGGCCGTCCGCGCCGTACTCGCTCGCCCAGGACAGCCAGGAGCGCTCGACGGCGCGATCGGAGTCGACCAGCGTGCCGTCCATGTCGAAGAGGATCGCCCGGATGTCTTTGATGTCAGCCACAGGTCGAGCGTTGCACAAGGCCGCGCCCGGTTGCCCGGACGCGGCCTGAGTGTGGTGGTGCTATCAGCGACCGGTCGTGGTGCCCCGGCGGGGCGTGGCGCGACGGGAAGCGGCCGGCTCGGTGGCCTTGGTGGCCGACGTAGCGCGGCTCGTGGCGGAGTTGCGGCTGCTGGTCGCGCCGGTGGTCGCCTTGGCAGCGGTCGTGCGCGCGGCGGTCGTGCGCGCGGCGGTGGTGCGCGCGGCGGTGGTGGTTGCGGCCGTCTTGGCCGGGGTGGCCTTGGTGGCCGCGGGCCGGGTGGTCCGCGGGGCCGGGGTGGCCGCAGGCGCCGCCGGGGCCACCTCGGTCTTCGCGACCGGGGCCGGCGCAGGCTCCGGGGCCGGGGCCGGGGCCGGGGCGATCGCGGTCACCGTGGCGAGCTGCGCGGTCTGATCGCGCTCCTTCTCGCGGCGGATCAGATCGGCCAGGACGGCCTTGTCGTACTTGGCGTCGATGTCGCTGGCGCGGTTCTTGGTCTTCTCGGCCTTGCTGACGGCCTTCTTGTGTGCCTTCGTCAGGCGCACCCGGTCGCGCTCCTGCGTCTTGAGCGAGCGCTTGAGCCGCTTGGCCTCGGCCTCGGCGTTACGCAGCGCCTGGGCCTGCTGCTGGGTGAGGTCGGCGTTGGTGCGGAGCCGGTTGTCCAGCTCCGTCACTGCCAGCCGGGCCTTCTCGGCGGCGGCGCCGGCGGCCGCCGACTGCGCACGACGGCGGTCGAGCTGAGGGGTGGTCACGAACTCTCCTTCCGTTTGCACCCCCGGCGAATCCCGGCGCGCGACGTCAGGCTTGTGGCTCCTCGACGACTGCCGCAGCGCTGCGGGCGCGCCGGCGTCTGATGTGCCGGAGGTGCAGTGTGATGTAGGCGATCACCGCGAGGGTGATGATGGCGATCGCCCACCATTTGTATCGGTGTGCATGCTCGATGATCTCGACGAGATGGGTACCGAGCGCATACGCGACGCTCGTCCACCAACCGACCCACAGTGCAGCACCGATCGTGTTGTAGATCAGAAAGGTGCGCCACGGCATCGCAGTGATTCCCGCGATGACGCCGTTGAACTGCCGGAGACCATCAATGAAACGAGCGATGACAACAATACGACCTCCGCGTCGCGCGAAGAAACCCTCCGCACGGGCCAAACGCTCGGGCGTGAGGAACACGTATTTGCCCCAACGGTGCACCACCTTGCGGCCGCCGCGGACCCCGATCCAGTACCCGACGTTGTCGCCGAGGACGGCCGCGACGAAGGCGATCGCGGCCACGGCGAAGATGTTCAGACGGCCGGCGCCGGCGTAGATGGCCGCGGCCACCATGATCGTCTGGCCGGGCGCCGGTACCCCGAAGCTCTCGACGCCGATCACCGCCGCAACGGCGGTATAGCCCCAGCGATCGAGAAGCGGGGCGACTCCGTGCAGGAATCCGGGAAGCTCGGCAGAAGGTGGCATCGGCTAACACGGTAGCCGGAGCGGACGCCGCCAAACCTGTGGAGTCACTACTGTGGCTGAAGCTCCGAACTCCCCGATCGTGTGAAACCACGTGTTTTCAGGGGCAAAGTCGGAATGGTGCGGCGGAGACGCGTGACGGTGCTGGCGTTGTCGGCGACGGTGATCCGGAACGGGAACGGCGACACCGACAGCAGGTAGTCGCGCAGCCGTGGCACGCTGCGTTCGAGGTCGGCGGCTTCGTTGTAGACGGGGATGACGACGTCGAGTACGGGTCTCATGCGACCAAAGATCGACGCCCGGACTTACTTTACGGTGTGGCGGAACTGTGGCGGGTCTGTGAGAGTCGCTGGAGTGATCAAGCGTTCCGGTTTGGCCCTCGCCGCCCTCGCGGTCGGCACGTTCGCGATCGGCATGACCGAGTTCGTGATCACCGGACTGCTGCCCGACATCGCGGCCGACCTGCACGTCTCCATCCCCACGGCCGGGCTGCTCGTCTCCGGATACGCCCTCAGCGTGCTGTTCGGCGGGCCGCTGCTGACCTACTTCGTCGCGCGCCGCCGCCGCAAGCCGGTGCTGATCTGGCTGCTGGCGTTCTTCGTGGCCGGCAACGTGCTGTGCGCGCTCGCCCCGGGGTACCCGGCCATGCTGGCCGGCCGGATCGTCGCCGCGCTCGGCCACGGCGCGTTCATCGGCTTCGCCACCGTCGTCGCGGGTGACCTGGTGCCCCCGTCGCGACGCAGCCGGGCGATCGCCGCGATGCTCAGCGGGCTCACCGTGGCCAACGTCGCGGGCGTCCCGCTCGGCACCTTGCTGGGCCAGCACCTCGGCTGGCGGTCGACGTTCTGGGCGATGGCCCTGCTCGGGTTGATCGCGGCGGTGGCCACGGCCGCCTTCGTGCCCGCCACGTCCGCGACCGGCGAGGCCCGCGCGCAGCTGGCCGCCTTCCGCAACCCCGCGATCTGGCTGGCGCTCGGCATGACCGCCCTGGCGTTCGGCGCGGTCTATGCGCCGTTCACCTACGTTGCGCCGCTGATGACCGACGTGGCCGGCTTCGCCGACGGCGCGCTGCCGTGGCTGCTCGCTCTGTTCGGACTGGGCCTGGTGCTGGGCAACGTGATCGGGGCGCGCGGGGCCGACAACCGTCTGATGGGGACGATCGTCGCGGCGTCGATCGCGATGCTCGTGGTGCTGGTCGCGTTCGCGTGGACCTCGCACGCGAAGGCATCGGCCACCGTCACCCTCTTCGCGCTCGGTGTGGCGGCGTACGCCACCGTGCCGGGCCTGACCACGCGGGTGATCACCGCGGCCGGCGACGACGCGCAGAACCTGCTGGCCTCGTCGGCCGCAGTCTCCGCCTTCAACCTCGGGAACGCAGCCGGCGCGTACTTCGGCGGCCTGGCCATCACCGCGGGCTGGGGCTACGAAGCGACGCCGCTGGTCGGCGCGGCCATGGAGGCCGGCGCGCTCGGGCTCGCGGCGGCCCTGATCGTCACCACCCGTCGCCGCACGGTCACCCGGATAGGTGTCGATCTATAGATAAGGCCGAGCGGGTTGTCCGGATCGAGCCGTTCGGCGGAGGCGACCCCCGATGATCGTTTGATTGGCTCGGGCGTCGTTTGCCGCCCGAGAAAGGCCATCATGGGAGCCCACGCGCTCATCGAGCCGCGCCGCAGCCTCGCCATCAAAGCGTCCTTTCTCGCCGCCGTTCTCGTGGCCTCACTGTTCGCGCTGGCCCGGACGAACGCGACCGCGGCCAGCGCCTACAGCACCGTCCAGCCGGGAACCTTCACCGGGTACGCCTTCGACGCGTGCACCGCCCCGGCGGCCGTGTCGATGACCGCGTGGAAGGCGTCGCCGTACAAGGCGGTCGGCATCTACATCGGCGGGGTCAGCCGCGGCTGCACGCAGGCCAACCTCACCGCGGCTTGGGTGCAGCAGCAGGTCACCGCTGGGTGGAAGCTGCTGCCGCTGTACGTCGGGCCGCAGGCCTCCTGCACGACGAAGAAGAACCGGATCGACAACACCAAGGCCGACGCCCAGGGCCGGGCGGCCGGCTCGGACGCGGTCGCCCAGGCCACGGCGCTCGGGCTGGCCCGCAACAGCGTGCTGATCTACGACATGGAGGCGTACAGCACCACCGACGCGGCCTGCCGGGCCGGCGTGCTCGCCTTCATGAACGGCTGGACCCAGCAGCTGCACGACCTCGGCTACTTCTCCGGCTACTACTCGAGCGTCAGCTCCGGCATCGCCGACCAGGTCGCCAACTATTCGGCCACCGGCTACGCCCGGCCCGACTATGTGGACTTCGCCCGCTGGGACCAAGCGGTCACGCTGACCGACCCGTCGATCCCCGCGACGATGTGGCCCGGGCGCCGGCGGATGAAGCAGTACCAGGGCGGCCACCCGGAGACCTGGGGCGGCGTGACCATCAACATCGACAGCAACTACGTCGACTTCGCGCCGCTGCCCTCGCCGCAGCTGGCCGACTTCACCGGCAACGGCTGGCCGGACGTGCTGGCCAAGACCGCCTCGACCGGCAACGTCTTCCTCTACCCCGGCAATGGCGCCACCGTCTCGGAGGCCGGGCGCAAGAAGCTCGCCTCGGCCTGGACGACGAAGAACGCGATCGTGCGGATCGGCGACCTCAACCGGGACGGCCGCGAGGACGTGGTGGCCCGGCAGACCAACGGCGAGCTCTGGTTCTACCCGGGCACCGGCGGCGGGTTCGGCACGCGCAAACGGCTGGCCACCAACTGGAGCGGATACCGGGAGATCACCGCGGCCGGCGACTTCAACCGGGACGGCTACCCCGACCTGGCCGCGATCAGCGGCGGCACCCTCTACCTCTTCCCCGGCAAGTCCGGCACCGCGCTCGGCGCTCGGGTCAAGATCAGCCCGCAGGGATGGTCGACGATGACCGAACTGGCGGGCGTCGGCGACCTCACCAAGGACGGCAACTCCGACCTGGTTGTCCGCGACACCGCGGGCGCATTGTGGCTGTTCCCCGGGCGCAAGACGGCGCTCGACGGCCGCACCAGGATCGGCACCGGCTGGAACGGCTTCCGCGACCTGGTGGGTGTCGGCGACTTCAACCGGGACGGCACGGTCGACCTGGTCGCGGTAGCCAAGTCGAACAACGCTCTGTGGCTCTTCGCCGGTGGCGGCGGAACCCTGAAGATCAATTCGCGGCTGGGCACCTTCTCGGGCCGCACACCGCTGGCATAAAGCATGCGGCCGGCCCGAACCGGGCCGGCCGCACGCTGTCCCTGGGGTTGGTCGCTCAGATCTCCTCGCCCGCCAGGTGGCCGCGCAGCTTGGTGAGGGCCTTGGTGAGCAGGCGGCTGACGTGCATCTGGGAGATGCCGATCTGGTCGGCGATCTGCGACTGGGTGAGGTTGCCGTAGAAGCGCAGGGTGAGGATCTTCTGCTCGCGCTCGTCGAGGGTGGCCAGCGCGGGCCCGAGGGCGACGCGGGTCTCGGCGAGTTCGAATTCGTGGTCTTCGCCGCCGAG
>NZ_JBITDW010000011.1:0-221597 GCF_044454685.1 Actinoplanes sp. NPDC051513
CGCTGCCCAGCAACTTCCAGACCACCCTGTCGAGCTTTGCCGCCCTGGGCGTGGACGTGGCCCTGACCGAGGCCGACGTCACCAACGCCTCGACCTCCCAGTACGCCGGGCTGACCCAGGCCTGCCTCAACGTGTCCCGCTGCATCGGCATCACGGTCTGGGGCGTCCGGGACAGCGACTCCTGGCGCTCCGGCGAGAGCCCGCTGCTGTTCGACGGCAGCGGCAACAAGAAGGCCGCGTACACCTCGGTGCTCAACGCCCTCAACTCGGCCGGCCCGGTCAACCCGTCCTCGCCGACGCCGTCCGGCAGCAGCTCCTCGCCCTCGACCCCGCCGAGCGGCGGCGGCCGGATCGTCGGCGCCCAGTCCGGCCGGTGCATCGACGTGCCGAGCTCGTCGCAGACCAACGGCACCCGGGTCCAGCTCTACGACTGCAACGGCCAGAGCAACCAGGCCTGGACCCTCACCTCGAGCAGACAGCTGACCGTGTACGGCAGCAGGTGCCTGGACGCCGCCGGCTCGGGCAACGGCTCGGCCGTGCAGATCTACAGCTGCAACGGGCAAGCCAACCAGCAGTGGAACGTGAACTCCAACGGCACCATCACCGGCGTTCAGTCCGGACGCTGCCTTGACGTCTGGGGAACCGGAAACGGCCAGCAGGTGCAGATCTACGACTGCAGCGGGCAGGCCAACCAGAGGTTCAGCCTGAGCTGATCACGGCGAGTCGGCAGCGAAGAGTTGATACGTATTATGTCTGAGGATGGTGGCTACAGCGCACCGGAGGACAGACAGCATGACGGGATCAACGGTGAGCAGGGCCTTTCCGCCCGCGCGGCCGAGGCGACCGGCCAACCTCGCGCAGGCGATCACGGCCGAGCTCGTGGAGAGCATCGTGCACGGCGTCCATCCGCCGGGCACCAGCCTGCCGCCTGAGCCGGTCCTGGTCGAGGGCTTCGGGGTCAGCCGGACGGTCGTACGCGAAGCCGTGAAGCTCCTCCAGGAAAAGGGGCTGGTGCAGGTCCGCCAAGG
Organism: Actinoplanes sp. NPDC051513; assembly: GCF_044454685.1. Lineage (NCBI taxonomy): Bacteria > Bacillati > Actinomycetota > Actinomycetes > Micromonosporales > Micromonosporaceae > Actinoplanes > Actinoplanes sp. NPDC051513. The sequence goes on from NZ_JBITDW010000011.1 coordinate 1,029, forward strand.
TTCCGGGACGGTCGTCACGTCGCCGGCCAACTGGGACATGCTGGACGAGCTCGTGCTGAGCGCGACCATCGCCGAGGACGACGGCGTGATCGTCCTCGACGACCTCGTCGCCACGCGCCGGGTGCTGGAGGCGGACATGGCCAACGTGACCGCGCGAATGGCCGGGCCGGAGGTCATCGAGCGGCTGGCGGCGCTCGTCGACCAGATGGACGGCCTGGTCGACGACCACGTCTCGTACGCCGACCACGACCGCTCGTTCCACGACACCATCATGCGGGCATCCGGGAATCGCATCGCCCGTGCCGTGGTGCGCTCGCTCGAGAGCCAGGTGATCAACACCGCGCGCTACATGGGCCGGCCGGAGCGAGCCCTGTGCGTGGCTTCCAACCAGGGTCACCGCCGCATCTACGAGTGCATCGCGGCTCGGGACCCGGGCCGCGCCGCCGAGGCCATGTTCACGCACATCACCGAGGCCTGGCTCGTTCGCCGCGGCGGTCCCGGCGACCCGGCCCGGCTGCAGCGCGATGGGTAAGGTACCAGCCATGACGGCCCCATCCGACGCGTTCAAGCTCCCTCCTCGCCGCCGCGCCGAGAGGCTGAGCGTCGCGGTCGTGGCCGAGCTGGTCGAGCTGATCGTCACCGGGCAGCTGGCCGAGGGCGAGCTGCTGCCGCCCGAGGGGCCGCTCAGCGAGCACTTCGGCGTGAGCCGCACGGTGATCCGCGAGTCGGCCAAGCGGCTCGAGGAGAAGGGCCTGCTGATCGTCAGTCAGGGGCGCGGAACGCAGGTGGCGCGATCCGGGTCGTGGAACATGCTGGACCCGACCGTGCTCTCCGCGCTCATCGACAACGACGAGTCGCTGGGCGTGCTGGACGAGCTGACCATCGTGCGGGGAAACCTGGAGGCCGCCATGGCCGCCGCGGTGGCCGCCAACCGCACGCCCGAGGAGCTGACCCGCGTCGAGAACGCGCTGCAGGTGATGCGGCAAATGCAGCACGAGAGCGATTCCTTCAACGAGGCGGACGTGGTCTTCCACCTCACGGTGATGGAGCTTTCCCGGAACCGCCTGGCCGAGAACATCACCAAGCGCCTGTACCGGCGGGCGTTGGAGAGCACGAGGTACCACGGGATGCAGTACGAGGGCGCCTTCAGCTCGACCCTCGACCAGCACGCCATGGTCGTCGACGCGATCGCCCGCCAGGACGTCGCCGCGGCGGAACAGGCGATGCGCGACCACATCATCGGCTCCTGGCAGCGACGCCGGTTCGACCCCGCCCGCGGCGAGCCGGAGGCCTAGATCTGCCTCGTCCCGTCCGTCATCGGCCGAGCCGGTAGAAGGCCGCGCCGGTCTCGGAGAGGATCGCCGCGCGCTCGGCCGGGCTCAGCTCGGCGACCAGCGTGTCGACCGTCTCCCGCCAGCGGACGGCGCCCACGCCCAACTCGGCGACCGGCCAGTCGGATCCGTACATGAGCCGCCGCGGGCCGAAGAACTCGAGCGCGGCATCCATCGCGCGACGCACGCCGTCCGGATCGTCCGTCACGAGCCCGGCCAGTCCGGAGACCTTGGCCCAGGTGTTGGGGCGGCGGGCCAGATCGCGCAGGTTCCCGGCCCAGACCTGGGCGTCGTCCGCTTCGGCGACCCCGCCGAGGTGATCGACGACGAAGCCGACGTCGGCACGCGCCCCGGCAAGCGAGGCGGCCAGCGGCAGCTGCCACCACCGCAGCACCAGGTCGAAGCCGAGGCCGCGTTCACCCAGCCGGGCCAGACCCGCCTCGACCGCGGGCCGGGCCAGCCAGGCGGGATCGGGATCGAGATGCACCAGATGCCGGATCCCGACGAGCCGGCCCGGCGCCACGGCATCGAGCTCGTCGAGCTGCCCGGCCGGGTCGGCGGTGAGGTCGATCCAGCCCACCACTCCGGCGATGCCCGGCGTGCGGTGCCCCAGCAGGCGCCGCGTCTCGGCGGCGCTGTTGCTGGACTGCACCACCACCGCTGCGCCCATGCCGGTCGCCTTGAGCATCCGTTCCAGATCGCCGGGGAGGAAGTCGCGGTCGATCGCCGGCATCGTCGCCGGGTCGATCCACGGTTGCGGATCGGTCGTCCGGTCCCAGAGGTGGACATGGCTGTCCAGGGCCGGCCTCACGACCGGTCACGGGGCGAGTCGGGAACCAGGCGCAGCCCGGCGCGGCTGGGCCGGACGTGCGGCCCCGCGTCCTGTGCGGGCGCGTCGCCGGCCCGGGCGGCGACGATCTGCTCCTCGTCGACCCGGATCCCGATTCCCGGTTCGTCGCCCAGAACGATCCCGCCGTCGCAGTACTCCTGGTCCACGTGGAGGCCGATCGGTGAGGTGAGGCCTTGGACCTCGAAGGCCAGATGGTTCGGTACGGCCGCGGCCGCGTGCGCCACCGGGTTGGTGTGGTAGGCCACCGGGCTGACCGGCAGGTCGCGGCTGTGCGCCACCGCGGCCACCCGGAGGAAATGGGTGATGCCCCATACGTTGCCCACCTGCACGATGTCGACCGCGTCGGCGTCCAGCAACGGCCGGTACTGCTCGAGGCCGGTGAGGTTCTCGCCGGTCGCGACGGCGGCCCGGATACCCCGGCGCACCGAGGCGAGCCCGGCGGCGTCCCACCGGCGCACCGGCTCCTCGATCCAGGCGAGATCGACCTTGCGCTCCAGCGCGGTCACGTACCGGACGGCCTGCGAGCGGTTCCAGGATTCGTTGGCGTCGAACATGAGGCCGGGGTTTGTCGAGTTGCGGCCGAGCAGGTCACGCAGGATCTGCAGCCGGCGGAGGTCGCCGGTCAGGTCCCGGCCGCCCTTGAGCTTGCCGCTGCTGAATCCACGGTCGGCGAACTCCGAGTAGAGGTGGACCAGCCCCTCGTCGTCGAGCGCGATGTCGAGGCCGGAGGCATAACCCGGCACGAACCGGTCGAGGGCGCCGAGCGTACGCCACAGGGGCTCGCCCGCGGCCTTCGCCTTGAGATCCCACAGTGCCATGTCGATCGCGCCGATCGCGCCGAACGTCGCGCCCGCATGCCCGGTCTTGAAGACCCAGGCGAGCATCCGGTCGTAGAGCGCCGAAACGCCCCGCGGGTCCTGCCCTTCCACGGCGTCGAAGACTCGATCGATGTCGCCGTGCGGGCCGACGCCAACACCGTCGATTCCGGCGTCGGTCTCCAGGATCAGCACGTGTACGTCGGTGCGTGGCCGGGACATCACTCCGTTGGCGTCGCCGATCAGCCGCCCCCAGTCGTGCTCGGTCGTCAGGCTACGGTATCCGGTGACCTTCACAGTTGCTCCTTCTCGGCAGGTGTTCGGCTCATTCCTTCGTGCCGCCCGCCGTCATGCCGGCGACGAGGAAACGCTGGGAGAAGAGGAAGACGATCAGCACCGGCAGCACCGAGATCACCGTCGCCAGCGCGAGGGTCGGCAGCTGTACGGATTGCGTCCCGGCGGAACTGGGATTGAACGCCGGCGTGGACGCGAGCAGGGACGTGAGTCCCACCTGGATCGGATATCCGTCGCTGGAGGGCAGCATCACGAACGGCAGGAAGAAGTTGTTCCAGCTCTGCACGAAGCTGAAGAAGGCGACGAGGGCGACGATCGGGGCGGCCAGCGGCAGGGCCACCCGGGCGAACACCTGGAACTCCGAGCATCCGTCGATCCGGGCCGCGGAGAGCAGGTCCCGCGGGATGCTCGTCGAGAAATAGATGTAGGTGAGGTAGACCCCGAACGGGAAGAACGACATCGGCAGGATCACCGAGAGCGGGCTGCCGATCAGGCCCAGGGTGTTCAACTCCAGGAAGATGGGCAGGACGAGCGCGGTGTTCGGGATCAGCATGACGATCAGGGTGAGGATCAGCAACAGCCGCCGGAACCGGAACTGGGTCAGGGCCAGCGCGTAGCCGGCCGGGATGCTGGCGATCAGGGTGATCACCAGCGCGCCCACCGAATACAGCGCCGAGTTGGCCACCCAGGTCGTGACCGCGCCGTCCTGGAACGCGAAGAGCTGGTGCCAGTTGGTTCTCAGGTCGCCGAGCGCGCCCGGGGCGAACGGGTTACGCACGATGAGGTCACGCGCCGACTTCGTCGTCGCCAGCAGCAGCCAGACGATCGGGATGACGAAGAACAGCACGAAGATCGCGAGGACGACCCCGACGATCGTACGGCCGCTCCAGCCGCCGAGACCGGACTGCCGGCCGGTTGTTGCTGTCGTCATTGCTCAGTCCGTCTCGAACAGGCCGCCGCGCAACACGAACACCGCCGAGAGCGCGAGGGCGATGACCAGCAGCAGCAACGAGATGGCCGCCGCGCCGTTGAAGTCGTTCTGCTGGAACGCGTACTGATAGGCAAGCTGGTTGAGCGAATAGTCGTTGGGCACGACCGCGTTGCTGGCCTGCGACAGCAGTTGCGGCTCGACGAAGAGCTGGGTGCCCGCGGCGAGCGACATGATCCCCATGTACGAGATCCACTTGCGCAGCATCGGCAGCTGGATGCGCCAGGCGATCTGGATCGGGCCGGCGCCGTCGATGCGGGCGGCCTCGATCACCTCGGCGCTGATGTTGTTGAGCGCGCCGTACATGATCACAATCCAGCCGCCGGCGCCGGTCCAGAACGCGATGATGGCGAAGATCAGTGGCAGGTGGGCGGGCACGATGACCTGGACGAAGCTGGAGAGGCCCAGAAGCCGCAGCAGGCCGCCGACCGGGCTGGCGGTCGGGTCCAGCAGGAACAGCCAGAGCAGCACGCTCGACGCGCCCGCCAGCGCCCCGGGGAGATAGAAGACCAGCCGCAGGCTGCTGCCGAGCCAGCGCAACCGGATGGCGTGCACGGCGACCGCGAGGACCGTCACGAGCACGACCAGCGCGATCAGCCAGATCACCAGGAAGTACGCGACGTGCCCGACGGCGGGCAGGAAGCGGAAGTCGTCGACGACCTTGCTGAAGTTGGCCAGCCCGGCGAAGCCGCCGTTCTCGTCGGTGAAGGCGAGGTACAGCGCGTACAGGGCGGGCAGGATCCCGAAGGCCACGGTCAGGGCCGTGTAGAGGGCGACGAAGCCGTAGCTCATCGCGCTCCGGCCGCCGCCGGATCGCCGGCCACCCGGCCGGCGGCGTGGGAGCGCCGCCGGCCGTGCGGTCTGTTCCAGAGCGGTCATTTGACCGTGTAGCCGTTGACCTGGGCCTGGTTCTTGATCGCCGTTTCCCATTCGGGAAGCATGGCGACCAGGCTCTTGCCGTCGGCGATGGCCGGGGTCATGGTCTTGGCCCAGATCGCCTCCTGGCTGAAGATCCCGGAACCCCAGCCGTCCCAGATCTCCGTGCCGGCCTTGATGATCGGCTGCAGGTCGGTCGCGTAGTAGCCGCTCGACTCCTGCTTCTTGACCCATTTGTCGGCGGCGGCCGCGAAGGCCGGGTAACCGGGTGCCAGGTTCACCTGGTAGTCGTCGGCAGTGGTGACGAACTCGGCGAACTTCGCCGCGGCCTTCAGGTTCTTCGCATGGCTGCTGATGAACCATGTTCCGCCACCGACGTTGCCGGTCACCGCGGTGTCGCCCTGCCAGGCCGGCGGGGCGGCGACGCCGAGCTGCCCCTTGGGCACGTTCAGCGACTGCGGGTTGTTGAAGATGGCGCCGGCATACCAGGCCGGGCCGGGCATCATCAGGACCTTGCCCGAGTACTTCTTGACGAACTCGGGCGTGAAGACGCTGACGTTGGGGGTGGTGCCGTTCTTGATGAGGGTGTCGAGCATGGAGGCGGCCCGCTTGCACTCCGTCGTGTCGGTGTCGACCGTGACGGACGTGGGGCCGGTGACGCCGTTCGCCTGGCACTTGCTGGCCCAGAAGAAGACCTCCGGGGTCCACGCGTCGCCGACGGTCCCGACGATGTAGCCCGGGTGCTCCCGCGCCACCTTCTCGCCGAGCGCCTGGTATTCCTCCCAGGTCGTCGGCACCGCGTAGCCGAACTTCGTCAGCAGGCTCTTGTTGTACCAGAGCACCGCCTGAGCGAGATCGTTGCGCAGGCAGTAGACCTTGCCCTCCACCGTGCACGGGTCGAGCGAGCCGGGCGTGAACCCGTCGAGCGTGGCCTTGGGGACCAGCCCGCCGCCGAGTACCGCGGCGAACGCCTGCTTGCCGCCGGACTTCTGGCTCGCCCACGCCGCATCGTTGTTCTGGGTCGAGAACACGACGTCGGGCCAGCCACTGCCGGCCCGGTCGAACAGTTGCATCTTGGTGCGGAACGAGTTGGACCCGTTCGCGGAGCCGTCGTAGGTGACCACCTTGATCGGCACGTCGGGGTTGGCCTTCTTGAAGGCGTCCGCCGCGCCCGAGCGGTCGGCGTCCACCCACACCGTGATCTCGGCCTTGTCGTCCTGAGCGACCTGCGGAAAGCCGTAGGAGCCGGCCGAGTCGCCGCCACCTTTGCTGCCGCCTCCGCAGGCGGCCAGCGCCAAGGCGAGGGCTAGAACCCCGGCGCCGCCGATGACGCGTGAAGATCGTGCGATTCCACCCATATTGAGGTCCTTTGTTGGAGAGACCGTATTGACGGGGAGTTGATCGCCACGAAATATAAGAGCATACGTATGATGTTTGCAAGAGCTTCCGAGCACGAGAAGGGACGTCCGGATGAAGGCTGCGGCATACCTGGGCCACGGTCGCCTGGAGACGGTGACGCTCGACGCCGAGCCGCCCGGCCCCGGCGAGCTGCAGATCGCGGTCGCCTACTGCGGCCTCTGCGGGACCGACCTGCACATCGCCCACGGCGACATGGACGCGCGAGTCCGGACTCCGCTGGTCTTCGGCCACGAGACCTCCGGCACGGTGGCCGCGATCGGCGCCGGCGTGCAAGGTTGGTCGATCGGCGACCCGCTCACGGTGATGCCGCTGATCTGGGACGGCACCTGCGCCGCCTGCCTCGCCGGTCATCAGCACATCTGCCAGAACCTGGTCTTCGTCGGCATCGACTCGCCCGGCGGTCTCCAGCAGCGCTGGAACGTGCCGTCGTCGATCGCCGTGCCGCTTCCGCCGGGCCTGGATCTGAGGATCGCCGCGCTGGTCGAGCCGGTCGCCGTGGCGGTGCACGACGTGCGGCGATCGGAGCTCCAGATCGGCGACCGCGCGGTCGTGCTCGGCGGCGGCCCGATCGGGGTGCTCATCGCCACCGTCGCGCGGGAGGCCGGCGCCGACGTCCTCGTCGCGGAGGTCGACGCCACGCGCCGCGGCCGGATCGCCGCGCTCGGATTCCGGGTGGTCGATCCCGGATCGGAGGACCTGGATCGGCTGGTGGAGCGATGGACCGGCGGGGTCGGGGCGGACGTCGTGTTCGAGGTGTCCGGCGCAGCGGCCGCGGCCCGGTCCACGACCGCGCTGGCCAAGGTCCGGGGCACCATCGTCGTCGTCGCCATCCACGCCGCGCCGCGCGAGATCGACCTGCAGCGGGTGTTCTGGCGTGAGCTGCGGCTGCTCGGCACCCGGGTCTACCAACGCTCCGACTTCGATCGTGCCGTCGAGTTGCTCATGGCCGGCCCGATCCCGGCCGAGGCCCTCATCTCCGCCGTCGTCCCGCTGGCGGAGACGGCTTCCGCGATCGAGGAGCTCTCGGCCGGGCGGGCCATGAAGATCCTGGTCGACGTGGCCGGGGAGGCACGGGCGTGAGCGGCCTGTTCGACCTTCACGGGCGCCTCGCCGTCGTCACCGGCGCGCGCCGCGGCATCGGCCGCGCCATGGCCGAGGCGCTCGCCGGGGCGGGCGCGGACATCATCGGTGTCAGCGCGACGCTGCGGGACGACGACGAGGTCGCCTCGTCCGTGCGGAGGCTCGGCCGTTCGTTCGACGGACACGCGGTGGACTTCGCCGACCGCGGCGCCGTGCTGGCGCTCGGCGACGAGCTGGCCGAGCGGGCGCCGGACATCCTGGTCAACAACGCGGGAACGATCGAACGCGCGCCCGCCGCGCAGCATCCGCTGCAGTGGTGGGACCGGGTGCTCGAGGTGAACCTGTCCAGCCAGTTCGCCCTGACCCAGGTGCTCTCCCAGCCGATGCTGGCACGCGGCAGCGGCAAGATCGTGTTCACCGCGAGCATGTTGAGCTTCCAGGGCGGCATCAACGTGCCGGGCTACACGGCGGCGAAGTCGGGCATCGCCGGCCTGACCCGGGCCCTGGCCAACGAGTGGGCCGGCCAGGGAGTCAACGTCAACGCCATCGCACCGGGTTACATCGCCACCGACAACACCGAGGCGCTGCGCGCCGACCCGGAACGGTCGCGATCGATCCTGGACCGGATCCCCGCGGGCCGATGGGGACGCGCCGACGACCTCGCGGGCGCGGTGGTCTTCCTCTGCTCGGCCGCGTCCGACTACGTCTCCGGCGCGATCCTCGCGGTGGACGGCGGCTGGCTCGGCCGCTGATCCCCGTGCCGGGGTGGGGTAGCCGGCCGGCTCCCCCACCCCGGCGCGCCGGACTCAGGGCGTGACGCCCGGGAAGGTGCGCAGCGCGGGCTCGATGCCGGCGTTCGCGATCACCTGCTGAGCGTCGGCCGGCCATGCGGTGCCGGTCACCTGCACGTTGTCGATGAGCTGGTTGTTGTGTTGCGCGGCGTTGGGCGTCTGCGTGACACCCGAGTTGTACCAGTTGTGCTGAAGCACGTTGTCGCTCGTGTTGTTGATCGTCCCGTAGGAGTTGGTGAACACCCACACCCCGCAGTCCTGGACGACGTTGTTCCTCGCGGTCACGTACCGCGATCCCTCGTCCAGGTAGAGCCCCACGGTGCGCTGAGTGTCGTAGATGTAGTTCCCGCTGAAGACGGCGCCGGGGTTCGCGGACAGGTTGTAGAGGCTTCCACCGTCGTGGAACACCTTCTTGACGCCGTGGATGCGGTTGTCGACGACCTGGGTGTCCCGGAGCGTCGTAGGGGTCGTATAGATCGGCTGATACGCGTAGAGGCCGCGGTTCTGGTAGTCCTGGCTGCCACCCGCGTCGTTGGCTCCCCAGCCCCACCCGACGTCGATGCCGTCGTAGGCGAGGTTCGACACCTCGTTGTTGGCGATCACGGTGTGGTCGGCGTAGGTGGAGAGGATGCCGGACATCTCCTTGTAGTCCTTGGCGACATCCGTCACGAGGTTGTTGTCGATGGTGACGTCGCGCAGGACCATCGCCGGATCGCTGGGATGATGCGCGTCGGGCTGCACCCCGCCCGCCACAACGCCCGCGCCGCCGAGATCGGTGAACAGGTTGTGGTGCACCGTCACCTCACTCGCGCCCAGGCCGATCCCGGCACCGTTGGCGTTGGCGTCCAGGCCGATGCCCAGCCCCACCTGCCCGAGGTGGGCGAACGTGTTGCCGGCGAAGCGGATCCGGGTGGCGGCCGCCACCTGAACTGCCGCCGGCACCTGATTCCACCCGTTGCGGGCCCCCTCGAACTGCGGGCAACCGGACTGGCAGCTGGTCAGGTAGTCGGCCGGCTGGGGGTACGCCCTCGGGATGAAGGCGCCGTTCTGCTGGTCGGCGTAGCCGATTGCCGTGCCCGGCGACAGCCAGGTGGAGTACGAGAGCTGGATGCCGGCGAACGACAGGTCATGCACCGGATGGGTGTAGGTGCCCGCGATCTGCACCAGCGACTCGAGTGACGGCAGCACGAAGGACTGGTCGTTCGGGTTCTCGCCGGCGGCGGCACGGTAGTACAGCCGGCCGGCGGCCGGGTCCAGATACCACTGTCCCTCCTGGAGGAACGCGTACGCGTTCTCCAGGAAGAGCTGCCCGCCCGCGAACGGGCGCGCCAGCGTGTCGTAGCCCCAGTTGTTGTTCTGCCAGGCGGGCTGCTGCATGGTGATCGTCGTCCCGCTGATGCTCTGCACCGGCGCGTACCGATCGGTGAACGACCCCTGGCTCTCGACCTCGATCCGGCTCTGATCCGGCAGGGTCGCGAGATAGCTCAGCGCGGGATTGTTCATCTGCAGGCCGGACGGCGTGACGGTGACGTCGCTGCGGGAGATCTTGATCGCGGCCCGCGGCGCCGCCAGGTCGTTCCGGTAGAGCTGGCGGCTGTCGCTCCCCTTGGGCACGCGAGCGACGAAGATGTTCTTGCCGGCGTCGTACGGCCGCCAGCCGGTCACGTCGCGCCCACCCGAGACGACCGGATGCGCGCCGGGCGCCGCGGTCCAGATCACCGGCTTCGCCCGGGTGCCCGAGTCGGCGGCGGTGAACCGCAGCGGCCGCTGGAGTTGGTAGGTGCCGCTCTTCAGCACGACGGTGACCGCGCTGCCGGCACGGGCCGCCGCGCGCGCCCTGGCCTGGGCGGCGGCCAACGTGCGCAGCGGCTTGGCGGGGGTGCCGCGGTGATGGTCGTTGCCGGTGGGCGAGACGACGATGGTGGTGGTCCGGCCCGGATGCCAGGGAGCGGCGAGCGCCGGCCCGGCGTTGAGGGTCAGTGCGGTGACGGTGACAAGGCCGGCACATGCGGCGGATGCCACGAGGCGTGATCTCACCTGTTGCTGCCTCTTTTCTGGACGGTTACCAGCGAAACATGAGACGTGTGATGTATTACGTCTACTAGCGACGCTGATGCACGTCAAGGGGCGCGACGTCAGAGGGCTGGGAATCCCCCTGCCTGGATCCCCAGCCCCCTGAGCTCTTGCGCCGCCGGACGGCGGCCGTCACCGACCCCTCAGGACCTGATCCACTGCTGGTTGCTGCCGCCGTTGCAGGTCCACAGCTCGATCGCCGCGCCGTTGGTGGTCGCCGCGCCGGTCACGTCCAGGCACAGGCTGGATGCGACGCCCGTGATGGTGCCGTCGGAATTGACCCGCCATTGCTGGTTGGCCGCGCCCGTACAGGACCAGATCCGGATCCGGGCGCCGGTGGCGGCGCTCGGCGCGTCGAGGCACTTGTTGCCGTACACGGTGAGCTGGTTGGTGGAGGTCAGCGTCCATCGCTGGTTGGCGCCGCCGTTGCAGTCCCAGATCTGCACGGTAGCCCCGTCGGACTGGCTCTGCGCGTTGACGTCCAGGCACCGGTTGGAGCCCGCGCCGCGGATCTCCCCGGTGGCGCCGGGGCCGCCTCCGAGCGGGGTGACCGACAGGTTGTCGAACTGGGCCGTCACGCCCTGGCCGGTGGCGTACCCGATCTGGCCGGCCACCCACGTGGAGTCGGATACGGTGCCCACGGTGGCGCCGTCGATGGCGGCGGTCAGGGTGCTGCCGTTGAGGGTGAGCGACAGCTTGTGCCAGCGGCCGGTGCCCAGGGCCGGCACGGTGCCGCTGACCAGAGTGCGCTGGTTGCCGCTGGTGCTGTTGCTGCGGATGGACCACGAGCCGTTGTCGGCCACCCGCAGGTAGTAGGCGTTGAGGTTCTGCGGGCCCTCGTGGTTGTAGTTCGTGGCCCGGCCGACGAGCTGGGCGTAGCCGGACTTCTCCAGCATGACGTCGGAGGAGACGGTGTAGTTGCGCCAGCTGAGGTCGCCCAGCAGGCTGAACGGCTCGGCGTGGCCCGAGGTCCAGAAGATCGGCGTCTGCTCGGACATCTGGCGTACGCATTGACCGGTACGACCGCCGCCGCAGGCCGCCACCTCGAACGAGCCCTGGTGGTCCATCAGGTACTTCGCTTCTCGCCCGCTCTGGTAGCTGTCGAAGTCATCGCCGTAGGGCAGGGCGAGGCTGCCCTGCGCCGGGCTGGTCGCAGCGCCCTTGCCCTGGCCCGTCGTGGTGGTGAGGCTGTAGACGTAACCCGGCTGGACCGTCAGCGAGAACGTCCCGTTGGACGGGGTGATGTCGCTGCGCTTGACGAAGTGGTCGGCCGGGTTGGTCGACCTGACGTTGGTGGACCACACGTGCACGGTCCCGGTCGACAAGCCGCCGGTGGCGGTGAGCGTGAGGTCCTGCGCCGAGGTGGCGTCCATCGTCTCGATGACCGTGCTGTAGTCGCTGTTGTTGGTGGACTTCAGCGAGACGTAGCTGCCGTTGCTGCGGTTGCCGCCGAGGTAGCCGCTGGCCCCGTCCAGGTATCGCCAGCCAGGCGCGGTGAACTGGGTGGTGTGGGCCATGACCCAGGTGTTCCGGCCGATCGAGTAATAGCCCGACCAGGGTTGCGGCGCTACCGCGACACCCGTGGTCCCCCACGGGACGTTCGGTGTGATGGCGGCGATGACCGGCCAGTTGAGGTAGGCGGTCATCTTCCCGTCGATGTAGTCACGGTTGATGCCGCGGGCCAGGGCCGGCGCGCCGGCGTTGTAGTCGTCGGAGCCGTTCTCGCTGGCCCACAGCGCCTTGCCGGAGTTCACGGCGGTCGTCGAGCTCGGGCAGTCGGTCTGCGCGCTGCGGTAGCCGCAGACGTAGTGGCTGCCGAACACCGACACGGCGGCGGCGAAGGCGGAGTCGCGCTGCGCGTCGTCCGCCGATCCCCAGCCGAACTCGTCGGAGGCCACGATCTTCACGTTCGGGTACCCGCGCGCGTTCAGCGCCGAGCGCAGGTTCTTGTACCAGGTCAGATCCCGGCCGCGTTCGTTCCAGCCGCCGAGATAGTCGATCGTCAGCCCGTGCGAGGCGGCACAGCCGAGCCAAGCGATCAGGTAGTCGATCGCATCGCTGGACCAGAAGTTGCCGTTGCCGATCCAGCCGGGCGCGCCCCACGACAACCCGACGAGCTTGATGTTCGGGTTACGCGCCTTCGCCTGACCCATCAGCCACCACTCGTACCCGCGGTCGCAGTTGACGTTGCCGCGGGTGTGCTCGTGGCTCGGTTCCGCGCCGGAGGTCGAGTTGGTGTCCCCGCCGATCTCCACCTTCATGATCTGCATCGCCGCGCCGTAGCCCGGCTTGAACAGGTAGTCGAGGATGTCGCTGCGCTGAGGCTCCGGGTAGTCGAACAGCAGGCGGCTGTTGCCGCCGCCACCGCTGATGGCCCCGACGCCGTCGAAGGTCCGTCCACCCGACGTGCCATTGATGGTGATCGCCGTCGCCGCCTGTGCCGGCGCCGGGAACGCGACCAGCAGGCCGGCCAGCACCACCAGCAGTACGGCCGCCGCCGGCCAACCGCGTGTTCTCATGAGAAGCCCTTCCACTGCTGATTGGCGCCGCCGTGGCAGGTCCAGAGATCGACCTTGGTGCCGTTCGCGGTCGCGTTGCCGATGGCGTCGAGGCACAGCCCGGACTGCACGCCGGTGATGGTGCCGTTGGCGTTGAGGTTCCACTGCTGATTGGCCTGCGTGGCGCAGTCCCAGACGATCACCGCGGTGCCGCTGGCGGTGCCCTGTCCGGACGCGTCGAGGCACTTGTTCCCGTACACCCTCAGCTGTTTGCCGGTGGTGTAGGTCCACTGCTGGCTCGTCCCGGTCCCGCAGTCCCACAGCTGCGACTGGACACCGTTGGCGCCGGTGCCGGCATCGAGGCAGCGCCCGGACTGAACGCCGGTGATCCGCAGGCTCTGCCCGCTGCCCCCGCTCTGTGGCCCGGCCGCCGACATCACGGCCTGCGCGCCCGAGGGCCAGTTGCCGTTCGTCACCGTCACGTTCCCCGACACGACGTTGCCGCGGTCGCCGTTGGTGACGTTCGTGCTGCCGTTGGTCGACCAGTTGCCGGTGACGGTGAAGTTGCCCATGTTCTCGGCGAACCAGTAATTGGCGGTGGCCCAGGTGCCGGTGGAGGAGAAGACGTTGGTGCGGGCGGTGTAGTAGCGCGAACCCTCGTCGAAGTAGAGCCCGAAGAAGCCGTTGGTCCGCAGGCAGTAGTTGTCGCTGATCAGGCTGCCGGGATTGGCCGACAGCGTGTAGATGCAGCCGCCGTCGTTCATCTGCTGCATGACGTCGTGCACGTAGTTGCCGACGAGCTGGTTGCCGGACGCGGTGGTGGCCGTCGAGTAGCGCGGCTGGTAGTTGTACAGCCCTCGGTCGGCATAGTGGTTGCTGCCACCGGCGTCGTTGGAGCCCCAGCCGTAACCGATGGACATCCCGGTGTACGGCAGGTTGTAGACCTCGTTGTGCGACACGGTGGCGTTGGTGACGTACGTGGCGAGGACCGACACGATGCCGCGATGGTCGGTGCCCAGGTCGTGCAGGCGGTTGTTGCTGATGGTGATGTCCCGGTTGACCATCCGGGTGTCGCCCGGATGGTGGGCGTCGGCCCGCACTCCGCCGACGACGATGCCGCCGGCGACGTCCCGGGCGATCTCGGACCGGGTGACCGTGATGTTGCTCGTACCCAGCCCGACGCCGCTGCCGTGGGCGCTGGGGTCGTTACCGATGCCGATCGCTGTCTGCCCCAGATTCAGGAACTGGGAATCGGTGAACGTGATGTTGTTGGCCGCGGAGACCTGCACGGCGGCGGGCGACTGCACCCAGTTCGGTCGCGTGGCCTCGAACTGGGTGCAGCCGTCATGGCAGGAGCTGAAACTGGGCCAGTTCCAGGTGCCGGAGATGTAGGCGCCGGTCTGCTGGTCGGCGTACCCCTGGCTGCTGCTCGGCCCGAGCCAGCTCGTGCCGGTGAAGGTGATCCCGCTGAAGGTGATGTGGTGCGCGGGTGCGTCGTAGGTGCCGCCGACCTGAACCAGGGACTGAAGCGTCGGCAGCTCCACAGCGGCGGTGCTCATGCTCTGCCCGGCGAGCGGGATGTAGGACAGCGCGCCGGTTCCGGGATCGAGGTACCACTCCCCCGGCGAGTCCAGGAACTCGTAGGCGTTGCTCAGGTAGAGCGGGCCGGCCCGGTGCGGCTGGGTGAAGGTGTCGTACCCGAAGTTGTTGTTGCTCCACCCGGGTTGCTGCATCGTGATCAGGTTGCCGTTGATGCGTTGCACCGACACGTACCGATCGGTGAAGGAGTTGATGCTCTCCATCTGGATGCGGCTCTGGTTCGCCAGGTTGTTCAGGTAGCTCAGGGCGCTGTTGGTGAAGCGCAGACCGGTGCTGTCCGCGGTGAAGTCGGCCCGGTTGACCTGGGTGCGGGCCCGCGTGGCCACGGCGCCGTTGACATAGAGCTGGCGGCTGTCGATCCCGGCGCCCACGTTGGCCCGCCAGATGTTGCGGCCGGAGTCGGCGAGCGACCACCCGGTGACCGCCCGGGCGCCGCTGATCACGGGATGGGCCGACGGAGCGGCTTGCCACACCACACGGTAGCCGTTCGTGCCGGAGTCGGCGGCGGTCAGCCGCAACGGCGACGACTGCCGGTAGACCCCGTCGGCCAACTGGACGACGATGTCGCCGGACATCGAGCTGGTCAGTGACCGCACCGCCGTCTGGGCCGCGGTCAGCGAGCACGGTTGGGCGGCGGTGCAACTGGTCCCGCTACCGGACGGAGCGGCGTAGATGGTGGCGCCGGCGGCGAAGGCCGGCCCGGACTGGGCCGCCACGGCGACGGCCGCGGCCACGGTGGTCAGCGCGGCCGTCGCGGCCACGGTCAGCATCGGTCGGGGCACGGAGTTCTCCCTGTCGGGGTCGAGGGCGGATCGGCCGTCAGACCGCGGCGATCGTCCATTGCAGATTCGTGCTGGCGTCGGGCGCCCAGAGCTTCACCGGCGCGCCGACGGTGCTGACTCCGCCGCTGTCGAGGGCCGTGCCCGTACCCCGGTTGATGATCTGGTAGCGGCCGCCGCCCATGTCGTTGAGCCGCCACTGCTGGTTGTTCCCGCCGTTCCAGGAGGTCTCGATCGCCATGGCGCCGTTGGTGGTGTTGCCACCGCTGTCGGCGACCAGTCCGTTGGTCCGGTTGACCAGGCGGTACCAGCCGCTGCCGAGCGCCACCAGCTGCCAATGCAGGTTGGTGCTGCCGTCGTAGTTCCACTGCTTGAGCTGCGAGCCGGACGCGACGTTGCCGCCGCCGTCCAGGACCAGGCCCGTGGCGACGTTGGTGATTCTCGCCCAGCCGGTGGGTAGGCCGGTGCTGCCGGAACCGAGCGCGGGGATGGTCCCCGAGAAGGTCAGCTTCAGCACGTAGGCCGGGGCGCTGTACGGGGTGGTGGAGGGCAGAGTGATGTGCAGGCCGCCGCCGTCCTGGGTGCGGGTGGGAAGGTCGATGTAGGTGCCGGCGGTGCTGCCCAGCAACTGCACCGAGGTCAGGGTGCCGAGGTTGATCCGGTTGGAGCTCAACGTGGTGAGGTGCGCGGTCCCGCCGGGCCAGCCGAGCAGGGTGGCGTACAGGACGCGGCTGTCCTTGCTGCGGGTGAAGCGGACGTCCTGCGAGGTTCCGGTCCGCGGTGTCTGGAACGTTCCCCCGCCCATCTGGGTGGGCCCCTCGCCGAAGGCGGACCAGGCCCGGGTGGCGTAGATCGACTCGCCGAAACGCTTCAGATAGTCGCCGATGCCGCGCAGGATCGTCTGCTGCCCGGACGGGATCGTGCCGTCGGCCATCGGCGCGATGTTGAGGACCATGTTGCCGTTCTTGCTCACCCGGTCGATGAGCGCGTGCAGCAGCGCGTTGGTCGGGTAGTAGCCGATCCCGACGGTGTAGCACCAGCTCGAGCTGCTGATGCTGTCATCCGTCAACCAGTACGGCGTCTGGATGCCGGCCGGGCCGCCCCGCTCGAAGTCGAAGACCTCGCCGCGGTTGTTGAAGCCGTCCTTGTAGGTCGCGACGACTTCCCTGTCCCACGCGATCGCCCGGTTGTAGTAGTAGGCCAGGAAGTCCAGCCGCCGGGACTCGGGCAGCTGCGTGAGGTTGAAGTCCTGCCAGATGATGTCGGGCTGGTAACCGTCGATGACCTCGCGCAGCTTGTCGTACCAGAGCTGTTGCTCGGCCGAAGCGCCCAGCTGGCCATAGAGCTTCCGCAGGCCGGCGTCCGACTGGCTGGGCACCCACTGGTAGAAACCGGTGAAGTTGTACGCGTGGTGCATCGCGACCATGAGTTTGAGGCCCTTGCCGCGGATGGCGTCGGCGTGCAGGCGCAACAGGTCCAGGCGAGGACCCCGCGTCACCGAGTTCCACTCGTTGACGCTGCTGTTCCACATCGAGAAGCCGTCGTGGTGCTCGGCGACCGGTCCGGCGAACTTCGCACCGGCGTCGGCGAAGAGCTGGGCCCAGGCGCCGGGGTCGAACGCGCCCCCGGCCGAGGCCAGCTTGGGGGCGAACTGGACCCAGTTGCCGGCCTTGTCGCGCGCGCCGTTGATGAAGTTGTGGTACGGCCACGCCGACGGATCCCCGTACACGGCCTTGTGATGGTTGTTCTCGTTCGAGCCGTTGTTGTACATGTTCCGCGGATACCACTCGTTGACGTAGGCGGGAACGCTGAACGCTCCCCAGTGGTAGTAGATCCCGAACTTGGCGTCCTGGAACCATTCCGGCGCCGGCGGATGCTGGTCGACCGACGACCACGAGGCGGAGTAACTGGACGGTGCGGCGAGGGCGGGCTTCACGCGCAGAAGGCCGGCCGCGCCGACAGCGGTGGCGGCGGTAAGGAAGGCCCGTCGAGTGGCGGTCATGGGATCACTCCTTGTCAGCGATAGCCGGCGGCGACGATGTTGGCGTGCACGGCGTTCTCGGTGGCATCGGACGGGTAGCCGGCCACCATGGCGCCCTCGTAGAAGGTCCCGGCGCTCAGGTTCGCGCCGCCGTCGGGCTTGCAGCAGTCACCGCCGCTGCCGAGCACGATCGCGCCCTGCTTCTTCATCGGGTTGTATCCCGAGGGAAGGGCGCCGTCCCAGAGCGTCACCAGGCTGCCGGACTGCGCGTCGCTGCCCTTGATGGCGAACCGCGAGGTTCCGTTGTTCTTGAGCGTCGCGGTCACGAACTTGCTGGTGAAGGCCCGCTGGTTCGGGTTCCACGAGGTGCTGCCGCCGGGGAAGAGACCCCATTCGAGGTCGGCCTGCACCCACGGACCGGTTCCCGAACAGCCGCCGAACCAGCACTGCTTGCCGAAGTTGATGGCGTCCATCGCGCCGGCGGCGTCGGCCTTGCGGGTGGTCTCGCTGTTGCCGTAGTCGAAGCAGCATCCGCTGTTGACGTGGGTGCCGCTGGTGACCATGTACATGCCTTCCGGCGCGCTGCCGGTGGGTACGCCGGTCAGATGCCCGTCGCGCCAGTAGCTGTTGCCGGGGTTGATGTACAGGGAGTAGGCCTTGGCGCCGCCGACGCTCAGCGACTCGGTTGTCGCGACGGCCGGCTTGCTCTGCGGTGACCCGGGCACCGCTGAGGATCCCTGGTACCAAAGATCGTTGCCGTGGCCGGACTGGTCGTACACCACGGTGACCACGCACGTCGTCGAGGCGCAGAAGGAGTCCTGACCGGCGGCGTCGGCCGCGCCGTTGCTGAGCGCGCCGATGTTCCGGGTGCCGCTGTCGGAGGCGCGCCGCACCTGGTAGAGGTTGCCGCGGTAGGAGCCGTAAAGCGCCCGCACCGTGCTGTGGGCGGCCACGCAGGGAGTGCCGCCGGCGGCATAGAGGTCGCAAGGCCCGCCGGCCGCGGTCGAGGTGCCCTGGCTCCACCGCTGATTGGCCTGGCCGTTGCAGGACCAGAGAATGATCTTCGTGCCGTTCGCGGTGGCCGCCCCGTTCGCGTCGAGGCAAAGGCCCGACTGAACGCCGGTGACGGTGCCGTCGGCGTTCACGTTCCACTGCTGGTTGGTCTGGCCGTTGCAGTCCCAGATGACGACGGCGGTGCCGTTGGTGGTGCCCCGGCCGGACGCGTCGAGGCACTTGTTGCCGTACACGGTGAGTTGTTTGGTGGTGGTGTAGGTCCAGGACTGGTTGGCGGCGCCGGTGCAGTCGTAGAGCTGCGTCTGCGCGCCGTTGGTGGTGCTGGAGTTCGGGACGTCGAGGCAGCGTCCCGACGCCGCGCCGACGATGCGGGCCGGGGTGCCCACGACGGCGGCCGAGGCCGCTTGCTGGGTGACGGTGACGGCTGTGGCGGCGAGGATGAGGCTCACCGCGGTACCGACGATAAGACGCACGGTTCCTCCTAAAGTGGTCACTACTGGAGCGACACGTCGTCGAGGTAGTAGCCGTCGGTGCCGGAGTCGGTCTCGACGTAGAACGTGGCGCTCGACAGGGTCCCGCTCCACGACACCGCGGCCGTGCCGGACAGTTGCGTCCAGCCGCTGGAGTTGACCGTCGTCGAGGGGGTCAGCGACACGTAGCTGGTCGAGCCGCCCGCCGTGATTGCCAGCGTGGCGCGGGCCGCCGGGGTGCCGCTCTGGGTCCGCACCCAGGCGCTCGCGGTGTAGGTCTTGCCGTTGGTCAAGCGGGACGTCACGTCCTGCGCGATGCCGTTCCACGACGCCGTGCGGCCGGTGATCGCCAGTGACCGGGTTCCGCCGTGCGCCACGCTCGTGTTCGACGTCAGCGTCCCGGCGCCGAACAGTCGCCAGCCGGTGGCGCCGTTCTCGGTGTTGCCGTTGGAGATCGCGTCGGTGGTGGCGGCCGACCCGCTGAACTGCCACCAGTTCACGTTGAACAGCGAGCCCCCGCCACCGGTGAATCGCAGGTACAGGTCCTGCGTGCCGGTGGCGCCGCTGACCGGGCAGGTGACCGTCGTCCACGTCTGCCAGCCGCCGGTGCCGGGGACCGTGCAGGTTCCGACCACCGCGCCGGTCGGGCTGCCGAGACGGAGCTCGATGGTGCCACCGGACGCGGCCGAGGCGACCCGCGCGGAGAACGAGGTCGCGCCGCCGCCGAAGGCGACGCCCTTCACCTTGATGTAGTCGCCGTTGTCGATGTAACCGACGTTCATGCCGCCCTCGCTGGCGGGCTCCGTCTCCACCCCGCTCTCCCAGGCGATGGTCTCGGCCTCCTGGCGCACGTACGGGTTGAGCGTGCCGACCTGGGGTGCGCCCGCGCTGGTCATGGTGATCGTCGGGATGGTGCCGTCGGAGTTGTAGCTGAACTTCTCCACCGCCACGGACCGGGTGTAGCCGCCGCCTGCGGGCAGTGCTCCGTTGTGGTAGAAGAAGTACGATCCGCCGTTGAAGTCGATCACGCCGGGGTGGTTGGTGAAGCTGCTGCCCTGGGTCGGCATGACCGTGCCGCGGTAGGTCCACGGCCCGGTCGGCCCGGTCGCGGTCGAGTACGCGATGAACTCCGAGCAGCACTTCGCCGCGAAGACGATGTAGTACAGGCCGTTGCGCTTGTACACCCACGGCCCCTCTTCGAAGAGCGTCGGGCGGTTGGCGTCACCGGTACGGGCGCCGAAGCCGGCCGTGGTCAGAGTGATCTTGGTGGGGCTTCCCGAGTACGAGGTCATGTCGGCGTTCAGCCGGACGTACCAGAGGTCGGGGTTTCCCCAGTACAGGTACGCCTGTCCGTCGTCGTCGACGAACACGGTCGGGTCGATCTGGCCGTTGCTGACCAGGGGACGGCCGATCGCGTCGGTGAAGGGCCCGGTAGGGCTGTTCGAGACAGCCACGCCGATGCCCATCTGCCCGGTGGCCCGCACGGTCATCGGCACGTACCAGTAGAACTTGCCGTTGCGGTAGACGGTCTGCCCGGCCCAGGCGTTGGCGCTGGCCCAGCTGAAGCTGGCCAGGTTCAGCGGCGAGCCGTGGTCGGTCCAGTTGACCATGTCGGCCGACGACCAGACCCGCCACTCCTTCATCGTGAAGTAGGTGGAGTTGTCCTCGTCGTGCCCGGTGTAGAGGTAGACGCGGCCGTTGTAGACCAGCGGCGCCGGGTCGGCTGTGTAGATGGTCTGGACGATCGGGTTGTCGGCGTGGGCGGCCGGCGCGAGCAGGGCGGCGAGGCACAGCATCGCGACTGTCATGAGGCCGCCGATGAGCTTCGAGCGCAAGGAGACTCCTAAGGGGATCAGACGCGGGACCATCGCTGGTTGGCGGCGGCGCTGCAGGTCCAGAGCAGGACGAGAGTGCCGTTCGCCGTGAGGTTGTGGTCGACGTCGAGGCACAGCCCGGACTGGGTGCCGCGGATGGTGCCGTCGCTGTTGAGCGTCCACTGCTGGTTGGCGCCGCCGTTGCAGTCCCACAGCTGCGCCTTGGCGCCGGCGGTGGCGTTGACCGGGGCGTCGAGGCACTTGCCGAGCGCCTGCAGCGTCTGGCCGGAACTGGTCCAGCGCTGGTTGGCGCCGCTGTTGCAGTCCCAGATGACCGGCTGGGTTCCGTTGGCGGTGCTGCTGTTCGGCACGTCCAGGCAGCGGCCGGACGCGGCGCTGACCAGGGTGGTGGCACCGGAGGGAGTGCCGGTGCCGCCGCCACTGACCCGGTACACCACGGTGCCGTGGCCCGGCACGGAGGCACTGATCGACCCGGTGCTGGTGCTCGTCGCACCGCTCCAGGCGTCGCGCAGGGTGAACGAGTCGCCGGTCTTGCCGATCGCGGCGGCCGTGGTGGAGATGGTCGTGGTGCCGCTGCCCTGGTTGAACAATGCCACCGCGACGTCGCCGTTGGACAATCGCTTGGCCAGCACCCGGCGCGTGCCGTCGTTCGAGATCTGCGTCGCCTGCAGGCCGAGGGAGTCCTGGTTGATCGCGATCAGGTTCTGGTTCTTCAGGATCGTCTGCGTGGCGGTGTTCATGCTGCGGATGTCGTTGCCGGCGATCAGCGGCGAGGCCAGCATCGCCCACAGCGCGAAGTGGCTGCGCATCTCGGTGTCGGTCATGCCGCCGCGGCCGACCTCCATCATGTCCGGGTCGTTGAAGGCGCCCGGCCGGGCGTATCCGGCCAGCGGCACGGTGACGTTGACGATGTTCTGAATGCCCATCGGGTAGCCGTTGGTCTGGCCGGTGTCCCAGGCGTTGGTGATGTCCTCGGTGGTGCGCCACATGTTGGCCACGTCGCCCCAGTTGCGCTGCGGGCCGGTCTTGGCGTGGATGCTGTTGGGATTGATGCTGTAGACGATCGGCCGGCCGGTGGATGCCAGCGCGTCGCGCATCTTGGCGAACGTGGCGACCTGCTCGTCGATGGTGCCGTTCGGCGAGCACCAGTCGTACTTGAGGTAGTCGACGCCCCAGGCGGCGAACTGCCTGGCGTCCTGGGCCTCGTGGCCCTGGCTGCCGGTCGCGCCCGGGTACGAGCTGAAGTACTGGGCGCAGGTCTTGTCGACCGGCACCTCGTAGAGCCCGAACTTCAGGCCCTTGCCGTGCAGGTAGTCGCCGAGGGCTTTCATCCCGCTGGGGAAGCGCGACGAATCGCCCTGCAAGTTGCCGGCCGAGTCGCGGTTCGGGTTGAACCAGCAGTCGTCCACCACGACGTACTGGTAGCCGAGGTCCCGCATCCCGCTGCTGACGATGGCGTCGGCCATCTGCCGGATCAGCGTCTCGTTGATGTTGCAGCCGAACGTGTTCCAGCTGTTCCAGCCCATCGGCGGCGTGCGGGCCACGCCGTTCTCCAAGGCCTGCGCGGCGGGGGCGGAAACGACGCTCAAAGCGCCGGAAACCAGTAGCAGCCCCGCAACGAGCGCGGTCTTCAGCCGTCTCATCGGTTACCGCCTTGTCCATTGTTGGTTCGCGGCGGCGGTGCAGGTCCACAGGACGACCTGTGTGCCGTTGGTGGTGGCGTTGCCGCTGACGTCCAGGCAGAGACCGGACTGGGCATTGCTGATCGTGCCGTTGGAGTTCAGATTCCACCGCTGGTTGGTGCCGCCGTGGCAGTCCCACAGCTGCGCCTTGGCGCCCGCGGTGGCGTTGGTGGGTGAGTCCAGGCATTTGCCGACGGCCTGCAGGGTCTGGCCGCTGAGAGTCCAGCGCTGGTTGGCGGCGCCGCTGCAGTCCCAGATGATCGGCTGGGTGCCGTTGGCGGTGTTGCCGCCCGGCACGTCGAGGCAGCGGCCGGAGGCGGCGCCGACCAACGCGCCGTCGGTGCTGGAACTGCCGGGAGTGCCGATGGATCCGGGCACGGAGCGCAGCGCCGCGTACCAGGCGGCGGCCATCTTGTCGTAACCGGTGGCCGTGGGGTGGATGCCGTCGATGAGATCCGCGGTGGTCAGCGCGGCATGCATGTCGACGAGGTGGACCCGCTTGCCGGCGTTGACCTTGGCCTGCACGATCCCGGGAACGGCGGCGTTGAAGGTGCGCGCGGCGGATTCCTGGCTCGCGGAGCTCAACGGGATGATCGTGGCCACGAACACGTCGGCCGACGGCGCCGCCGCGGTGATGTGGTCGATGAGGGTGGACAGCCGGTTCGGTGCGCCGCCGAGGTTGTAGTTCTGCAGCACGTCGTTGGTGCCGATGTGCAGCAGCACGGTCCGGGGGCCGGCGCCGGCCAGCCATCCGTTGATGTTGGCGTCGATCTGGTCGATCCGCCACCCGGGATGGCCTTCGTGATCGTGATCGCCGAGCGCGGCCGGCCCGTTGAACTGCGTGCCGACCAGATCGACCCGGTAGCCGGCGGCGGCCATCCGCTGCCACAGGCCGATGCGGTAACCGCCGGGGACCTGGGTGCCCTCGGTGATGGAGTCGCCCAGCGGCATGACCCGCACGCCGCCGTTCGACTCCGCGGCCGCGCTGCCGGCCGGGAGAGCGATGCCGGCTGCCGCCACCATGGCGCTGAGCGCCGTGGCCACCAACCAGCGTCTTCTTCTGCGCACGGGGATGTCTCCTTTCGAAGCACGCTCCGTCGAGCCGGAGCAGCCGAAACCGATCGTGTTAGCGATAACAGCGCCACGCGCATCCGACTCCGCGTCGCGGGGAGATGATGGGAATGGATGCGAACGTTAACAGCCTGATCCGTGAGATTGCCAGAATGTTTCCGCACCTTCAAGTGGCATTCGTCGATGGAACGGTACGTCTCGCGAAGCGAGTATCGTGCTCATCCCCGGCTGGAACGGATATCAGCAGGTCAAGCCAGCACTTACCGGGGCAACGCCGACCGGTGGACGGCCCGAGGAAATCGACGACGACTTTCGACCGGCGCGTACATAACAAGTTTTCAGTGCCCAATTGGATAAATCCCATTCTTGACTGGGAAGTTGTGAAGGTTAACATCGACGAAACGTAATCGCCGACGCTTCGCGATCCACCGCGCGTCAGCAACATCAGGAGGACTACGTGAATCCATCCCCGCACCGACGCCGCCGATGGCTCACGGCGGCAGCCGCTGCGTTGACCACGCTGGCCGGTGGCGTGCTCACGTTCGTGAACGCTCCTGCGGCGTCGGCCGCGACCATCGACACCAGCGCCTGGTACGTGCTGGTCAACCGCAACAGCGGAAAGGCGCTCGACGTCTACAACCTGGCCACCAACGACGGGGCGCGGATCACTCAGTGGTCGCGCAATGACCAGAACCAGCAGCAGTGGCAGTTCGTCGACTCCGGCGGCGGCTACTACCGGCTCAAGTCACGACTGTCCGGCAAGGTCCTCGACGTCTACAACTGGTCCACCGCCGACGGCGGCTCCATCGTCCAGTGGACCGACAGCAACGCCGCCAACCAGCAGTTCAGCATTCAGGACATCGACGGTTACATCCAGCTGATCAACCGGAACAGCGGCAAGGCCGTCGAGGTGCAGGGCGCCGCCACCACCGACGGCGGCAACATCGTCCAGTACGCCGACTGGAACGGCACCAATCAGCAGTGGGCGCTCGCCCGGGTCGGTGGCTCCACCCCCACGACGACGCCGACCGGCGGCACGTGTTCCCTTCCGTCGTCCTATCGGTGGAGCTCGACCGGGGCGCTGGCGACTCCCAAGTCAGGCTGGGCTTCGCTCAAGGACTTCACCACCGTCCCCTACAACGGCCGGCACCTCGTCTACGCCACGACGCACGACAACGGATCGACCTGGGGCTCGATGAACTTCGGAGTCTTCACCAACTGGTCCGACATGGCCTCAGCCAGCCAGAACGGCATGACCTCGGGCACCGTCGCACCAACACTGTTCTACTTCGCGCCCAAGAGCATCTGGATACTCGCCTACCAATGGGGCCCGACCGCCTTCTCCTACAAAACCTCCAGCGACCCCACCAACCCCAACGGCTGGTCCTCCGCACAAACCCTGTTCACCGGCAGCATCTCAGGCTCCGGCACCGGCCCCATCGACCAAACCCTCATCGCCGACAGCAGCAACATGTACCTGTTCTTCGCCGGCGACAACGGCAAGATCTACCGCGCCAGCATGCCCATCGGGAACTTCCCCGGCAACTTCGGCTCCACCTACACCACCATCATGACCGACTCCACCAACAACCTCTTCGAAGCACCCCAGGTCTACAAAGTCGCAGGCCAGAACCAATACCTCATGATCGTCGAGGCCATCGGAAGCCAAGGCCGCTACTTCCGCTCCTTCACCGCCACCAGCCTCGCCGGCACCTGGACACCACAAGCCGCCACCGAAAGCAACCCCTTCGCCGGCAAAGCCAACAGCGGCGCCACCTGGACCAACGACATCAGCCACGGCGACCTGATCCGCTCCACCGCCGACCAGACCATGACCATCGACCCCTGCAACCTCCAACTGCTCTACCAAGGGCGAGCCACCAGCTCCGGCGGCGACTACGGCCTGCTCCCCTACCGGCCCGCCGTGCTCACCCGGCAACCGTGACGGGACACAGACCTGACTGAGGTCCCGAGGCCGCCCCGTCACGCACCGGACGGGGCGGCCACCGCGAACACGTGCATGGCCGGGCCGGCGACCGGGCCGTGGCTGACCTCGGGCAGCGTGACGTACTTGACCGCCTTGGTCTGGTCCAGCGGGATGGCCGCGAAGTACAGGCCGCCTCCTCGTGACGGCTACTTCCGAAATCCGGAAGAGCCGGACCGGTCCGGGGTGACTGCCGTCACGCTGAGCCGATGAGCGAATTCGTACGGAACCAGTGGTACGTGGCGGCGTACGGCCGGGAGATCGGCCGGGAACTGTTCAGCCGCACCGTCTGCGGCGAGTCCATCCTGTTCTGGCGGACCGAGGCCGGGGATGTCGCCGCGATGAGCGACCGCTGCGTGCATCGGCGATTCCCGCTCTCCCAGTCGCCCAGTCATCTGGTCGGCGACACCGTGGTCTGCGGCTATCACGGCTTCACCTACGACCGGGGCGGCGCCTGCGTGGCCGTGCCGGGCCAGACCCGGATCCCGCGTACGGCTCGGCTCACGTCCTATCCCGTGACCGAGCTCGACGGCTTCGTCTGGGTCTTCATCGGCGATCCGGTCAACGCCGGCTCCACCGGCATTCCCCGGGCGCCGTGGCTCGACATGCCGGGCTGGACCACGGTCTCCGGGATGGAACCGCTGGCCGCCCGGTACAGCCTGCTGGTCGACAACCTGCTCGACCTGTCCCACGAGACCTACCTGCACGGCGGCTACATCGGCACGCCGGAGGTCGCCGACACGCCGATCGTCACCCGGGTCGACGAGGAGGCCGGGATCGTGTACGTCTCCCGGCGGATGGCCGATGCCGCCTGCCCGCCCTTCTACGCCAAGAGCACCGGCATCACCGGCCGGATCACCCGCTGGCAGGACATCGAGTTCACGCCGCCCTGCCTCTACCTGCTGCACAGCCGGATCGCGCCGGTCGGGGTGCCGCCCGGCGCGGACGGCGCCGACCCCGACGCGTTCCACGTCGAGGTGGTCTACGCGCTCACTCCGGAGACCGAGCACTCGACACACGACTTCTGGGCGGTGGCCCGCGATTTCGCCCTCGACGACCAGGGCGTGTCCGACTTCCTGGCCGAGAACAACCGGACCGTCGTCCTGCAGGACGTGGCCGCGCTCAACGTCCTCGAGCAGGTCATCGCCACCGAGCCGGACGGATACCAGGAACTGTCGATCAACATCGACACCGGCGGTCTCGCCGCCCGCCGGATGATCGCCAAGCTCCGATGACCAACCCCTCGATGATCGGCCCCTCGATGATCGGCCCTTCCATGATCAGCCGCAGAGTGCTGCAGGTCGACTGGGTGCCGGGCTCCGACCAGTTGCGCGGGCGCTGCCACTGCGGCGCCGAATCGGTCGCGGACGATCCGGTCGCCATGTGGCGGTGGCTGCTTGCCCATCCGGACCATCCATCCCCCGTACGCCGGGAAGACCCGTGCAGCGGCTGACCATCAGCCGGCGCGAGGCGGTTGCCGACGGTGTCGTGGCGCTCGACCTGCGTGACCCGTCCGGGTCCGACCTGCCGGCCTGGACGCCAGGTGCGCACATCGACCTGGTGCCGGCCGCCGACGTCGTGCGTCAGTACTCGCTCTGCGGTGACCCGGCCGACCGCACGGTCTGGCGAATCGCCGTGCTCCGCGAGCCGGACGGCCGCGGCGGCTCGCTGGCGGTGCACGAGCTCCACGAGGGCGACCTGATCGAGGTACGCGGCCCGCGCAACCACTTCCCGCTCGTGCCGGCCACCCGCTACCTGTTCGTCGCGGGTGGCATCGGCATCACCCCACTGCTGCCCATGATGGCCGCCGCCGCGGCGGCCGGCGCGCAGTGGCGGCTGCACTACGGCGGCCGCAGCCGGGGCTCCATGGCCTTCCGGTCGGCGCTCTGCTCCGCGTACGGGGCCCAGGTGTCCCTTCATCCCCAGGACGAGACCGGTCTGCTCGACCTCGACGCGATCCTCGCGGACGAGCCGGCGGGCACGCCGGTCTACTGCTGCGGACCGGAACCGCTGCTGACGGCGATCGAGCAGCGCTGCGCCGGCCGGCCGCTGCATCTGGAGCGCTTCGCCCCGAAGGAGCAGGGCGAGCCGGTCCGCGCCGACTCGTTCGAGGTGGAGTTGACCCGCACCGGCCGCACCCTGACCGTGTCACCCGGCCAGTCGATCCTGCGAGCCGTCGAGGACGCCGGCATCGAGGTGCTCTGGTCGTGCACCGAAGGAACCTGCGGCACGTGTGAGACGGCTGTGCTCGGCGGGGAGGTCGACCATCGGGACAGCCTGCTGACGCCCGGGGAACGAGCGGCGAACGACACGATGTTCATCTGCGTCTCCCGCGCGGCCGGTCCACGGCTGATCCTGGATCTATGACTTCCAGGGGCACGACCGGGCCGGTGCTGCGGCGGGCCACCCAACTGCTGACGGCGTTCACGCCGGACCGGCCGGCCCTGACGCTGACCCAGCTGTCCCGCCGCGCCGGCCTGCCCCTGACGACCACGCATCGCCTCGTGGCCGAGCTGGTTCAGTGCGGCCTGCTGGAACGCGACGCCGACGGCCGGCACCGGGTCGGTCTGCGGCTCTGGGAAATCGCCTCGCTGGCCCCGCGCGGCCTCGGCCTGCGCGAGCGGGCCCTGCCGTACATGGAAGACCTGTTCGCCGTCACCCGGGAGAACGTGCAGCTGGCGGTTCGCGAGGGGGTCGAATCGGTCTACGTGGAGCGGCTCGCCGGCCGGCACGCCGTCCCCGTGCTGACCAGGGTGGGCGGCCGCTTCCCGCTGCATCCCACCGGCGTCGGCCGGGTGCTGCTGGCGCACGCGCCGGCCGAGATTCAGGAGTCCGTGCTCGCCGCTCCCCTCACCCGGTTCACCCCGCTCACCGTCACCGACCCGGACGCGCTGCGCAAGATCCTCGCGGACGTCCGGGCGCACGGCTTCGCGGTGAACGACCGCCAGGTGACCATGGACTCGCTCTCGGTGGCCGCACCGATCCGCGCCGCCGACGGCGAGGTGGTGGCAGCCGTGTCGATCGTGGTGGCGGCCGGAACGGCCCTGCCGGCCGCGCTGGCCCCGGCGGTGCGGGCCACCGCACAAGGCATCACCCGCGCGCTGCGGTCATGACCACCCAGGCGGGTCACGATGGCGTGACCGTTGCGATCGCCTCGATCGAGATCAGCAGACCGCGCGGCAGCTGAGCGCCGGCCGGGGCCGAGCGGGCCGGCGGCGGGTCCGGCATGTGGGCCGCGTAGATCTCGTTGATGGTCGCGAAGTCGGCCAGGTCCCGGTAGAAGATCGTGGTCTTGACCAGCGTCGACAGCGACGCCCCGGCGGCGGTGAGGATCGCCTCCAGGTTGCGCAACGCGAGCCGGGTCTGCTCGGCGATCCCCGCCGGAATCTCGCCGGTGACCGGGTCGATGCCCGCCGTGCCGGAGCAGAACACCAGGCCGCCGGCCACGATGGCCTGGCTGTACGGTCCGATCGCCGGGGGCGCCTGCCCGGTCGAGATCACTTGTCGGTCCACGATTCTCCACGTCCCTTCATTGCCACCGTCCTTCGTTGCCACCGTCGCGATTGTGCACGCGGCGCGCCACGCGGGTTCCAGCGCCTAGGCTGTGATCATGACTTCGAGGCCCGTCCGGATCGGTCTTCAGATCCAGCCACAGCATGCCGACTACCGCGGCATCCGCCGTGCCGTCGCCGAGGCGGAAGACCTGGGCACGGACATCCTGTTCAACTGGGATCACTTCTTCCCGCTGTCCGGCGACCCGGACGGCCTGCACTTCGAGTGCTGGACAATGCTGGCCGCCTGGGCCGAGCAGACCTCCCGGGTCGAGATCGGCGCGCTGGTGACCTGCAACAGCTACCGCAACCCGGACCTGCTCGCCGACATGGCCCGCACCGTCGACCGGATCGGCGACGGCCGCCTGATCCTCGGCATCGGCTCCGGCTGGTTCGAGCGGGACTACCAGGAATACGGCTACGACTTCGGCACCGCCGGCGGCCGCCTCGACGACCTCGCCGAGGCGCTGCCGCGCATCGAGGCCCGGTTCGGCGCGCTGAACCCGCCGCCGACCCGCAAGATCCCGGTCCTGATCGGCGGCGGCGGCGAGAAGAAGACCCTGCGCCTGGTCGCGAAGCACGCCGATATCTGGCACAGCTTCGGCGACGCCCACACGATCGAGCGCAAGACCGGCATCCTCCGGCAGCACTGCGCGGACGTCGGCCGCGACCCCGCCGAGATCGAGATCTCGGCCGCGGTGTCCGGCAGCCCGGCCGAGACGGGCCCGGCCCTGCTGGACACCGGCGTCACCCTGTTCACCGTCGAGACCGACGGTCCCGGCTGCGACCTCACTGAGCTGCGCCGATGGCTCGCCTGGCGCGACGAGATCAACGCATGACCCGTCCGGCTATCCGCAGCGCACGTCGACGTTGGTGACATCGGCGTCCTCGACGGTGCCGGCGGCATTGGTGCTTCCCGTTTCCGGACCCTGGCCAATCGACCGAGATCAACCAGCCTGACTGTCGTATTGCCGCGTGATGCGCGAGCGACGCCCCGCTGTTCTCCTGACGTGCGGGCGGCGGCGCGCGGCCTGCGCCGACAACAGCGATCGTGGTCATGGTGCTCCCTCAAAGACGATGGACCGCCCGCCGTCGTAGCGCGGGCAGTCGCCGTAGAGCGTTCGTGCTGGGCTTTCGGTGACAAGGAGAACGGCGGAGTCGGCGGTCGGCGGATCGGCCGGTCTGGTCGTGGTGACCCAGCCGAGCGCCGCAAGCCCAAGGGCCACGACGAGCAGCAGTCTCATACCGGTGGTCAGGAGCAACTCACTGTCCCTTTCCTTCATGCCATGCGTTCAGCCTCAGCAAAGCGAATCGGCGGACGCCCAGCTCGGTGAGTCGCATCAGCGGGCGACCTGGACCGTACGCAGCCGGCCGTAGCTTCCGCCAGGACCCACGTTCTACGCATGGCTCTCCTCCCCCCGCCGGCGGAAACCCTGTCGGCAGCTCATCAGGCCGGGGCGAAAGCCAGGGGAAAGTTCCGTCTTCGGTCCGTTTTCGGTGCTGCCCGCTGTCATGGGAGGCCAGGGCGGGCGCTCGACGCCACCCCCGGGCTCGGGCGTCCGCCCCCGTCGTCACCGAGGAGAACCATGACCGACATTTCCGCAGGCGCTGACGTGCAGTTGCTCGAACAGACGCTGTTCGAGGTGAAGAAGGTGATCGTCGGGCAGGACCGGCTGGTCGAGCGGCTGATGACCGCGCTGCTCGCCGGCGGCCACTGTCTGCTCGAAGGCGTGCCCGGCGTCGCCAAGACCCTTGCCGCCGAAACGCTCGCCGTCGCCGTGGGCGGCAGCTTCCACCGCATCCAGTTCACCCCGGACCTGGTGCCGTCGGACATCCTCGGCACCCGGATATACCGGGCCAGCCGGGAAAGCTTCGACGTCGAGCTCGGCCCGGTGATGGCGAACCTGGTGCTGGCCGACGAGATCAACCGGGCGCCGGCGAAGGTCCAGTCGGCTCTGCTCGAGGTGATGGCCGAGGGGCACGTGTCCATCGGCGGCCGCACCTACCCCGTACCGCAGCCGTTCCTGGTCCTTGCCACCCAGAACCCGATCGAGAGCGAAGGCGTCTACCAGCTGCCCGAGGCGCAGCGAGATCGCTTCCTGATGCGGGTGGTCGTGGACTATCCGAGCGAGCAGGAGGAGCTCGGCATCCTGTACCGGATGGGCGGCGTACGGCCGAGCGCCCGTCCGGTGCTCGACACCGCCAAGCTCGCCGCGCTGCAGGCCCGGGCCCGGGACGTCTTCGTGCATCACGCCCTGGCCGAATACGTGGTCCGGCTGGTGATGGCGACCCGGAAGGACATTCCCGAGCTTGCGTACGGGGCCAGCCCGCGCGCCACCCTCGGCCTGGTCGCCGCCGCCCGTGCCCTGGCCCTGCTGCGCGGCCGCGACTACGTCCTGCCCGGCGACATCGTGGACCTCGCCCCGGACGTGCTCGCGCACCGGCTCGTGCTCTCCTTCGACGCGGTCGCCGACGACGTGCCGGCCGAGAGCATCGTGCGGCGCATCGTCGAGGCCGTACCTCTGCCGCTGATCGCGCCGGCGCAGGAGAACACCGGCGCGGGTCTGGGGGTGGCGGCGTGATCGAGGGCGCATCGCTGAACGAGCTGACTCCCGAACGACGGCTGCGCCGGCTGGAACTGATGATCACCCGGCGGCTGGACGGGCTGCTGCACGGCTCCTACCTCGGCCTTCTGCCCGGCCCGGGCAGCGAGCCGGCGGGCAGCCGCGAATACCAGCCCGGCGAGGACGAGGTGCGCCGGATGGACTGGTCGGTGACCGCGCGCACGAATGTGCCGCACGTGCGCACCGTCGACGCCGACCGTGAACTCGGCACGCTGGTGCTGGTCGACGCGACCGCCAGCATGGACTTCGGCACCGCCGACTTCGAGAAGCGGGAACTGGCGACCGCCGCGGCCGCGGCGGTCGGCTTCCTCACCACCGGCGCCGGCAACCGGCTCGGCGCCCACCTGCTCACCGCCGACGGCGTCCGGCGTTTCCCGGCGCGGGGCGGCCGCCCGCATCTGCTCGCCATCCTGCGAACCTTGCTCACCGCGCCGCGGGCGCTGCCGGCCGACCAGCAGACCGGCCTGGCGACCGCCATCGGGGGCCAGCACCGGTCGGCGGGCCGCCGGGGCCTGACGGTGGTGATCTCGGACTTCCTGGACGGCCTCGACCAGGACGGCCTCGGACCCGCTGCCCCGAACTGGGAGCGGCCGCTGCGCCGGCTCGCCATCCGGCACCAGGTTCTGGCCGTCCAGGTCGGCGACCCGCGCGAGCAGGACCTGCCCGACGTCGGCCTGCTCACCCTGGTCGACCCGGAGACCGGGCACCGCCGCGAGGTGTCCACCGCGGGCCGGCGCCTGCGCGAGCGTTACGCGGCTGCCGCTCAACGGCAACAAGACACCATCACCGCCGCCGTACGCCGATCCGGCGCCGCCCACCTGCGGCTGCGCACCGATCGCGACTGGGTGGCCGACATCGTCCGGCACGTACGAGCGCAACGCCGCCTCGCCCGCGCCGCCCGCAACGGAGGTGCCCGAGCATGAACTGGCTTTCCCCGGAACGGCTGTGGTTGCTGACCGGTGTCGTCGCGCTGGCGGTCGCGTACGTGATCGCGCAGCGCCGCCGCAGCCGCTACGCCGTCCGATTCACCAACCTCAAGCTTCTCGGCCGGGTCGCGCCGAAACGACCGGGCTGGCGCCGGCACCTGCCGGCGAGCCTGTTCCTGGCCATGCTCGCCCTGCTGGTGGCCGGGTTCGCCCGGCCGCAGGCCGAGGTGCAGGTGCCCCGGGACCGGGCGACCGTGCTGGTGGCGGTGGACGTGTCCGGCTCGATGGGCGCCACCGACGTTGCCCCGGATCGGCTGGCCGCGGCCAAAGCGGCCGCCCGCGAGTTCGTCGCCGACCTGCCGGAACAGTTCAACGTCGGGCTGGTCGCCTTCAGCGGGACCGCCACGGTCCTGGTTCCGCCGGTCACCGACCGGGCGGCGGTCGGCGCCGGCATCGACTGGCTGGCCGAGGGAATCGCCGGACCGGGCGGCGGCACCGCCATCGGCGAGGCGATCGCCACCGCCCTGGACTCCATCCGCAGCCTCGACGCGGAGGCGGGCGAGGACATCCCGCCGGCCCGTGTGGTGCTGCTCTCCGACGGCGCCAACACCTCCGGGCAGGACCCGGCCCAGGCGGCCGGCCTGGCGGCCGAGCTCGGCGTGCCGGTGGACAGCATCTCCTTCGGCACCGCTGCCGGGGTGGTCTGGGGCAACACCCCGGTCCCGGTCGACGGCCAGACGCTGCAAGCGGTCGCGGACGCGACCGGCGGCAACTACTTCGAGGCCGGCAACGCCGACGAGCTACGGGACGCGTACGCCGACATCGGCAGCTCGGTCGGTTACCGCACCGAGACACAGGACGTCTCCGCCCGCTTCATCGGCGCCGGCCTCGCCTTGGCTCTCCTGGCCGCGCTGGCGTCCCTGCTCTGGTTCGCCCGCCTGCCCTGAAGGGACACCCTCCATGTCGACCACCGGCCTTGGCCCCGCAGCCCGCGGACCCGAGTTCGTCTCTCCCACCGTCGACCCACCGTCGTTCGTCGCACCATCGTCCGTGCTGCCGCCGTCCGCCCGCTCGGCGGCGCGGCGCCCGCCCATGCTGCTCATCACCGGCCTCGCCGTCGTCGTGGTCGCGGCCGGCGCCGGCGGAGCGGCCGGCTATCTGGCCGGCCGCGACGGGCCGCCGCCAACGCCGTACACCTCGAGCGGGGGCCCCGCCGACCTGGTGGGCGCAGCCGCGCGAACCCTTCCCGGCGTCGTGTCGGTGCAGGTGCGTACCGCGTCCGGCGGTGCTTCCGGATCCGGCTTCGTGTTCGACGACCGGGGCCACATCGTCACCAACAACCATGTCGTCGCGGCCGGCGGAGCGGTGACCATCGTCGGATCGGACGGGCGGCGCCTCGACGCCGACGTGGTCGGCACCGACCCGGGCAACGACATCGCGGTGCTGCGGGTGTCACCGTCGGCCGCATTGCGCCCGCTGGCGTTCGCCGATCCGAGCCGCACCCGGGTGGGCGAGCCGGTGCTGGCCGTCGGCTCACCGCTGGGGTTGTCCGGCACGGTCACCGCCGGCATCGTCAGCGCCCTCGACCGCCAGGTCCGTCTGGGCGGCGCCGCCCGGCAGACGGCGGTGCAGACCGACGCCTCCGTCAACCCCGGCAACTCCGGCGGCCCGCTGGTCAACGCGCGCGG
This sequence comes from Actinoplanes sp. NPDC051513, assembly GCF_044454685.1. Classification (NCBI taxonomy): domain Bacteria; kingdom Bacillati; phylum Actinomycetota; class Actinomycetes; order Micromonosporales; family Micromonosporaceae; genus Actinoplanes; species Actinoplanes sp. NPDC051513. The sequence continues at coordinate 35,248 of NZ_JBITDW010000011.1, forward strand.
TGAGGTCGTCGGCGTCAACACCGCGATCGCGACCTTGGAGGGCGGCGGGTCGATCGGGATCGGCTTCGCCGTACCCATCGAGCGCGCCCGGCAGGTCACCGATGACATCATCGCCCGGGGATAGTCGAATCATGCGACTGCTGGTGGTAGAGGACGAGGAAGACCTGGCCGAGGGCCTGCGCGTGGGCCTGACCCGGGCCGGCTACGCCGTGGACCTGGCCGCGGACGCTGCCCAGGCCTACGAGCAGCTGACCGTCAACGCGTACGACCTGATGCTGCTGGACGTCAACCTGCCCGACGGTGACGGCTTCACGCTCTGCCGGTCGGTGCGCACCGGCGAGATCCCCACTCCCGGAAACCACGAGCTGCGGGTACTCATGCTGACCGCGCGCGGCGACCTCTCCGACCGGGTCCGGGGCCTCGACGACGGCGCCGACGACTACCTGGTCAAACCGTTCCATCTCGCCGAGCTCCAGGCCCGGATCCGGGCCCTGCTGCGCCGCGACACCAACGGCACCACGGCCTGCCTCACCGTCGGTGACATCGTGCTCGACACCGCCCGGCACGAGGTCACCGTCCGTGCCGTCCCGCTGAACCTGACCCGCAAGGAATTCGGTGTCCTGGAATACCTGATGACGAGGCCGGGCAAGGTCGTATCCAGCGAGGAGTTGCTCGAGCACGTGTGGGACGCCAACGCCGACCCGTTCACCCAGACCGTCCGGGTCACGGTCGGCACGCTGCGCCGCAAGCTGGGCGAGGGCTCGATCGAAACCGTCGTGGGCAGCGGCTACCGGCTGAGCGGGAGCCGGTCGTGAAGCGCCCGGAGGTCGTCCGGTCGATCCGTTTCCGGCTGACCGTCGTCTATTCGACGCTGCTGTTCGCCCTCGGCGGCGCGGCGCTGGGCATCACGTACTTCGCGGTCGAGCGGACCACCTCACCGCAGCCGATCAACGAGCGCACGGCGAAGATCTACGAGAACTGGAGGTACGTGGGCACTACCACGGTCGCCGAGGTGAGCGAGATCGAAGCGGCGATCAACTACAACACCCTGCAGACCTTGCGTACGTACTCGTTGATCGCGCTCGGCGGCCTGTTCGTCGTCAGCCTCGGCGTCGGCTGGATCCTTTCCGGGCGGGTGCTGCGCCCGGTCGGGGCGATCACCCGCACCGCTCGGGAGATCCAGGCCACCGACCTGTCCCGGCGCATCCGCCTGGCCGGCCCGCAGGATGAGCTTCGCGACCTGGCCGACACCATCGACTCCATGCTCGACCGCCTGGACCACGCGTTCCGCGCCCAGCGGCAACTCATCGACGACGCCTCGCACGAGCTGCGCAGTCCCCTCGCCATCATCCGGACCCACCTGGACGCCACCCTCACCGCCCCGGAGGCCACCGAGCCGGAACGGGCCCGGTCGGTGGAGGTGATCGACCGGGCCACCAGCCGCATGGCCCGGCTGGTCGAGGATCTGCTGGCCACCGCCCGCCGCGACACCGACACCCTCACCGACACCGAGGTCGACCTGACCGCCATCGCCCGCGAAGCCGGCGAGGAGTGGTTCCTGCCCGACCGGCCGCTGCACCTGCGGTACGCCACCACCGACGGCCTACGCCTGATCGGCGACGCCGACGCCCTGCGCCGCGCCGTCGGCAACCTCGTGTCCAACGCCGTACGCCTGGCACCCGACCGATCAACCGTGACCATCGCGACCGGCCGGACCGGATCCTGGCTGTGGATGGCCGTCGCCGATGAGGGCCCGGGCATCGCCGCCGAGGATCTGCCCCGCGTCTTCGACCGGTTCTGGCGTGGCACCGCCACCGACGGCAACCGTCGCAGCAGAGAGCGACGCACCGGCCTCGGCCTGGCCATCGTCCGCCAGATCGCCGAATCGCACGGCGGCCACGTCACCGCCTTCTCGACGCTCGGCCAGGGAAGCACCTTCGTGCTCTGGCTGCCCGCCACCGACCACGCCGACGACCAACCGCCCCCGATCATGAATCCGTGGCCCCCGCGCTGAGCAGCTGTACACCGCCCGTTTCGACATCCTGGCAGCGAACCCGCTCGGCATGGCCCTCTACGCGCCCATGTTCGCCGCCAGCACGGCACTGCCGGGTCAACTCCATGAGGTTCAACGGCACCAAGCGCCTGCGCCACCCCGCCATCGGCGAGCTCGACCTGGCTTACGAAGCGCTCGAGCTGCCCGGCAATGACGGTCTGACGATCCTGACCTACTCGGCAGCCGGGGACCCTTCCGGCGACGGCCTTGAACTGCTCGCTGCCTGGGCCGCGACGCAGCAGAGCGTTACGGCCCAGGCCAGAGGCTGATGGCCAGCACCTCGAAGGTCAGCTCCAGCGGGCCGACCACGGGATGGTGCATTCGCTTGGTGCCGGTCGTGCGGGCGCGCACGTCGTGGCGGGCCCAGCTGTTCTTGCACGCAGTAGCGGCTGGACGCTCAGGCGTGGTTCTTCCAGAACAGCCGCTCGGCTCTGTCCGGGTCGTTGACGATCTTGCACTCGGCGTCGATCCACATCGTGGCGCGGCTCTTCGGCGTGTAGGCGGGCCATCTCGGCACATGTGTCGCGCTGGGACGGCTGTCATGGGCGAAGCCCGCCCACAGCCCGCTCATGTGCCGTGCGGTCGCCAGCCGCCCTGGCGATTGGTCGGCGTAGAGGAAGAAGTCGAGGTTCTTGTCGGTGTTGGCGAACTTGAGGTTGATGTCGGAGGCGTGCGGCGAGCCGAGGGGGAAGGTGGTGCCGGGCACGAAGTCCGGGTTCTTGTAGGCGAGCTGGTACATGTAGACGGGCGCGGCGTGCTGCGCCGCTTTGGCCTCCGCGATCTTGATCGCGTCGCGCCAGATGGGCGACGTGGTGATCGCGAAGTACAGCTGCGCGGGCGTCGCGCCGGGACGCGACCGGTCGAAGGTCGCGATGATCTCGTCCAGCTCGGCGCCCTGATACGTGCCGCTCAGCTCCCGGCGCAGGCCGGCCTCGTCGATGCTGAAGATGTCGGGCGGCCCGAAGAGACTGAAGAACACCGTCTCGTCGCGGCAGGTGCCGACCATCAGCGGTTTGCCGGCCGAGAACGGCGCGGCACCGTCGGCGAACGGATGCCGCGGGATGACGCGGCCGTCGACGAACGCGCCGAAGCCGGGGACCGGGTCGGGGTCGCCCCAGGGCGCCTCGCCGTTGGCGGCTTCGGACTGCTGGATCTCGAGCAGTCGCGCGGCCGGAATCTCGTACAGCCGGGGAATGTCCGCCTTGGTCAGTCCCAGCAGCCCGAGTGTCCGCTCGGCGCGAGCGGTGGCGCCTTGGCGGGTGGCGAAGCGCAGCGGCGCGGCGCTCTCGATCGAGGCCTTGTGGAACAGCCGCGCGGCATCCGGCATGGTGTAGACGGCCGCGGTCTTGGCGCCGCCGCCACTCTCGCCCCAGACCATGATGTTGTCGGGGTCGCCGCCGAAGTTCTCGATGTTCTCCCGGGTCCAGCGCAGCGCCGCGAGAATGTCCAGCATCCCCTGGTTGGCAGCGTAGTCACCGCCGGCCAGATCGCCGAGGAACAGGTAGCCGAACAGGCCCAGCCGGTGGTTGGACTCAACCACCACCACGTCGTAGAGCTGCGCCAGGTGGGTGCCATCCTGCCCGGTGGCCGAGCCAGAGCCGATCATGTAGCCGCCACCGTGGTTGTAGAACATCACCGGCCGGCGCCGGTGGTCGGCGGCGGGCGTCCAGATGTTGAGGTAGAGGCAGTCCTCGGACGGCGCCGGCATGCGGCCGTTGCCGGTGGGGCCCATCTCGTTGCCCGCCGCCTGGAACGCCGGGTTCGGAAAGCTCACCGCGTCACGTACGCCGGACCAGCTCGTGGGCGGCTGCGGGGCCTTGAACCGAAGCTTGCCAAGCGGCGGCTTGGCGTAGGGCACGCCGAGGAACTTGACGATGCCGTCCTCGCGCCGGCCGCGCACCTTGCCGTACCGGGTCGCTGCCTCGTCCTTTCGCGTGGCGCCGTGCGCTTGCGCCGGCAACGGCAGGCTCATCGCGGCGGCCGCGGACAGCGCGCCGCCGATCATCGTCCTGCGGGTCATCCCTGAGCTCACCATCGGACCTCCCTTTCGGAGAGAATTCATTGACACGTTTCAACGACGAACGGAGCCGACCGGCCCCGTTGCTGTCACTTCGTCGGTGGTTCGGTGATCCTGGTGATCGAGCCCAGACCGTCGGCGCCGACCTGGACCTCTGGCCGACCGCCGACCAGGTCCGTCAGCGGCTGTTCGCGGGCGTCGAGGTCCAGAACCGTGGTCGCCTCCGCGTACCACGAGGGGATCACCGCGTTGCCCCAATAGTCGCGCCGGCGGTCGTCGTGCACGCTCCACCGGTAGGTCTCGTGGTCGGGGTCGCCGGTGAAGTAGTCGCTGGTATAGACCTCGATCCGGTGGCCGTCGGGGTCGCGCAGGTAGACGTAGAAGGCGTTCGAGACGCCGTGCCGGCCGGGACCGCGTTCGATGTGGTGCTGTTTCCGGGCCGCGCCGAAGAGGTCGCATGTCGTCAGCACGTGGTGGCTCTCGTGGGTGGCGAACCCGAGGTGATGCAGCCGCGGTCCGGCGCCGGCGGTGAACGCGACATCGTGAACCGTCTGCTTGCGGAACATCCACGCGGCGTACATCTGGTGCTCGTCCTCGATGGTCTCCGAGCAGCCGAAGCCCAGGGACGCGTAGTGCGAGTAGGCGGCGGGGATGTCGGGCACGACGAGGTTGAAATGGTCCAGCCGGGCGATTTGCGCGCCTCGATGCAGGTCGTACCGCTGGATCAGGCGTTCGGCCCGGTCGATGGCGTAGAAGAACTCGACGGTGAAGCCGAGCGGGTCGACCACCCGCACGGCCTCGCCGACGCCGGTCGTCGCCCCGGACGGACGGCGCTGCACGGCGCACCCTCGCTCGGCGAAAAACACCTGTGCGCGGTCGAGGTCGGCGGCGGAGCGGACCCGATACGCGATCGCCGCCGCGGCCGGGCGTCCGCCCGTGCGCAATACCAGGCTGTGGTGGGTGAGTTCGTCGTGCCCGCGCAGGTACAGGGCGTCGTCCTGTTCGGCGGAGACGACGAAGCCCAGCATGTCGACCCAGAACCAGCGGCTCGCGGCCAGGTCGGTCACGACCAGTTCGGCGTAAGCGGCGCGGACGATGTCGGGCGCTTGGATCTCGGGCATGATGCCTCCCTTACGGTGCGACGCCGAACTTTGGCGTCCCGGGATCGCCGACGGCGACGTGGATGACGCGCTGGTCGGTGTAGAAGTCGATGCTGTGGTGGCCGCCCTCGTGTCCGAGGCCGCTGGCCTTGATGCCGCCGAAGGGTGTGCGCAGGTCTCGGACGTTGTGGCTGTTGAGCCAGGTCATCCCGGACTGAATGGATCGCGCTACCCGGTGACCACGCTTGAGGTCGCTGGTCCAGATGTACGCGGCAAGGCCGTACCGGGTGTCGTTGGCCAGCGAGACTGCCTCGTCCTCGTTCTCGAACGGCGTCACGCAGACCACCGGGCCGAAGATCTCCTCTTGAAAGATCCGCATCTCGGGTGTGACATCGGCGAAGACGGTGGCGGCGAGGAAGTTGCCCTCGGCGAGATGGTCCGGGCGCCGGCCGCCGGCCACCAGCCGGGCGCCTTCGGCCTGCCCGATCGCGACGTAGGCCAGGACGCGTTCGTAGTGCTCCGGATGCACGAGGGCGCCGATCTGGGTCGCCGGGTCGCTCGGTGGCCCGACCGTGACGTTACGGGCGCGCTCGGCGAGCCGGGCGACGAAGTCGTCGTAGATCGACCGTTGGACGAGGATGCGCGAGCCGGCCGTGCAGCGCTCGCCGTTGAGGGAGAACACGCCGAAGACGGCGCCGTCCAGGGCTTTGTCCAGGTCGGCGTCCGCGAACACCACGCACGGTGACTTTCCGCCGAGTTCCATGGACAGTGCCTTGAGATGGTCGGCGCCGCTACGCATGATGATCTGGCCGGTGGTGGTTTCGCCGGTGAAGGAGATCAGGGGGACGTCGGGGTGCGCGACAAGTGCGGCGCCCGCGTCCTCGCCGATGCCGTGGACGATGTTGAAGACGCCCTCGGGCACCCCGGCCTCCGCCATGATCTGCGGCAGCAGGCTCGCGGACAGGGGTGTCCACTCGGCCGGTTTCAGCACGACGGTGCACCCGGCCGCGAGGCTGGGTGCGAGCTTCCAGGTCTCGAGCATGAACGGCGTGTTCCACGGGGTGATCAGTCCGGCGACACCTTTGGGTTGCCGCACGACATAGTTCAGCTGGACGTCGCCCACCCGGAAGGCGTCCTCGTTCAGGCCGACGATGAGGTCGGCGAAGAAGCGGAAGTTCTCCGCGGCGCGGCGGGCCTGGCCGCGTGCCTGGGTGATCGGCAGCCCGGTGTCCCAGGCTTCGAGCTGGGCGATGCGTTCATCGCGGGACACGATGGCGTCCGCGATCTTGTGCAGCACCTTGGCTCGCGCGCGGGGCAGCAGGCCGGCCCACGGGCCGTCGACGAAGGCGGCGTGCGCGGCGGCCACCGCGGCCGACACGTCGGCGGCGGCGCCCGCCGCAACCGTGCAGTAAGCCTGGTTCGTGACGGGGTGGAGGTTCTCGAAGGTGGCCCCGGAGACGCTGGGCACCTGCTTGCCGCCGATGAAATGCAGGATCTGCTCGGGCAGGCCGTCGGGTCGGGTCACGCGTGCCCTCCTGCCGGACGGGGGACGCCGGTCCCCGGATCGATGAGCCCGGCCGCGTCGGCGAGCAAACCGTGGATCCGCCGGACGGCGGCATCGCCCGGCGACGCCAGCGGCGCCCGGACGTGGGCGGATGAGATCCGCCCCCACTGCTGCAGGACGTACTTGGCCGGGGCCGGGTTGGTCTCGACGAAGAGAAGCGACGCCAGGGGGTGCAGCGCGTAATGCAGGTCGCGAGCACCCTCGACGTCGCCGGCTTCCCACCGTTCGTACATCTGCGCGGTCGCCGCCGGTGCGATGTTGCTGAGCGCGCTGATGAAGCCGCTGCCGCCCAGCGCCAGCAACGGAAGGCACAGCAACTCGATGCCCGACCAGACGAGGAAGTCGCGGCCGCACTGATGCAACACGTGCGAGAAGTGCTCGAAGTCCTTGGTCGTCTCCTTGACCCCGACGAAGTTGTCGTGGCCACGGCGCAGCCGCGCCAGCGTCTGCGGGTCGATCTCCACGGCCGTCCGGACCGGCACGTTGTACGCGACGATCGGCAGGTCGGGAAACTCCGCGCAGATGGCGGAGTACCAGCGGTACAGCCCCTCCTGGGTGGGTCGTGCGTAGTACGGGGTGATGACCAGGCAGAGGTCGGCGCCGAGATCGCGGGCGGCCGCGGTGAGCTCGATCGTCTCGTCCAGCTTGGCCGTCCCCGTACCGGGCAGGAATGGCACCTGGTCGTTGATGGTCTGCGCCGTCGTGCGCATCCCGGCAATACGTTCGGCCGTCGATTGTGCGCTGGGCTCGCCGGTGGATCCGCCGATCGACACGCCATGGCTTCCGGACGCCAGTTGCCAGCGCGTCAGGGCGGCGAGGCTGTCGTGGTCGACCTCGCCGGTCGGGGTGAACGGGGTGACGAGGGCGCTGAACGCCCCCCGTACCGCCGACGGGTCCGAACGGAACTTCACCGCGACTCCTCATCTGGGTGGGATGCGACCCACGCCTGGTACTGCGCCCGGCGTGCAGGCCCCAGCGGGTACAGGCCTTCGATCGACGCTCCGGCCGACACCTGCTCGTGGATGAACCGTTCCTGGCGTTCCTGCTCGGCCGCCTCGGCGGCGACCTCCGGGGCGATGCCGGGAGGGATCACGATGACGCCCTCGGCGTCGCCGACCAGGATGTCGCCCGGCTCCACCAGCACACCTCCGCAGGCCACCGCCACGCCGACGGCCCATGGCACGTGACGCCGGCCGAGCACCGCCGCGTGGGCGGGGCCGTGATAGGTCGGCAGATCGAGTGCGGCGAACGACGGGCTGTCGCGAAGACCGCCGTCGGTCACGATGCCGGTGGCGCCGCGCCGCAGCGCCCGCAGGGCGAGGATGTCGCCGATCGTGCCCGAGCCCGCCTCGCCGCGCGCTCCGATCACGAGCACCTGCCCGGGGCCGATCTCCTCGACCGCGCGCTTCTGTGCGTTCATCCCGCCACCGCGGGCGGCGAACAGGTCCTCGCGCAGGGGCAGGTACTCCAGCGTGTGAGCGGTGCCCAGCAGGCGCAGGTCGGGGCGCGCGGGTCGTACTCCTTCGATGAACATGTGCTCCAGGCCGCGCTTGCGCAGCACCGACGACAGCGTGGCCGTCGAGACGCCGTTCAGCAGTGCCGTGGTCGGCTCGTCCAGCCGCCGTGGGCGCGCTTCGTCGAGCACGCCGCCGTAGGCGTCCGCGCGGTCCGTCTCGGTGAAGCGAGGCATGGCGCCGTACGGGGCGAGCGGAACGCGGGCATCGACGATCGTGTTGGACAGACGGCCGGACGTGCCGAGCTCCACCTCGACGGTGTCGCCCGGTTCCACCACCGAGGCGCCGGCGGGGGTGCCGGTCAGGATGACGTCGCCCGCCTCGAGCGTCATGAGACGGGAGAGGTCGGCGACGATCTGGTCGAAGGAGAAGATCATGTCGGCGGTGGTCGCGTCTTGGACGAGCGTGCCGTTGACCCAGGTGCGCAGTCGCAGGTTCGCCAGGTCGACGGATGCCGGGTCCACGAGAACGGGTCCGACCGGGGTGAAGCCGTCCGCGCCCTTGGAGCGCAGGTTGGCGCCGCGGTCGGCGTAGCGCAGGTCGTAGACGCCCGCGTCGTTGGCGACCGTGATCCACTGCACGTGGTCCATGGCCCGCTCGGGCGCGACACCGCGGGCGGTCGGTCCGATCACGAGCGCGATCTCACCCTCGAAGGCCATCAACCGGCAGCCGGCGGGTCGCTCGATCACGGCGTCGTGGCAGGACAGCGACGAGGGCGGCTTGAGGAAGTACGAGGGCGCCGACGGGGTCCTGCCGCGCTCGGCCGCCCTGCTCTTGTAGTTCAGGTGCACGGCGATGATCTTGGAGGGAGCCAGGCCCAGGGGGTGTGCCGGGCTCACGATGCCGTCCCCGCGAGCAGCAGGTCGGCGGCCCGCTCGGCGATCATCACGACCGGGGCGTTCGTGTTGCCCGTCGGGACGGCCGGCATCACCGAGGCATCCGCGACCCACAGGTCGTCGACGCCGTGCACTCGGAGCCCCTGGTCGACCACCGCGTCGTCGCCCGCTCCCATCGCACAGGTGCCGGCCTGGTGGTGATAGGTCACGACGGTCTCCCGGACGTAGTCCCGCAGCAGGTCCGTCGTGGTCCCCAGCGACGCCGGGTACACCTCGCGAGCGCCCCACCCCGCCCGGAGAGCAGGCTGAGCGGCGATCTCGCGGCACAGTCGTACGGCCGCGATCATGGCGTCGACGTCCTCGGGGGCGCTGAGCGCTCGGGGGTCGATGTCGGCTGCGGCGACCGGGTCCACGGACGGATCCGCGACGGTCAGCCGCACGGTTCCGTGGCTGGCCGGCCGCACGATGCCGGCCATGAAGGTGATGCCATGCTCCGGCGGTTGCATCCAGTCCGTGACCAGCGAAGCGCCGAACATCAAGGGCTGCAGGTCGGGAACCGCGAGATCGGAACGGCTGCGCCAGAACAGATGGCTCTGGCAGACCGGAAGACCCGCCATCGGCGTGACCGCCCGGTCGACCCCGAGCACGACCGGAACGAGCCAGTGGTCCTGAAGATTACGGCCCACGCCCCGCAGCGCCGCCACGACCGGGATGTCCAGTGCCCGCAAGTCGTCGCCGTCGCCGACGCCGGACCGCTGGAGCAGGATGGGTGAGCCGAGCGCCCCGGCGCACAGGACCGTCCGGTCGGCCGTGACCGTGCGGACCTCGCCGTCCTTCTCGTATTCGGCGCCGATGCAGCGTGTCCCGTCGAACAGCAGCCGCCGTACCTTCGCCGACGACACCAGCGACAGGAGCGGATCGTCCAGCACCGGTCCCAGATACGCGTCGGCCGTCATCAGCCGGCGCCCGTCGCGCACGGTGAGCTGCACGTACGAGACGCCGTCCTGGGTCTCGCCGTTGTAGTCGGCGTTGTAGGGCAGCCCGTACTCGACGGCCGCCTCGACGATGGAGCGGTGCACCGGGTGTGGCTGGTAGGCGGTGAGGACCTCATGCCTCTTCTCGATGCGCTCGAACACGGGCTTGACCAGGGCCCATGACCAGTCGGTGTTACCCAGCGAGGCCCACGTGTCGTAGTCGGCCGCGTTGCCGCGGACCCAGATCATCGCGTTCAGCGCGTGCGACCCGCCGACCACTTTGCCGCGGGGCAGATGCAGGCGGCGGCGGTGCGCGAACTCCTGCGGCACCGTGTGGAAGTCCCAGTCGACTGACGTGTGCCACAGTTCGTGCATGCGCAGCGGGTCGGTGACCGCCTCCCGGACAGTCTGGTCCCCGGCCTCCAGCAGGACGACGGAGCGGCTGGCGTCGATCAGCCGGCGGGTGAGGGCGCAGCCGGCGCTGCCCGCGCCGATGACCAGCACGTCGGCGTGCCCCGCGGAGCTGGTCATATCGGCTGCTCGTCGGGGTAGCTGACGCGGCCCAACTCGGTGATGATCGCGCCTCCAGGCGCGCACTGCGCCGCGCCGGTGGCGCCCAGCCCGAAGAACACGCCGGTGGTGCGCATCGCGGTGAGGTCGTACAGCCAGGTCGCGGCCACGGGGATGAGGAACTCGCGGAACGTGAACACGTAGAGGCCGTCGCCCAGCGACCAGGTGCTCGCGAGGTCGACGTCCCCGTGCCCGCGCTGCTCACCGACGAGGCACTGCCACGCGTACCGCTCGCTGCTCAGGTAGATGTGCTCATACAGGTGGTTCGGACTGTAGCGGTAGAGGGCCCGCCAGCCGATCAGGTCCCGGGTGGGCGCCGCGGGCGCGCCGAGCGCCGGGGTTCCCGCCACGGTGCCGGGGCGGAAGGTCTGGCTGACCCGGGGCCGGCCGGGCGTGGGCTCCCCAGCGATGTGCGACTCGACCGCCAGACTGCGGCCGCGATTGACGTCGACGACGAGCACCGACGCCCGCAGCGGTTCTCCGGCGAAGGTCAGGGTCACGAAGAAGACGCCGGGACGCACCTCGACCGCCTCGTACCAGTCGTCGCCCGAACGGTCGCCGCCGGCCCAGCGGACCCGGTCGGCCGAGACGAAGCCGAGGTCGAGCCGGTCCCCGTCGTCGAGGTCGACGGAGAGGCTCGATCCGGTCAGGGCGGCCGTACCGGCAATACGGTTGCCGTCGATGCCGCGGGCGAAGTCGTCCATGCCCTTCCAGCCGTCCGGCCGGGCCTCCCCCGACCACGGCGCGAGGTCGGCCGGGCTGATCGTCTCGTTCATGTATCCACGTCCTCAATCGGAGAATGCGAGAGTGGGCAGGTCGACGGCGCCGGCGCCGCAGTCGGCGACCACGACCGACCCCGTCATCGCCGACGCCTCGGGCGAGGCGAGGAACGCTATGACGGCGGCGACTTCGTCGGGCTCGGCCACCCGAGCCAGCGGAGTGTCCTTGCTGACCAGCGCGTACGCCTCGTCGCGGCCGAGGTCCAGCTTGCGGCCGAGGTCGTCCATCTGCTCGTCCGCCATCGCGGTGCGCACCCAGCCGGGACATACGACGTTCGCGCGGACACCGAACCGCCCGTAATCGCGGGCCAGCGACCGGGTCAACCCGATCAAGGCGTGCTTGCTGGTCACGTAGCCGACGACCCCGGGACCGGCGAACAACCCGGCGATCGAGGAGACCACGACGACGTTTCCCCGGGCGCGTACGAGGTGCGGCAACGCGGCACGGACGGTGACGAAGGCGCTGTCGAGATTGGCGTGGATGCTGAAGCGCCAGGCGTCGTCGTCGACGTCCGCGGCCGCTCCCGGCACGTGCCCGCCGGCGTTCGCCACCACAACGTCCAGGGAGCCGAACGCCTGGATGCCCGCGGCCACCACGCCCTGGACCTGCTCGGCCACCGCCACGTCGGCCGGGACGACGATCGCCGGTGCGGCCAGCCCGGCGGCGACCTCCTTCAACGGCGCTTCCCGCCGGCCGGTGAGCACCAGATTGCCCCCCTCGCCGGCGATCCGGCGGCAGACGGCTGCACCGATGCCGGTCCCGGCCCCGGTCACCAGGACTGTCCGCCCGGCGAAGCGTCCAGCGGGTCGACTCTGCGTCATGACCACCCTCCCTTCACGGAACTAGAGGTTAGGAAGCCCGCTCCGTCCCGGGCGACGCCCCGACGGCGGCCGAGCACTGGCCGACAAGCCCTGAGCAGACACAGTCAAGCGCGCCGCCCGGCTCATCACCGACGCTGACGGCGGTCCGCTACGAATCCTTCAAAGGCGAGGTTGGCGTGAACACAGACAGCACCTCGACGGCGGCTCCGACCGCCGGGGCACCGGCACCGCAGGCGCCGGTGGGAAGCGGCCGGCCGGGCCGGAAGACCCGGGCCCTGCGGCGTGTCCTGCGGGCGCCGGCCGCGAGCGTGGTACTCGCGACCGTGCTGCTGGTGGGCATCATCGGTGCTGTACACCCGACCTTCCTCAAGCCCAATCAGCTGCTCGACATCCTGCAGGCGTCGACCTACGTCGGGCTCCTCGCGGTCGGCATGTCGTACCTCGTCGCGATGCGCGAGATCGATCTGTCGGTCGGTTCGCAGTTCGGCCTGTGCCTCATCGCGACCGGCCTGCTCATCTCCCACGGCGTGAACGCGTGGATGGCCGGCGGGATCGGGATCGTGGCGGGGGCGCTGCTGGGCCTGGTGAACGCGACCGTGGTGACATTCATCCGAATCCCGACAATCGTCGCGACCCTGGCGACCCTTTCGGTCTTCCGCGGACTGGCCATCGCCCTGACCGGCGGCCAGCAGGTCGTCGGCCTTCCCGTCGAGGACTCCTTCTTCACCGTCCTCGGCGGCGAAATCGGTGGCGTCCCGATCAGCGTGATCGTGCTGGTCGCCGTCGCGCTCGTGCTGGGGCTGGTGCTGCACCACACCCCGTTCGGATACCGCGTGCTCGCCGTCGGCTCCAACCCCGAGGCGGCCGCGTTCGCGGGCATCTCGGTGGCCCGCGTCCGCATGCAGGTTCTGGTGCTGGTCGGCGTGCTGGCGGGCATCGGAGGCTGCCTGGGCCTGGCCTACTTCACCTCCGGCGACCCCACGATCGGCACGGGCTTCGAGCTGCAGGCGATAGCCGCCGCGGTCATCGGCGGCACCCCGCTGCGCGGGGGAACGGCGACGGTCATCGGCGCGGTCTGCGGCGCGGTCCTGCTCAACGTCGTCGCCGCCGGCCTCACCTACTTCAGCATTCCCGCCAACTGGAGCGCCTTCGCCACCGGGCTGGTGATCCTCGTGGCCGTCGGCATCGACAGCCTCGTGCGTCGCCGCCGGGAGGCCGGCCAACCCGCACTCCAGCCTTCTCTCACCGAACAGTGAAAGGAATATCGATGAATCCCAATACCGTACGTCGCATCGGACCTCTTGCCGCGGCCGGCCTGCTTGCGCTGTCCGGCTGCGGCTCCGGCGGTTCGGACGCCGCCGGCAGCGGCGGCTGCGACACCGCCACGAGCAAGCTGAACATGGCCTTCGTGTACGCCTCGACCGACCAGAACCCGTTCCAGGAGATGGCGCTGGGCGCCAAGGCCGCCGCCGACGAGGACGGCAACGTCAAACTCAACGAGGTGGCCCCGACCAGCGTCGACGGGCCCAAGGCGGTAGCGCTGTTCCAGGCGGCGTCGAAGACGGCGACCGACGGCATCGCCTACCAGACCGTCACCCCGGACCTGTTCGTCCGGCCCCTCAACGAGGTCACGGCCGACAAGACACCGGTGATCGCGGTGGACGCCGCGCCGCCCGCCGGCACCCAGGTCAAGACGTACATCGGCAACAGCAACACGGCGCTCGGAGTCCTTCTCGGCGAGGCGTTCGTCAAGCAGAATCCCCCCGCGAACGGGGAGGTCGTGCTCGGCAACGACATCCCGTCGTTGCCGCTGCTGGTGCAGCGCATGGACGGGCTGCAGTCCGTGATCAAGAGCAAGTTGCCCGGGATGAAGATCAGCGGGCCGTTCGACAGCAAGTCCCAGCCGACCGACAACTACAACGCCTGGAAGAGCCTGTCGCAGGCGCACCCCGACGCGGCCGCCTTCATCGGTGTCGGCGGTCAGGACGGTGTCTCGCTCCCGCTCATCAAGAAGCAGACCAGCAAGACGTTCCTGGCCGGCTCGGCCGACCTTCCCCCGGAGGCCGTCGCCGCGGTCCAGTCCGGCTCGGTCTTCGCGCTCTCCTCCCCGGAACACTGGATGAAGGGGTACATCGCGGTGCATCTGCTGATCCAGGCCAAGCGCACCTGCACGCCGATCCCGGAGGGCTGGTGGAACTCGGGCAACCTCCTCGTCGACAAGTCGAACGTGGACAGCATCGCGGCCCGGCAGGCGAACCCGGAAACACGGGCCGCGTACTTCAAGCCCGAGATCGCCAAGCAGCTCGCGAACCCGCCGATCAAGCCGCTGTCCGAGGCCAACTAGCCATGCACGTCATCGAGGCCGTCGGCATCAGCAAGTCGTACGGCGGCGTCACCGCGCTGAAGGGGTGCGACCTGCGGGTCGCACCCGGGACGGTGCACGCGCTGCTCGGCGAGAACGGCGCCGGCAAGTCGACGATCGTCAAGATTCTCACCGGTGCGGTCCGTCAGGACACGGGGCAGATTCTCGTCGACGGCGCCCCGGTCCGGTTTCACGACACCGCGGACGCGGCCCGGCACGGCGTCGCCGTGGTGTCGCAGGAGCTCAACCTCTTCCCCGACCTCGATGTGCTCGCCAACCTCTTCACCAAAAGGGAGATCCTGCGGTTCGGCCTGTTCGACCGCAGGGCGATGACCGTGCTGGCTGAGCCGGTGCTCGCGGAGCTGGGCCTGCACGTCTCGCCGCGCGCCCTCGTCGGTTCGCTGACGCTGGCGCAGCGTCAGCTCGTCGAGATCGCCAAGGCGCTGCTGACGAACCCACGGGTGCTGATACTCGACGAGCCGACCTCGGCGCTCGACGACGCCGGCTCGGCCCGGTTGCTGCATGTGCTCCGGGCGCTGCGGGATCGCCGGGTCGGTGTGGTGTTCGTCAGCCACATCCTCGAGGAGGCGATGGCGGTCAGCGACCACGTGACCGTGTTGCGCGACGGCGACGTCGCCGTTGCCGCGGCCCGCCGCGAGGACATGACCGTCGGGCGAATCGTCGCGGCAATGCTCGGCGACCGGCCGCCGCCGACGCCCGCCGCCGGCCGGACCGCCCCGGAAGAGGCCGGGCCGGCACACCAGGACGGGCTTGTGGCCGAGGACATCACCGTTCCCGGCGTCCTGCACGGTGTCACGGTCCACGCCCGGCAGGGCGAGATCGTCGGCCTCGCCGGGGTTGTCGGCGCGGGCCACAACGAGCTGCTGCGCGCTCTCTCCGGTGGGCGCCCGGCCGCCGCCGGTGGGTTGCGCCTCCCCGCGGACGCGGGCGGCCGCGGCCGGCGACGCCTGCCCAGAGGTCTGCGCAGCGCGGTCCGCAGCGGCATCGCGCTCGTCTCCGGCGACCGGCAGTTCGGGCTCATGCACGACAAGCCGATCTGGACGAACATCGCCCAGGTTCGGTCGGTCTCGCTCGCCCGGGACGGCGCCGTGATCCGCCGGCCTGTCTTGCGCAGGCGCGCCCAGCAGCAGGTCGACAAGCTAGGGATCAGGGCCTCCGGCGTCGAGCAGCGTACGGGCATGCTCTCCGGCGGGAACCAGCAGAAGGTGGTGCTGGCCAAATGGCTCGAGGCGATGCCGTCCGTCCTGCTCCTCGACGATCCCACCCGCGGCGTCGATGTCGGCGCGAAGGCGGAGATGCACGACCTCATCCGCACGGTCGGCACGCGGTGCGTGACTCTGATCTGCTCGACCGACCTCGACGAGCTGGTATCGCTGTGCGACCGGGTCGTGGTCTTCCGCCGTGGCCGGATCGCGGCCGAGCTCACCGGCGCCGACCTCAACCGCCACACGCTGCTGGAGGAGATGAACGCCACGGCATGACCAGCGCCGGCCCGGTCAGTCAGTGGCCTGGCCGGCCCGGTCTGCGGTCGCTGCCATCTCCACGTGCCCGAAGGCGTCGCGGCTCAGGCGATACTCCCGCGGAGAGACCCCGTACGTCGCCTTGAACGTACGGCTGAAATGTGCCGCGTCCAGGAATCCCCAGTGCGCCCCGATGCTGCTGACGGCCGTCTCCACCTGCCCCGGGTCGAGCAGGTCCCGGCGGCATTGCTCGAGACGACGGTCCCGGATGAAGCGCCCGACCGACGTGCCCGTCGCGCGGAACAGCTTGTGCAGGTAGCCGGTCGAGACGTGGCACGCGGCGGCGACCGCGTCGGGCGTGAGGTCGGCGTCGTCCAGGTTCGCTTCGATGAAGGACTTGATCCGCGTCAGCAGGACCTGCATCGCGTCGGTCGGCCGCGCGGCCTCGCCGAGCTGCTCCGCGTACAGGGTGGTGAGCAGGTCGACCAGGTTGTCGGCCAGCCTCGGGGCCGTGAAGGTGCCGAGTTCCTCGATCTGGGAGACGAGGTTGACCAGCAGCGGAGCGACGAGGCCGCCGATGCCCTGGCGTCCCGAGACCCGTCGTGCCGTGAGGTCGCCCATCGCCCGCTGCGACAGTCGCAGGTCGCGGTGCGGAAACATCAGCACCAGCATCTGACACGTGTCACTGAACGACACCTGGTACGGGCGGCTGGTGTCGTAGATCGCCAGGTCCCCCGGCAGCAGGGGCGCCTCGCGACCGTCCTGGCTGATCAGGAGATATCCCCGTACCGGCATGCTGAGCTTGTAGTAGCCGTCGTCGTGCGCGCGGGCGATGTGGCGCTCGGTGCGCTCGGCCGTGTGGGCTCCGGCGGTAACTCGGCTGACCGTCACCCCGCCGATGTTCTCGGTAATGATCTCGCCGCGGAACTTCACCGGCTCGGGCACGGTGAAGTTCAGATCGACGAACGACTTCGACGCGGCCACGCGCCAGTAGTCGGCCCGGTCGGCCGGGCACACCTCGGTCGTGCGTAACAGAGTTGACACGAGACTCCAATCACCGTGTCGCCAGACTGTCGAGTACGCAACCTACAATGCCCGCCCGCCGGTTGCCAGAGCCGCTGCCGTCACGCGGTCGATGACCCACAGACAAGCCCAGTCCTCCCAGGGACAAGCATGTCCTGGTCGCCGGCCGCAAACTCCAGAGACGGCGCGCCCACCGCGCTCCTCTCCCGACCGGAAGGTCCACGCGATGTCCACGACGGTGCAGCACCGACCAGGCGGATTCCCGACCGGGCCGGTGACCGGTGACGAATCCGGCGGCGATGCCCCGGCCACGGCGCTGCTCATCGGGCACGACTGGCGAGCCGGCTCCACCGCTGCGACGTTTCCGACCCGCAACCCCGCCAACGGCCGGGTCCTCGCCGACGTCGCGGCCGCCTCCGACAGCGACGTGGACGAGGCGGTCCGGGCGGCCGGCACCGCGCTGGCGGACCCGGCCTGGGCAGGTCTGCCGAAGCCTGCGCTCGCCAAGCTGCTCTGGCGGGTCGCGGACCTGGTCGAGGCCAACGCCGACGAGCTGGCGCGGCTGGAAACCCTGGACAACGGGCAGCCGCTCGGCGTGGCCCGCAATGTCAGCGTGGCGGCGACCGCCGAGCATTTCCGGTACTTCGCCGGCTGGACCACGAAGATCCAGGGCAGCACCGGCCCGGTCGCCGACCCCGATGTCTTCCACTACACGCGGCGCGAGCCCGTCGGCGTGTGTGCGCTCATCACCCCCTGGAACTTTCCCATGATGATCGCCGCCTGGAAGCTGGCGCCCGCCCTCGCCTGCGGCAACACGGTCGTGCTCAAGCCGGCCGAGCAGACGCCGTTGACCACGATCCGCCTCGTGGAGCTGTGCCAGGAAGCCGGCTTCCCGCCCGGGGTGATCAACCTGGTCACCGGGGGTCCCGACGTCGGCCGCGCGCTGACCCGCCACCGCGGCGTGCACAAAGTGTCGTTCACCGGATCGACGGCCGTGGGCCAGGAGATCCTGCGCACCAGCGCGGACGACCTCAAACGCACGACGCTGGAGCTGGGCGGCAAGGCTCCCATGATCGTCGCCCGGGATGCCGACATCGACGCGGCGGTCCACGGCGCCGTCCATGGCGCCCTCTTCAACAGCGGGCAGGTCTGCGCGGCGTACTCGCGCTTCTACGTCGACCGCGCCCGAGCGGACGAGTTCGCCGAGAAGGTCGCCGCCCTGGCCGCCGGTCTCCAGCTCGGACCGGGCCTGTCCCCGGGCACCGAGCTCGGGCCGCTGATCACCCAGGAGCACGTGGATCGGGTCGACCGGGACGTGCGCCGGGGCGTCGCCGAGGGCGCGGAGCTCGTGACCGGAGGACGCCGCAGCGCGGGTGACCTCAGCGCCGGCTACTTCTACGAGCCGACGGTCTTCACCGGCGTCCGAGACGACATGGCCCTGGCCCGCGAGGAGATCTTCGGTCCGGTGATTCCCATCCTCACCTACGACGACGCCGACGAACTGGTGGCCCGGGCCAACGACACCGACTACGGCCTCGCCGCGTCGGTCTGGACCCGCGACGTGAGCACGGCCCACCAGCTCGCGGCGGCCGTGCGGGCCGGGGCGATCTTCGTCAACATGCTGCACGTGCCCGACGCTGCCGGTCCGTGGGGCGGGTTCAAGGCCAGCGGCGTCGGTCGTGAAATGGGCCCCGCCGCCATCGACGCCTACACCGAGATCAAGGGCGTTTTCATGAACCTGAGGCAGGAGTCCGCATGAGCACCCCATTGCACGCGATCCAGGACCACTACGCGGCCTCCGCCAAAGGCGATCTGGCCGGGATGCTGGCACCACTGTCGCCGGACGTCAGGTGGACCGAGATGGCCGGCTTCCCGTACGCGGGCACCTACGTCGGGCCCGAGGCTGTCCGGGAGAATGTCTTCGACCGCATCACCGCGGAGTGGGCCGACTTCCAGGCCGTGCCCGAGCATTTCGTCAGCGAGGGCCAGGAGGTGGTCGCGTTCGGGACCTACGCCGGCACCTACCGCGCCAGCGGCAAGGCAATGGCCGCACGGTTCGTGCACCACTGGACCGTCGAGGGCGGCGTCGTCGTGCGGTTCGAGCAGTATGTCGACACCCATCTGGTCGCCTCCGCGCTCTCATGACCGGGGAGACCGACGCGTCAGGCGCTGGCGCGGCGAACCAGTTGGATCACGTCCTGGCCGGGGCCGGGGACGGTTGGCCTGCCCTCCAACGCGTTGATCACCGCCGATGCCAGGTGGTGGCCGAGCGCCGACATGCCGGTGGCGACGGTGGCCGCACTCGCCCTCATGTGAGAACTACCGCGAAGGAGCACCTTGCACAGCGATTTCCCGGCCGATTTCCTGTGGGGCGCCGCCACGGCCGCGCACCAGGTCGAGGGCGGAACGGTCAACAACGACTGGTGGGACTTCGAACACGCCCCCGGCACCGCCGCCCGGGAATCGTCCATCGACGGCATCGACCATTTCCACCGCTACGACGAGGACTTCGCGCTCCTGAAGGCCCTGGGCCACAACGCGCACCGGCTCTCCCTGGAGTGGTCCCGCATCGAGCCGGCGCCGGGCGAGTTCAGCCGGGCGAGCCTGGCACATTACCGCCGGGTCCTGACCGCACTGGCCGAGAACGGCATGACCGGCTTCATCACCCTGCACCACTTCACCCTGCCGCGCTGGTTCGCCGCCCGGGGTGGATGGCTTGCTCCGGACGCGATCGCGCTGTTCGACCGGTACTGCCGGAGGGTCGTCGCGGAACTGGGTGACCTCATGCCCTTCGTATGCACCATCAACGAGCCACAGATGGTCGCCCTGCACGGCTATCTCGAGGGCATACATCCGCCCGGCATCACCAATCCGACGCTGTGGAAGCGGGTCGGCCGGGTGCTTCTACAAGCACATCAGGCTGCGGTGCGGGCCGTCGACAACGGGCCGGGCGAATCCCGCAGCGGCCTGGTCGTGCAACTGCCGCTGCTGGCGCGCGCCCGCGACGACGAGACCTGCCGGGCGCTGTGCCGCCTCATGCAGGGCGAGCTCGTCGACCTGTACCTGGACGGGCTGACCGGTGCGGACCGCGGCGACTGGCTCGGCGTCCAGTACTACCGCAAGCAGTGGGTCGATCCCGCCTCCCCCACCCTGTTCGCCGACCCGCCAACCGGATCGCAGCTGACCCAGATGGGCTGGGCGGTCCACCCCGACGGCCTGCGTCAGGTCCTGCACCGGGCCGCACAGACCGGGCTTCCCCTCTACATCACCGAGAATGGCATCGCGACCGAGGACGACACCGAACGTCTCGCCTACCTCGAGTCCCACCTGACCGCCGTCGCCCACGCCCGGGCCGAGGGCGTCGACGTCCGGGGCTACCTGCATTGGTCGGCATTCGACAACTTCGAATGGGCCGAGGGATACCGCCCGAAGTTCGGACTGGTCGCCGTCGACCGGGACAAGAACTTCACCCGTACCCCCAAACCCAGCGCGTACGCCTTCGCCCGGCTGGCCACCACCGGGCGCCTGGACGCACTGCACGACCAACCACGTGCCGGCGCGAAGCCGACGGCCACCGAACGCGGCCGCTCCTGACACCCGCAGCGCGTCGTCAGCTCGCCGTGACGGTCGGCGCGCCCGGCGCGTTCAGCCTGGCGGCGGCCTCGGTCCCGTCAATCGTGAGGGCCGGGGCCCCGGGGGCCCCGGCCTCCGGCTCAGGAGCCGGCTTTGTAGTCCTGGTCCATGGCGGTGAGGACCTTGTCGGCGGTGGATTGGTTGCTGAAGATCTCCTGCAGACCGCTGAGCATGGTCTGCTGGACCTTGGCGTTGGGCCACAGCTGGTCCATGAACGGCACGGTCTTGTTGTCCTTGACGAACGTGGTGAGCTCGGTCAGGCCCGGGTCGACGGTGCTGCCGGCGGCAGCCAGCGTCGGCAGGCTGCCCTGCGCGTCGTTGAAGACCTTCATGCCCTCGGGCGACATGACGAACGTGATGAACTTCAGCGCCAGCTCCTTGTTCTTCGCCTTGGCGTTCACGCCGTAACCGGCGCCCGCGGCGGCCGGCATGATGAACGTCGCCGTGTCGTCGGTGGCCGGCAGCGCCTTCATGGTGAACTTGCCGCTGGGGTTCTTTCCCTTGAGCAGGGCGATGACCCAGTTGCCCTGGACGATGCCGAGGGTCTTGCCGGTGGCGGCGAGGGTCTGGCTGGCCTCGTAGTTGGTGCCGAGCGGGTTCTTCTGGAAGCAGCCGGCCTTGTTCATCTCCTGGTACTTGGCCATGGCGGTGGTCCACGGCGAGTTCGCGAAGGTGGCCTGGCCCGCGGCCATCTTGGTGTCGAAGTCCTTGTCGGTGCTGTAGACGGTGGTGGCGACCAGCGAGTACAGCACCAGCTGGGTGACCCAGTTGTCCTGGATGCCCAGCGCGTAGGCGGGAGTGCCCTTGGCCGCGGCCGCCTTGCAGAAGGCGATCATGTCGGTCCACGTCGCCGGCGCGGTGAGCCCGGCCTTGGTCATGGCGTCGTCGTTGTAGACCGCGCCGATGCCGTTGAGGCCGAACAGGGCGTTGTAGGTCTTGCCGTCGTACTGGGCGACCTTCTGGAACGAGTCGGGAAGCTGGGACGCCCACGGCTGGTCGGACAGGTCGAGCAGGTAGCCGGGCTTCGCGAGGACGTACGTCGCGCCCGGGTTGCCGTTGCCGGGCCACACGGTCATCACGTCCGGCGCGGTGCCCGAGGACAACTGGGTGCGGATCTGCTGCTGATACTGGTCGGCGCCGGCCGTGGTGAGGTTGACGGTCACCCCGGGGTTGGCGGCCTTGAACGCGTCGACGACCTTCTCGATGGAGCCCTGGTCGACCGAGGCGATGGTCAGCGTCTTGTTGTCGCCGCCGCCGCCGCCGGAGTTGGCGTTGGTGCCACCGCTGCAGGCGGCCGCGAGCGTAATAGTGGTCAGAGCTGCCGCGAGCGCGGTCAGTTTGCGGGTTTTCATGGTGTCTCCTACGCCGGAGATTGTCGTGATCAAGCGGGGTTTGCGATGAAGGTGAAGCGGCCGGACGTCAGCCGCAGGGTGACCCCAGCGGCGGACGGCTCGACCCCGAGAACCCCGGGCCGGTCGGCGGCGGGCACGTCGTCCTCGCGCACGCTGCCGGGGTCGGCGGTGGGGATCTCCAGTACGGCGGTGCTGCCCGGCGGCACCGTGACGGTCACGGTGAGCCGGTCGTCGGTGATCGACCAGCCGCAGGCGACCCGTCCGCGGGCGGTGTCCTGCTCGGCGCGGGCCCAGGTCAGGTTGCCGCCGGGCCGGGGACGCAGCAGCAGCGTGCGGTAGGCGACCGAGCCGGGGGTCTGTCCGATGCCGGCGACGTGGCCGTAGAGCCAGTCGCCGATGCTGCCGAGGCTGTAATGGTTGAACGAGTTCATCGCGGCGGACTGGAAGCCGCCGTGCTCGGTCCAGCCGTCCCAGCGCTCCCAGATCGTGGTGGCGCCGTGCCGGATCGAGTAGCCCCAGGACGGGAACTCATCCTGGTGCAGCAACGCATAGGCCAGGTCGCTGCGGCCGTACTCGGACAGCACCGGGCACAGCAGCGGAACACCGACGAACCCGGTGGTCAGCCGGTTGCCCCGCTTCTCGATGTCGGCGGCCAGGTGGTCCACCGCCGCGTCGACCAGCTCGGGCGGCATCAGATCAAAGGCCAGGGCCATGAGGTACGCCGTCTGGGTGCCACCCTCGACCGTGCCGTCGTCACCGATGTACGCGTCGGCGAACGCCGATCGGATCCGGGTGTGCAGCTCCCGGTACTCCGCCGCCTGATCCAGGCGGTTCAGCACCTCGGCGGCGTCCGCGACGATCCGGGTGCTGCGCGCGAAATAGGCGGTGGCGAGGACATCGCGTGGAGTCTCGGCGTCGACCTGAAGCCAGTCGCCGTACGAGTTGCCGGTGCGGTGCCGCCACAGCAGGTCCGGGTTGTGCCGCCGGATGTGCTCGACCCAGGCCACCATCGCGTCGAAGCTGTGCTCGAGCGTGCGCCGGTCGCCGTAGGTGCGCCACAGCAGCCACGGGATGATCACGCCGCCGTCACCCCACGCCGGTGCGCCCTCGCGGTCGAGCACCAGGATCGGCGCGACGTCGCGGAATGCCCCGTCCGCGTTCTGGCCGTCGACGACGTCACGCATCCAGCGGGCGAAGAACGCGGACACGTCGGCGTTGCGGGTCGCGGTCGGCGCGAACACCTGGGCGTCGGCCAGCCAGCCGAGGCGCTCGTCACGCTGCGGGCAGTCGGTGGGCACCGCGACGAAGTTGCCGCGCTGACCCCACACGATGTTCGACTGCAACTGCTCGACCATCGGATCGGAGCAGGCGAACGTGCCGGTCCACGGGGTGTCGTTGTGCAGAACCCGGGCGCTGACGTCGGCGGCGGCCAGGTCGCCCGGGTAGCCGCTGATCTCGGCGTAGCGGAACCCGTGGAACGTGAACTGCGGCTCGAAGACTTCGTCGCCGCCGGCGGCCACGTACACGTCGGTGGCCTTCGCCCGGCGCAGGTTGTCGAGGTAGAGCTCGCCGTCGGCGAGCACCTCGGCATGACGGAGCACGATGCGCCGGCCCGGCTCGGCGCCGCGAATGCGCAACCGGACGCGGCCCACGAGGTTCTGCCCGAAGTCGACGATGACGCGGTCCGGCCCTCGCCGGTCGACGGCGATGGCGGGCAGGCCGGCGGTGACCCGGATCGGCGCGTCCGGCTCGGCGACCAGGGGGCCGATTTCGTGGTCGAGCACCGCGACGGGCATGAACCCGGCGCCGCCGATCGTGGTGTCCCAGCCGTCCGGTTCCCGCCGGGAGTCGACGAACTGTCCCATCAACAGGTCGGCCGCGCGGATCCCGCCGGGCTGCTCGCTCCAGCCGCCGTCGGTGGCGATGACCCGCCGGGAGCCGTCGGCGAAGTCCAGGACGAGCTGGGCCAGGTACGCCGGCGCGGCGCCGTAGTGCCGGGCCGGACGGCTCGGGTCGAAGCCGACGTGGCCGCTCCACCAGCCATCGGCCACGATCGCCGCGACGACGTTCACGCCGGCGCGCAGCTGCCCGGTGATGTCGTACGTCTGGTACTGAAGGCGCCGGTCGTATTCCGTCCAGCCGGGCGCGAGCTCGAGGTCGCCGACCCGTTCGCCGTTGAGCCGCGGCTCGTAGACGCCGCGGGCGGTGGCGTACAGCCTCGCCCGGACCGGCCGTTCGGCGAGCTCGAACGCACGTCGCAGGTACAGCGGCGCCAGGGCCGGGTCGGGGTAGGACCGTTCCTCGTCGGTGGGCGGGTCGACCGGTGGCAGGCCCACCCGGTCACGGCCGATCCAGACCGCTGTCCATTCGCCGGGGTGCAGCAGGCCGGTCTCGAACCAGGTCTGCGCGGCGCCGGCCGGGGTGCCGGTCTCGTCCCAGACCTCGACGCGCCAGTGGTAGCGGGTGCCCGACTGCAGCGCGGGGCCGTCCCAGCCGATCAGCAGCGTCTCGCCGCTGTCGCGGCGGCCGCTGTCCCACACCAGCCGGGTGGGATCGTCCAGGTCGGTCCCGCTTGCGGCGGCGATGATCCGGTACGCGGTCTGCGCGGCGCCGCGACGGTCGCCGTCGAGCTTCCAGGACAGCCGGGGGCGGGGCTCGCCCAGTCCCAGCGGCTCGACGCGTTGTTCGGTGGTGAGGGCGTACGGGGTCATCCTTTGAGTCCTCCGGCGAAGCCGTTGATGATGCTGCGTTGCAGCGAGAGGTAGACCGCCAGGACCGGGACGATGCTGATCAGCAGGGCGGCGAAGACGAGGTTCCAGTCGGAGACGTACTGGCCGAAGAAGCCGGCGATGGCGACCGGCATGGTCTGGTTGGTGCTGCCGGACAGGTAGAGCAGCGGGGTGAAGAAGTCGTTCCAGACGCTGACCGCGTTGAGCACCAGCGCGGTCACCGTGATCGGTTTGAGCATCGGGAAGACGACGTACCGGAAGCTCTCGAGCGGGGTGCAGCCGTCGATGAAGGCGGCGTCCTCGAAGTCGCGCGGCAACGCGCGGAGGAACCCGACGTAGAGGAACGTGGTGAACGGCACCTGCAGGCCGGAGTAGAACAGCACCAGCGACCACACCGAGCCGAGCAGTCCCAGGTCGCGGATCGTCTGATAGAGCGGCAGCGAGGCGAGCTGGAACGGGAGGATCAGGCCGAGCATGATCAGCAGGAAGGTGCCGCGGGACCAGTTCGCGGTGGATCGGGCCAGCGGGTAGGCCGCGAGCGACGACACGGTCAGGACGATCAGCACGCTGACCGCGGTGACCACGAGGCTGTTGATCAGGGCGCCGCCGAGGCCGCCCTGCTGCCACGCCTGCCCGAAGTTGTCCAGCGTCGGGGCGGTGGTCGGGTGGATCGGCGACGACGTGTCCGACGACGGCCGCAGGGCGAGGTTGACCAGCACGTAGACCGGGAAGGCGAACACGATCGCGACCGCGGCCATGACCATCTCGAGCAGGAACGTGCGTTTGGTGTAGCGGTTCACGACGCCGCCCTCTCGTTGCGGGACAGGACGGTGTACTGGCCGGCCGAGGCGATGGCGACGATGACCGTCAGCACGACCGCGAGGGCGATGCTGTAGCCGAACTCGCCGAGGGTGAAGGCGTCCTTGTAGATCAGCGTGGAGATGGTGTCGGTCGCGTGCCCCGGGCCGCCGCCGGTGAGCGCGTACACCTGGTCGAACAGCTTGATCCCGCCGATGATCGACAGCATCAGGTTGATCGTGATGGCCGGCGCCAGCAGCGGCCGGACGACGTACCAGAACCGGCGGAACGGCCCGGTGCCGTCGAGGGCGGCGGCCTCGTAGATCTCCCGCGGGATCGACTGCAGTCCGGCCAGGAAGATCACCATCGAGTAACCGGCGAACTGCCACACGATGACCAGCACGATCATCCAGATCGCCAGGCGCGGGTTGCCGAGCCAGTCCTGCTGCCACGACCCCAGGCCGACGGCGCTCAGCAGGCTGTTGACCGCGCCGTCCGGGCCGAGCAGGTTGCGCCACAGGTAGGCGGTGACGATCGGGGTCACCACCGCCGGGGCGAACAGCAGCACCCGCAGGAAGTTCCGGGTCTTGATCATCGTGTTGACCCCGAGGGCCAGCAGCAGACCGATGCCGTTCTGGATCACCGTGATGGCGACCGCGATCAGGATCGTGTGCCACACCGCCTGCAGCGCGTTCGGGTCGTCCAGCATGTCGACGAAGTTCTGCAGCCCGACGAAGGCGAACTGCGGGTCGAGGCCGTCCCAGTCGGTGAAGGCGTAGTAGACGCCGCGAGCGCTCGGCACCAGCACGACGAACGCGAACAGCAGCATGGCCGGCAGGACGAACCACCAGGGCGGGGCGGTGCGCCGCCGCGACCGCGTCGCGGTCACCACGCCGGGCGCCGGTGGGGCTTTCGTATCGATTGTCATGGGGAACCCACTTTGTTGAAGCGTTTCAGGTGGGCCTTGAGGCACCGGGACCAGGTTGCGCAAAGTGACCGGGCCACGACCCCACGGCGGCAGGACAGCGATCGTGATGTGGGTAACGTTTTCCAAGATGTTTCGCAGACACTAAGAGCCGATGCCGAACAGCGTCAAGAGGCGCGGGTACTTTTGCTGATCTAGCGTTACCCGGTGCAGATCCTTAGTGTGGGTAACGTTGCTCGACCCAAGGAGCTGGCATGCCGCGACCGACGACTTCAAGCCGCCGGGTGACGATCGTCGACGTGGCCCGGCACGCCGGAGTGTCGACGACGGCCGTGTCGAAGGTGGTCCGCAAAGCCTCGGGCACGAGCGCCCAGATGCGCTCCCGCGTGCTGGCCGCCGTCGAGCAGCTCGGCTACCGCCCGTCGGCGACGGCGAGGGCCCTGCGCGGACGGACGTACACGCTCGGCGTGGTGCTGCCCGACATCCGCAACCCGTTCTTCGCCGACATCCTCGACGGCGTCACCGAACACCTGAGCGGAACCGAGTACCAGCTGCTGATGTCGTCGAGCCACGACGACGAGACCGGCGAACAGCGGGTCACCGACGCGATGATCGACCGCAGCATGGACGGCCTCCTGCTGGTCGCGCCCATCGCCTCGCGGGTGCGCCTCCAGCGGGTCGCGCACACCGTGCCGACGGTGGTGATCGGCAGGCACGGCCCTGCAGCGGGCTACGACATCGTCGCCGACGACGACTTCATCGGAGCGGGACTGGTCGTCGCCCACCTTGCCGGCCTGGGCCATCGCCACATCGCGCACATCGAGCACGACGAGGCCGACCCGATTCGCCGCGTCGAAATGCCCAACGCCCGGCGCGCCGACGGATACCGGCACGCCATGCGCGCCCACGGGCTCGGCGACCGGATCGACATCGTCTCCACCACCTACAACCGGGAAGGGGGCTATCGCGGCACTCGCCTGCTGCTCGAGCGCCGTGACCGCCCCACCGCGATTTTCGCCGGCGCCGACATCGTGGCGATCGGGGTCCTCGACGCGCTCACCGAAGCCGGGCTGACGGTGCCCGGTGACATCTCGGTGGCCGGCTACGACGACATCAGCTTCGCCCGGTTCGGACCTGTCTCGCTCACCACGGTCGACCAGGCCGGCCACCAGATCGGCGCCACCGCGGCCCGGCTGCTGCTCGATCGCATCGCCGATCCGGCTCGGCCGACCTCCCAGGTGACCTTCTCCCCCACCCTGGTCACCCGGCGCACGACCGCCGCACCGCCCCGTTCACCCAGATGATCAGTACGCTCGTGCTACCGGTTGTTCCGAAACCGCAGAGGAGACCTGGTGGAGAAGTCAGCGCCCCGACGGATCACGATCGTCGACGTCGCCCGTCACGCCCAGGTGTCCACCACCGCGGTCTCCAAGGTCCTGCGCAACGCGTACGGGGCCAGCCCCGCGATGCGCGCCAAGGTGCAGCAGTCCATCGCCGAGCTCGGGTACCGGCCCTCGGCCGCCGCCCGGGGGCTACGCGGTCAGACGTACACGATCGGCGTGATGCTCCCCGACCTGCGTAACCTGTTCTTCGCCGACATTCTCGACGGCATGACCACACAGCTGGCCGGCACCGACTACCAGGTGCTGCTCGCGCCCGGCTGCAACGGCGAGAAGGCCGAGGCCCGGGTCATCGAAGCGATGATCGACCGCAGCATGGACGGTCTCGTCCTGATCGCCCCGGTTTCGGCCAAGACGCGCCTCAACACCGTCGCCCGCAGCGTTCCGACCGTTGTCGTCGGCCGGCACGGGCCCTCCGCCACGTATGACACCGTCACCGACGACGACGTGTTCGGCGCCGCCCTGGTCGTCGACCACCTCGCCGATCTCGGCCACCGCCGCATCGCGCACATCGAGCACAACGAGACCGATCCGGTACGCCTCGCGGAGATGCCCAACGCGCAGCGCGCCAACGGCTACCGCGAAGCGATGCGCGCCCGCGGACTCGGCGACGAGATCGACATCGCGTCCACCAGCTACACCCACGAGGGCGGCTATCTGGGGGCGAAGGCGCTGCTGACCCGGCCGGTCCGGCCCACCGCGATCTTCGCCGGCGCGGACGTCGTCGCGCTCGGCGCGATGGAGGCGATCGCCGAGGCCGGTCTCTCCGTCCCCGGCGACATCTCGGTGGCCGGCTACGACAACAGCGCCCTGGCCGCGTTCGGTCCGGTCTCGCTGACCAGCGTCGACCAGGACGGTCGCCAGATGGGCGCGAACGCCGCCCGGCTCCTGGTGGAGCGCATCGCCGAGCGCGACCGCCGGACCGCCCATGTGAAGTTGACGCCCACCCTGGTCGTCCGGCGCACCACAGCTGCCGTCGCCTGAGGCGGGCAATCCGCCGGAGGCGCGGGCCGGGCGAGGGCGGTGGGCAGACATTCGGCGTCAGGCCCCCAACTCGCCTGGAGGCCGCCGACGCGCGCCGCGGCGTAGCCGGACGCGGTGAATGCGGCGATCGGGTCGCGCGGCAGACCCCGGCTCTCTCGGCGGTCTGCCAGCGCGCCTCGGACGTAGGTCTCGAAGGCGTCCATGAGCACGGCGTTCGCGCCGAGGACATCGCCGCCTTCCTGCGCGGCGGCCAGGGCGGTGAAATCGATCTGCAGCGCCTTGGCGAGGGCCTGGCACTGGTCGAGCAGGAAGTCGACGTGCGAAGCAGGCCGGTGAGCGCCGGCCGAGACGATCTCCGCCGTGATCCGGACGACACGGCGGCGACCGCGGGTGGCCGCGAATCGGCGGATCATGTTGCCGCCAGGAGCGGTGGACGACCAGTACCGGAAGGACGCAGGCTCAGGCACGGCGGAGACTTGAACGTTTCATAACCTGCGCAACGGGCATGCGATGTTGTGCTGCCGGGTCTGCCGATCGCCTCAGATTGAGAAACGTTACCCATGTCCACGGTGGACCATAGGAGCGCATCGCGGTGCCGTCAAGCGTCCTCGATAAAGCCTGACAGCCAAGTCCCTTGACCCGCGACGACATCGATGCTTATGGTCTGCGAAACATGTGAGAAACGTTTCTCACACTCGCTGGGTCGCGCCCTCCTCGAAGGACGGGTACGGCTCCAGCCGTGTCATGACCGGGTTGCCCACGCGGTTGCGACCCAATGAAACGTTACAAAGCTCGTTCCCATCGAGAAAGGAACGACGTTGTCCCGTCTTACGATCTTCCCGCCACGCGCGTCCGCGGCGCGGCGAACGCTGGTCGTCGGGCTGGTGCTGGTCACCGGTCTCGCCACGGCCCCGTCGCCCGCCGCAGCATCCTCCCGATCGTGGCAGTCCTACGTACTCGGTCCCGGCTCCGACCAGGTCACGGCCGTCCGCGCCGAAGGCCGCGGCCAGGTCACCCACCCGGAATCGCTGGTGCGCCGCCACGGCAAGCCGGCCACGCTGACCACCGTCGCCGGGAAGACGCCCGCCTCGGTCCTGCTCGACTTCGGCAAGGACATCGCCGGAACACCCAGCCTGGACATCACACAGGTCAGCGGAGCCGTCACGCTGAACCTGGTGACCGGTGAGGCACGCCAATACCTGCGCCGCCCGGCCGCGACCACGACGTCCGTGGACGCTGCCGCGGGGGCGAGCCAGGTAACGGTCGCCTCCGCCGCGAACCTCGAAATCGGCAACACCATCACCTTCGGCGGCGCTCAGACCCGTACGATCACCGGCTTTGACGCCACCGCACGCACCATCGACCTGGACCGGCCGCTCGACCAGGCGGTCGCCGCAGGCGCCGCCGTCGCCACCACCCCCGGCGCACCGGCCTCCGACGAGTCACGCGGCCTGGCCGGCGTCGGCGGACCCGACACGCTCCAGGTCACCGCGCCCGGCCGGGTCGCCGGCGGATTCCACGGCGGATTCCGGTTCATCCTGCTCACGCTCACCACGCCCGGCACCGTCACGTTGTCCGGGCTGGAGGTCGACTTCCAGGCCTACCGGGCCACCGCCCGCGACTACCGCGGCTGGTTCCTGTCCAGCGACGACCAGCTCAACCGGATGTGGTATTCCGGCGCCTACACGCTGCAGCTGAACATGAAGCCGGCCGGGCTCAACGGGCTGCCGGACGAGCGCATCTACGACGGCGCCAAACGCGACCGCAGCATCTGGACCGGCGACCTGCTCGTGCAGGGGCCGACCATCCTCAGCACCCTTGGCGACGTCGGCGCCTCGTACCTCAAGTCCTCGCTGGAGGCGCTGTTCGCCACCCAGCGGGCCGACGGCGCACTGCCCGGCTCGCCCGACTTCGCCAAGCGCACCTCGCCCGCCGGGTCGCCGCTGTTCTACTCCAACAACTATTCCGGGTACGGTGCCCGCGCCGCCATCGACTACTACCGCTACACCGGCGACACCGACTACATCGTCAGCCGCCTGCCGAACCTGCGCCGCGAGCTCGCCTACAACGCCACCTTCCTGACCGCGAACAACCTGGTGGCCTCCAACGACCGCGACTTCTGGCAGGCCACCCAGACCGGCGAGGTCACCAAGTACTCGATCGACTTCTACATCCTGCTGCGCGAGATGGCCTGGCTCGAGCGCACCGTCGGCTCCGCCGCCGACGCCGACGGCTACGACGCCACGGCCGACGCCATCAAGACCGCGGTCAACGCGCGCCTGTGGAATCCCACCTTGGGCGCGTACGGGCAGAGCACCGACCACCCGGATGTGATGGTCGAGGACGCCAACGCCCTCGCGTTGCAGTACGACTTCGTCCCGGCCGACCGGCGGGCGAGCGTGCTACGCGCGCTGGAGACACTGTGGACGCCGTACGGCGCGATCCTCGGCCCCGGCCTGCAGGACCCGACCGGGCACACCATCGAGCCGTTCGGCAACGGCATGGAGACCGCCGGCCGATTCGCCGTCAACGACGTCGACGGGGCGCTCGCCCTCATGCGCCGCACGTGGGGTCCCATGGTCGACCCCCGCAATCCGCTTTACACCGGCGGGCTGTGGGAGTTCAAGAACAACGACGGCGGCGTCAACCGCGCCACCGCCAGCCTCGCCCACGGCTGGGCCGCCTCACCGAGCGTGCAGCTGACCCAGCAGATCCTGGGCATCAGCCCGGTCGGCGCCGGCTACTCGACCTGGCTGATCCAGCCACGCCCCGGCCGGCTCGGCTGGGCCAAGGGCGTCGTGCCCACCGCGTACGGCGACATCAGCGCCGACTGGGAGCAGACCGGCAACTGCAGCCGGTTCGAGCTGCACGTCACCACCCCGCGCAACACCTCCGGCACGATCGCCGTCCCCGCCGGCAAGCACAGCAAGATCATCGTCAACGGCCGCACCGTGCGCCCGACCGTCACCGACGGGTACGCCCGGCTGTCCGTGCCGGGTGGCGCCTACAGCATCACCGTTCTGCGCTGATCCTCCGACACCGCATGGCCGCGCGGGCCCCCGGCGCGGCCATGCGGTTCCCCACCAAGGAGAAGCCCCGTGAACCGCATGACCAGCAGAACTCTCGTCGGCGCCGTCGTCTGCCTGATCGCCGCCACCGCCGTTCCCGGGCGGGCCGCGGCCGCATTGCCCACCTGGCCGGCCAACCCGAACTGGCAGAGTCTCGTGCCGGCCCCCACCAGCGACAGCGTCCGAGCCGCAACCGTCACCCGCACCAGCGGCTCGGTCACCAACGCGGCCGGCCTGGCCGGCCAGGGCAGCGGCGCCACCGTCCTGACCACCTCCTCCACCGGCTCCCCGGCAACGGTCATTCTCGACTTCGGCAAGGAGGTCGGCGGCACGCCCTTCATCACCGTCTCCAGCGGCGGCACGGGCACCGTCCGGGTCGCCACCAGCGAGGCGCTGCCCTACCTGACCGCCAGCAACGGGATCTACAACAACGACAACGGATCGCCGGTCACGTTCAGCGTCAACGGCGCCCGCACCTACACCGGCGCGCTCCGCGGCGGCTTCCGGTTCGCCGCCGTTCAGCTCACCACCGCCGGGAGCGTCACCCTGACCGGCGCCGGCGTCAACTTCAAGGCCTACCGGGCCACCGCCGACAAGTACCAGGGCTACTTCATCTCCAGCGACGACCAGCTGAACCGCATGTGGTACGCCGGCGCGTACACGGCCCAGATGGACATGGTGCCCACCGGCGTCTCCTCCTGCTTCAACGTCCCGGTCATCTTCGACGGCGCCAAACGCGACCGCGCCATCTGGTCCGGCGACCTCATGATCACCAACCCGGTCGCCCAGCTGTCGCTGGGCTCCAACAGCGCCGCCTACATCAAGGGCTCGATCAACAGCATCGTCAACCTGCAGAGCTCGAACGGCCGGCTCACCAGCGCGGTCGGGTTCCGCGGCTGCGGCGCCTTCGACTACGCCATGACGTACTCGGCCTACTCCGCGATCATCGCCGTCCAGTACTACCGCTACACCAACGACAGAACCTTCATCAGCGGCCTGCGGTCCAAGCTGGAAGCCGCCACCGCCTACCACGCGACCAGACTGGACGCCAACGGGCTCGTCGTCACCAACGACAACGACTACTGGCAGACCAGTCAGAGCGGTGAGGTCACCGAGTACAACCTCGCCTACTACGAGCTGCTCCAGAACATGATCTGGATGGAGGGCAAGGCCGGCACCGCCGCCAAGGTGACCGAGTACACGAACAAGGCCAACGCCCTGAAGACCGCGATCAACGCCCGCCTGTTCAACACCTCGGCCGGGCTCTACCAGCACACCAACAGCAGGCCCAACGTCTTCCCGCTCGACGCCAATGTCAACGCGATCCGCCTCGGCGTCGCGCCCGCCGACAAGATCGCCGGCATCCTGAGCTACTTCAAGGCACGGTGGCAGGCCCACGGCAGCCAGATCTCCCAGCCCGCGCCGAGCATGGCCGACCCCTACGGCCACACCATCGAACCGCTCAACAACACCTGGGAGGCCATGGCCCGCTTCGGGAGCGGCGACACCGCCGGCGCGCTCGACCTGATGCGCCGCCTCTGGGGCATCCAGGTCGACCCGAACAGCGGCTACTACACCGGTACCTTCTGGGAGTTCGTCAACAGCAACGGCCTCCCGTCCCGCGGCTTCGACAGCCTCGCCCACGCCTGGGGCGCCGGACCGACCCAGCTGCTCACCGAGAACGTCCTCGGCGCCACGGCCGTCAACCCCGGATACACCACCTGGCAGGTCAAACCCCAGGCCAGCTCCCTCGCCTGGGCCCAGGGACAGGTGCCCACCGCGGGCGGCTCGCTGGCCGTCAAATGGGCGCGGGACACGTCCGGGCAGTTCCACCTGCAGGTCACCTCGCCGGCCGGAACCAGCGGCCAGATCTGGGTACCGCTGGCCTCGACGTCCGCAACCAGCACCGCCATGACGTCGGGCGCCACGTTCGTCCAACGCAACGGCCTCTACGACATCTACTCCGTCGGCGCGGGAACTTTCGAGTTCAGCTCAACGTCCTGAGAACGCTCGGCGTCCCGGCAGGCGTGCGTGCCGGTACGCCGAGTGCCACGTTCCCGGTCGAGATCTTCTCGGGGGCTGCTCACCCGACGGCGCCTTGGGCGATCTCGCCCGGGTGTCGTGATGCTCGGCCCGCCAACGCGAGTGTCAGAAGGGCGGCCCCCGTGACGGCTGCGCAGGCCAGGAAGACGCCGGCTGACCGGGTGATGTTGCGGAGAGGGGCAATGGCAGCAACTCCCTCGGCCGGGTGCGGGCTCGTAGCGTGGGGCGGGAGCCGGCCCGGGCGCCTCGGCCGGCGCTGTCTCAGCCGACAGCGCGCAACACGAGTAGGGCTTCACCATGTCCGTCACCATTCCGAATGTCACCTTGAACAGTGGCGTGCAGATGCCGATCCTGGGGTTCGGCGAGCCGCGACAACCCACGCAGGAAGGTTCTGGGGAAACGGGTACTGGCAAGGTCCCCCAGACACCGGCTTCGGGTGACCACGACCTCCCGCTGGCTGAGCCGGCGCGGCAACGACCGGTTCGCCGCTCCATCCGTTTCATCCGCCGCCAAGGCCGCGGCCGTCATCGGTGGGCGTCGAGCCAGCTCACGATGTCGGCGAGCACCTGGTCGCGCTCCGGCTCGTTGTGGGGTTCGTGGTAGAGCCCTTCGTAAATCTTCAAGGTGAGGTCCGGTGAGCCGGCGTGCTCGCGTACGAGGGCGCCGGCCGCCGGTGGCACGAGCCGGTCCGCCCCGCCGTGCAGAACGAACAGCGGCAGCGTGAGCCCCGCAAGCCGGGATGGCATCGCGGTGGCCGTCAGCATCAGCTCGGTGCCGGTGCGGGCGGTCATCTTGCCGAGGTGGTTCAGCGGATCGTCGCGGTAGGCGCGGACCACCTCGGGGTCACGGCTGATCGTGTCGAGGTCGAGCGCGAGCATGCCGAGGTTGGGCAACAGGGCGGAGACCAGCGGCGCCAGTCGTTTCTGCGCCGTGGTGGCGGCGCTGGTGTCCAATGCCGGCGCGGAGATGACCCCGCCGCGTACGCGGTCGGCGGGCTGTCCCGTCAGATACTGCAAGGCGATCAGCCCGCCGAGGCTGTGCCCATAGACGAACACCGGTACGCCCGGGACGCTCTGGGCGGCCAGCCGGGTCAACGCATCCACGCCGTCCACGGCCGCGGCCATGCTCGTGATGTTGCCCCGCTTGCCCGGCGACCGGCCATGCCCCGGATGGTCCACGGCATGGACGTCGTAGCCGGCGGCGACAAGTCGCTCGGCGACCGGGCGGTACCGGCCGCTGTGCTCGTGTACGCCGTGCACCACGATGACCAGTCCGACGGGCGCCTCGCCGCTCCAGCTCTGCCAGTACTGCCCGGAGACCAGCCGGCCCTCGGCGTGCGTCTCGGCCATGCGGTCTCCAGGGGTAGTTGTGTGCGCGCCTGCGCCGGCATCGTAAGGCCTTTTGCCGGGAAACCGGTTCTCGGCTCGCACGCCGGCCGGATGGTCCTCAGCCGGCCGGCGAGACCAGGTCGTGCCCGGCGGGCTCCGCGATCACCGGGCGGGGCCGGACCGGAAGGCCCATCAGCGGGTGCTCGACGCCCCAGACCGCGCCCTTGCAGATCAGTTCCTTGTAGACGGCGGCCGTCCGGCCGGTGAGGATCGCGGACACCGGCCGGTCGTCGGCCGTCACGTACTGAATCAGGCCTTGCTTGCGGCCCAGCGAGATGCATTGGTTGAAGTAGCGCAGCGGCGCGTTCGGCATCTTGCCGCCGGTGAGCCGGGCCGCGATCGCGTCGGCGGCCTGCCACGCCATCGGGGTTCCCGAGGCGCACGACATCCGCAGCGGCTTGTTGCCGGCGCCCATGGCCAGGGCGGCGTCGCCGATGGCGTACACGTCCGGGTGCGAGACCGATCGCATGGTCGCGTCGACCACGATCTGGCCGGTCCCGGCCAGCTCGAGGGCGGTCGCCCGGGCGATCGGGTGGACCGCGAACCCGGTGGTCCACAGGGTGACCGTGGCCGGGATGACGGTGCCGTCGGCGGTCGTGATCCGGTCGGCGCCGACCTCGGTGACCTCGCAGTTCTCGTACACGGTGATCCCGAGGCGGTCGAAGACCTTGCGCACGTGGGCGCGGCCCTTGGCCGAGAGCCAGTCGCCGAGGCCGCCGCGGGCGGCGAGGCTGACGGCCAGGTCCGGGTGCGCCTCGGCGATCTCGGTGGTGGCCTCGATGCCGGTGAGGCCGCCGCCGACCACCACCACGGTCTGCCCGGCGGTCAGGCCGTTCAGCCGCTCGCGTAGCCGCAGCGCGCCTGGCCGGCTGGCGAGTTGGTGGGCGTGCTCGACGACGCCCGGGACGTCCCCCGGGTTCCAGCCGCTGCCGAGGGCGTAGACCAGGGTGTCGTACGCCAGCTCGCCGTTCTCGATCGTGACGGTCCTGCGTTCGACGTCCACGCCGGTGACCTTAGCGACCTCGACGCGTACCCCGGTGCCGGCGAACATCTCGCGGAACGGCCGCGGCTTGAGGTCCTGACCGCTCGCTACCTGATGCATGCGGACGCGCTCGACGAAGTCGGGCTCGGCGTTCACGAGGGTGATCGCGACGTCCGCCGGCCGGAGGCGCCGGGCCAGGCGGCCGGCGGCGATGGCCCCGGCGTATCCGGCGCCGAGAACGATGATGCGGTGCTGCATTTTCCTCGCTCCTGTCTTCGGGTTCTGCCCCTTGAACCGGGCAGCCCGCCGTTTCCTGACAGGAGTGGGTGTGAAGCAGGTCTCAGAACGCTGTGAACAGCGGCTTTCCATGATCCGAGCGCGCCCAGACCGCCGTGGCCCTCTCGAGCTTGTCGGGATTGACCTGGTTTTGCACCGCGGCGATCCCGTCGGCCGTGACCTCCAGGCACATCACGCCGACGACCCGCCCGTCGAGGACGGCGACCACCGCGGGATCCCCGTTGGCCACCCACGCGTACACCTCGGGCTCCCCGCCCACCACGGCCCGCTTGGCCTCGCTGGGCTTGAACAATCCCCGGAGGAACTTGGCCACCGCCGGCGCCCCCGAGAACGCCTTCGTCCGAGCCGGGATCTTGCCGCCCCCGTCCGCGCTCGACACGACATCGGCCGTGAGCAGCCGCACCAACGGCTGCGTGTCGCCACTGATCGCCGCTGCCAGGAACTCCTCGACCACCCGCCGGGCGGCCCCTTCGTCCAACTCGACGCGGGCCTTCCCCTCCGCCACGTGCTTCTTGGCCCGGTGCAGAATCTGCTGGCTGGCGCTCTCGCTGATGTCGAGGATCGCCCCGATCTCCCGGTGCGGATAGTCGAACGCCTCCCGCAGCACGTACACGGCCCGCTCGCCGGCCGGGAGGCGCTCCATCATCGCCAGAACCGCGAACGACACCGACTCACGCTGCTCCACGGTCTCGGCCGGCCCCAGCAACGGATCGCCGGCCAGCAGCGGCTCGGGAAGCCATTCCCCGACATAGGTCTCCCGGCGCGCGCGGGCCGAGGTCAGCTGGTTGAGGCACAGGTTGGTGAGCACCTTGGTCAGCCAGGCCTCGGGCACCTCGACGCGATCGACGTCGGCGCCCTGCCACCGCAGAAACGTCTCTTGCACGGCGTCCTCGGCCTCGGAGGCCGACCCGAGCATCCGGTACGCGATGGCCTGCAGCCGGGGCCGGGACGCCTCGAACCGTTCGACGTCGTGCCCGCTCAGCCCCATGCCCGAATTTTAGCCGGACAACGCGGGCGGCTCCCCGGCTCCATCGGGGCAGGGGAGCCGCCGCGCTCACTGATCAGCAGTCGGACTTGTACGCGGCCTGGCCGCCCTCGCCGTTGAGGTTGTCCTTGGTGATGGTGGTGAAGCCGGTCTGGATCTTCGGGGTGATCTGACCGCCGTCGAGGGCGGCCACGGCCTCATCGATGCCGTACTGGCCGATGATCCCGGGCTGCTGGGCGACCAGGCCCTGCACGGTGCCTTCCTGCAGCGCCTTGATCTGGTTCGGGCCGGCGTCGAAGCCGACGATCTTGACGGTGCCGGTCTTGCCGGCCTGACGCACGCCGGTGGCGGTGCCTTCGGCCGCGAACAGGTTGGCGGCGAAGACGCCGACGATGTCCGGGTCCTTCTGCAGCGCGGAGCTGATCAGGTTGGAGGCCGTCGCCGGGTCGTTGTGGGAGTACTGCACCGGCAGGTACTGGAACTTCGAATCCGCCTTGGCGGCCTCTTCGAAACCCTGGATGCGCAGGTCGACGGTGGAGACGCCCGGATCGGTGGACATCACCATGACCTTGCCGCCATCGGGGTTCAGCTTCTTGATGGCGTCGAAGGCCGCCTTCCCCCCGCCGACGTTGTCCGAGGCGATGGCGCTGGCCGCGTACGAGGGATCCTTGGTCGTGGTGTCGACGAGGATGACCTTGATGCCGGCCGCCGCGGCCTGTTGCAGCGGCGTCTGCATGGCGGTGACGTCGGTGGGGGCGATGAGGATGGCGTCGGGCTTGGCGGCCACCGCCGAGTCGAGGATCGGCTTCTGCAGAGTGGGGTCGAACTTCTGCGGGCCCTGGGTCTTGACGTTGACGCCGAGCTTGGCGGCCTCGGCCTCGATTCCGCATTGCATGGTGATGTAGAACTCGTCGCCGGCGACGCCCTGGATGAACACGATGTTGTAGTTCTTCTTCGCCTTCTCGGGCGCGACGGCGGCGGAGGCGGCCGGGGCGTTGGGGTCGGCGGCGGCCGTGTTGGCGGCGCTCTCGGTCGGCTTGGAGCTGGTACACGCGGTGAGAACGGCGACCACGGCGACACTGCCGGCCGCGGCGAGGATTCTGGATTTGTTCATCGGGACGGGATCCTTTACTTCTTGGTCCTGAGCAGGGAGAGGAAGGAAGGCCGGGAACTGCCGCGCAGCGCGGCGGCCCGGCGTGACTGGTCGACATAGACGGCGGCGACGAGGACGGAACCGACGGCGACGCCCTGCCAGAAGGCCTCGACGCCGACGATCACGAAGCCGGCCTGCAGCACGGCCGGGATGAACAGGCCGACGACGGTGCCGAAGATCGAGCCTTCGCCGCCGAAGATCGAGGTTCCGCCGATGACGACGGCCGCGATGACGTTGAGATTGGTCAGCGACTGCCCGGCGATCGTGGTGGTGCCGAACTGCGCCAGAGCCAGCACCGCGCCCAGTCCGGCGCAGGCGCCCGACACCGCGTACACCATGATCAGGTGTCGATCGACGTTGATGCCGACCCGGCGTGCGCCGAGCTCGTTGGAGCCGACCGCGTAGGTGTAGCGGCCGAACTTCGTCTTGTGCAGCACGATCCCGCCGATGATCACGACGATCAGGGCGACGAAGGGCAGCGCCGGGACGCCGGCGATCTTGATGTAGGTGTTGAAGTCGGTCAGCGACTCCGGGACCGAGCGGATGTCGATGCCGCCCGTGATGACCTGGGCCAGGCCGAGCGCGACGGACAGCGCGCCGAGCGTGACGATCAGCGGTGGGATCTTGGCTTTGGCGATGAGGAAGCCGTTGAGCGTGCCCCAGGCGATCCCGGACACGAGCGCCCCGAGGATGCCGACGGCCGCGGTGGACCAGCCGTTACCACCGACCGATTCCATCAGCTTCGCCGCGATGACGGAGGAGAAGACCAGCACCGAGCCGATGGACAGGTCGATGCCCGAGGTGATGATGACGAAGGTCATGCCGACACCGAGCACGGCCCAGACGGCGATGTTCTGGGAGATGAGCGAGAAGTTGCTGGTGGACAGGAACTTGGTGCCGGCGGCCGCGGAGAAGGCGGCAACGATGACGACCAGGACCCCGAGGATCCAGACGGATTGCATGCTCGCGATGCGTTTGAGGTAGGACTGCCGCGGCGGCGCCTCGACGACGGCTTGCTGGTCGGGGGCCTGGCCGGGAGGGGTGATGACGCTCATGACGCGCTGTCCTCAAGGGTGGCGGCGGAGTTCTTGCGGTCGTTGGTCTGCACGTCCAGGGCGCCGGTCATCGCGCCGACCAACTGTTCGACGGTCGTGCCCGCGGCGGGCAGGGTGGTGACCCGGGTGCCCAGGCGCATGACCTGGATGCGGTCGGCGACCTCCAGAACGTGGGGCATGGAGTGGGAGATGAGCACGACGGCGATGCCCTTGTCGCGTACGCGTTTGATGGTGTCCAGGACGTTCTTGGTCTGCACGACGCCGAGCGCGGCGGTCGGCTCGTCCAGGAACACGATCTTGTCGGCCCAGCTGATGGCCCGGACGATCGCGATCTGCTGACGCTGACCGCCGGACATCGAGCCGACGGGCGAGGTGAAGGAACGGACGGTGCCGCCGAGGTCCGCGAAGCCGGCCTCGGCCTTGGCGCGCATCCGCTTCTCGTCCATGAACCCGAGAGAGCCGAGCAGCCCTTTGCGGGGGATCTCGCGGCCCAGGAACATGTTCTGCACCGGGTTGAGGTGGGGGGCGAGAGCGAGGTCCTGGTAGACGACCTCCATGCCCATCTCCGAGGCCTGATGCGGGCTGGTGATGGTGACCTGCCGGCCCTCGAAGTACAGGTCGCCGGCGTCGATGTCGAGATTGCCGGTGAGGGCCTTGACCATGGTGGACTTGCCGGCCCCGTTGTCGCCGATCAGCGCGACAACCTCACCGGCATCGATGTCGAAGGACGCGTTGTCCAGTGCGCGGACGTGTCCGAAGCTTCGCGACAGGCCGCGCGCCTCGAGAAGTGGTGCCATGAGGGGATCACCTTTCGGTGTGCGTCTAACCGCTCAGAGAAGCGGCGCTGTACGGCGCCGAGCCGGCGTACGTGCCGGCCGTGGTGCTGTCGCTGTCGCTGTCACGCAGGGCGCGAACCTTGCGGCGGAAGGCCGCATGACGCCCGTCGTAGAGATCGTGCCGGTGGCTGCAGGGGTCGTTGCTGGATGCGGTGAGCGGGTGGCTGGGTGGAAAGCGGTCGGTCATGCCGGCGGCGCGGGCGCCGAGGAGGGCGGCGCCGAGCCCCGATGCCGCGGGCACCTCGACCGGCACGAGGGTCCGGCCGAGCACGTCGGCGAGCATCTGCCGCCACGCCGGGTCGGCGGTGCCGCCGCCGGCGAGTCGTAGTTGAGGGATCTGGCCGGTGGGGTCGAGGCTGTCGAGGGCGTCCCGGATGGCGAAGGCGACACCTTCCAGGGCCGCGCGCAGCAGATGGGTACGGTCGTGGCAGGGCCCGAGGCCGGTCCAGGCGCCGCGCAGGGCAGGGTCGAGGTACGGCGTCCGTTCGCCGTTGACGTGCGGCAGGAAGTACGGATCATCGGCCTGCGGTGCGACCGCGGCGGCCGCGTAGAGCTCGGGCCAGCGGGCGCCGAGGGAACGGCGGACCCAGTCCAGAGTGAGGCCGCCGTTGAGCACGGCGCCCAGCCGATACCAGCCGGTGTCGGTGGCGGCGCGGTGGAGGTGCGTGACGGGGTGCGCCGGCAACGGCTCGGGGCGTTCGGCAATGGGCATGACGAGCTGTGCGCCGGTGCCGATGGTCAGCTGCATCGTTCCCGGCTCGGTCAGTTGTGAGCCGAGCGCCGCGGCGGCGGCGTCGGCGGCGCCCGCCGCGATCGGCACGCCGGGGCGCAGGCCGAGCCGTGCCGCCGCGTCCGCGGTCAGCGTGCCGGCCGGCGCGGCGGAACGATCCAGAATCGGCGGGAGCTTGCCCGCGTCGAGCCCGAGGGCGGCGAGCAGCTCCGTGTCCCAGCTGTCGCCGGAGATGTCGTAGAGCAGGGTGGCCGACCCGTCGCTGGGTTCCGTGACGAACCGGCCGGTCAGCTGGGCCCGCAGCCAGTCCTTGGGCTGCAACGCCCAGCGCGCGCCCCGGTACGTCGCCGCCTCGTGGATCGCCAGCCAGGCCAGCAGCGGTCCCGCCATGCCCGGGCTGAGGGGATTGCCCAGCCGGGCGAGCAGCGGCTCCGGCAGCCGGCGGTACTCCTCGATCTGGTCGACGGCCCGGGCGTCGGACCAGAGCACGGCCGGCCGGACCGCACGGCCGTCCTCGGCCGCCAGCACGACTCCATGCATCTGGCCGGACATCCCGATCGCGCCGGGCTGCGAGCCGGCCTGGGCGACCGCCGCGCGCACCGCCGCCGCCGAGGCGTCGAGCCAGTCGCTCGCCGGCGTCTCGCTCCACCCGGGGTGGGGGCTGGAGACCGGGTAGTCGCGACGGGCCAGCGCGACGACCGTCCCGTCGAGGCGGGCGACCACCGCTTTCACTGAGCTGGTGCCCAGGTCGATACCCAGCACGGTCTGCGACATGGTCGGATCACCTCCTTCGACGGGTCAGGGAACGATGACGACCTTGTGGACCGTGGGGTCGTTCTGCAGGGCATCGAGGGCCTTGCCGTAGTCGTCCAGCGAGAAGCGGTGGGTGATGATCCCGTCGGTCCTCGCGCGGCCGCCGCGCAGCGCGGCGATGGCGGCGCCGAAGGACGAGATCTCGGCGAACGAGCCCTTGATCGTGATCTCGCGGCGGAAGACGTCGAACGGATGGACGGCGACGATGTCCTCGTTCCGGGTGACGCCGTACACCA
Organism: Actinoplanes sp. NPDC051513; assembly: GCF_044454685.1. Lineage (NCBI taxonomy): Bacteria > Bacillati > Actinomycetota > Actinomycetes > Micromonosporales > Micromonosporaceae > Actinoplanes > Actinoplanes sp. NPDC051513. Next base: position 77,750 of record NZ_JBITDW010000011.1, read on the forward strand.
GAACCGTGCCGCCGTTGCGGGTCAGTGGCACGCAGATGCCGCCGATCCGTGGCGAGCCGGTTGCCTCGACGACGACGTCGTAGCCGTCCCCGCCCGGCGAGGCCTGCTTGAGGACGGCGATGTCGGCCTCGGGATCGTCCCGGCTGATCTGTACGGTCCGGCCGATGCCCAGCGCCGCGGCGGTGTCGAGTTTGAAGGCCGTCGGGGCGGCAACTGTCACCGAGGATGCCCCGCCGTGCGCGATCAGCTGCGCCAGCAGCAGCCCGGTCGGTCCGGCGCCGAAAACCAGCACGCTCGATCCGGGCCGGAGGTCGAGAGTCTCCAGTCCGTGCATCGCGCAGCCGGCCGGCTCGGTGAACACGGCAGTGTCGGCGGGCAGGCCGTCGACGGAGAAGACCAGGGTCTGCGGGACGGCGACGTACTCGGCGAAGAAGCCCGGGAAGTTGCTGCCGTAGCCCTTGAGGTTCTCGCAGAGGATCAGGCGACCGGCACGGCAGTAGGAGCAGTGCCCGCAGTTCACATTCGGGTTGACCGTCACCTGCTCGCCGACCCGCAGGCCGGTGACACCCTCGCCGAGCTGTTCCACCACGCCGACCAGCTCATGGCCCGGGATCAGCGGGAAGACAGCGTTGAAGTCGCCCTCGTGGATGTGCAGGTCGGTGCCGCACACCCCGACCTGGCCGACCTTGATGAGCACCTCGCCGGCGCCCGCCCGCGGGACGGAGATGTCCTTCACGGCGTAGCTGCGCGGGGCGTCGTACACAACGGCTTTCAATGTCTTCCGCTCCTCGGTGACCGCGTTGTTAACCCGATGGAAACGAACACTAGGACATGACACCGGTGTCTGTCACCGGTGTCAGATAGAAAATCTTGACAATATGTCACCGGTGACACGGCGACGGCGCCGACGTATGTTCTCTGCGGGAGGTCGAGCAGATGAGCACGATGCGCCAAGTCGCGGAGCACGCCGGCGTCAGCGCCAAGTCCGTGTCCCGGGTCATCAACAACGACCGGTACGTGTCGGCCGACGTCCGTCGGCGGGTGGAGCAGTCCATCGCCGAGCTCAACTACGTGCCGAACGAGCTGGCCCGCACCTTCCGCTCCGGGCGTGACGCCGCGATCGGCGTGGCCATACCCGATCTCTCCGACCCGTTCTTCGCGCGTCTCACCCGCGAGATCGAGCAGATCGCCCGATCACGCGGGCTCGCGGTGCTGGTCACCAGCCTCGGGCAGGACGGCGCCGAGGAGCAGACCCGGGTCGAGGCCCTGCTGCGCCGGCAGCTGAACGGTCTCATCACGACCCCCGTGTCCGCGGACCAGTCCTACCTGAAGCCATGGCAGGACCGGATGGCCATCGTCTTCATCGACCGTCCGCCGTCCGGCGTCGTCGCCGACAGCGTTGTCGAGGACGACCACGGCGGCGCCTATGCGGCCACCGAGCACCTGATCGGGCACGGGCATCACCGCATCGCCTTCATCGGCGACAACATCGCCACCGCCACCACGGCCCGCCGTTTCAAGGGCTATCGCGACGCCCTTCGCGACGCCGGAGTCACCCGGGATCCAAGCCTGATCCGATTCGGACCCAGAACCGGACGCGAGGCCGGCACCGCCGCCGTCGACCTGCTGAACACCGACGCGCCACCCACCGCGCTGTTCTCCTCCAACGCCTGGTCCACCATCGGCATCATCCCGGCACTGCGAGTCGCGGGCTACCGGTCCGTCCCCCTGGTCAGCTTCGGCGACTTCCCCCTGTCCGAGGTCATCCAGCCGGCGCCGACGGTCATCGACCAGGACCCGGCCTCGGTCGGCCGGGCGGCCGCGACCCGGCTGTTCGAGCGGATCGAGCACCCCCGGCGCCGGCTCAAGCGGCAGATCGTTCTGCCGGTGCCGCTGATCGCCCGTGAGTCATGTTGCGGCCAGGAAAGCCTGCCGGCCCCCTCCGCCGCGGCGCTGGCGATGTAGCCGCCCTACAACCTTGACCTGCCTGCCCGAACAGGCCTCGGCTCAGCGCCGAGTGACCTTGCAGGACTCGCGTTCGATCAGCGTGACGTCGAGGATCGTGGTGCGCCGCAGGCGGCGTTTCGGATGGTCCACGCGCTCGAACACGCGATTCGCGGCGAACCGGCCGATCTGGTCGGGATCCTGATCGATCACGGTCAGGGCGGGGTGCAGGATGTCGGCCATCGGGAAGTCGCCGAACCCGACGACGGCCAACTCGTTCGCCGGCAGCGCGTGCACCACCAGCATCGAGCTGCGGGCGTTGGAGGAGAAGATGGCGGTCGGGCGGTCGGCCAGGCCGAGCAGCCGGGTCACCGCGGCCTCGGTGGCCTCGCGGTCGTTGACGTTCGCCGCCACCAACTCGTCGTCCGGTTCGATGCCGGCCTCGGTGAGCGCGCGGCGATAGCCGGCCAGGCGGTTGGTCTCGGTGGACAGGTGCAGGGCGTCGGCGACGTACGCGATCCGCCGGTGGCCGTGCTCGATCAGGTGGCGGGTGGCCAGGTAACCGCCGGCCTCGTCGTTGTCGGCGAAGGTGTCGGCGGACAGGCCGCCCGGCGCCCGATCGACGAACACCACGGGCGTGCTGTCCGTCCATCGTTTCAGCCACGAGTGATCGACCCCGATCGGGGCGACGATCAGGCCGGCGAGCCGGCGGCTGAGCAACGACTCGAGGATGTCGCGTTCGCGGCCCGGATCGTCGCCGAGATTCGTGAGCAGGGTGGCCACGCCCCGGTCGCGGGCAATGCCGTCGACGGCCCGGGCGATCGCGGCGAAGAAGGGGTCGACGACGTCCGGAACGGCCACGCCGATGGCCGAGGACCGGCCGGCGCGGAAGGTCGTGGCGAGGACGTTGGGGACGTAGTTGAGCTCCGTCATGACCTGCTCCACGTGGGAACGGGTCTCGGGGAGCACGTGCGGGTCGTTGTTGAACACCCGGGAAACCGTCTTCGCGCTCACGCCGGCGCGCGCGGCCACCTCCCGCATCGTCGCCACAGGGCCACCTCCCGGTCGTGTCGTGAGCGCTGCCGCAGCATATCCGAGCTGCTGTAACGCCAAGGATTCAGCGGCGGCCGTCCACCGCCTCCGCAAGCTCGTACAGGCGGGGCAGGGCGCGCTTGGTCAGATAGTCCTTACGGAGATCGTGCGACACCGACAGGCTGTCCTTCCACAGCGAGCGGCCCGCCATCGCCCCGCCGGCGCCGTTCGCCATCGCGGTAGTGACCTGCACGAGGAAGGTCTCGTGGTCGACGCCGGCCGACAGCACGGCCCACGGCACGCCGTCGGCGGCGGCGGTGACCGCGGCGCAGCCCCGCGCGGAGCCGGGATACTGGAGCTTCAGCACCTTCGCCCCGCACGCGACGGCCAGCCGGGCGCCGTCGGCCACGAGGCCGGGGAATGCCGCCGCGTACTGCTCCTCGGTCTCGTCCTCGAGGCGATAGGTCAACAGCTCGACGATCAGCAGTACGCCCTCGGCCGTGCACGCCCGGATGAGCGCGCTCATCTCGGCAGCGACGCGGGACTGCTCGTCCTGCCGGTCCGGGCGCAGGTACCACAGCATCTTGGCGGCGTCGCCACCGAGCTCACGCACGCGCCGGGCGGTCATGCCCGGCACGAACAGGGTGTGCCGCAGCCCGTCGACGGTCTCGAACCCGGAGGCGTCCATGCCGACGACCAGCGAGGTGCCCCGGATCAGGACGCCGTCGTCGACGACGGCCGGCAGCGCGACCTCCGGGTCGAGCAGGATGGCCGGGGCGTTGTTGGCCAGGTAGCGGACGAGGTCGGCCTTCGCCGCGGCCAGCTCGGCGGTGCTGATCGACGCGGGTCCGTCCGGCGCGTCGTCCATCGCCGCCTTCATGCCGTTGCGCTGGTCGGCGGCGACGATGAGCATCCGGCCGCCGGGGGTGGAGATCGCGGACATGCCTCGTCGTTCGATGGTGGTCAGCGGGTTCACGATGCGGTTCCAATCTTGGGTGGGGTCGTGTTCAGCACGCGTGCGGCGACCCGGGTGGCCCCGTACGCGGTCTCCTGGTCGCGGGCCGACGCCGTCATCGACGGCAGGACGCGGGCCCGGGCGCGCCGCACCGCGGCCATGCTGGCCCAGCCGCCGGTGAGGGTGGCGGTGGCCGCGGGTGGCAGTTCCCGGTCCATGGCTTCGATCAGCAGCGCGATCTCGTCGTTGCTGTGGCGCAGCACCGCGCCGAACGCCTCGGCCGGGCTGATGCCGTCGGTGCGGACGGTCAGTTTGAGGACGCCGTCGTCATTGCGTGCCCCGGAGACGTCGATGGCGTCGGCGGGCAGCCTTCCCTCATAGGGCAACGCCATGACGGCGCTGTCGAGGTGGTCGCGGCCCGGCCGGTCGTGGATGCCGGCGGTCTGCAGGATCCGGCGCAGCAGGAGTCCGGTCTTCACCCCGGCGACGAGCACGTGCTTGCCGGGTACGACGTGGCGGACCTCGTTGATCAGATGGTCGGCGAGGCGGCGCCGGGCGTCGAAGCCGAGCGGACCGTCGATCACGCGCAGCAGAACCTCGGCCGTGCCCATGGACACGTGGTAGTGGTCGGCCGGCAGCCGGCCGGTGGCCTCGGCCGCGACGAGGTGGTCGTGTCCGGCGACGGTCAGCAGCGCGCCGGCCATGCTGTCCGGGACCACGCCGATGCTCGCCTCGCCGAGCGGAGTGCCGGCTTCGACCAGTGCCGGCAGGAATGTCTCGTCGATTCCCAGGACGTCGAGCATCCGGGGCCACGGGCGGCCGGTGTCCTGGTCGAGCAGCCCGGTCCGCGAGGTCAGCGACTGCTCCAGCGCGGTGCTGCCGCCGAGGGTGGCCGCGACGAACTCCGGCAGGTTGAGCCAGCGCGAGCCGGGCAGCGGCACACCCTGGTCGCGCAGCCAGGCCAGCTTCGCCACGCTGACCTGCGCGCCCAGCGGCAGACCGGTGCGGCCGGCGAACTCGGCGTGGATCTCGGCAGGAAAGGCCGCGGCCTGGTCGCCACCCCGCGGGTCGAACCACGCCATTCCGGGGGCGATGGCAGCGCCGTACCGGTCGATGATCATGCCGGTCTCCGCCATGCCCGCGATCGCGATGGCGTCGATCGGCGCCGCGGTCGCCGCGGCGACCGCACGGGCGCCGGCGTCGAGCAGCGATCGTACGGCGCCGAGGAGCGCATCGGCCGTCATCTCGGTGATGCCGCCCGGGCCGGAGCTCCACGGCGTCGGCACCTGCGCGGCGCCGATCTCGGCGCCGGCCTCGTCGGTGACGAGCATCTTCATGCTGGTGCTGCCGAGGTCGATGCCCGCAACCAGGCGTGACGGGGGGCCGGCAGGGTCTGCCACAGGAGTTCTCCTAGCCGCTGGGATTTCCTCATGTCACCGGTGTCACGACGGAACATGTCACCGGTAACATGGCCTTCATGATGTGGCCCCCCTCGATGGATTGTCAACCGGTCGAGCCCCTTGTCGTGGCCATCGCCGGAGTAGCGGGAAGCGGCAAATCGACGCTCGGCCGAGCTCTCGCGGCGGCCCTCGGGGCGCCGATGCTCGACCTGGACTCCATCACGAATCCGCTGCTCGACCACCTTCCGGCGGACATCTTCGGCGATCACTGGCTCGCGTCGCCGCACCACGAAGCGATCCGCGATGGCCGCTATGCCGCCCTGCGCGCTGTAACGCGTGACACCCTGTCCACCGCGGGCCAGGCCGTCCTGGTCGCACCGTTCACGGCCGAACTGCGCGGCGGCAAGGATTGGGATCTGCTACGCGAGGCGTCGGACCCCGCCACCCTCCTCATGATCCACATAGATGGCGACGCCGACCTGTTCGCCGCGCGCCGGGCACAACGCGGGGAAGGACGGGACCGGCACCGGACGCCGCCGCCGCCGGCCCCTCCCCCGGCCGTACCGGTGCTCGCCATCGACGCCGCGCACACCACCGATCAACAGCTCCGGCGAGTCCTGGCCGCCCTCGGGCGCCGGGCCACCTGGACACGTTCCGGGTCGGAGTCTGGCTCAGACCCACTTTGAAGCTTGCGGGCGATCGTCTCGGTCCCGCCTGATCTGCCATCGCCGCGCTTTGCTCTGCTCACCTATACGCACAGCTCTGTGGTCGTGCCGAGTTCGGGAGGCGGCAACCCACGGATGGCCGCGACGGGCGGCACTCACAGTGACCAAGCACGACCCCCGGCCATGGCAACCCCAACTCAGCCACCACCCCGCCGCGACGGGCGGCACTCGGCGCGGGCGAGCAGGCACGCCGGTTAACCCGTCCCGGAGGATGCCATCCCAGGGCGTTGGGCCGATTGTGTGGGGTGGCGGTCTGGGCTTTTGCAGACGGCCGCGGCCCGGGGAGCAGGAAGGAGTGCCAGGTGGCCGCCGGGGTGGCCGCAGCGCAGGGAACGCGCGGCGTCGACTGGCGCCCGAGCTCTCGCCCACGGACCTGAGCCGGCTGCCGGGGGTTCCTGAACGACAGCGCGGAGGAGTGACCATGACGATGACGGGCGCGGGTGCCGTGCGGCGGAGGACCGGGCGCACGCACGATCCGGCGACCGCATCGTTCTGGCCGCCTACCTCGGCGGCTCCAGCAAGTTCGACGAGGCGATCGCCGATTTCGCCGAGAAGTACGCCGACCAGAACGAACACGACTACGCCACGCTCCAGGCCGCCGTGAAAGACGGGCGAGCTGAAGCCACCACCGAAATCCAGCCACGATGCGGGGAGCAGCCGGATGAGCGCCACGTCAGGATCCGCGCCGGCACCACCGTTCCCGCAGACGCCGCAGTTCTGGGTGCTGATGGCGTACGCGCTCGGGCTCGGCGTCTTCGGCGCATGTGCCGCCCTGCTGTTCATGGGGTTGATCGGGTTCGGGGACAACTGGTACTCGGCTTCGGATCCCGGGTGGTTCGGCGGGCATTGGTGGTGGGTGGGTGTCGCGGCGGGCGCGGGGCTCGTGGTCGGGGTCTTGCGCCGGTTGACCCACCTTCCGGCCAAAATCCCGAGCCTGATCGAAGACCTCGAACACGCGCATGTCGACGTTCGATCGGTTCCTGGGATCGTCGCCGTCTCGGCCGCGTCGTTGATCGGAGGCGCCAGTCTCGGCCCGGAGCAGGCGCTCGGGTCCATGGGCGGCGGGGCCGCCGAGTGGGTGTCCCGGCGACGAGGGTTCAGCGACGAGGACAAGAAGGTGAACACGCTGGCCGGGTTCGCCGGCGCCTACGGCGGGTTGTTCTCCAGCACGCTGATCGTGGTCATGCTGATCGTGGAGGTCGCCCGCCCGGGCGGGCAACGCATGGCCAAGACGCTGATCGCGACGATCGTTTCCTCCAGCGTCTCGTTCGGGATCTACTTCGTCGTCGCGGGCGCGTTCTTCCTCGACGCGTACAGCGTGCCCGCGTACAAGTTCGAGGACTGGCAGTTGGCGGCCGGCGTCGGCCTCGGTCTCTTGTCAGCTGTGGTGGTTACGGTGCTGGTCGCCGTGATCAAGCTTGCGGTCGGGCTGTTCGGTCGGCTCAGGGTGCCGGCGATCGTTCGGCCGCTGATCGGCGGCCTGCTGTTCGGCATCGTCGGCGTGATCCTGCCGCTGACCATGTTCACGGGCAGCGACCAGCTCAAGAGCGTGCTGGAGACGGGCGGGACACTCGGCGCGGGCCTGCTGGCCGCTCTGGTGGTCGCCAAGATTCTCACCTTCGCCGTCAGCGAGGCGAGCGGGTTCGTCGGCGGGCCGATCTTCCCGGCGCTGTTCATCGGAGGGACGGCCGGCGTGCTCGTACACCAGGTATTCCCCGGCATGCCCCTGGGGCTGACCTTCACGTGCATGCTCGCGGCTGTGCCCGGAGCCTTGGTCTCGGCGCCGTTCGCGGTGGTGCTGCTCGCCGCGTTCATGACTCAGGTGGGTGCGCTGCAGACCGCGCCCGTCCTGATCGCGGTCGTCACCGCGTTCCTCGCCATCGAGTCTATTAAGTACGTCTTTGTGACTCGCCGGACGAACAGCGCCGGCATCCGGCCGCGTGCGAAGCCGATGACCCATTGAAGCGTCTACGGTTGCCCGCGCAGCGGGAGGCCGGCCGCCGTGTAGATGGCGTCGATCAACGACATCGTGGCTTGCGAGTCCTGCGGCGGGGTGAGGTTTGTCGATTCGCCACGGACCGCGGCCGCGAAGGCGCGCAACTGGTGCGTGTACGTCGAGTCGCCGCCGAACCGTTCGCGGCGGCGCTTGCCCCGCACGGTGACGATGAAACGCGAGGGCAGCTGTGGCGCCGCGTAGTTGTCGACCGTCATGACGCCGTGTTCGCCGACGACCCGGGCCCGGATGCTGAGCAGGGTCCGCGACCACATCGAGGCACGGATCCGGCCGGTGGCGCCGACCGGGAGAGCGAACTGCGCGGTCATCGCCCGGTCGATGCGGCGGTCCCGGCGCAGCGTCAGCGCGGTGGCCGAGGTGACCACCGGCTCGCCGCCGGAGAGAAGGCGCAGGCAATGCACGGCGTAGCAGCCGGCGTCCATCAACGCGCCGCCGGCGAGCCCGAAGTTGTACCGGATGTCGGAGAATCTCGGCAGCGGAAAGCACATCGACGTCTCCACCCGCCGCACGGCGCCCAGCTCTCCACTGCGGACAACCTCCTGCATGCGGCGCACGAGCGGGTGGTAGCGGTAGTGGAACGCCTCCATCACCACCAGGCCGGTGCCTTCGGCCGCGACGGCAACCTCGCGTGCCTGGGCCGCGTTGGCCGTGAACGGCTTCTCGCAGAGCACGTGCTTGCCGGCCTCGAGCGCGGCCAGCGTCCACTGGCCGTGCAGTCCGTTGGGCAGCGGAATGTAGACCGCGTCCAGCGAGGGGTCGGCCACCAACGCGGCGTACGAGTCGTGCACCGCCGGCACGCCGTGCTTGGCCGCGAACGCCTCGGCCCGCCGCCGGTCGCGGGCCGCGACGGCGGCAACCTCGACGCCCTCGACGATGCGGGCGGGTTTCATCAGCGCGGCGGGCGCGATCCGCGCGGCGCCGAGCACACCTATTCGCACAGCCGTCGACCTCCTGAGACGAGAGGGTCAGTTCTAGCACCCTTGCCGGGCTGGTTATGGCAGGGACCGGGCGTGCTGCATCGTGGAGATGAGGGCGAGGGTCGACTCGGCGCCCTGATTGAGGTTCGGGCCATGCAGGGTCAGCCCGTCGTACCCGCCGCCGGTTGCGGGATCCCACATCGCGACGCCGATGTCGTTGTCGCCGAGGAACCACCCGACCGCCTGCCGTACGACGGCGTTCCAGGCGGGGTCGCCGGTCACCGCCGCGGCGGTGACGCTGGCGTCGGCCAGCGCGGCGACCTCGATCGGTTGCTGGTCGTGCCGCAGGCGCGGTCCGCCACGTTGCCAGCCTTTCGCCGGGAGGACGGACAGCCGTCCGTCGGCGACCTGGACATCGCGTAGCCATCCGAGCATCCGCAGCCCGGCGGCGAGCAGCGTGCCGTCGCCGTCGCGGTGCCCGGCGAGGACGACGACCTCGGCGAGCGCGGCGTTGGCGTATGTAAGGCGGGGATGTGGCCACTGCCACCGTGGATCGTCGCCGGGCACGCCGACCGCGGCCGCGGCGGCGCTCAGCAGATCGGCCGCACCTTCGTTGTCCGGATAAGCGCGCAGCACCTCGGCGGCGCCCAGGCCGGCGAAGGCCATCGCGTGCGGCGCCGGAGAGCGGCGTACGGCGCCGGCGTCGAAGGCGAGGATGGCGTCGTGGCGGATCCATGCCGCGGGGCTACGGGCCGCGGCGGTGCCCAGACCCCACAGTGCCCGCCCCCACCAGTCGCCGAGGCCCGGTTTGTCGCTCCACCGGCGGTCGTACCCGAGCCGGTTGTGGAAGGCGCCGTCGGGGTCCTGGGCATGGGTGAGAAAGGCCAGGTAGCACTCCGCGAGGCGGAGTACCTCGGCCGGTGGATGCGGCTCCCGGCTGGCGACGACCAGCCCTCGGGCGACATCGTCGGTGCAGTAGCCGTGCTCGCGCCGCACGATGGCGTGCCGGGCGTGTTCGAACAGCCCGGTGTCGTCGGTCAGCCGGGTCAGGTGGGCGAAGGTCGGCGCCGGCGCATGAGTGCCGGCCGACGAGGCGACGCCGTTCGCCGGTGCGGCCGGGTGCCGCTCGGCGCGGGTGGTCACGTCGATTCCGCGTTGACCGTCGTCGAGCCGGCCGTGACGAGCCGCCGGGCGAGCGTCTCGTAGCGTTCGGCGACCGCCGGCCACTGCAGAGGCGAACCTGTCGAGGCCCGGGCTGCCCGATCGCTGCCCACGTTCCGGGCGGACGGACCAGCCTCGGCCAGTGTCCGCCGAATCGCGCCGGCAAGCGCCGCCGGGTCCTGATGCGCGACGATGTACCCGCGACCGTCGGTGAGCAGTTCGACAGCGTGCGGAAAGGCCGTGGCGACCACCGGCACGCCCGCGGCGACGGCTTCGATGAGCACCCCCGACGTGACCTGCTCCCGGGAGTCGTACGGGAGGACCACCACATCCGCGGACGCGATGAGCGCGCTCAGCGTGTCCGGGTCCTGGTAGTCGGCCTCGTATCTGACCATGTGGTCGACGCCGAGCTTGACACCCAGGCGGTGCAGGCTCTGCCGATACGCCTCACCCTCACGTTCGATGACCTTCGGATGGGTCTGCCCGGCCACCGTGTACGTGGGCGCCGGATCGAGATGCCGCATGCGGGCGAGGGCTCGCAGCGTCCACTCGACGCCCTTGCCGGGGCCGAGCAGCCCCCAGGTCAGCAGGTGCGACCGCCGGGGCCGCGCGGCGGCCGCGACGGTGTGCCGGCCGACGCCGTGCGGAATGACCGACACCTTGGCAGCGTCCACTCCGTAGCCGAGCAGGAGCCGATCCCGTCCCGTGCCGGTCATCGTCACCACGGCGCCGGCCGCGTCCACCACCTGCTCCAGCACGGACCGCTGCCCGGCGGTGGGCTGGGCCAGCACCGTGTGCAGCACGACGATGCTCGGCACCGTCAGCTGGTGCAACAGTCGTACGACGTCCTCGCCGTCGGTGCCCGGGTAGATGCCGTACTCGTGCTGGACGATGGCCACGTCGAAGGCGCTGAGGGCGTCGGCGGCGTCCCGCCATCCGGCCGCGCTGTTCGCCGACCAGGTGTGCACGACGCCGCGCGTGGGGCGTTGATCGTCACCGGCGGCCGTGACGCGGACGACACCGCCCGAGACACCAGCGATGGTCAACTGGGCGGCCAGGGCGGCGTTGAATGTCGCCAGCCCGCAGAGGGTCGGCGGGTGGGTGCTGAGCAAGCCGTACTCGATCGTCATGTGCCGGCCTTCCGGTCATCGGCCGCCAGCGCGAACACTGGTGACCTCACGCGATACAGGCGCCCAGCGGCCAGCGTGTATGGCAGCGGAACGGATGCTGATCAGCTACGCGGGCGGCGGGCGACCTTTTCGTAGACGGCCAGGTAGTCGTCGACCATCCGGCCGGCGTCGAATCGCCGGGTGGCCCGCGCGCGGCAGCGGGCGCGGTCGAGGTCTTCGATCCGGGCCACGGCGTCGACGGCCTGCTCCACGGTGTGGACCAGCGACCCGGTGATGCCCTCGTCGACGACTTCCGGCATGGAGCCGCGCCGGAACGCCACCACCGGTGTGCCACAGACCATCGACTCCACCACCGAAAGGCCGAACGGCTCGTCGAAGTCGATCGGGTGCAGCAATGCCGCGCTCGCGCCGAGCACCTCGGCCCGGCGCCGAGGCCCGACCGCGCCGGCGAAGACGACCCGGTCACCGTCGACGTGCGGCGCCACCTGCTCGCCGAAGTACCGCTCGTCCTGGACGATGCCGCAGATGGTCAGCCGCCGACCGGCCCGCCGGGCTATCTCGATGGCGGTGTGGATCCCCTTGTCGGGATGGATGCGGCCGAGGACGACCAGTCCGGGACCCGCGTCCGCGCTGAACGGAAGCTCGTCGACATCGACACCGTGATGCACGGTGGCGACATAGTCGATGTCGGCTCTGCGGTCGGAGCTCGAAATGGACACGAATGAGGAGCCCGGCTCGGCCCGGGTGTACGCGGGCATGATTCCCGGGCCCGAGAAGCCGTGCACCGTGGTGAGCATCGGGGCGCCGCAGTGTGCGGCGAAGGCGAGCGGCAGCCAGTCCAGGTGGTTGTGCACCAGGTCGAACTCCGCCGAGCGGGCCAGCGCGTGGGAGACGTGCAACGCCTCCCAGACCCGCCCGTCCATCGTGGGATCGCCGGCGTAACCCCGGGGACACACCCCGTCGAGACGCGCCGAGGTGACCGAGTCCAGGGTCGCGAACAGCGTCACGTCGACGCCCCGTGCCGTCAGCCCTTCAGCCAGAAGGCCCGTCACTCGTTCCCACGGTCCGTAGTCGTGGGGTGGCGTCCGCCACGCAACCGGCCCGAGCAGGGCTACTCGCACTACGCCGCGCCTTCTCGCCGCGGCACGACGATGAAGCCCGCGGTATTCCTCGTCCTGTCGGCGGCATTGGTGGCGTTGCTCATGACACCCGCTGTCCATCTCGTGGTCGTTGAACCCACAGCACCGGGGACCAGGGTGGCTGGAGTGACTGCGCGGTCGAGCGGCCCCGATGAGGCGTCGCAAGGTGGCGGCGGCGACCGGCTGCGCCCACACTCGTCCTTCGGCGGCCGATGCGCCACAGAGCGCGGCCCGTTCTCAGAGTTGATTTTTTGTGCGTAGGGTTTCGCACGGATTTACAGCACTATGACCGCCTATTCGGTCTGACATTGTTCGTCACAGCTCGCCGTAGCCCGTGTTGACCAGAGACGAACCTCGATGGAGACTTCCGGGAAAGCGCTTACCTCCACCCGCGGGAGATCCGGATGAGCCTTCGCCGTACCGCCCGAGCCGTCCTCGCGGCGACCCTGATCCTGGCCTGCTCACCGGCGCCCGCCCAGGCGGGTGGCCGCGCCGGCATCGAGTTGGAACACCTCGACCGCGGCCTGGTCGCCGCGGCCACCACCGAGGGTGTCTTTCTCAGCTGGCGGCTGCTCGGGCCGGAGGCCACCGGACACTCGGCCACCGGACTGACCGGCGCCGACTTCCACGTCTACCGGGACGGCCGGCGGATCGCCACCGTCACCGACAGCACCAACTACCTCGACAGGGCCGGCACCGCCGCGTCGAAGTACCAGGTCGCGGCGGTCCACGGCGGTCGCAGCGCGACCGCCACCCCCTGGTCCGGCAACCACTACGACCTGCCGCTGAACAGGCCCGCCGGCGGCGTCACCCCGGCCGGCGAGGCGTACACCTACTCGGCCAACGACATGAGCGTCGGCGACGTGGACGGCGACGGCCAATACGAGTACGTCGTCAAGTGGGACCCGTCCAACTCCAAGGACGTCTCCCAGGTCGGTTACACCGGGAACGTCTACATCGACGCGTACGAATTGGATGGCACCCAGCTGTATCGCATCGACCTGGGCGTGAATGTCCGGGCCGGCGCGCACTACACGCAGTTCCTGGTCTACGACTTCGACGGCGACGGCCGCTCGGAGATGATGTTCAAGACCGCCCCGGGCACGCGGATCACCCGATTCCGGCCCGACGGCTCGGTGGCGTCCGAGAAGCACATCACCCTGCCGAAGGCGGACCTCAAAGCCGGCTACCGCAACACCGACGACTACCGGATGAGCGCCGCCGACTACTACGAGCACGTGGTGCGGATGTTCGAGGGCTGGCGTGCGCACCCCGAGGTGGTGGCCGGGCATTGGCCGGCGACGGTGGAGGAGGCGTTGGGACTCGCGCCCGGTTACGGCGATGCGAAAGCACTGACCGACTACTTCATGGACGTCTATGCGCCGGCCCGCAGCACCCGCAACGCGCTGCGCAACTTCGCCGGTTTCATCGTGGACGGGCCGGAGTACCTGACGGTCTTCGAGGGGGCAACCGGCCGCGAGCTGCAAACCGTCCGGTACAAGCCGGTCCGCACCGACGACGGCCTGATGTGGGGCGACTACGCGATGGCCCGGATCGAGCCGGGCAACCGGGTCGACCGGTTCCTGTCCGGCGTCGCCTACCTCGACGGCCGGCACCCGTCCGCGATCTTCGCCCGCGGTTACTACACAAGAACAACCATCATCGCGTACGGGTGGAACGGTCACCGGCTCACCGAGAACTGGTACGTGGACTCGGGCTGGGTGCCGATGACGAATCCGTTCAACGACTCGCCACACGGCCGGGACGGGACCAACCCCGAGTTCGCCACGATCACCACCCAGGGCGACCACTCGCTGAGCGTGGCCGACGTGGACGGCGACGGCAAGCAGGAGATCGTGTACGGCAGCGCGACCATCGACCACGACGGTTCCCTGCTCTACTCGTCGTTCGCCACCCTGCCCGAGGGCAGCGCCGCGCCGGGCGAGTACGTACGGCTCGGCCACGGCGACGCCATGCACGTCACCGACATCGACCCGGATCGGCCGGGACTGGAGATCTTCACCGCGCACGAGGGTGCGACCTTCGCGCCGTACGGGATGGCGATGCGCGACGCCGCCACCGGCGAGGTGTTGTTCGGCGCCTACTCGGGCCGCGACACCGGGCGCGCGATGATCGGCGACGTGCTGCCGGAGGTGCGCGGCATCGAGAACTGGGCGAGCCTGCCCGGCGGCTCCGACGCGCTCGGCCTGCACAAGGCCACCGGCGAAGTCCTCACCACCGCCATCCCCGGCACCAACCAGAGCATCCGCTGGGCGGGTGACATGACCACACAGATCCTCAACGGCGCCATCGACGTCACCCCGACCATCGACGACTGGAAGCGGGGCCCGGTGCTGACCGCCACCGGCACGCTGGCCAACAACGGCACCAAGGGCAACGCCAGCCTGATCGCCGACATCTTCGGCGACTGGCGCGAGGAGCTGCTGCTGCGGACGGCGGACAGCTCGGCGATCCGCATCTACCTGAGCACCGAGCTGACCGGCCACAAGCTCTACACGCTGATGCACGACCCGCAGTACCGGGTCGAAGTGGCCCGGCAGCAGACCACCTACAACCAGCCGTCGTACCCGAGCTTCTATCTGGCCTCGGACACCGATTGGGCGAAGGTGCCGCTGTCCCCCGCTACCGGGCTGCCAGCCCGACGGTGATCTTCCACTCCTTCAGCACCCGGTCCTTGGTCACGTCGAGCTGGGTGTAGGGGTCCTGCTCGACCAGCGCCCGAGCGGCCTCGATGTCGTCGGCAGCGAGCACGATGATGCCGCCGCTGAGGTCGGCCAGCGGGCCGGCGAGCACGAGGGAACCGGCCGCCTCCAGGGTGGCGAGGTGTTCCAGGTGATCGGGACGCCGCTCGGCGCGCAGCGGAGTGTCGTTGTACCCGTACGTGAGGATGAAATGGGCCATGGCCTGTTCCTTTCTTCGGAGGATGTCACGCGCCGGGGTCGGCGAGGCCGTAGACCCGGCGGGCGGTACGGGCGAAGACGTCCGCCTGTTCGTCGCCGGTCCGGTCGGACAGCGCTCGTTTCCACGCGTCGGTCAACGCGGCCGACGACGTCCACAGCTTCTCGACGGGGAGGTTGGTGCCGAACATGGCCCGGGCGGAGCCGAACCGGTCGAGGATCTCGCCGGCGACGAACCGCAGCAGGCCGGGGTCGACGCGGTGGACGAAGGTTCCCTGACCGGTCAGTTTGACGACGACGTTCGGGCAGGCGGCCAGTTCGCGCAGGCCGGCTCGCCAGGCGGCGACCACGGCCGGGTCGGTGTGATCGGTGAGCATCCCCGCGTGCACCAGGACGAACGGCACATCGGGATTCTGGGCGACGAGGTCGGCGGCGTCGTGCATCTGCCCGGAGAACACCTGGAGCTCGAAGAGCCAGCCGAGGTCGCGCAGGGCGGCGATGTTGTCGCGGAAGACCGGGTCCTTCATCCGGTCGGGGCCGTCGGCGAAGCGGAACTCCGGGCGCTCGTGCCAGTGCAGCTGAAGGCGGGTGCCCACGACGAGCGGACTGATCGCCTGCTGGGTCCGCATGACCTCGGCGGCGTCGGTGGAGAACAGGTCGGCGCAGCCCACCATGGCCATCGGCCAGCCGGTCTGCTCGTGCAGCCCGGCGATCCAGCGGACCTCGTCGACGACGCGGTCCATCGGCCAGTTCGGCTGCACGTACACCGAAGCCCCGATGCCGGCCGAGATCGCGTCGTCGCGGTACTCCTGGATCAGGTAGTCACGCCGGATGGGCTCGTACGGTCCGAAGATCCGCGGGACCATCGGACCGGACAGCCAGGGCATGTCGGCCTGGCGCCACACGTGGTGGTGCGCGTCGACAATGGCGCCGGAGTAGAGCGTGCCCTCAGACATGACTGCCCCTTCGGGTGGCCGGGAGCCCGGCGAACCTTCGGCGTACGGCGGTGAGCGCCGTTTCGAGGTCTCGGACCCCCGTCAAGGAGTCCAGGTCCGCGCGCACCGCCGACATGCCCCGGGTCAGGGGCCGGTACGCGGGGTCGCACGCGAGCGGTGACCACCAGTGCAGCCGGTGGGCGAGCTGCGACAGCCGACGTGTCGCGTTGATCATTGCCGTGCAGTCCCCGCGCTCGAGCCCGTCGGAGAGCACCAGGACGAGGGCGCCGCGGGCCATGGTCACGAAGTGGGTGTTGCTGAGAAAGCTGTGCAGACTGGCGCCGATCCGGGTTCCGCCGTCGGCGTCCAGCACGACCTGCGCCAGCGCGGCGAGCGCGGTATCCACGTCGGGTGTGCGCAGGACCGGGGTCACCCTGGTCAGCCGGGTGCCGAGGGTGAACACCTCGGCCCGGTCGCAGGTCACGACCATCGCATGGGCGAACCGGAGGTGGTTCGCGCTGTACTGCTTCATCGAGCCGGACACGTCGATGAGCAGCAGCACACGACGCTCGCGTAGCGGTCGGTGCCGCCAGCGAAGCCGCATGATCTCGCCGTAGGTCCGCCGGGACTCGTGGCGGACGGCGCGCATGTCCACGCGTTGGCGGCGACCGCCGGGCCGGCTCCGCCGGGACCGGATGGCCGGGACTGCCCGGGGTATCTCGCGGCAGATCTGCCGCATGACTTCGCGGGCGCGAGGCTCGGTGCCGGCGAACCGCATCGCGGCGTCCGGGCTGGGCCCGCCCGCCGCAAGACCGGCCCCGCCCGGCTGGTCGAGGACGACGGCGTCGGCTGTGCCGTTCGCCTCGCCGGCGATCGTCTCCTCGTCGTGCTCCTGCTCGCCGTCCGGGTCGGCGGCCGGCTCGTCGGTCATCACGAGCACGTCGGCCGGGATCCCGAAGAAGCGCTGGAACACCTCGTCGTAGACGTCACGGCCGGACTCGGAGGTCACGAGCGTCGCGGCGCCCACCCAGTACAGCTGCCCGACGGTCGACGGCGAGAGTGCTTCGATGCCGGCGAAGAAGTCGAGCTGCTTGGCCGCCGGCACGGGCAGCCCCTGGGCGCGCAGGCCGCGGAGGAAGCGGAAGAGATGGTCCTGAGTCCGGGCCACCAGCGGCTCAGCGGTCGTCATCGCCGAAGACCTCGGTGGCGTGCGCCGCGACCAGCGCGCAGTCCTCTTCGTTCTTCAGCACCAGTCCCAGGGACGCGCGCAGGGCGTCGGTCCACTGAGCACCCTCGCCGGCGAGGGCGAGCGAGCCCTGTGCCCAGGCGATGGCTTCGGCGATGCCCGGCCGCTTCAACGGACTCAGCGACCGGATGACGTTGACCGACCGCACCAGCTGCGCGGCGCTGCGGGCGCTGAGCCCGGGGGCCTGCGCCTCGACGATCGCGCGTTCGCGCTCGGGGTCCGGGAAGGGTATCCAGTGGTACAGGCAGCGCCGTTTGAGCGCGTCGTGCAGTTCCCGGGTCCGGTTGGAGGTGAGCACCACGACGGGTGGCACGGCGGCGGCGACCGTGCCGATCTCCGGGATCGTGATCCGGAACCCGTCCAGGAACTCGAGCAGGAACGCCTCGAACTCGCTGTCCGCCCGGTCGATCTCGTCGATGAGCAGCACGGCGCCGGTCCGGCTGCGCAGCGCGCGAAGGAGCGGACGCTCGAGGAGGAACTCGCTCGCGTACAGGTCGCCGGCGGTGGTGCCGTCGACCTCGGCGGCTCGCAGGCTCAGCAGCTGCTTGGGATAGTCCCACTCGTAGAGCACCTGGGAGACGTCGATCCCCTCGTAGCACTGCAGCCGGATCAGTTCGCGCCCGAGCGCGTCCGCCAGCACGTGCGAGATCTGTGTCTTGCCGACGCCGGGCTCCCCCTCCAGCAGCAGGGGGCGGCCGAGGGCGATCGCCAGCCGCACCGCGGTCAGCAGGCCTTCGTCGGCGAAGTACTTCCGGTCCCGCAGCTGCCGGCTGATCGTGTCGTGGTCGGGCAGCATCACGCCGCCGGTTCGCCGGCCCGCAGGGCGTCGAGCCCGCGCAGGACCGACTCCGGAGTGAACGGCATGGTGGTCAGCCGGACACCGCAGGCGTCGAAGATGGCGTTCGCGATCGCCGGGATCGGCGCGTTGGCGGTCATCTCGCCGATGCCCTTCGCGCCGAACGGCCCGTTCGACGCCGGGCGTTCCAGGATCACGCTGGTCTGCGCCGGGATCTCGGCCGGCCCCGGCATGAGGTACTCGCAGAAGTCGACCGGCCCGTGTTCCCGCGACATCGGGTAGTACGGCTCGGTCGACTCGAAGATGGCGTGCGAGACACCCATCCAGGCGCCGCCCTCGACCTGCTGGGTGGCCATGGCGGGATTGAGGGCCCGGCCGATCTCGTACGCGTTGTGCAGGCTCAGGACGGTGACCACGCCGGTCTCGTCGTCGACCTCGACCTCGGCCACCGTGCAGGCGTGGGCCTGGCAGGAGTCCGGGTCCATCTCGCCGGTCTCCGGAACCGGATAGTTGCGTTCCTTGAGGTAGATCCCCCGGCCGGAGATGGTCCGGCCCTGCTTGAAGTGGGCGGCCAGCGCGATGTCCTGAATGTGGATCTTCGTCTCCGGACTGCCCTTGAGCCGGACGTAGCCGGTGCCGTCGGTCTCCAGGTCACCGGCGTCGACCTCGAGCTCGTCGGCGGCCACCGCCAGCATCACCTCGCGGGCCTCGCGAGCGGCCATGATCACCGCGTTGCCGACCCGGTGGGTGCCACGGCTGGCGAAGGTGCCCATGCAATGCGGGCCGGTGTCGGTGTCGGCCGTGTCGACGATGACGTTCTCCATCGGGATGCCCAGGGTCTCCGCGGCGCATTGGGCAACGACGGTCTTCAGCCCTTGTCCGAGGTCCACCGACGAAAGGCTGACCACGAAGCCGCCCATGGTCGTCGCATGGATCAGCGCCTGCGACGGGTCGCCGCCGAGATTCATGCCGGTGGGGTAGTTGACCGAGGCGTATCCGCGGCCGCGCAGCAGCGTCATGCTCCGGCTCCTCTCGGGGTGGACGACGACATCGCGAGGTATTCGGCGGGCAGCTCGTGCCCGGCCAGGGCGGCGGCCCGCTGGATGACCTCGATCAGGGCGGTGCCTGACGCGATCTTGCGGTGCGCCTTCATGTCGCCGTCGCGGTAGGCGTTGCGCAGCCGGAACTGCAGCGGGTCGATGTCGAGCGCCCGGGCGATGCGATCCATCTGCGACTCGATGGCGAAGTCGGCGATGGTGACACCGAATCCGCGCATCGCGCTGGACGGGGTCCGGTTGGTGTACACGCAGTGGCAGTCGGCGTAGACGTTCGGAATCGTGTACGGGCCGGGCAGGTGAGCGCACGCCTTGGTCGTGCCGTACGGCGAGTGTCGCGAGTAGGCGCCGGCGTCCACGTACAGCATGATCTTGCGGGCGAGGATGCGTCCGTCGTTCATGACGCCGTCCTTGATGTAGATGCGTTCCGCGGCCCGGGGCGACGAGACCTGCATCTCCTCCTCGCGCGTGTACACGAACTTGACCGGCCGGTTGGTGAGCATGGCCGCGACGCAGGCCAGCGGCTCGACCATGACGTCGACCTTGCCGCCGAAGCCGCCGCCGACGGTGCCGCCCTTGACCTGCAGGTCGGTGAACGGCCGGTCGAGGATCAGCGCGGTGTTGTCGAGCGTGAAGAACGCGGCCTGGGTGTTGCTGTGGATCAGCAGGCGCCCGCCGCTCTGCGGTACGACGACGCAGCCGGTCGTCTCGGTCGGCGCGTGCTCGATCGGCGACGAGCTGTACCGCCACTCGAAGATGCGGTCCGCCTCGGCGAAGCCCTTCTCGACGTCGCCGAAACGCAGACGCCGCGCGTGGTGGCCCTCGTAGACGAAGTAGTTCGTGCCCGCCTGCTTGATGACCGGCGCGTCCGCGGACATCGCCTGCTCGACGTCGAAGACCGCGGGCAGCTCGGTGTAGCTGACCTTCACCCGGCTGACGCCCTCGATCGCGGCCGCCTCGGAGTCGGCCACCACCGCCACGATGGGCTCGCCGCGGTAGAGGACGCGGTCCTCGGCCAGGACCGGCTCATCGTTGGGTTCGATGCCGATCAGCCGCAGCACGGTGTACCAGTTCGACGGGATGTCGCGATGCGTGATGACCCGCAGGACACCGGGAACCC
Source organism: Actinoplanes sp. NPDC051513 (assembly GCF_044454685.1). Taxonomy (NCBI): domain Bacteria; kingdom Bacillati; phylum Actinomycetota; class Actinomycetes; order Micromonosporales; family Micromonosporaceae; genus Actinoplanes; species Actinoplanes sp. NPDC051513. Next base: position 98,237 of record NZ_JBITDW010000011.1, read on the forward strand.
GCAGCGCCTCGGAGCAGTCGACGTCGTCGAGGAGCGCGTGATGATGGACCGACCGATGGATCTTGACGTACGCGAGATCCGGGAAGGTCCGGTCCTCGAAGAACTGGGTGCGCCCGGTGACATGACCGAGCGCGTCCGAGCGCTGGACGGCGGTCCCGATGACGTTGAAATTGGACCCGCGCTCGCGCTCGTCCTTGAAGTAGTTCCGATCGATCGGGCTGATGCGTGGCATCAGAGTTTCGCCTCCTCGCCGGTGAGCGAGCGGCGGCGCCGTTCGGCGGCATCGAGAATGGCGCTGACGATCGGCTCGTACCCCGTGCAGCGGCACACGTTCCCGCTGATCGCTTCGCTGATCTCGTCCCTGCTCGGGCTCGGGTTCCGCGCGAGGAGAGCCACCGCAGACATGATCATCCCTGGTGTGCAGAAGCCGCACTGGGTGGCGAAGCCGTCGAGGAAGGCCTGCTGGACGTCGCTGAGCCGCGGCCCGTCGGCCAGCCCTTCGACCGTGCCGACATCGCCGCCGGCGACGGTGACCACGGGCACGAGGCAGGACACCACGGGCGCCCCGTCGAGAAGGACCGTGCACGAGCCGCACGCGCCCTGCGCACAACCGCGCTTGGCGCCCATCAGGCCGAGTTGCTCACGCAAGGCGAGCAGCAGAGTTGTCTCCGGCTTCGCCATGAACGCTTTGTCGACGCCGTTGACCTTGAGACTGACGATTCTTACCGACATGGCGGGTCCTTGATCGCGGTCAGCGGCCGAGCAGCGCTCGCCGGAGGTGGACAGGGAAGACGCGCGTGCGGTACCACGCGGAGGCGTACGCGTCATCGGCCGGTGCGAGTTCGCCGAGGCCGGCCTGTGCGGCCGCTTGTATCGTCGAGTCGGTCAGCCGCCTGCCGGCCAGCGCCTCCTCGACCGCGTACGCCCGGACGACCCGATCGCCGATTCCGCCGAGGGCGACGCGCGCCTCACTGACGACCCCGTCGGACTCGGTGACCGTTGCCGCGACGGTGACGATGGACGCGGAGTTGAACCGGCGCCGGGCCGCTTTGACGTACTTGAAGGCGCCTGGTCCGGGGAGTTCGAAGACGACGGTCGTGACGAGTGCCGGCGGACGATCGGCCGCGACGAACTCCTCGGCCGGCAGCTCGCCGGTACCCTCTTCACCGACGAACGCGACGCGTGCGTTCAACGCGACCAACGCGACGGCCAGGTCACCGTGCGGCCGGCGGGCGAACAGGTTGCCCCCGACCGTGGCCAGACTACGGACCGGCACCGAGGCGATCGAGCGCACGACGGGGTTCAGGATCTCGAGCCGCGCGTCGTGCTCGACCTGGGACAGCGTCGTGGCCGCGCCGATCGTCACCGTCGAGCCGGCCAGGCCGACGTTCGCCAGACCCATGCGCCGCAAGCTCACGAGCTCGGTCGGGGGCGACGCGTGATCGTTGAGCCGCGGCATCACGCTCGTACCGCCGCCGAGCACCGTGGCGCCCGAGGCGATCAGGCTCACCGCAGCAGAGACATCATCCGGGACGTGAACCTCAGTCAGCATGCGACACCCCATTATCGATATCGATAATCAAGGTATACGCTCTAAGTATGCTGGTCAACGACACCATCGCGGGCGCCCTATGGGGAGGATGTGCGTGACCACCGAAGCGCCGGCCGGCGGCGCACACCCGATCCGCCCGCCGAAGCCGACCCTGAGCGACGGCATCCGGGACGGCTTGGTGAAGCTGATCGTGTCGGGTGAGCTCAAGAGCGGCGAGCGGCTGATCGAAACCAAGATCGCCGCGGATTTCGGGACGAGTCAGGCGCCGGTGCGCGAAGCCCTCCGGGAGCTCGAGGGTCTGGGGCTCGTCGAGAGCCGGCCCCGGCGCGGGCGTCATGTCCTGCCGTTCGTCGAACAGACGATCCGGGAGGCGTACGTGGTCCGCGCGGCCCTGGAGGAAGCCGCTACGCGACTGGCGATGCTCAACGGTCAACTGCCCCTGGAGACGATGCGCGGCGACGTCGAGGACATGTACCGCTGCGCGACCGTCGACGACGTCCGGGCCATCGGCCTGGCCAGCACGCGCTTCCACCGCCGGGTGATCCTGGCCGGCAAGAACTTCCTGCTGGAGCGGGCCTGGGAGGCGCTGCAGATCGAGGCTCGGACCGCCATCGCCCTGATGGTCATCAACCCCGAGCTCGACCATGTGGCCGACGAGCATGCCGAGCTCCTCGCTGTTCTCGAGACCGGCGATGTCGAGGCCGCCTGCCTGCACACGCGTGCTCACCAGTGGGCGTACGCAGATCTCCCCCACGACATGCACGGCGCCGCGCGCACGGTGCGGTTCCTCGGGGCAGCCTCGTAAGCGCCGCCGATCCCGGATTGCCGTACCGGGATACGTGCGCAGGTCATGGATCGGGGCGTGTGGTCGTGCGCACCACGAGGTGCCAATCGTCGCGCGCCGAGGGTTCGGTCCCGCTCCCGAGCGCCGTCCGGGCGCACCGTGCTCCCTGGTCGCGCAGCGACTGGGCGAGAGTGGTCAGCCCGGCGGGTGCGGCGGCGGCGCTGTCGTCCCAGCCGGTCACGGCCAGGTCGCCGGGGACTCGCAGGCCCGCCGCGGCGGCGGCGATCAGGGCGCCCAGCGCGAGCTCGTCGCTCATCGCGGCGATGGCGTCCGGCGGTTCGGCGCTCTGGAGCAGCTCGCGGGCGAAGGCCTCGCCCTCGTTGACGTTGTTGACCGGGCACACCGCCATCCGCAGGCCCGGTCCGGTCCAGGCGGCACGGAAGCCCGCCCATCGGTCGCGGGTGACCGGGAACCGCACCTCGCCCACCTCGTCGCCGGTGAGCAGCTGCCGGGTGCGGCCGCGATCGAGCGGGAAACTGAGCACGAGCGGCCGCCGCGCCGCCCTGAACGCCACCCGCCCGATCGCTTCGGCGGCAGCGCGGTCGTCGATGCCGATCACCGGCATGCCGTGCCGGTGCGGGCCGGCGTGGATCACCGCGGGCAGGCCGGTGGCGGCGACGGCATCCAGGACCGGATCGTCGTCGCTGGTGGTCCAGACGACGAAGCCGTCCACGGCCGCCTGGGCGACACGCTGGGCGTCGGTAGGCGCGCCGGTGATCGGGACGAGTGTGAGTCCAATGCCCTCGGCCGCGCACACGTCGGAGACCCCGGCGAGGAAGCGCGCCGCTTGCGGGTCGTCGAAGGCGTAGCTCAGCCGTTCGCCGAGCACGACGCCCAGCGAGCCGACTCGTCCGCTGCGCAGAGAGCGTGCAGCCGGGTTGGGGCCGGGATAGCCGAGCTGTTCGGCCGCGGCGCGGACCTTTGCCGCGGCCTCGGCCGAGACCCGGTCCGGCTGGGAGTAGGCGTAGGAGACCGTCATCGGGGAGACGCCGGCGGCGCTGGCCACCTGGCGCAGGGTCGGCCGCCGTTTCGGGTTGCCGACGGGTCGGGTCATGGCACAGACTCTACTTGTGTACCGATACACAGCGAAGGCCGACTTCGTCCGGGATGCGCCTACCGTGCTGTCGTACGCAGCGCTCGCGGCGTACACCTTCTGGCTCTATGCCTTCGGCCCGGCGGTGACGCTGCTCCGCGATGAGCTCGGATTCTCCTACACATTGGTCGGCTTCTACTCGGTGTTGTGGTCGGTCGGCGCGGCCCTGGCCGGAGCCGGCTTCGCGTGGGTGGCCGGCCGCCTGGCGAGGAGGGCGCTGCTGTGGTGCTCGGCCCTGGTCACCGTGGCCGGCGCCGGCCTGTTCACCCTCGGAACGGGCGTGCCGGCCACCCTGCTCGCGGCCGGGTTGATGGGTCTGGCCGGCACGACGATGCTCGCCGTGCTCCAGGCGATCCTGTCGGACCGGCACGGCTCCCAGCGGGACCGCGCGCTGACCGAGGCCAACATCGGCGCCGGCGCGTCGGCGGTGGTCGCTCCACTGGTCCTGGGCGCGCTGGCCGCCGCTGTGGTGGGCTGGCGCGCCGCCTTCGCCCTCCCGGCCATCGTCCTCGCGGTGCTTTACGTGCGCTTCCGCCGCCAACCACTGCCGGCGCCACCCGCGCGTCACGTTGTGGCGGGAGCCGGCGGGCTGCCCGCTGCCTGCTGGTTGTTCATCGTGCTGACCGCGTGCAGCGTGGCGATCGAGTTCTGCATCGTGTATTTCGGTCCGCAGTTGCTCCTCGGCACCGGCCTGTCCGCTGCGGCCGCCGGCACCGCGCTGGGCGCCAACTATCTCGGCATCCTGATCGGACGGCTGCTCGGCGCACGGATCACCCGCCGGCCCGGCCGCAGCGTCGCACTGCTCTACGCGTCGCTGGCGATCACCGGCGCCGGCTTCGCCCTGTTCTGGCTGGCCGGACGGCCGGCTCCGGCGATCCTGGGCCTGTTCGTGTGCGGCGCCGGCATCGCGAACCTCTATCCGCTCGCCATCGCGCTGACCCTGGACGCCGCCGACGGCCGCGAGGACCGCGCCAACGCCCGCTCGCAACTGGTCATCGGCCTGGTCAGCGCCGCTTCCCCCTATGTGATCGGCACCCTCGCGGACCGCTACGGCCTGGCCGTCGGCTTCGCGCTCGAACCCGTCCTTATCGGCGCCTGCGCCCTTCTGCTGTGGACCGGCCTTCGAGCGACCGCCGCCTCCACCTCGTCGACGTAGAAGCCCATCTGCGTGAAGGAGCCGTCCGACCTGCCGGCCGAGGCGAACTCCAGCCAGGTCCGACACGCAGACCCGGTGGGTGAGCGTCAACCGGAGTGGAATAACACGATCTTGGCCACTGCCGGCTCATCCCGGTGCTGGTACAGGACGGGCCAGGTCGGCCAGTACGTAGAGCAAATCCAGGGCGACCCCGCGCATGCGTCCGTCGTTGTCGCAGGTGGGATCCCACGCCGACAGCGTCGCCGAAGTGATCGGCATCCGCCCGGCAACGCGACGCAGGACGGCATGCACCTCATCGGCAAGCAGACCGTCCGGCGCCGCGTAGCTGTTGGCCGGCGCTATCGACGGATCGTACACATCGAGATCGATATGGACATGCACGCGATCCGCTCGTTCCGCCAGGGACGCCACCGCGGCGGCCACGGAACTGCCGTCACGAGCCTGGACCGGCCGGAGCGCGACGATTCCGCTGTCGCGCAGGGCCTCCGCCTCCCGCGCGTCCAGGCTACGGGTGCCCACGAGCAGGACCTGTTCGTCGGCCAGAGGGCGGAACCCGGGCCCCGTCGAAGTCGCAGCCCGCCAGCAACGGCCGGTAATCATGGCAACGCCTTGACCGTCAAGAAATCCGCCGGGGTCAGTCTCCGGAGTGTTGAAGTCGCCATGCGCGTCGAACCACACGAGCCCCAGACGCCGTACGGACGTGGACAGGCCGGCCAGCACGCCGAGAGTGGCATTGCAATTGCCCGACAGCAGCATCGGCACCTGCCCCGCAGCCTGAGCCGCGACCGTCTCGGCGGCAATCACCCGGTGCAGTTCGAAAGCGGTGACCAGCTCGGTTTGCCATGCCGAACGCGGGGAGAGGCGCTGCTGCTGCACGGTATGGCCACGGTCGCGAAGCCCTCGAGCGGCTCCGGCCTCGATCAAGGCCAACGGCCCCGCACCCATGCGCACCCCGTAGTGCCCCGAGTCGTACGGAAGCTCGAGCAACCGAATCGAAGACAGCCCAGACATGATGACTCATCGTAGAGAGGACTCCCCCGGACCGCCTGCCGATGGGACAGCCGCCGCTGCTGTATCGGATCAGGCCCACGCCCGAGGGAAGGTGTCGCCGTCGAGCCGGTCGCCGACGGCCAGGCCGAGTGGATCGGTGACGACGTGCGGGGCGCCGTTGTAGGTGGTGGCCGCGTCGATGTAGATGACGACGTGGGCGAGCCGGGCCAGGTCGGTGCGGTTGGGCAGGGCCATGTGGCCGGTGTAGCCACTGTGGAAGGTGCAGTCCCCGGCCCGCAGCGGCACGGTGACGCGAGGAATCCAGCGCAGCGACGGGTCCATCTCGAAGAGGTCCTCCTCGTGATGAAGGTCCTGCGGTTGCAGGCCGGTGCGGTCCTGGGTGCCGGGCAGGAAGGTCATGCAGCCCCGCTCGGGTGGCACATCGACCAGTGCGATCCACGCCGACAACGGGAGCCGGTCGCCGGCGTGCGGCCAGTACGGCCGGTCCTGGTGGAACTCGGTGGCGACATTGTTGTGCGGCTCCTTGACCAGCATCTGGTCGTGCCAGAGCCGCAGCGGAAAGCCGGCCAACTGCTCGGCGATCCGGCCGAGCCGCGTGTCGAGGGTGAGCGCGCGAAGGTCGTCGTCGCGCTGCCAGACATTGACCAGTTGGCTGAACGTGCCCTGCGTTTCCAGGCTCTCCGCCCGGTGGGCCTTGAGGAACGCCTCGGCGCTCCCCCGGAAATGCTCGACCTGGTCGCGATCGAGGACCCCTTGAACTCGGACGAAACCGTGCTCCCGATACGCGGCAACCTGCTCGTCGGACACCAGTTCTCTCATGCGTTCAGTCTCGTGACGGCTGCCCTTCGGGGCTAGGCCGATAGCGGCCAGCAGTCGTACGATCCCGACATGCCCTCGACCCTTCACGAGCACGCCCTGTTCGCCGCCGGGCCGATCTGGGGCGGCGTCCACCGGCTGAGCGCTGAGGTCGAGTCGCACGCCCACGACTTCCTCGAGATCGCCGTGATCGGGGCCGGTCGCGGCCGGCACGTGACCAGCCAGGGTTCGCAAGAGGTACGCGCCGGCGAGGTATTCGTGCTACGGCCCGGGGCCTGGCACGGTTTCCAAGCCTGCGCCGACCTGACCGTCGGCAACTGCTGCCTGTCCGCCCAGGCGCTCCGGGCCGAGCTGGCTGCCCTGTACGACCTCCCGATGCTGCGCCGCCTGTTGTGGACCGACCCGACGGCGCCCGCCACGCACGGCGTCGCCACCACGACGGTCGACCGGGCCGCCGCCGCCGATGCCATCGAGGAGATCACCCAGCTGGAACGCGAGCTTGCTCGCGCCCGGCCCCGGCCCGGCCGGGTGCTGGGCCGGCTGGTCACTCTGCTCGGCGTGCTGGCCGACGGCCGCGAGCCCGCCACCGCCGAGCCACCGGCTCATCCCGCCGTGGCCGCGACCGTCGCCCGGCTGGAGGCGACACCGGCAACGCCGTGGCGACTGGACGACCTGGCCGGGGCGGTCAACCTGGATCCCGCCTATCTGGGCCGCCTGTTCCTCCAGCACACCGGCCTGACCCCGATGAACTACCTGGCCCGAGTCCGCGCCGAACGAGCCGCCACGCTGCTGGCGCACACCCCCCGTTCCGCCGCCCAGATCGGCGCCGCCGTGGGCTGGGGCGACCCGACTTACTTCGCCCGCCGCTTCCGTGCGCTGGTAGGCCTGACCCCGACCGAATATCGCCGGCGCAGCCAAGCCATCGCGCCGGGCGGTCCGTACCGCACGGGGAACTGAACGTCGGCTCTGCGAGAGCGTCACACCGATGCGGGTGCCTTCTCCCTAACGGGATCGCCGGTCGAGGCAGCGCCAAGCAGTGCTGCCTCGACCCGGCGGTTGCTGGTCATGGATGCCGTCACGGCGGTCATGGTGAGGAGGAGTCCGGCGGCGGCGAAGAGCGGGGTGCGTACGTCGTAGGTGGTGGCCAGCCAGCCGCCGAGGAAGGCGCCGAACGGGGCGGCGCACATGGCGAGCATGCGGGAGGTGGAGGCGACCCGGCCCATCAGGTGGGCGGGGACGATCGCCTGTCGGAGGGAGGGCGCGAGCACCATCGTGGCGCCCATGCCTGCCCCGCAGACGGCGAGCGCGAGGCCGGCGACATACGGGTTCGGGGCGACGGCAAGGCCCAGGATGGCGAGTCCCTCGACCGCGGCCGTACAGGTGAGCGCGGCGCCGGTGCCGAGTCGCCGGCCGAGGAAGGAGGCGATGCCCGCGCCGAGCAGACCGCCGGTGGCCTCGGCCGTGAGGAGCAGGCCGAAGCCGAAGGCGCCGATGCCGAGACGATCGTGCGCGAAGAGGGCGAGGACGGTCTCCACGGCTAGGAAGGCGATGTTCCCGACCGCCGGACGCAGCGCGAGCCCGAGCAGCAACCGGTCCCGGAAGACGTACGAGGCGCCGGCCCGCGCCTGCCGAAGCAGCGACTCACGGGCCTGCGGTACGGGCCGGGGTGCGGCCGGCAGCGACCGCACGAGCAGTGCGGAGAGCGCGAACGACACCGCGTCGGCGAGCAGCGGAACCGCCCGTCCGAGCGCGAGCAGAGCACTGCCCGCGGGCGGCCCCGCGAAGCCGGACGCCGCGGTCTGGGTGCCGCGCATGCGGGCGTTGGCGCGCTCCAGGAGCGCGGGTTCGCGGCCGAGCAGATCCGGCAGATAGGCCGTCGCGGCCGTGTCGAAGAAGAGTCCGCCGAGGCCCAGCAGGAAGGCGACGGCCGCGAGCAGCGGAATGCTCAGCACGTCGAACGCGGCCGCTGCCGCCGGTATCGCGAGCAGCATCGCACGCGCCGCGTCCGCGACCCACATCGTGCGCCGGCGGTCCCAGCGGTCCACCAGCGCACCGCCGAGCACCCCGAAGAGCAGCCACGGCAGCGTCCCGGCGGCCGTGACAACGGCGAGCGCCATCGGATTGCGTGTCAGCGTCAACGCGAGCAGCGGCAGCGCGGCATGCGTCACCCCGTCACCGAGCGAGGACACCGTCTGCGCGGCCCACAGCCGTCCGAACCCGGCCGGCAACTTCCGAACGTCTGAGGTCACCTGGCGTCCCCTTCGGCCTGCTCGGGCTGCGCCGGCCGGAACAGCGCGAAGACGAGTGACACGTCCGGCAGCGACGGATCGGACAGCTCCCGGTACTCGTCCGCCAGTGCCTCCAGCCGCGCCCCCAGTTCCGCGAACTGCTCCTCGGTGAGCCGCAGGTGCGCCATCCGTACGTGTCGCTCGCCGTCCACCGGCGCTGCTTCCAGGTCCGCCACCGCATGCCGCAACAGCACATCCGGCCCTCCCTCGCCCGGATCCGGCAGCTCGATCGACCGCGCGGCCATCGCGTAGTACCGCTCGGTGACTCCCCGCACCTTCCGCGTCCGCACCACCTTCACCAGGCCGGCCCGCTCGAGCAGCCGCACGTGGTAGCTGGAGCTCCCCTTCGCGAGGCCCACCCGCGCGGCGATCTGCGTAATCGTCGCCGGCTCGAAGCGGAGCACGGCCATGATCCGGTGACGCGTGAGATTGGAGACGGCGCGTAGCTGCTCGTCAGTGGTGACGTGAAACGTCTCGGGAAGATCATCGATAGGCACGCGCTCAATGGTCAACGATTCTTGACCATTGCGCAAGAGGATTCCGTACGGGTCTTCCGGCTCTCAAGACGGCCGGTGGTGAGCTGGACGCTGGAGGCTCGGAGTTGTTCCCCACCACAGCTGGACCTTCGCGTGGCTCAGGAGGTTTCCCCGCTGCGCTGTGGGGGCTGCCGGCGGATCTGGTTGGTGCGCGTGGTGATGGTGTCGATCTGTGCGGCGAGGTCGGGATGGTCGGGGAGATGTTGGTGGGCCGCGGCGAGCAGATCGGGCAGGGCGGTCGCGTCAGGGTCACCGAGGGCTTGGTGCAGTTGCGCGAGGTCGTCGGTGGCGGCTTCGCCGAGGTCGGTCAGGGCGGTGATTTGGCCGGCGAGCCGGCGCAGGTCGGCGGTGTTGTCGTTGGCCCATTGGGTGACGGCGCGGCGCACGGCGCGGCGGTCGCGTTCGGCCTGTACCCGGTCGTCACGGGTGTCGCTCGGCTGGTTGGTAGGGGCGGAGACGCTGCGCAGGTAGCGCCGCTCGGCGGCCTGGCGGCTGGCCACCCCCAGTGCGGGCGCGAGAGCTTGCCAGGAGACCCCGGCAGCGCGGGCTGCAGCGATCAGGACCGGCTCGAGGCCGGCCAGCTCGCTCTGGGCCCAGCGCAGCAGCACCAGGGCGTCGAGCAGTTCAGCGCCGCTCACCGGCGATCTTTCGACGGTGGGCTGCTGAACCGCGTGCGCGGTGGCGGCGATCGCGGCAGCGACTACGGCGAGATCGTGGTCCTCGGGCGGTGGGCTCGCGACGGCAGGGGTGTCGAGCATCCACCTTCTCCTCTCGACGTCATCTTCCAGATGACGAACTACTTGTCATCGGCGCGATGACGTGTTAGAAAGACGGTATCGCGCATTGACTGCCAAGTCGAGACCGCAGGAGGTGGGAACCATGTTGATGCGCAGCGAACCCTTCACCGAGGTCAACCGGATCGCCCAGCAACTGTTCGGTGTCCCGGCGACCGGGACCTGGTCACGGCCGACGGCGATGCCCGCCGACGCGTACCGCAACGGCGACGAGTTCGTGATCGCGTTCGACCTTCCCGGGGTGGACGCCGACGCGATCGACATCGACGTGGAACGCAACGTGCTGACCGTGCGCGCCGAGCGCCGCCCCATCGACCTGGGCGAGCAGGCCACGGTGCAGCTGAGCGAACGCCCGCTCGGGGTGTTCTCCCGGCAGCTGTTCCTCGGCGACGCGTTGGACACCGACCACATCGACGCCGCGTACGACAACGGCGTGCTGGTCGTGCGGATCCCGATCGCGGAGAAGGCCAAGCCCCGCAAGATCACCGTTGCCGGGCGTGAACACACCGAGCAGAAGGTGATCACCGGCTGACCTGGCGGTTCGTCACGTCAGCCCTTGCAAGGAAACCGGATGTGGCGGGTGGTGACCGGCATGACCAGCAACCCCGTAGCGCAGGCGGGCACCGCGTTGTCCCCGGAGTGGGACCGCGGGTTCGACGAAGCGTTCACCGAACTCATCTGCGGCGACCCCGATCTGGTCCGCGCCGAGTTCGACGCCCTCATCGGCGCCAGCTTCGACGACCCGCCCACGCCACCGGCGCCACCCGCCCCATCCGCCGCGCGGCCGGCACCCTCCCCTCCGCAACCCGGCCCCTCGCCGACATCGGCGGCCGGGGACGACGAGCGCCGGCCCGGCGCCGCCGGCAACAACCCACGATCGCCTCCCTGATAAGCCCACACGAGGGACTGATCCAAGGAAATCCCAGGACGCGGAGCCCCCGGCGCCCACACCGTCCCGAGTCCTGATTCCACCTCCCACCGCGCCGCTGGGGCCGGCACCAGACCGCCGGCCTCAGCGGCCACACGGCGAAGGAGAAGGGAGGGTCGAACGCGGTATCGAGATGGAGATCGAGCACGCGGCCCCCGTGGCGGCGCAACCTGGCCCGACAATGACGCGGCGTGGGAGCGCTCCCGGATTGCTTGCGCAACTGCTAGCTTGGGCATTGGTCCTGGTCGATGCGACCGGGCATCGACCTCCAAGGAGACCGTGGCATGCGGAGACGTCTCGTCGCCGTGCTCGCGGCCGTGGCCGGCGCGCTCGTCGCGGCCGGACCCGCCGTCGCAGCACCCGCGACCCACCCCGCTGCGAACGCCGGGTTCGTCACTCGGACCGGCAGCATGCTCAAGCTGAACGGCAAGCCCTTCCGGTTCGGCGGCACCAACAACTACTACCTGTTCTACAAGAGCCGGGCGATGGTCGACGACGTCTTCGCCGACGCGCAGGCGGCCGGCTTCGACGTGATGCGGACCTGGGCGTTCGGCCTGATCGGCAACGCCGACGGCAGCAACTCCGTCGCCCCGGCGCCGGACGGCGTGTACTTCCAGTACTTCGACGGCGATAAGCCCGCCTTCAACGACGGCCCGGACGGCCTGGAACGCCTCGACGACGTCATCGACGCCGCCCGGCGAGCCGGCCAGCGCCTGGTGCTGCCGCTGACCAACAACTGGTCCGACTTCGGCGGCATCGACCAGTACGTACGCTGGCGCGGCGCCTCCTACCACGACGACTTCTACACCGACCCGGTGATCAAGGGCTGGTACAAGGACTACCTCGACCACATCCTCAACCGGGTCAACACGATCACCGGCGTCAGGTACAAGGACGACCCGACGATCATGACGTGGGAGCTCGGCAACGAGCCGCGTTGCAAGGGCTCCGGCGTCTACCCGCAGAGCGACCACTGCACCACGACCACCCTGACCGACTGGGCCGGCGAGATGACCGCGTACCTCAAGTCGCTCGACCGCAACCACCTGGTGAGCGTCGGCGACGAGGGCTTCTTCTGCGACGGCCCAGACGCCCCGGACTGGATCGACAACTGCGGCGAGGGCGTGGACAGCATCGCTCTGGCCTCGCTGCCGGCCGTCGACGTGATGTCGTACCACCTGTATCCGGACGGCTGGGGCAACCGCACCCCGCAGTGGGCCGACGACTACATCACCCGGCACAACACCGCCGCCAAGGCGCTCGGCAAGGCCGTGATGCTCGGCGAGTTCGGCTGGAAGGACAAGGCCACCCGCAATCCGGTCTATCAAGACTGGATCAACACCTTCTCGCGTACGGGTGGCAGCGGCTTCTTGTATTGGATCCTCTCCGGATCGCAGGACGACGGCACGCTGTACCCGGACTACGACGGGTTCACCGTCTACTGTCCCAGCCCGGTCTGCACCACGATCTCGAATGCCACCACGGAGATCAGCTCCGGGCAGCGGTCGCTGCCGCCGGTCGCCGACAACGACACCGCGATCACCGAGGCGAACACCCCGGTGACGCTGCAACCGGCCGCCAACGACATCGCCTACCGCACCAAGGTCCGCCCGGCGAGCCTCGACCTGGACCCGGCCGCCGCCGGACGGCAGACCAGCGCCACCGTCACCGGCGGCATGTTCACCGCCGACAGCGCCGGAACGGTCACCTTCACCCCGCTCGCCGGATTCGCTGGACGCGCTGTCACCCCGTACGTGATAAAGGATTTGGCGGGTCGATCGTCCAATGTGGCCACCGTGACCGTCACGGTGAAGCCGGACCCGGCCGCGGCACAGGTGCTCTACTCGTTCGAAGATGGAGTCGAGGGCTGGGCATCCGCATCGTGGCAGACCAACGCCGGCACGGTCGAGCAGACCACCGAGTTCGCCACCGACGGCGCCCACGGCTTGCGCATCGCGGCGGCCGACGGCGGCTGGTTCGGCGTCACCTTCGCCGAGCCGGTCGATATGTCGAACCGGTCGGCGCTGAAGTACGACCTGCGCACCAGCCCGGCGGCCGGCACCAACGCCGCCATCGCGGTGCAGACCGGCGACGGGTATGCCTGGTGCCAGTCCGGCTTCACCTGGATCAATCAGGACACCACGACAACGGCATCGATCGACCTGCAGACCAGCATGTCCTGCGACACCACGGCGCTCAACGACGTACGCGTCCTCTGGGTCTACATCAACCCGGGCACGGTCGATCTGGACAACGTGCGCGTCGAATGAGACTCTCGCCGGCCCGGCGGCGCCGCTAGCCGCCGGGCCGGACGATGCCGTTCTCGTAGGCGTAGACCACTACCTGGACGCGGTCGCGCAGCGCCAGCTTGGCGAGGATCCGTCCGATGTGGCTCTTCACCGTCGCGTCGGAGACCGCCAGCCGCTCGGCGATCTCCAGATTGGACAGTCCGCGGGCCACCTGCACGAACACCTCCCGTTCCCGCTCGGTCAGGTCGGCCAGCTGCTCCTCGACGGCCGACCCTCCGGTGTCCGGGCCCGGCAGGTGGCGGGTGAACCTGTCCAGCAGCCGGCGGGTCACCGCCGGCGCGACCACGGCGTCGCCCGCCGCCACCGCCCGGATCCCGCTCACCAGGTCGGTCGGGGGCACGTCCTTGAGCAGGAACCCGCTCGCCCCGGCGCGCAGGGCGGCGTGCACGTACTCGTCGAGGTCGAACGTGGTCAGCACGACGACACGCGCGTCGAGGCCGGCGGCGATGATCTGCCGGGTGGCCTCGACGCCGTCCAGCACCGGCATCCGGATGTCCATGAGGATCACGTCGGGGCGTAGCGCGCGGGCCATCGCCACTGCCTGCCGGCCGTCGCCGGCCTCGCCCACCACGGCGAGGTCGCTCTGGAGGTCCAGCACGGTGCGGTACGCGAGACGCAGCAGGGGTTGGTCGTCGACCAGCAGCACGGTGGTCATGAGGCTCCGCTCTCGTCGAACGGCAGGTGCGCGTGTACCCGCCAACCCTGGCCGGGCAGCGGGCCCGCGTCCAGCCGGCCACCGTACGACGCCGCACGCTCCGCCATGCCGGTCAGCCCGTGCGCATCGGCCGGTGCGGGAGCGGCCGGGCGGCGTACGCCGTCGTCGGTGACCTCGACCTCCACGCCGCCGGGCGTGTAGCCGAGACGGACGTGCGCCGTCGCGGCCGGTCCGGCGTGCTTGATCGTGTTCGTCAGGGCCTCCTGCACGATCCGGTACACCGCGAGGCCGGCGCCCGGTCCCCACCGGCCCGGCTCGCCCTGCTGGGTCAGTGCCACCCGCAGGCCGGCGGCGCGGACCTGCCCGACCAGCCGGTCGAGGTCGGCCAGCCCCGGCTGGGGGTCGCGGTCGGAGGCCGGCTCGTCGGCGTGCAGGACGCCGAGCATGCGCCGCATCTCGTGGAGCGCCTCCCGTCCGCTGGCGGCCACCATCGCCATCTTGTCGGCGGCCTCTTCCGGGGCCGCGGTCGCGGTGAGCGCCGCGGCGTCCGCGAGGGCCACGATGACGGTCAAGTTGTGCGCCACCACATCGTGCATCTCGCGCGCGATCCGGGCGCGCTCGGCGGCGGCGGCGAGCTGGGCGCGCTGGTCCCGTTCGCGTTCCAGCCGTCGGGCGCGCTCCTCCAGCTGGTCCAGGTACGCCCGGCGGGTGCTGAGGTTCGTGCCGAGCAGAGCGATGGCGATCAGGATGGCGTTGACCGGGATCAGGCTGCTCCACGGCTCGTCATCCACGATCCAGGCCACCACCAGGGCGGCCTCCACCGCGACCGCGACCGGCAGCAGGTACCGGCGGGGACGGTACCGGGCGATCGCGTAGATGGCGATCGGCATCACGAGGACGGTGCCCGGCAGGTCGAGCCCGGCGGCGTCGGATGCCTCGACGAGCACGAACAAGACCCAGAAGACCACGACCGGCGCCCGGCGCCGCCACACCAGCGGCACGAATATCAGGCAGTAACACAGCCATTCGAGTACGCCCGGATGCGCCTGCACGGTGCCGGGAATGCCGAGCGCCGCCGCGGCGGCCGCCAGTCCGGCGTCGGCCCAGCGCGGGTGACGCCGGGCGACGGCGCGGATGGCGAGCACGGCCTCCCCCATGGTCGGGGCCGGGTCAGGCGTCGCGGCGGAGCAGGACGACGGCTCCGCCGGCGAGAAGGGCCGCGACCCAGAGCGCGAGCACGGCGGCCCCGCCGCCTGGCGACAGCATCGGGAACGGGTTGTTGCTGCTGTCGATGGCGTACATCGCCTGACCGGCCGCGGTGGGCACGAACCGTACCACGTCGTCGCTGATCGACTCGGGCAGCGCGAACGGCAGCAGCGCCGGCACCACCATGGTCGCCGCCACCAGCGTCGTGATGGCGCCGGCCGTGTGCCGCAGCATGGCGCCGATGCCCAGGCCCAGCAGGCCCGACGCCACCGCCGCGGCGGCGCCGCCCAGGGCCGCGCGCAGCACGCCCGGGTCGCCGAGCGACGGGCCGTCCGCGCCGAGGATGGCCCGGCCGGCCAGCAGCCCGCCCAGGCACGCCGCGGCGATCAGCGGGGTGGCGAGCGCGACCAGCGTGGCGGCCTTGGCCCACAGCACGGGCGTGCGGCGGGGTACCGCGGCGAGCGTGGCCCGGATCAGCCCGGAACCGTACTCGCCGGTCATCAGCAGCACCCCGAACACCCCGAAGACCAGCGACATCAGGTCGATGCCGAGCAGCGCGCCGCCGACCGCCTCGGCCGTCGTCGGCGCCGGGCCGCCCTGGGTGATGTGGCGGTGCTGCGCGTACGCGGCCCCGGCGGCCAGGCCGATCACCACGACCGCGGTGGCGGCCAGCACGATCCAGGTGGAGCGCAGCGCGCGGAGCTTGGTCCATTCCGCGTGGATCACGCGGGGCAACGTCACTCTCATCGGTACTCCAAGGTGTCGCGGGTGAGTTCCATGTACGCCTGCTCCAGCGAGGCGCGTTGCGGGGTCAGCTCGTGGACGGCGATCCCGTGCCGGAACGCGAGATCGCCGATCCGCTCGGCGGGCAGCCCGGTCACGCGTAGCAGTCCCGGCTCGGTGGCGGTGACCGTGGCGTCGCCGGCCACCAGGGCGTCGCGCAGCCGCCCGGCGTCCGGCGAGCGCACCAGCACACTGCCCACCCCGACCCTGGTGATCAGGTCGTCCAGCGTGGTGTCGGCCAGCAACCGCCCCCGTCCGATGATGATCAGGTGCTCGGCCGTCACCGCCATCTCGCTCATCAGATGGCTGGAGACGAACACGGTGCGTCCCTCGGCGGCCAGGCTCTTCAGCAGCGTGCGGATCCACAGCACGCCGTCCGGGTCGAGCCCGTTGACCGGCTCGTCCAGGATGACCGCGGCCGGATCGCCGAGCAGGGCGGTGGCGATGCCCAGCCGCTGACTCATGCCGAGCGAGAATCCGCCGGCCCGCCGGCCGGCCACCTGCTCCAACCCGACCAGGCCCAGCACCTCGTCCACCCGGCCGGCGGGGATCCCGTGCGTCTGGGCAAGCGCCAGCAGGTGCGTCCGCGCCGTCCGCCCCTTGTGGATGGACTTCGCCTCGAGCAGCGCCCCCACTTCGTGCAGCGGCGCGGGATGCTCCCGGTAGGGGCGGCCGGCCACGGTCACCCGGCCGCCATGGGGCCGGTCCAACCCGATGATCATTCGCATGGTCGTCGACTTTCCGGCGCCGTTCGGTCCGAGGAAGCCGGTCACCTGCCCCGGCCGCACCGTGAACGACAGCCCGTCGACCGCGGTCTTGCTCCCGTATCGCTTGGTCAGCGCGTGTGCCTCAATCATGCGACCGACGCTAGAAGCTGGGCCGCGCGGCATCGACCGTCTCAGGTCGCACTCCTCGTGCCCGCGGTATCCACCTCAGGTCGTACGCGTCTCCGCCTGATGTCCTTGTCACGAACACCGCCGGCTGCGGGCGTAGCGGCGTTCCCGTGACCTGCAGGCGTCGCGTCCTTGAGCCGAAGCCCGCTAGTTGACACCGCGGTGGCTGGGGTCGGCCTTCGGCAGCGTCCGGATTTGCCGATGTGCGTGCAGGTCCGATGGCCGTGGTGTCAGGTACCTGCGTCCCTGGTCACCGACGGGTCTCGGGGGTGGCAGGGGTGGCGGAGGGTTCGTCTCGGTACGGGACGTGGAAGGAGGCGGCGAAGTCGCCCAATGCTGAGCTGTCGCCGGACAGCTGGAGGGTGCCGTCGGCGACCGCTTGGGTGGGGTCGAGGGTGCCCGCGAGCAGGTCACGTAGTTCTGGGCCGGCCGTGATGATGAGGTGTGGGTGGGGGTGCGGGCCTGGTGCGACATGAACGGCGTCGGTGTCGAGGGTGACGTGGACCGTCACGTCTGCGATGGCGACCTGGTAGGTGCGGCGTGACGCCGGCCGGGGAGCGTCTGCGCGGATGCCGGCTCGTAGCGCGCTGACCAGGGATGCTTCCGTGATGATCTCGCCTTCGCGAGGCGCGTGCATGTCGGCTGCGCCCCATCGGGCCAACGCGTCGAGGGCGGGTTGAAGCGCTTCGGCGCGTGGGGTCAGCCGGTAGACCACGGACCGGTCGGCGCCTGAGCGTGCCTCACGCATGACCAGCCCGTCTTGTTCAAGTTCCTTCAGGCGCGTGGAGAGCACGTTCGTCGGGATGCCGGGCAGGCCGGACAGCAGGTCGGTGTAGCGCCGCGGGGCGACCAGCAGGTCGCGCAGCACCATCAGGGTCCATCGCTGGCCGAGCATCTCTGCGGCACGGGCCAGCCCGCAGAACTGTCCGTAGCTGCGCGTTCGCATCCGCCCATGCTATCGCTTGACTTCGTAGTTGCAAGCATGCTCTTCTTTTGCAAGTAATCGAGACGAGGGCCGGCGGTGTCGACCACGCTCCGCCGATACCCGGTGAGACGAGGAGCGAGCCCATGGTCGAACTGAGCATCGACGTTTTCGTCAGCGTGGACGGGTACGCGTTCGGATCACGGTCGCCGGGCTACTTCGGCTTCTACGGTCCCGACCTGGAGAAGTGGATCAACGAGCACGCCGACCGGCCACATCGCGCGCTCATGGGTCGGCGGACCTACACGGCGCTCAACGAACTGCCCGACGAGGTTCGCGATGCCGGATGGCACCGCATGGTCACCACCCCGACGATCGTGTTCTCGCGGACCCTGACCTCTGTCGACTGGCCCGGCGCGACGTTGTGCGCCAACGACGCCATCGACGAGGTCCGTAACCTCAAACAAACCGGCGACGAAGACACGCGCACCATCGGCAGCCTGTCGCTGGCCCGGCAGTTCCTGGATGCTGGCCTGGTCGACCACCTTCGACTTCTCGTCTTCCCCGTGGTACTGGGCCAATCCGGGCAGCAACCAGCGCTGGCCGGCACCCCCGACCTGGCCCTCGAACTCGTCGACCACCGCATCCTCGACGGCAGAATCGCCTGCTACGACTACCGCCCCGCCGGGCCACCCCCCTACAGCTCGTAGGCCACACGCCCCACCCCAGGCGCGAGCAGGCTCCGATCAAGCCCCTTACGGGGCGCGGCACAGCGGAATTCAGGGTGACGTCGGAGTCGATGCCGGATGGCTCGGCCGGATGGCTCGGCCAGGCTACGAAGCATGTCGATGATCACGGGGAGAAGACGGCTGCGGCCACGGGGAAACACCGTCGAGCGGGTACGTCTGCTGCCACAACTGGCCGTCATGGTCGCCGCCGTCGCGGCGTACTTCCTGGTCCGGGGCGCTACCCAGGCAGCCACCGCCGAGGCCGTACGCAACGCGCATTCCGTGGTCGGCCTGGAACGCGCGCTCGGGCTCTTTCACGAACCCGGATGGCAGGCGTCGGTGATGAGCATGCCGTTCTTGCGTACGGTATTGAACGGCATCTACATCTGGGGTCATTGGCCAGTCATCGCGATGACGCTGATCTGGCTGGCGCGGCGGCATCCCGCCGTCTATCTGCGGGCCCGCAACACGATGCTGGTGTCCGGCGGGATCGGGCTGGTCATCTTCGCGACGTTCCCGGTGGCACCACCGCGGCTGGCCGGTCTCGGCATGACCGACACCGTCACGGTCGGTGCGCACGCCTACCGGGTGTTGCAGCCGGCGATGTTCACCAACCAGTACGCCGCCATGCCAAGTCTGCACGTCGGCTGGGACTTGGTCATGGGGCTGGCCATCGCGGCCGCGTCCCAGCACGCGCTGCTCCGGCTTGTCGCGGTTACCCTGCCGGTGGCCATGGTGATCACCGTCCTGTGCACCGCGAACCACTACCTCGTCGATGCGATCGCCGGAGCAACCCTGACCACTCTGTGCTGGTTGTTGGCCGGATCGGTCGGACCACGGCGCGTCGGCACGATGACATCGTTGCCGCGGGAGGATTTCGACCGGCTGCCGGCGCTGGCAGGTCAGCGCTGAACTCCGCGAACCACGACGGCGAGCCGGCGTCAGCGCGCGGCCGGCTCCCCGATCAGGGCCATGCCGGCCAGAACTCGTTACCACTCGGTGGCGTTCGAAGCCGGAAACTCATGAGACGTTGCGGTTGTAGGGCTGCACTTGGCCCGGAATGGCGCCCTGCTCCTCGGTGCCGTAGCTGATGATCCGCCGAGCCCGTACCCGGATGATCGGGTCGTCGTTGCCGTAGGCCGAGTCGGACGGCTTCTCGACCGCCTCGGCGGTACCTCGGATCTCCAGGCAGCGCACCTTCCACGGGCTGAGTGACGGCACGTCGTCGACGACGAAGGCGACCTGCCCGTTCGCCGCGACGTTGCGGTATTTGCGGCTCGACGTCAGGTTGTGGCCACCGATATCAATCGTGCCGAGAGCATGGTTGTAGCGGAAACCGACCGGGCTGTTCTGCAGTGTGCCGTCGGGGCGCAGCGTGGCGAGGCGTCCCAGCGGCTGTTCCTCGAGGTAGGCGATCTCGAACTCAGTGAAGGTCATTCCGTCAGGCTGCATGTTGAACCTGAGTCGAAGTCAAGAGCGCGGGCGCGACAGCAGCGAGGTTGGTGGGAACGGTCACAACCAGCGTAGGGCGTCTCGCGCGCTGCGCGGTTGGCGGCCGAGCAGTTCGCCGAGCAGCGGGTCGACACCGGCGAAGAAGCCGCCCTGCGCGGCCTGGTAGAAGCCCAGCAGGAAGCGCGTCATGTGCTCCGGTTGTCCGGCGGCGAACTGCGCGGCGATCCAGTCCTGCTCGTCCATCTGTTGGTAGCGGACGGTTCGTCCCGACAGTTCGGAGGCGATCGCGGCGAGTTCGGCGAAGGTCGGGGCCGCGGGCGCGGTGATGGTGGTCGGGCCGTCGTACCCGCCGTCAGACGCGAGGATCACGGCGGCTGCCTCGGCGGCGTCCTCGCGAGCCGTCCAGGAAACCGGTCCGTCGCCGGGCACAGCGATCACACCCGTCTCGCGCCACGGACCGGCGAGCCACTGGAGGCTGTGGGCGTAGAACCCGTTGCGTAACGAGGTCCAGGGGATCCCGGAGGCGGCCAGGAGCTGCTCGGTGGCGAAGTGGTCTTGTCCAGGGAAGAAGGGGTTGTCCGGTGCGGCGGCCTGGTGGCTGGTGTAGAGGATCCGTCTCACACCGGCCGTGAGCGCGGCATCGACCGCTGCGCGGTGCAGGCTGGTCGCGTCCGCGGCCGGGTCGTTGGAGGAGACGAGCAGCAACTGGTCGGCGCCGGTGAACGCCGCCGGCAGGGAGCCGGGGTCGGCGTAGTCGCCGCGCCGAACCTCGACGCCACGCTGCGCGAAGCGTTCGGCCTTCGCGGTGTCGCGTACGGCGACCGCGACCTGGCTCGCGGGCAGACGTTCGAGGAGGTGGTCGACGGTCGCGCCGTTGAGGGCTCCGGTCGCTCCGGTCACGATAATCACTGGTTCACCCTTCGCGTTATCAGTGGAAACAGATGGACCGTAGCGCCCGTAACCACTGATATCAAGTCGGTGTTATCGTTGGTTCGTGAGTGACGTGGTCAAGAGCCGGGCAGACACCCGGGCGGCGATCATCGACGCCGCGGCGTGGCTGTTGCACGAGAGCGGACCCGGCGCCGTGACGACGCGTGGCGTCGCCGAGCGGGCCGGCGTCCAGGCCCCGACCATCTACCGCCTGTTCGGCGACAAGGACGGTCTGCTCGAGGCGGTGGCCGAGCATGTCATGGCCACGTTCGTCTCGGACAAGGCCGCGCGCGTGGCGGCGGCCACGGCGGCGGACGTCGACCCACTCGATGATCTACGCGCGAGCTGGCGCAAACAGATCGAGTTCGGTCTCGCCAACCCGGCCGTGTTCCGCCTGCTGAGCGACCCAGAACGCGTGCTCAACTCAGGGGCCGCCCGCACGGGCCGACAGATTCTGGAGACACGCGTCCATCGGCTGGCGACAGCCGGGCGACTGCGGGTCCCCGAGCCGCACGCGGTCGACCTCATCCAGGCCGCGGGCGTCGGAACCATTCAGACACTGCTGGCAACACCGCAGGAGCGGCGCGATCCCGGCCTCGGCGACGCGATGATGGAGGCCGTCCTGGGCCGCATCCTGACCGACGCCCCGCCCGAGGCACCGGACGGAACCCTCGCGACGGCCGTCGCCCTACGGGCTCTCGCACCACAACTGCGAGTGCTCAGCGACTCCGAGCGACAGCTGCTGGTCGAGTGGCTCGACCGCATCACCCAGACACCCGCACGGGCGGCCGACATCGCCGAGACACCAGTGAATGCCAACCGATGAGCCCAAGGCGTCAAACGACCGCCGCGCCGGCGCCGGTGAGCACACCGGTGGCGATGAGGACCGGCAGTGCGCAGCAGGCGGCGCAGGCCAGCGCCGCCAGGCCGCCAGGCCGCCGGTGACCTTGCTGCGCCGCGGCGGCGTGTTGTCGACCACCACCGGAGTCGGCCGGCTCATGCGCAGTCTCCTGAGGGTCGCTCGGCGGTGCCGATGGTCAGGTACGGGATCGGGCAGTCGGCGCAGGTGCAGTTGGTGAGGCTGTCGCAGCGGGCGCCGACGACCTGGGTGAGGGTGGTGCGGATCGCGCTGAGGTCGGCGATCTTCTGGTCGATCTCGGCGATCTTGTTGATGGCTCGTTCGCGCAGGTCCGGGGTCGGGTGCCGGCGCCGGCCGGCGTCGAGGAGCTCGGCGACCTCGTCGAGGGTGAACCCGAGTCGCTGCGCGGCCTTGATGACGTTGAGCAGGGCGACGGTGTCGGGCGGGTAGAGCCGGTGCCCGCCGATCGAGCGGTGCGGCTCGGCGAGCAGTCCGCGGCGCTCGTAGTAGCGCAGGGTTTGAATGTTGACGCCGGCCTGTTCCGCGACCTCGCCGGTCCGCAATCCGTCCATCACGATGCCGTCGCTTCTTCTCGGTCCGGGACGCCGACCACGGCGGCCATGGTGTCGGCGGCCTCGGCGGGCATGCGGATCTCCAGGCGCAGGCCGGCGCCGTCGACGATGAGGGTGTAGCTGCCGAACGAGCAGCATCGGTACTCCGCGGCGGCGAGCCGGCCCAGGGTGCCGGCGAGGTCGACGTCGAACGGGAACCGCAGTGCCACTCCGTTGGGCGTGTCCGGTAGCGGGTCCCGGCGCTCGACGCGGCCGAGGGCCTGCTGCCAGACGCCGATCCGATGGTGCACGTCGCCGCCGTCGGCGGCAAGGTCACAGGAGAGCGCCGCCTCGCCCGACGCCGGGTCGTGCGGGAAATGGTAGGCGGTGCCCGTGGCGGCCAGCGCGCTGGTGCAGCCACAGCTGTCCCCGCACGGCCCGTCGTGCGTCGTGGTGGTCAGCGCGGCGGCCACCGCGTGCAACCGGCCGGCGTCTTCGGACAGCGACGCGCTTGCGCTGATCGTCTTCGCCCAGCCGGGGGTTCCCGGCCCGGCTTCGAGGGCCTGCCGGTTCACTTCGGCGAGGTCGGCCTGCACCCCGTCGAGCCGGGCGGTGACCGCGTCGGTCAGGCGCCGGTGAGTGCCGGCGGAGACGGCGACGGCGCGCTGAGCAAGGGAGGCGAGCACGTCGGCGTACGCGGCCGGGACCTCGATGTCGAGGACCAGGGCTTCGCCGTCGCCGGCCGGTTCCGGGGTGGTGGTGAAGGCGAAGAACGAGCAGCACTCGGTCTCCCGCGCGGCCAGATCCCGCACCCGGGCTGTCAATCCGGCCGGGCCGGTCAGGTGCAACCGGGCGTGGGTGGCGCTGATCGGGTCGACCCGGCGTACGGCCGTGGCGAACAGGTCATCGAACTCGGCCAGACGCAATGGCCGCTCGGCCGTGGGTAACGTGCACGCCTCGGGGACGTCGAACGACATCACAGGCTCCTTCGAGCAGGTGGTTCCGGCACCGGTGTGGCGCCATCCACTCGACGGTAAGCCTGTACCCAGGTACCGAATGCAAGTGTGGAGCCCGGGCGAACCGCTGTTTACGCGCTGGCCGGCTGGAAGCCGAACGGCAGTTCGAGGCGGTGCGCGCGTAGCAGATCCGGCTCGGCCAGCAGGTCGGCGGTGGGGGCGTCGGCGGCGATCCGGCCGGTGTCGAGGATGACCGAGCGGGGGCAGAGCTGCATCGCGTACGGGAGATCGTGCGTCACCATGAGGACCGTGACCGGAAGCCCCTGGAGGATCTCGGCGAGCTCTCGACGGCTGGCCGGGTCGAGATTGGACGACGGTTCGTCGAGCACCAGGATCTCGGGACGCATCGCGAGGACGGTGGCGACCGCGACCCGGCGGCGCTGGCCGAACGAGAGGTGATGCGGCACCTGATCGCGGTGCTCGGCCATGCCGACCGCCTCCAGCGCCTCGTCCACCCGTTGCCGCAGCTCGTCGCCGCGCAGGCCCAGGTTGGCCGGGCCGAACGCGACGTCCTCGGCGACCGTGGGCATGAACAGCTGGTCATCCGGGTCCTGGAAGACGATGCCCACCCGGCGGCGGATCTCGGCCAGCCCGGGCCGGTCGGCCGGGTCGACGCGCATCCCGGCCACCTCGATCGTGCCGGCGCCGCCGTGCAGGATCCCGTTGAGGTGCAGCACGAGGGTGGTCTTGCCGGCGCCGTTGGGGCCGAGCAGGGCGACGCGTTCGCCGGGCGCCACGGTCAGGTCGACGCCGCGTAGCGCGACACTGCCGTCCGGGTAGGCGAAGTGCAGGCCGGCGATGCGCAGCGACGGGGTCATGACAGCACCGTAGCCAGGGCGATCCCGGCGGATGCGGCGGGCAGCGCGCCCGCGGCGACCCATTGCCCGACCGGCGTCCGGGTGGTCTCGAGGACCGGGAGCCGACCGGTGTAGCCGCGCGACACCATCGCCAGGTAGACCCGCTCGCCGCGCTCGTAGGCGCGCAGGAACAGCGCGCCCACTCCGACCGCGAACGCCTTGACCTGCCACAGGAAGCGGGGGTCGTAGCCGCGGGACAGGCGGGCGATGTGCATGCGGCGGGCGTCGTCGGCGAGCACGTCGAGGTAGCGCAGCATGAATGTGGCGATCTGGGTGAACACCTGCGGGCAGCGCAGCCGGTCGAGGCCGAGGATCAGGTCGCGCATCGTGGTGGACGCGGCGAGCATCAGCGACGCCAGCACGCCCAGGGTGCCTTTGGCGAAGATGTTCCACGCGCCGTAGAGCCCGTCGACCGACAGCGACATGCCCAGCCACTCGACGCGCTCCCCGTGGCCGAGGAACGGCAGCGCGATCGCGAGCAGCACGAACGGCAGCTCGATGGTGGCCCGCCTGGCCAGCCAGCCGGCCGGCGCCCGGGCGAGCATCGCGACAACGGCCAGCAGCAGGGCGTACCCCGCGAACGCGACGAACTCCGTCCGCGGGGTGATCACCACGACGATCGTGAACAGCAGCACCGCCACGATCTTCACCTCGGGCGCCAGCCGATGGACCGGGCTGTCCCGGTCCAGGTGCAGCGGGTGCGCGTGACCGGCGCCCATCAGGCGCCGGCGCCGGTCTTACTCGTCGAGCCGGCCGCCGCCGGGTTGCCGCCGCGCCGCCGGGCCAGCCAGAACAGGCCGCCGCCCGCCCCGAAGGTGATCAGCACTCCGGCCACCCCGGCCAGCCCCGTCGAGACGTACGCGTTGTCGATGCCCTTGATCCCGTAGTCCGCGAGCGGGCCGTCCGCGAGCTGGTGGTCCTGCTCCTGCTGGAGCATGCAGGTGCCGCCGGTGATCTCGTCGTCGGCGTTGAACGTGCAGCCGTCGCGGGCGGTCGCGTCCAGGCCGTCCGGGCTGGACGAGGCGACGTTGCTGACCACGCCGGCGAGCAGCAACGCGACCAGCAGGCCACCGGCCAGGAACCAGCCGAGCTTCCTGTTCATGCCGGCACTGCGATCTCGACGGCGGCGGGCTTGCGGAAGTGGCGCAGCGCGTACACCAGGTCGGGCCGCACCCGGGCGACCGTCGCGACCGTGGTGGCGGCGATCAAGCCCTCGCCGATGCCGATCAGCACGTGCACGCCGGCCATCGTGGCCGAGATCGTCGGGATCGAGAGCTCGGTGGTGCCGCCGAGCGCGTACTCCAGGACGAAGCCCTGCGAGGCGACGGTCACGCTGATGATCGAGGCGATCAGCGCGGTCGCGCCCAGCCCGGCCGGGCTCTTCGGCAGCACCCGCAGCAGCCCCGCGACCAGCAGATATCCGGCGGCGGTGCCGATCAGCGCCATGTTCGTGATGTTCAGGCCGATGGCGGTGAGGCCGCCGTCGGCGAACAGCAGGCACTGCACGATCAGCACGGTCGAGACACACAGCGCGCCCACCCACGGGCCGGCCAGGATGACCGCGAGGGTGCCGCCGAGCAGATGCCCCGAGACGCCGGGCAGCACCTGGAAGTTCAGCATCTGCACAGCGAAGATGAACGCCGCGACCAGGCCCGCCATCGGCGCCAGCCGCTCGTCGAGATCGGCGCGCGCCTTGTACACGCAGAGTGCCAGCGCTGCCGCTGCGAAGAGGGCGAACACGGCCGAGACCGGCCCGTTCACGATGCCGTTGGCGATGTGCATCGCCACTGTGTCCATGTCGCCTCCCAGGCTCACCGGCCCTGCGCGGCCGGTTTCCGGGAGCATATGGCCCAACTTAGGCTATTGCCAAGGACTTGCAATTGATACGACATGGCGATTCTCCTCGCCGCGCCTGGCACGCCGGCTAACCCAACCGTTCACTGCGAGGCACGCGCCGATTGCGGCTCGCGAACGGGAACCTCGCGTCCTAGGAGACCAGGCCCGCCTGGTAGGCGATGATCACCAGATGGACGCGGTCCCGGGCGTCGAGTTTGCTGAGGAGCCTTCCGACGTACGTCTTGGCGGTGGTGCTGGTGATGGTGAGATGTTCTGCGATCTCGGCGTTGGACAGGCCTCTGCCCACCAAGGTCAGGACCAGGAAGCCGCCGGCGCCGGCGGCCGCTGACCATGGAGATCCATCACGCGATGATCCTCAGCGCCTGGCAACGGCTGACCCACGCGCACGGCGTACCGGAGGCCGTGGGTTCGCTCTATGCCCCGGTGCGCGAGTCGTGGATCGTCTACGCCGCGTGGCCGCTCGCCGTCGTCGCCCTGGCCATCGTGGTGATCCGCCGCCGCGACGTCTGAGCGCGACGGTCTCGAGGCGTCACGCCGCAGCGTTCGTGCCCGTCACACGTCCCGGGTCGAGCGCCAGGCGCCGAGTCCGAGCGCGGCGACGAGATACAGCGCCAGGTCGAGCTCGAGGGCCTTGGCCGCGCCGTAGGCGAGGAACACCACCGCGAACAGCGCGGCCGTGGCGCCTGCCGGGTCGCGGCAGCCGCCATGGTCTCCCAGGCACGTACGGCGCTGACCGTGTCGGCCAGGCCCAGACCGAAGGTGAACGCGGCGGCGACGCCGAGCGAGACCCATGTCGACCATACCGACCACAGTTTGATCCACCCCGCCCGCGATCGCGCCCAGTTGGTGATCATCGCGCACCGGGCCGGGCCGGCTCAGCGGTCGCCGGGGACGATCAGGCCGGACTCGTAGGCGACGACGACCGCCTGAGTTCGGTCCCGCAGAGCCAGCTTGGCCAGGACTCTGCTGACGTGGGACTTGACGGTTTCCTCGCCGACGACGAGCCGGGCGGCAATCTCGGGATTCGACAACCCTTCGGCGATCAGCCGCAGCACCTCGGTCTCCCGGGCCGTCAACGTCCGCAGCGCGGCGTCCGGCTCGCGACGGCGTACCCGTAAGCGGGAGAATTCGGCGACGAGACGGCGGGTCACCGTCGGGGCCAGCAACGCCTCGCCCGCCGCGACGACGCGCACGGCGTCGAACAGGCGCTCGGCAGTCGCGTCCTTGAGCAGGAACCCGCTCGCTCCCGCGTCGAGCGCGTCGTACACATGCTCGTCGAGGTCGAACGTCGTCAGGATCAGAATCCGGGGTACCGGCCCGGCACCTAGCGGGCCGGGCGCGGACAGGATGCGACGGGTCGCAGTGATGCCGTCCATGCCCGGCATGCGAATGTCCATCAGCACCACATCGGGCCGCAGTTCCCGGCACAGCCGCACCGCCTGCTCGCCGTCGCAGGCCGAACCCACCACCGCGAAGTCGGGCTGGGTGGCGAGCAGGACCTCGAACGCCGCCCGGACGACATCCTGGTCATCGACCACCACTATGCGAGTCACCCGGCCGCCCCCTTGGTCGGCATGACCGCCTCGACCAGGAAGCCCGCGCGCGGACCCGGCCCGGCGGTCACCTGCCCGCCGGCCATCGCGGCCCGCTCCCGCATCCCGGCCAGCCCATGCCCTGACGCGCCGTCAACCGAGGACGGCCCCGGCCCGTTGTCATAGACGCGTACGCGCAGCTCATCCTGGCCGTAGCGCAGCTCGACGTCGACGGCCGCGCCGGGCGCGTACCGCCGGGCGTTGGTGAGCGCCTCCTGCACGATGCGGTACGCCGCCAGCTCGATGCCGTGGTCGAGGGGTTCAACCGGACCGCTCACGATGAGGCGCACTCCGCCCGACCCGGCGTCGCGTATCTCGTCGAGGAGGACGTTGAGCTGGCGCAGGCCGGGTTGGGGCCGGCGCGGGACCGGTTCGGTCTCCGCGTCCTCCCGCAGAATACCCAACAACCGCCGCATTTCGGTCAGGGCGGTGCGCGCGGTGTCGCCGATGGCGGTCAGCTGCCGGGCGCCTTCCGGGGGCAGCCCGGGCGTGGCCAGGCGGGCCGCCTCGGCCTGCAACGCGATCATGGTGATGTGGTGCGCCACGACGTCGTGCAGCTCCCGGGCGATGCGGGCCCGTTCGCCGCGAGCGGCGTACTCCAAGAGCGAGGCGGCGGCC
This sequence comes from Actinoplanes sp. NPDC051513, assembly GCF_044454685.1. Lineage (NCBI taxonomy): Bacteria > Bacillati > Actinomycetota > Actinomycetes > Micromonosporales > Micromonosporaceae > Actinoplanes > Actinoplanes sp. NPDC051513. The sequence continues at coordinate 126,483 of NZ_JBITDW010000011.1, forward strand.
GATTGCTCGGTGGCGCGCCGGCGGCGGCGCTCTTCGCCCAGCCGCACCGCGGCGCCGCTTGCCGCTGCCATCGCCGCGATGCCCAGCAGACCGAGGGTGAGCGCGCGGCCGCCGGGCACGGCGGCCGACCCCGGCCACACCGCGAAAACGACCAACGGCGCCAACGGCAGGGCAGCGCTCCGGAGCGGACGGTTTCGCCCGGCGACCGCGAAGAGCGCCGCGAGGACGCCGGCTCCGGTCGCGGTGACCGGACAGGACATCAGCAATCCCGACAGACACGCCACGGTCGACAGCAGCGCGGCGGTCACCGGCCAGAGGCGTACCAGGGCCAGCGGGGCGACGACGGCGATGGCGATCAAGGCAGGGACGTACCCGAGCGGCCGGTCGCCGGCCCAGACGACCGACTCGGCGGCGGCGGCCAGGCCGAGGACCGCCGTCACCGCGCCGAGCGCCGCCGGCCGGGCCCGGGGTACCGTCATGTCAGCCATTGTGACCGGCCCGGGAGGCCGCCGTCGTCCACCCTGCCAGGGATGCCTCCTCCCCTGCACGGGGGAGACCTGCCGCCTGCCAAGACCCCTCTGCGCCGTGACGCGCGGGCCGGGCCGCCGCGCCTAACCTGCCTGGCATGGAGCCATCCATCGAGGTTCGCGCGCTGCGTAAGCGCTATCGCACCACCGTCGCCGTGGACGGGCTGTCGTTCACCGTCCGCCCCGGCGAGGTAACCGGATTCGTCGGGCCCAACGGCGCCGGGAAGTCCACCACCATGCGGCTGATCCTGGGGCTGGACGCGCCCGACGAGGGGGACGCCCTGGTCGGCGGGAAGCCCTATCGCTCCCTGCGTACGCCCCTGACGCAGGTCGGCGCGCTGCTCGACGCCTCGGCGCTGCATCCGAGCCGGCGAGCTCGCCACCACCTGCTCTGGCTGGCCCACAGCAACGGCATCCCCAAGCGCCGGGTGGACGAGGTGCTGGACCAGGTCGGCCTGGCCTCGGCGGGGCGCCGCCGGGCGGGCGGCTTCTCCCTCGGCATGCAGCAGCGGCTGGGTATCGCCGCCGCGTTGCTCGGCGACCCGCCGGTGCTGATGTTCGACGAGCCGGTCAACGGGCTCGACCCGGACGGCATCGTCTGGATCCGCGGCCTGCTGAGGTCGCTCGCCGCCGAGGGCCGGGTGGTCCTGATCTCCAGTCATCTCATGGGCGAGCTGGAGGACACTGCCGACCACCTCATCGTCATCGGCCGCGGCCGGCTGGTCGCCGACATGAGCATGGCCAAGCTCCTCGCCGCGGCCTCGAAGGAGCGCGTCGAAGTGGTCACCGCCCAGCGGACCGAGGCGACGACCGTCCTCGCCAACGCGGGCGCGACGGTGACCGTGGCCGGCGCCGACACCGTGACGGTCGACGGGCTGCCCGGCGACCGCGTCGCGGCGCTGCTGACCGAGGCCACGATCCCCTTCTCCGAGCTGCGGCGGCACCGGGCCACGCTGGAGGAGGCGTACATGGACCTCACGCGGGGAGTCATCGAGTTCGCGCCCGGGGAGACCGTCCGATGACTGCCGGCGAATCCTTCCCTCGCCTGCTGCTGGCCGAGTGGACCAAGCTGCGGTCGGTGAGCCGCTGGGTCGTCACCCTCCTGGCCGCCACCGTGCTGACCATCGGGCTCAGCGTGCTCGCCGCCTCCGGCAATCGCACCGACGTCAACCAGAACACCGACCTGGTCTCCGCGCCTGATGGCGAGCCGGTCAGCGACAGCTTCTACTTCGTGCACCAGCCGGTCAGCGGGGACCTGACCCTCACGGTACGAGTCGCGTCCCTCATCCCGCCCCAGGAGCGCAGCCAGGTGCGCATGGGCGGCGAGCAGATGACACTGTTGCGCAACCCCGACCCGTTCGCCGGCGCGGCCGCCGGAATCATGATCAAGGACGGGACGCGGCCCGGGTCCTCCTATTCGGCGGTCATGCTGACCGGCGCCCACGGCGTACGCATGCACACCGATTTCACCGACGACCGCAAGGGAAGCGCGAGCCGCGGTACCCGATGGTTGCGGCTCGTGCGTGCCGGCAACACCATCACCGGGTACGAGTCGGCAGACGGCGCCACCTGGCAGCGGATCGGTGCCGCGACGCCGGCGAACCTGCCCGCGACCGCCGAGGTCGGCTTGTACGTCTCGTCCGCGCCGTCGATCTACGTGTCGCGCGGCGGTGGCACTTCGTCCGCCGGCGGGCGCCCGACCCGGGCAACGGCGACGTTCGACAGCGTTGTCCTCACCTCGGCGGCGCAGTTCCGGGGTGAGCAGGTCGGCGTCCCCGCGGGCCTGGAGAAACCGGAGAAAGTGGACTCGGAGGGCGGCGGCGAGTACTCGGCGTCCGGCAACGCCTTCGCCGTGACGGGCACCGGCATGGTCGGCCCGAATCCCCCCGACGACGACCTCGTGGAGGGTGCGCTCATCGGTGTCATCGCCGGGATCATGGCCCTGATCGGCGTCGGCGTGCTGTTCGCCACCGCCGAGTACCGCCGAGCGATGATCCGCACGACCTTCGCGGCCACGCCGCGGCGCGGGCGGGTTCTCGCGGCGAAGGCGATCGTCCTGGGGCTTTCGGCGTACGTCGTCAGCTTGGTCGGCGTCGTCGCGGCCTTCGTGCTGGCGTTGCCGACGCTGCGCAGCCACGGGTTCACCGAGCCGGCCTTCCCCGCACCGTCTCTGACGGATGGCCCCGTGCTTCGAGCCTTGCTCCTGACTGCCGGATTCATGGCCCTGGTCGCCGTCTTCGGCATGAGCGTCGGAATGCTGCTACGCCGCAGCGCCATCGCGATCACCCTGACGATCGTGCTCGTGCTGATGCCGGTCATTCTCGGCACGGTGCTGCCCGGCACGTCGCCGCGCTGGCTCATGTACACCACGCTCGCCGGCGGCCTGGCGACGGAGCGAGCCAAACCGCCGACCATCACCCTGGCCGAGCCTTGGGCGATGATCGGGCCCTGGGCGGGCATCGGCGTTGTGGCTGCCTACGCCGCCCTCGCGCTCGGGCTGGCCTGGTGGCGCCTGCGGCGGACCGACACGTGAGCGCCCTGCGGGTCCTGCGCTCGGAGTGGACCAAGCTGAGGACACTTCCGAGCACGCTGTGGCTGCTGCTCGGCGCCGTCGCCGGCACGGTGGCCTTAGGCTTCGCCATCGTCGCCACGCTGGACGCGTCCCACTGCGACGCGCCCTGCCTCACCGATACGGGCAAGCTCAGCCTGGCCGGCGTACGCCTCGGACAGGTAGCGGTCATCATCCTCGCGGTCATGGCCGTGACGGCCGAGTACGCCACCCGCACGATCCAGCCGACCCTGGCCGCCGTTCCGCGCCGAATCTCCGTAGTGCTCGGAAAGCTCGTGGCGCTCGTCGTCCTGGCCCTTCTGTCCGGCGCAGCCGCGGCGGCCGGTTCGATCGCGGCTGCCCGAGCCGCGCTGCCGCACACCGGATACCCGCAGATCTCGCTCTCCGACCCACTTCTGCAGCGGGCCGCGCTGGGCACGTCGATCTACCTGGGGCTGACCGCGGCGCTGGGGGTAGGGATGGGGCTGATACTGCGGGACACTGCGGGCGCGCTCACTGCCGTGCTGGCGCTGATCTACGGCGCTCCCGTGATCGCGACGTTCATCTCCGATCCACGGTGGCAGCACCGGCTGCACCGCTACTCCCCCATGGACGCCGGGCTGGCCATCCAATCCACGCGCAACCTCACCGCCGAACATGTCGGACCGTGGGCCGGCATCGGAGTGCTGTCCGCTTACGCCGGCGTCGCCGTCGTCGCCGGGCTCCTCGTCTTTCGTCTCCGCGACGCCGGCTGAGGTTTGTCCGGCTCCTTGTGAATCATCAGGTCCGGTATTCCGGGCCGGTATACCTGGGCGGTATAGTCCCGCGCCACGACAGTCTCATACGCGCTATTGACCCTCCTTGAGGAGAGCGAGCGCCACGGCTACGACCTCAAACGGGCCCAATTCCGTCCGGTTCGAGGAGGCGAGGCTCAGCCGGGCTGGTGCGGGCGGGTCAGGCCGAGGTCGTACGCGAAGATGACGGCCTGGACGCGGTCCCGCGCGCCGATCTTGGCCAGGACCCGGCCGACGTGGGTCTTGACCGTGGACTCGGACAGCACCAGCCGCTCGGCGATCTCGCGGTTGGTCCAGCCACGGCCGATCGCCAGCAAGATCTCGCGCTCGCGGTCGGTCAGCGTGCCGAGCCGCGGGTCGGTGGCCGGTCGCCCGCCGGCCGAGCCGTCGCCGAAGCGGTCGGCGAAGGTGTCGAGCAAACGCCGGGTCAGGGCGGGCGCGATCACCGCGTCGCCCGCGGCGACGGCCCGGATGCCGGCCAGCAGCTCCTCCGGGTACGCGTCCTTGAGCAGGAACCCGCTGGCGCCGGCTCGCAGCGCGGCGTGCACGTACTCGTCGAGATCGAACGTCGTGAGGATGAGGATGTGCGACCGGCCGCCGTCCGCGATGATCCGCCTGGTGGCCTCGATCCCGTCCATGCCGGGCATCCGCACGTCCATCAGGACGACGTCGGGGCGCAACGCGACGGCCTGGCGTACCGCTTCGGTGCCGTTGCCGGCCTCGCCGATCACCTCGGTGTCCGGGTTGCTCTCCAGCAGGATCCGGAAGCCGAAGCGCTGCAGCGGCTGGTCGTCCACGATGAGTACGGTGATCATGCCGGTTCGCTTTCGAGATCGATGTCGGCCGCCACGGACCAACCGCCGCCGGGAACCGGTCCGGCCGTGACGGTTCCGCCGTAGAGGGCGGCGCGCTCGCGCATGCCGATCAGACCGTGGCCCTCGCCGGTGGCGGGTGCGGGCGGTTCACCGGCGGGCGGGCCGGTGTCGCGGACGGTGATCCGCAGGCGGGTGCCGTCGACGCGCAGGGCCAGGTCGATCCGGGTGTGCGGGCCGGCGTGCTTGAGCGAGTTGGTCAGCGCCTCCTGCACGATGCGGTAGGCGGCCAGTTGCACGCCGGCGTCGAGGACGTCGACAGCCCCGCCGCTGTGGTATTCGATCCGCGGTCCGGCGGCCCGGATCTGCCGGCACAGCGGGTCGACGTCGGCGATGCCCGGTTGCGGGCTGAGGTCGGGCTCGTCGGTCTGCTCGCGCAGCACGCCGAGCATGCGGCGCAGCTCGGCGAGGGAGCCGCGGCCGGTGTCGCCGATCAGCTGGAGCGCCTCCTTGGTGCGTTCGGGAGCGACGTTCGCCGCGTACCGGCCGCCGTCGGCGAGCGTGATGATCACCGAGAGGCTGTGGCCGAGGATGTCGTGCATCTCGCGGGCGACCCGGGCGCGTTCGGTCGCGGTGGCCAGCCGGCTGCGCTGGTCGCGTTCGGTCTCCAGCCGCACGGCGCGTTCGCGCAGGGCGGCGAGCTGGGCGCGGCGGATCCGGATCGCGAACGCCAGCGCGGCGGCCGCCGTTCCGACGCTGGCGACGAAGAACAGCACGTCCCAGACCGACACGACACCGGACAGCCGCACCACCACGATGGTGACCGCCACGGCCAGGCCCGGCACGGCCCAGGGCAGGCGGTGCAGCCGGCCGTGCAGCACCAGGCTGTAGACGGCGACCAGGACGGCGACGTCCGCGCGCAGCATGATCCCCGCGGTCCACTCGGCCACGAAGACCGCGAGCACGGCGTAGAACGCGGCAAGCGGGGCGCGGCGCCGCCACCACAGCGGCAGCACCAGCGCGGCCTGGAGCAGGATCATCTGCGCGAGCGGGCGCTCGGTGAAGGTGATCGGCGCGTCCGACGGCCCCCGGTCGTCAAAGAGGTCCGGAATGCAGAACAGCAGCGCGATGACGAGGACCCCGGCGGTGTCGAGCACCCATCGGTGCCGGGCGTCCCATTGGCGCAGCCGGCGCCCGGCCTGGAACAGCCGGGCGGTCATCGGGTGCCCGGCCAGGTCGCCGGCCGCGTTGTCCTCTCCGCTCACGCGTTCATCCTCCGGCAAAGCGACGAGCGGCACCCGGCTGCGCCGGACGCCGCGTCGCACGACTGTCGGGAGCACCGGTCAGGCGTCCGACCGCATCAGCCGGTACGCGGCGCCGCCGAGCGCGAGCGCGGTCCAGCCGAGCAGCACCAGCAGTCCAGCACCGGCCGACAGCGTTCCGGTGGAGTGGTGCAAGGCGAAGATGGATTCCCCGGCGTTGCTGGGCAGGTACGGGGTGAGATCAGCTCGCCAGGACTTGGGCAGCAGCGACATCAGCCCGGGTACCAGCAGGAACGTGCCGACCAGGGCCGAGATGCCCCCCGCGGTGGAGCGCAGCAGGGTGCCGAGCGCGACGCCGATGACGCCGACCAGCCCCAGATAGACCCCCACGCCGAGCAGGCCGCGCAGGACGCCACCGTCGGCGAGGGTCATCCCGATCGGTGTACCGGACAGCACACCGCTGCTGATCAGGAACCCGGCCAGCGCGCCGACCACCGCGGTGGCGAAGGCGATGGCGCCGTAGACGGCGGCCTTGGACCAGAGCACCGGCAGGCGGCGCGGGACGGCCGCCAGCGTCGAGCGGATCATGCCCGACGTGTACTCGCCGGACGCGGTCAGCACGCCGAGCACTCCGAGTGCGATCAACGAGAACGGCACCCCGAACAGAGCGAGGCTGTACGCGGTGGCATCGGCGAAGTCCGGATCCATCGGCTGGCCGGAGTTGAGCATCAACTTGTAGCGCAGCGCGGCGATCGTGCCGAAGGCGAGCAGAAACAGCAGACCGAGTCCGAGCGTGATCCAGGTCGAGCGCAGCGACCACAGCTTGGCCCATTCCGAGCGCACCACCCGACGCGGGGTCACCTTGAGGTGGGGGTCGGTGGGCCGGGCCGGCGCGGTCCGGGCCGGCCGGGTTTCGGCGACGATGCTCATGCGGCCCTCGCAGGGGTGCTAGCGGCGTGGTATTCGACGGATTCCTTGGTGAGTTCCATGAAGGCCTCCTCGAGCGAGACGGTCTTGGCGGTGAGCTCGAACAGGGCGAGGCGGTGCTCGGCGGCCTTGCGGCCGATCTCCCGGGCCGGCAGGCCGGTCACGGTCAGCTGTTCCGACCCGGGCTGCCCGGTGATCTCCACGCCCGGCCCGGCGAGCACCCGGCGCAGCTGCGCGGGGTCGGCGGTGGCGACCACGACGGTGTCGCCGCCGGCTTGCAGAACCAGATCCCGCACCGTGGTGTCGGCCAGCACCCGGCCGCGGCCGACGACGATCAGATGATCGGCGACCAGCGCCATCTCGCTCATCAGGTGCGACGAAACGAACACGGTACGGCCCTCGGCGGCCAGCCCGGTCAGCAGATTCCGGATCCAGAGCACGCCCTCCGGGTCGAGCCCGTTGACCGGCTCGTCCAGCATGATCGTCTGCGGATCGCCGAGCACCGCCGCGGCGATGCCCAGGCGCTGGCCCATGCCGAGCGAGAAGGCGCCGGCACGCTTGCGGGCCACCGACTGCAACCCGGTCAGCTCGATCACCTCGGACACCCGGGCCCGGGAGATGCCATGGGTGTACGCGAGGGCCATCAGATGGTCGAACGCCGACCGGCCGGGGTGGATCGACCGGGCCTCGAGCAGCGCGCCGACCTCGTGCAGCGGCGCGGAATGCTGGGCGTAGCGGCGGCCGTTCACGGTCACCGTCCCGGACGTCGGCGCGTCCAGCCCGATGATCATGCGCATGGTGGTGGATTTGCCGGCGCCGTTCGGCCCCAGGAAGCCGGTCACCGCGCCCGGCCGGACGGTGAAGTCCACCCCGTCGACGGCGGTCTTGTCGCCGTACCGTTTGGTGAGCTGTCGTGCCTCGATCATCGCTTCCGCCCTCGGAGTCCGGTGCGCCGTTGTCCGTGGCGCCTGGGGAAAACGCTAGATCCGGGCGGGCGGCGATCCGTCGTACCGCGGTCTGATCTTCGGCCCGTGAAGTGGTACCGCGGTACTAGGGGTCGGTCCGGTCGCGGTCAGGGCCGCCGTCTCGCCGGTGTGCTTGCCGTCGGAGACGGCCCGCTGTGCCGTGCCGAAGTCACCGATCGCCCCGTCGAGGATCACGGTGGACGTGGGGCCGTCGTTGCCGGTGTAGTCGGTGAGACGGAGCGCCCCGGGTGCGGCCGGGCTGACCGCCGCCGAGCCATCGGTTGATCCCGGGAGAAACCCTGATCTTTGCTCACCTGGCCGGTGCGGGCCTGCTTGGCGCGAAGGGCGGCGCCGGCGGCTGTCGAACGTGGTGGACCTTCTTCGCGGCGCCGCCTACGCCCGCCTGACCGGGCCGGCGCGATCGCCGGCGCGGATGGCGCTGCGCCGGGCCGTGCTGGTCGCGCTGCTCGTTTGGGCTGCGCTGTCCGTCGAGATCGTCAAGTCGAACGTGGCCTTTCCGCATGTCGTCGACGACGACGGGATTTCCGTGCTGATCTGTTACCTGGCCCCGGCGGGACCTCTGAAATCCAGCGCAGGCGGCCGGCGCCGGCCGGATTAAGCTCAGGTTCAGCCCGCGAATGCGAGGATGCGCGCCGGGAGGTGGCGTGAGACTACTGCTGGTCGAGGACGAGCGCCGGCTGGCGGCGTCGCTGAAGCGTGGCCTCACGACCGACGGGTTCGCCGTGGATGTCGCCGCCGACGGTGTGGAAGGTCTCTGGCGGGCGCGAGAGAACCCGTACGACGCGATCGTGCTGGACATCATGCTGCCGGGAATGAACGGTTTCGTGCTGTGCCGGACCCTGCGGGACGAGGCGAACTGGACGCCCATCCTCATGCTGACCGCGAAGGATGGCGTGGACGATCAGGTCGAGGCGCTCGACACCGGCGCGGACGACTACCTGGTCAAGCCGTTCTCGCACGCGATTCTGGTGGCACGGTTGCGGGCGTTGCTGCGCCGGGGCGCGCCGAAGCGACCGGCCGTGCTGCGCGCCGGCGACCTCATGGTAGATCCGGGCAGGCGCCGCGCGTGGCGCGGTCCGGTGATGCTGAGCCTGACCGCCCGCGAGTTCTCCGTCCTGGAGTACCTGGCGCGCAACGCCGGTCACGTGGTGTCCAAAAGGGACGTCCTGGCGCACGTGTGGGACGAGGACTTCGACGGTGACCCGAACATTGTCGAGGTCTACGTGCGGTACCTGCGGCGGAAGGTGGATCTCCCGTTCGGGCGGCAGGACGTGCAGACCGTACGCGGGTCCGGCTACCGGTTGCGCCTGCCCGAGGACGCGTGACCGGCGTCCGGGGTCGCACCACCGCGGCCGCGGCGGCGATCGTCGGCGTCGCGCTGGCGGTGGGCGGTCTGTTACTGGTGCTCGCCCTGCGGCACACGTTGACCGATCAGGTGACTACCAATGCCCGGCTGCGCGCCGAGCGCATCGCCGCGCTTCTGGACGCCGGGGCACGGCCGGCGGACATCGCGCTGGCCGACGAGGAGGACTGGCTGGCGCAGATCATCGACGGTGGCGGCACCGTGGTCGCGGCGACGCCCCGCCTGGGCCAGCGCCCGCCGCTGACGCGGCTGCGAGCCGGCGAGTCCGCTGTGGCCGGCCGGCTGCCCGCCGGCGACGGGTGCCCGTGTCTCGTGGTGGCCCTGTCCGCCGCCGGGGGACGGTACCTGGTGACGGTGGCGCAGACGATGGACCCGGTCACCGAGGGCACCGCCGTCCTGGCTGTGCTGCTCGCGGCCGGGATCCCGTTGCTGGTGGCGCTGGTCGCGGTGACCACGTGGGCGACGATGGGTCGCACGCTGGCGCCGGTGGAGGCGATCCGGCGGCGGGTCGGGGAGATCACCGACCGGGACCTGACGCGGCGTGTCCCTCAGCCCGCGGGAACCGACGAGATTGCCCGGTTGGCCGGCACGATGAACGCGATGCTCGCCCGGTTGCAGGCCGCACAGGAGCGGCAGCGCCGCTTCGTCTCCGACGCGTCGCACGAGCTGCGTAGCCCGGTCACCGCGATCCGCCACGAGTTGGAGGTGGCGCTCGCCGACCCGGCCGCGGTGGACATCCGCCGCATGGCGACCGACCTGCTGGTGGAGGCGCGGCGGCAGCAGCAGTTGGTGGATGACCTGCTGGAGCTGGCCCGCGCCGACGAGAGCCCGACCCGGCGGCGCCACGAAAAGGTCGACCTTGACGACCTGGTGCTCGCCGAGGCGCGGCGGGTCCGGGAACGCGGCATCCGGGTGGACGCCACCGGCATCGGGGCCGGCCGGGTCGACGGTGACCTGGCCAGGTTGGCCCGCATGCTGCGCAACCTCGTCGACAACGCGATGCGGCACGCCGAGTCGACAGTGCGGTTGTCGGTGTGCGAGACGGGCGGCGGGGTACGGCTCGTGGTGGCCAACGACGGCCCGCCGATCCCGGACGCGGACCGCGTACGCGTCTTCGAGCGGTTCACCCGCCTCGACGATGCCCGCGCCCGGCGCGACGGCGGCGCCGGGCTGGGTCTGGCGATCGTGGCGGAGATCGTCGCCGCGCATCTGGGCGCCATCGAGGTGGGGAGCGAAGACGGGTGGACCAGCTTCGCCGTCCACCTGCCGGCCGCCGCCGAGCAATGACATTTTAAGACTGCTTTCAGCCGGGGCGGCCTAGCCTGCGGCCGTGACCACGATTGAAGCGGAGGGCTTGTCCAAAAGGTACGGTGCCCGCACCGCGCTGGACGGGTTCCACCTGCGCGCTGCCGCGGGCGACATCGTCGGCCTGCTCGGACCCAACGGGGCCGGCAAGACCACTGTCATCCGCATCCTCACCACGGTCCTGGCCCCGACGGCCGGCGGGTTCGCCATCGCCGGGATCCCGCACACCCGGCCCGGCGCCATCCGCGCGCGCATCGGCGTCCTGCCGGAGAGCACCGGCTATCGCGGCCGGGAGACCGGGCTGGAGACGCTGAGCGTGCATGGACGGCTGTTCGGGCTCGACCGGGACGCCGCGGTACGCGCCGCGCGCCGCGCGCTGGCCGAGGTCGGGCTCGCCGAGCGCGCGGGCACCCCGGTCGGCACGTACAGCCGGGGCATGCGGCAGCGGCTCGGGATCGCCCGCGCGCTGCTCAACGAGCCGGCCGTGGTCTTCCTGGACGAGCCTTCCCTGGGCCTGGATCCGGCCGGCCAGCGGGAGGTCAGCGCCCTGATCCGGCGCATCGCGGCCGAGCGCGGCACCACCGTGTTGCTGAGCACGCACAGCCTGCCGGACGTGGAGGATCTGTGCCGCCGTGTGCTGATCCTGTCGCTGGGGCGGGTACTGGCCAGCGGAACCGTCGATGAAGTGACCGCGATGGCGGCGGCCCCGCGGACGGCCCGGATCCGGGTGCCGTCCCGGACGGCCGAGCGCGCCGCCGGCGTCCTCCAGCGGATCCATCCGGACGCCGGCCTCGATCCGGCCCGGCCGGACACCGTAACCGTTCGCCTGCCCGGCGCCACCACCGGACTCAACGCGATCCTGCGGGCGCTGGTCGACGCGGACATAGACGTGGTCGGGCTGGACATCGACGCGCCGCGGCTCAGCGATGCATTCATGCACCTCACCGCGGCGGGTGCGGTATGAGCATGACCTCGAGTACGGCCTGGATAGTCGCCGGTCGCGAACTGCGCGAACTGTGGTGTGGCGGGCGCGGGCCGCTGCTGCTCCTGGCGTTCAGCGTCCTGTTGAGCGTGATCACCTATCTGGCCGCCACGAACCAGGTGCTGAACTTCCTGGAGCAGCGCGAGGCGGTCAACCTCGTGCTGAAGGTCGCCATCGCGGTGGGCGCGCTCGTCACCCTCGTGCTCGCCGCCGACGGGGTCAGCGGCGAGCGGGAACGCGCCACGCTGGAGGCCCTGCTCGTCACGCCCGCCCGCCGGCCGGGAATCCTGCTCGGCAAATGGCTGGCCGCGATGTCCTGGTGGTTCGCCGGGTACGCGATCGTCCTGCCGTACCTGTGGGTGCTCGGCCGGGGTGTGTCCGCCGCCTGGCCGGCCATCTATTCGGGCCTGCTGGCCGGTACCATCCTGGCCGCCGCGCTGTCGCTGCTCGCGCTGCTGATCAGCTGCCTGGCGACCACCAACCGAACCAGCCTCGGCGCCAGCCTGCTGCTGTTGCTGGCCCTGTTCGCGCCCACCCAATTGCCTCGCGGGCTGCCCCAGAGCTGGTTCGGTGACCTGTTGAGCTGGCTCAACCCGGTCAGCGCCGCGCTGCGCTTCGCCGGCGATGTCGTGGTGACCGGCCACGCGTGGAATCACCCTCTCGGCCTCCTGCTGTCGCCCGCTCTGATCGCCGTGCTCGCGGCCGTCGCGCTCCGGGCCTGGGGTGCTGCCGCGATGGCGAACGCGTTGGGACGTACCCATGAATAGCCGCAGCCTCGTCGCGGGGCTTGCGGCCGCCGCCACCCTGGTCCTCGCGTCGCCGCCGGCTGCGGCGCAGCCGCCCGAACCGCTGACCTTCGACCGGTCCACCGTCTCGGTCGGCATCGGGGACCGGTTCACGCTCACCTCCCGCCATCCCGCCGACGCCGGCCCGGGGCCGCTGATCGCCCACCTGAACGTGGTCAGCCTTACCCCTGACGTGTACGTGGACCCGGAGGACTGGTCGAGCGAACGCACCCAACCCGTGCCGGCAACGCCCGGCCTTCTGGAATGGACGATCCAGGCGGTCAACGCCGGCACGTTCGACATCTACATCGTGCTCGTGCCCACGGCGCCGGCCGCCGCGACGCAGCCGTTGACGGTCAGCGTTCCGGTCCGGGTCACCGTGGCCAACCGGCGCACCATCAACGCCGCCGGCGCGCTGCCGGTCATCATCGCCGTCCCGGCCGCCATCGCGGTCCTCGCCGGCCTGCTGCGCAGGCGCCGGACCCACCCTTGTTGATCCCGGATGGGCGGGCTCGACGGCGGTCCCGAATACTGGGTGCCGCCGGCGAGCCGAGCCTCCGGGCAACTCCCGTACCGGCGCCGATGGCGCCGGGCGAAATCTGAACGGACGGAATCAGCCGACCCGATGACATTTCTGGATCGCGTCGACAGCGGCCCCTTCGTCGCCTTTCCACGCCGGCGGGCCGGCCGGCCGGACATTATCGACCGGATCCTGAGGAAACGGTGAAAGCCGGTGACGCCGTCTCCTACAACTTGTAGGTGTACGGTCGACCGGTGTCGCGACGCAGCCTCCTGATCTGCGCCGGCCTGGCTGCCTCGCTGTTCCTGACTTTGCTGATCCTGGTCGTCACCCGCTTCGCGCCCCTGTTGCGCGTCGATGCGGCGATCAGCGCGGCCGCGCTGAGGGCGGCGCTCGGCCACCCGGCTTGGCGAGCGTCGATGTCGGCGATCACGGCTACCGGCGGCCCGGTCGTTGTCACGATCGGCGCCGTGCTCGCGGTCCTCGGGTTGGCCGCGGCCCGCCGCCGGCAAGATGCCGTATTCGTAGCGGTGGCTGTCCTCACCTGCATCGGCTTTCGCCTGATCGTGGTGAATCTCGTGGCTCGCCCGCGCCCTGCCGACCGGCTTGTCGCGGCCGCGGGGTGGTCGTTTCCGTCCGGTCACACGACCGCCAGCGCGGTAGCCGCGGTGGCGGTGATCGTGGTGGGCGGGCGGCTGCTCCGGCGGACCTGGCAACGGTGGGCGCTCACGGCTGCGGCGCTGGCCTGGGCCGTGGCCGTGGGGGTCAGCCGAGTGGCGTTGGTGGTGCACTGGCCCACCGACGTACTCGGAGCGTGGTTGTTCGTCGGAACGATCGTGTTCGCCCTCGGCGCGGTGCGCGCAGTTGCCGGCACACCTCGTACCCGCTGAGCCCGGGCAACATGATGTCCAGCACGATCACGTCGTACACCCCATGGGGCGTCTCGGTGGCCTGCCACAACCCGTCCACCCCGTCGTGCACCACGTCGACCACGAACCCGGCCTCAGTCAGCCCGTCGCGGACCGTCTCGGCCAGGCTGACCTCATCCTCCACCACCAACACACGCATCCCCCCAGCCTGACCCCCCGACCCCTGAAAATCCGCTGAAGATGGCCGCCGAGCGCCGGGCGCCGCGGCTACCGTGGCGGCCATGCTGGTCTCGCTGCGCCGACGCCTGGGCGTACGTCGGCGGCGTTGAGGATGCTGGCAAGCACGACGAAGGCGATCGCCACCGCGCCGGAGAGCGGCTCAGCCGATCGCCACCCAGCGGTAGCGATGTTCGGGGCGGCCGGTTGTGCCGTAGCGCAGGCGCATCTCGGCCGTGCCGTCCCGTGCGAGCGCAGCCAGATACCGCTGGGCCGTCGCCCGGGAGATGCCCAGCTCGTCGGCGATCTCGGCGGCGGTGCGCGGCTGGCCGGCGTGCCGCAGCGCCTCGCTGACCAGCCGCACGGTCACCGCCGACTGCCCCTTGGGAGCGGCCGGCCGGTCGCCTTCGTGCAGCAGCCTCCACATCCGATCGATTTCCTCCTGCCCCAGGTGGCGTTCCCCGGCCAGCGCTGTCCGATACCGCCGGTACGCCGTCAGCCGCTCCGCCAGCTGTTCGGCGGTGAACGGCTTGACCAGGTAGTTCAGCGCACCGCGGGCGAGCGCTAGCCGCACCGAGGCAGCATCCGACGCGGCGGTCAGCATGATGGTGTCGACCGTCAGACAGGCCAGCAGGTCGAGGCCCGGCTCGTCCGGCAGGTAGCTGTCCAGCAGCACCAGGTCGACCGGGCGGGCGGCGAGGAAAGAGCGGCACTCGGCGGCCGTCCGCGCGGTGCCGGCGACCGCGAAGCCGGCCACCCGGGCGGTGAAGTCCACGTGTACTTGCGCCACCCGGAAGTCGTCCTCGACGACGAGCACGTGGATCACGAGGCGACCGGCACCAGCGCGTGCGGCAGCCGCGCCTCGAAGACCGCGCCGTGGCCGTCGCCGGCCGCAGTGGCCAGGCTGACGTCGCCGCCGAGCTGGCGGGCGGCCTGCCGGGCCAGCGACAGGCCGAGTCCGCGGCCCTGCTCGCCGCGGGTGGTGACGCCGGCCGTGAAGATCTCGGCGCCGATCGCCGGGTCCAGGCCGTCGCCGGAGTCCACCACCGAGATGTGCAGCGCGTCGTCGTCGGACAGCAGCGCGAGGTCGACCCAGGCCGGGCGCCGGGCGCCGAGGCGGGCGGCCTCCAGCGCGTTGTCGACGAGGATGCCGAGCACCGTGGTCACCTCGACCGGAGCGGTGACCCGGGTGCCGACCCAGCTGGTGTCCGACAGCATCAGCCGTACGTCTCGCTCGGCGGCTTCCGCGGTCTTCGCCGCGACGAAAGCCTGCAGGTACGGGTCGTCGACGGCGCCGGCCGGCCCGGCTGCGGTCAGTGCGCCGCCGGCGACCGCGTGCAGGTATTCGAGGGCTTCGTCGCGGTAGCCGTTCTGGAGCAGGCCGGAGAGCACGTGCAGCCGGTTCGCGAACTCGTGCCGGGAGGCGCGCAGCGCGTTGCTGAGGGTGCGCACCGAGTCGAGCTCACGGGTCACGTTCTCCAGGTCGGTGCGGTCCCGGAGGGTCAGCACGCCGCCCAGGTCGCGGCCGTCGCGGCGGACCGCCCGGTAGTTGACGACCAGAACCCGGTCGCCGGCCACGGTGATCACGTTGTCGGCCGCCCGCCGCTCGAACACGGCCACCAGCCCCGGCGGCAACCCCGCCTCGGTGACGAGAGTGCCCGGCGCCGGACCGGCGCCGAGCAACCGCAGCGCCTCGTTGTTGCACACCGAGACCCGCCCGGTGGCGTCGACGGCCAGCACGCCCTCGCTGATCCCGCGCAGCACGGCCTCCCGCTCGCGCACGAGCTCGGCCAGCTCGGCCGGTTCCAGGCCCAGGGTCAGTCGCTTGAGCCGGCGGCTGAGCAGCGCCGAGCCGGCCACCCCGAGCAGCAGCGCGCACCCGGCGACGATCCCGGCCAGACCGAGCTGCTGCCACACGTACCCGCGGATGTCGGCCACCTTGAACCCGACGCTGACCTCGCCGACCACGCTGCCGTCCGCCGCGCGAAGCGGTGTCTTGCCGCGGGCCGACAGGCCCAGCGTTCCGCGCTCCACATTGACCATGTCCCGGCCGGCGAGCACGGCCGAGGGATCGGTGCTGACCGGCTCGTGGATGCGCTCCGGAATCGGGTGGGCGAGCCGGATGCCGTTCCGGTCGGTGATCACCACGAACAGCGCGCCGCTCGCCACGCGGGCCGACTCGGCGCGGGCCGGCAACGCGCCGCCGGGGTCCTCGACGGCCGCCGCCGACACGATCGCCGGATCGGCGGCCAGGGTGTGCGCGACGGCGAGCGCACGGCTGCCGTACTGGTCGGTGAGCTCTCGATCGAACAGCCAGCCGATCAGCGCGCAGCCCAGGCCGAAGACCACCACGAGCAGGCCGACCTGCAGGCCCATGACCTGCCAGGCGAACGGGACGGGCCGGCGCGGCATGCCCGCACTGTAACGCCACCGACGGCGGACCGCGTCCATGAGCAGAACGCGCAATACGCGGTCAACGCGGGTTAGCGCCGCAACGCCCGCAAGGATTCCGGCCGCCGGTCTGACTTCCTACGGTCGCGGAATCGAAACGTTCGCGTTACATCAGAGGAGGCGCTCGTCTTGACGGTAATCGCGTTGCGGAATGCGACCAAGCGTTTCCCCGGCACGGGTGGCCGACCGCACACCGCCGTCCGGGATCTCACGTTCGAGGTGGCGGCCGGCGAGTTCGTGGCCGTGGTCGGCCCGACCGGCTGCGGCAAGTCGACGACGCTGTCGCTGGTCTCCGGGCTCGAGCCGCCGTCCAGCGGCGAGGTCGAGGTGGACGGCGCGCCGGTGCGCGGCATCCCCGACGGAGTCGGCTACATGTTCCAGGCCGACGCCGTGCTGCCCTGGCGCTCGGTGGTCGACAACGTCGCGTCCGGCCCGCGCTACCGCGGCCGGGGAAAGACGGAGGCCCGGAAACAGGCGATGGGCTGGGTCGAGCGGGTCGGGCTGGCGGGCTTCGCCGACTACTACCCGCATCAGCTCTCCGGCGGCATGCGCAAGCGGGTGGCGCTGGCCCAGACCCTGGTCAACGAGCCGCGGATCATGTTGATGGACGAGCCGTTCAGCGCGCTGGACGTGCAGACCCGCCAGCTGATGCAGGACGAGTTGCTGCGGCTGTGGCAGGGCACCGGCGCGGCGGTCGTCTTCGTCACGCACGACCTCGAGGAGGCGATCGCGCTCGCCGACCGGGTGGTGGTGATGACCTCCAGCCCGGCCACGGTCAAGGCGATCTTCGACGTGCCGCTGGCCCGGCCGCGCGACGTCGAGGAGATCCGGATGACCCCCGAGTTCGTCGCCGCGTACCGCGAGATCTGGGACAGCCTCCGTGACGAGGTCGCCCGCGCCCGGAAGGAGGCGAGTCGTGCAGGCTGAGATGACCGCGCCGCTGGAGCTCACCATCGCCCGGCCGGACCGGCGCAGGCTACGGCTCTGGCTGGTACGCCTGGCGTTCGTGGTTCTCTGGCTGGGCACCTGGGAGCTGGCCGCCACGCACTGGATCGACCCGTTCTTCTACTCCAAGCCCTCGGCCATCTGGGGACGGCTGGTCGACTGGTTCACCGACGGCACCGCGTTCGGCTCGATCTGGACGCAGCTCGCCGTCACGCTCGAGGAGGCGGTTCTCGGCTTCGTGATCGGCGCGGTGGCCGGCGTCGTGCTGGGCATCCTGCTCGGCCGGGCCCGGTTCGCCGCCGAGGTCGCCGCTCCGTTCATCAAGGCCGCCAACGCCGTTCCCCGGATCGTGCTGGCCTCGCTGTTCATCATCTGGTTCGGCCTGGGACTGACCTCCAAGGTCGCCACCGCCGTGGTGCTGGTCTTCTTCGCGGTGTTCTTCAACGCCTTCCAGGGCGCCCGCGAGGTCGACCGCAACCTGGTCGACAACGCCCGCATCCTCGGCGCCTCCCGCGCCCAGGTGCTCACCTCGATCGTCGTGCCCAGCGCCACCAGCTGGATCTTCGCCTCGCTGCATGCCGCGTTCGGCTTCGCGCTCATCGGCGCGGTGGTCGGCGAGTACGCGGGCGCCGACAAGGGCCTGGGCCTGCTCATCGCCAACGCCCAGGGCACCTTCGACGCGGCCGGCATCTACGCCGGAATGATCATCATCACGGTCGTCGCGCTGCTCGCCGAGTGGCTGCTCACGCTGCTGGAGAACCGGCTCCTCCGGTGGCGCCCACCCGTCTCGTCTGGAGGCCACAATGCGTAAATCTCTGGCTCTCGCCGCCATCCTCGCTGTCGCGCTGGCCGGGTGCCGCGGCACCAGCCCCGATTCCGCCTCCTCCACCCCCGAAACCATCAAGATCATGGTCGGTGGCATCGACAAGGTGATCTACCTGCCCGCGAAGCTGACCGAGCAACTCGGCGGATACAAGGCCGAGGGCCTGAACGTGCAACTGCTCACCGAGCCGTCCGGCGCGACCGCCGAGAACGTGCTGATCTCCGGCGACGTGCAGGGCGTGGTCGGCTTCTACGACCACACCATCGACCTGCAGACCAAGGGCAAATGCATCACCAGCGTCGTGCAGATGGCCGACGTGCCCGGCGAGGTGGAGATCGTCGCGGCCGGCAAGGCCTCGTCCATCAGGACCCCGGCCGACTTCAAGGGCCGGAAGATGGGGGTCACCAGCCCCGGGTCGTCCACCGACTTCCTCACCCAGTACCTCGCCACCAAGGGCGGCCTGACCAGCGCCGACTACACCACCGTCAAGGCCGGCGCCGGGCAGACCTTCATCGCCGCGATCGACAACGGCGGGATCGACGCCGGCATGACCACCGACCCCACCGCGGCCAAGCTGATCAGCACCGGCAAGGGCAAAGTGCTGCTTGACATGCGTACGGAGGAGGGCGCCCGGCAGGCGCTCGGCGGCCTCTACCCGGCCAGCTCCCTCTACATGGACTGCGCCTGGGTCGACAGTCACCCCGAGCAGGTCCAGAAACTGGCCAACGCGCTGGTCAAGACGCTGCGCTGGATCAAGGGCCACAGCGCCGACGAGATCGCCGCCAAGATGCCCACGGAGTACGCCGCCGGCGACCCTCAGCTCTACGCCAAGGCGGTGCACGACACGATCGGGATGTTCAACGGCGACGGCCTGATGAAACCGGAGGGGGCGACGAACGTGCTCGAGGTGCTCAGCCAGTTCTCGCCCAACGTCAAGGGCAAGAAGGACAAGGTCGACCTGGCCAAGACGTACACCACACAGTTCACGGCGAAGGTCGCCGGCTAGCTTCGACATGGTCATGCCGGCACCGAGGCCGATGCCGGCATGACCACGCTCCCCCGACCCCCATGGCACCCCCGGCCCGGTCAGCCCCACCAGGTGTTGACGATGCCGCTGGTGTGCTGCAACAGGTGGTGCACGGTGATCCGGTCGCCCGCGGGGACTGTTCCCGGGCAGCCATCGTTCGACCGTGTCGTCCAGCGCGATGCGGCGCTCCCCACCAACCCCAGCACGGCGGCGGCCACGAACGACTTCGTGACACTGCCCGCCCGGAACCGGCCGTTGACCGGAACCCGCCGGGTATTGCCGAGCTCGGCGACGCCGCTGCTGCCCTGCCAGGCCCATCGGGTGTCGCGCACCTCGGCGAGCACGCCGGAGGCCGCCGTGGCGGCGAGTCGGTGAAAGCGGCGTGACGGCGTCGCCTGTCACCCGCCGGCAAGATTCGCCTGCGGATAGTGCCGCGGCGCCTGCAAGAGGTTTGAGAAAGCCGGTGACTCGCTGATCGGCTGTCAGTCCCGGTCGCGGAGCCTGCCGTCAAGTAGTGCGGAAAGCTCCTGGGCAAGTGTCCCCAGGCTTTCACCGCGGTATACGCCTGCCAGTTCGTCCAGCAGCCGGGCCGCGACCGAAGCCTGAGCCGCCATCAGCGTCAGAGTTCGTCCCCCGGACCGGTCACCGTCGACGAGCCGCTCCCGCAGACCTTCGGTGTATTCATCGCGGTTGAGCGGATTGCCGGAACGATCCCGAGCGGTTGCCGTTGGCCGCGGCGGGGCGTGGTCGGCAACCGGGACATCACTGAACTGGGCGTGGTCCGGGCAGTAGTCTGTCTGGCGGATCGGGTCCGACGTCCAGCCGACGGCGTGATCACGAGCCCAAGATCGGGCGTCGGTGTCATTGCGCCACGCCTCGGTGGCCGGCGGCTCCAACTGGATCGGGCATCCCGCCACGTCGCAACTGAGCACGACCCGCCGCAGCGCGCCTCCCCTGGACAAGTGGATGCTCACTACAGCCCGCTCTCGTGATCGTCCCCACAATGCGGCCCGCGTCATCGCCGGCTCACGGACCGGTTGCCGCACAAAGTCGATGCTACCGCCCACCCGACATGAACGTCGCGAGCGGCACCGGTAGCCGCCGATGCACCACGGCCGATCCCGCCGTACAGACTGCCCGGCCGCACCCGCAGGCCGAAGCACTACGCAATCGAGCCACCGATTCGCGGCCCGGTGACGACCGCATACTTCGCGTCGAGATACAACCACGCTGACCGCGAGGAACAAACGAGAGCCACGAGGGTAACCCGTTGGCCCCGAGATGCCGGACACGCGGCACAACACCGCCGCCCACAAATCGGTTGCAGAGGTGGGGAGCGCGCTCGACTTCTATCGCCAGACTCATGGATGGTTTCCCAGGTCACGATCGGCACGGCACGTCATCTGATCTCTCCTCCTTGGTGCCCGCCCGGCAGACGTTCGTCGTCCCGGCGGTCGGGTAACCTGGCGGCCGTGGTCGACCCGCCGGTCAGGAGCGAGGGCGCCCGGCTGACCGCGCGGGGTGCGGCCACCCGGGAACGCATCGTGCTGGCCGCCGCTGAGCTGATGGCCGCCAAAGGTGTCGCCGCCACCACCCTCGACGAGGTCAGGCTCGCGAGCGGCACCAGCAAGTCCCAGCTCTACCACCACTTCGCGGCCAAGGAGGCACTGGTCCGCGAGGTCGTCACGCATCAGGCCGGGGTGGTGCTGGAGCGTCAGTACCAATTGCTGCGCGGCGTCAGCTCGTTTGCCGGGCTGCGCCGGTGGCGCGACGCCGTGCTGCAACGCAACACGCTGCGCAGCGGCGCGCACGGCTGTGAGATCGGCACCCTCGCGGCAGAGTTGTCCGACACCGACGAGGCCGCCCGGCAGGCACTGGCCGGCCACTTCGCCACCTGGGAACGGTTGCTCGCGGACGGCTTCCAGCGAATGCGCGACAACGGCACGCTGCGCGCCGACGCCGACCCGGCGACGCTGTCCGTAGCGGTGATCGCCGCCGTTCAGGGCGGCTATCTGCTGGCTCAGACAGCACACGACGCGGAGCCGATGCGGGTGGCCTTGGACATGGCCCTGGCACACGTCGAGACCTTCAAAGCGAGCACTACCGGACTATAAAGTCCACAATGCCAGGTGTCCAGTCGAAGCGCAGGCATTGACTCGGACCCCTAGGTTCCAGCTCAGTCAGCATCGGCCTGCAGTGGCGACCAGGACAAACAGGCCCATTCGATATGCCTTGCACATGATGATCAGCAGCTCCTGCCATCGCTTGCAGCAGTCGTTCGCCCGACGCAGGATGGACTTTCGAGTCCAACTCGATGTGGTCTACGATACGGGCGTGACAATCACCGTGAGGGAGGAGCCATGACCGGGCCGCTGGAGAATGTCAAGATTTTCGGGCTTCGGCCGGTGGAAGCGGTCGCGGGACTCGTCCCAGGCGGCCGGCACTGCGTACCAATCATGGCGGCACTGCCCGGCCTGGGCATCGAGACGGACATCGTCGGCATCTTGCACGGCGCCGACGGCCTACGCATCCTCGACCCCGAGCCGCACGGGATCGGGCAACGAGTCCTCAAGTTCTTCGAGAGCTGGGGCTACCACGCCGAGATCATCAAGCTTTACGACGAAGGCCTGCGCAAAGGTGAGTCGCTCGTGGTCGTGCCGGCGTCATATCCGGACCGGGTCGGTATCAGCCACCTGATGGCCGGCAACGGCGGCCACGCTGTCTACTACTTCGGCGTCGGGCACGTGGAGTCGCTGACCGGCCCCTGATTCCTATCGGGGATCGTTCGGGTGACCCTGGTCGGTTACGGCTCCTGGTCGGCGCGCTCCTCGTACAGGCTTGGAAGGAAGTTCTCCAGATTGCCGATCTCCTCGATGTTCCGGGGCCCGCCGTCTGCTAAGCGGTGAAGCCCAGGTCGCGAAGGAGGTCGAGCACCAGGTGGTTCCTGGGGTCGACGACAGCGAGCGGCGTCTTTTTCTCGTTGTTCTCCGCGTTGGGGTTCGCCCCTGCTTCGAGAAGGACCCGGATGCAGGCAGCACCCTGGTCCAGGGCCAGCGCGTCGTCGACGTAGCGCACCAGATGGAACATGGCGGTCTCGCCGTTGACGTCCGTGGCGCCCACGTCGGCGCCGTTCTCCACCAGTGCGGCGATGACGGAAGGCCGGACATCGAACGATGTGCCGAGCCCCGTCACGGCCCACATGAGCGCCGTGCGGTCCGCGTCGTCACGGTCGTCGATGCGCGCCCCGGCCCGGACCAGTGGTGCGACGTTCGCGGAGGTGTCGGACCCTCGGTGGAACTGGGTGTCGACCATCCACATCAGCGGCCGCTTCTTGTCGCGATCGCCGAGGTTGGGATCTGCGCCGTTGTCGAGCAGCAACTGGATCGACTCTCCGCCACGACCGCTCGCGGCGAGGATCAAGGCGGTCTCCCCCAGCGCGCCTTGCAGGTCGACGGAGGCACCCGCACCCAGCAGCACCTCCATGATCTGGATGAAGCTGCGCGCCGACGCCGACATCAGGGCGGTCCGGCCCCCGGGGCCTCGTGCGTCGACGTCCGCGCCGGCCTCCAGCGCGGCTTTCACGGCCTCGATGTTGGAGGTCTCAGCGGCTGCCAGCAGTTCCTCGTTGTGAGCAGACATGGGCGCCTCCTTCACCGAGTCATGACTGCGACAAGCGTGACAGATACGCGGGGTTTGGTCGACGGACCTACCGCGCAGGAGTCCGCTCGGCTCCTCCAGGTCGTCTCGAAGCCGTACACGATGGCGGCGATCGCGGCGGCGAGTGGTGGGCTCGGCAAGATCGACATCGAGGGCCGCGACAGCGCCCTGCAGGTGGTTCGGCTTGGTGGCGCCCGCGATCCTGTCGATGCAGTTATGACGGAATCTCTCTGCTCACGCTGCTGTCGGTGCGCACCGACGGGTCGGGTCATCGGTCGTTCCAGGTCCTCGACGACATCGCGCCGGCGGAAAGGGCGTCAAGGAAATGCCGGAAGGCTGTCGATCGCAATGGGAATGGAGAACGCCAGCGTGATTCCCGGACCATCATTCGCTGCTGCCCAGAGGCGCCCCCCATGGCTCTCGATGATGGATCGACTGACCGACAGTCCGATACCCATGCCGTCGGTCTTGGTCGTGTAGAAGGCCTCGAAGAGACTGTCCACCTCAACAATGTCGAACCCCACCCCGACGTCCTCCACGCTCAGCCGCACGTCATCGTGTTCACTTCGGGCGGTCCTGATGACCATGCGTCTTGGTCGATCATCGATGCCGTCCATCGCCTCGGACGCATTCCGGAGAAGGTTCAGGATGACTTGCTGAAGCTGCACACGATCGCCCGCAACGGAGGGGAGGTCGTCGGCGAACTCCGCCCGAACGTCCACATGGCTTCTCCGAAGCTCGCTCGACGACAGCGCAATGACCTCCCGCGCGGCCTCGTTCAGGTCCAGGGGTTCCAGAGTCAGCAGCTTCTTGCTGAACAGAGCGCGCAGACGCGCGACCACATCGGCGGCACGGTTCCCGTCGCGAAGCGTGCGACGCGCCGTTTCGCGTGCGCCCGCCAGATTCGGGGGGTCGGCGTCCAGCATGCGAAGGCTGGTGCTGGCATTGGTGATGATGCCCGACAGCGGCTGGCTGATCTCATGCGCGGTCGACGCTCCCAGCTGGGCGATGGCGGCGATTCTGTTGGCGTGCGTCAATTTCGATTGAATGTCGTGGTAACGCCGCTCGCTCGCACGAGCAGCCTCCTCGGCCGCCTTGCGCTCGCTCAGATCCACCACGAAGGCGATGCCTTCATTCTGCGTGTTGTCGTAGACCGCCGAGCCGACCAGGACGGACACGCGGGTTCCGTCTTTCCGGAAGAACTCCTTCTCGTACGGCTGCGCGATACCGCTCACTTGCAGATTGGCAAGACCGCGCTCGTCGGATTCGACCCAGTCGGCCGGCGTCAACTCATTCCAGCGCATTCTGCCCGATACGAGATCGTCATGCTGGTGTCCCGTGATACCAAGAAACGCCTCGTTGGCCTGGATGATGCGACCGTCGACGTTCCAGATGAAGATCCCAATGATGTTGGCATCCACCAGCCGCCGCACGCGTGACTCGCGCTCCTGGAGATCGGTATAGAGACGGGTATTTTCCATCGAGATGGCAGCATCGGAAGCAAGCAGCTTGAGCACCGTCACTCGCGCCGGCGTGAAGACATGCGGCGCAAGGTTGTTCTCCAAGTACAACACCCCGAGCAATCGGGACTGCTTGAGCAGCGGCAGGCAGAGCACGGACCGTGCTCGATGATGGCGAACATAGGGGTCGGCAGCGAACGCGCCCTCCGCCGAGGCATTGTGCTCGAGGACGCTCTCGTGGGTGCGCAGGACGTAACGGAGCACTGAATCCGGCAAATCTGCGCCAGTCACTTCCGCTTCGGGCAGAACGACCGCGACCTCATTGCCGTGGCTCGTGACCGCCGCTTCTATCCGAAGCCCGTCACCTTGCGGAAGAATCAACAAGCCTCGTTCGGCGCCCGCGTATTCGATGGCACTGCGCATGACCGTGTCGAGCAACTTCTCCAGAACGATCTCGCCCGATACCGTTTCGGAGACCTTGATCACCGTCGCGAGGTCGAGATGTTCCACGGTGTCCGCGATCACGGTCGGTGTGTGCGGCGCCGCGATCTCCTCGCGCAGTTCCGGGTATATCTCCTCCATTTGTCGCACCTTGCCCTGCGCGCCCCAGCGGTGATAACAGCTGCGCGCGTTCCTTCGATACGCGTGAGCGAACGTGGCGAAACCGCGATCCGCGTAGAAGCGCGCGGCCAGCTCGAACGCCAGCGCCTCCTGCTGCGCGAAGCCGTTGTCCCGGGCGGACCGGATCGCGTCCTCGTAAAGATCCATGGCCTCAGCCGTCCGGCCTTCGGTCCGCGCGATCTCGGCCAGTACGAGTGCGTAGCGGTTGCGATAGTTCTGCGGGCAGTCCTCGGCCCAGATTCTGAGCTTCTTCAGCTTGCCCTCGAGAACCCGGGTGAACTGCTCCTGCTCATTCGCGGGCGCCGCTGGGTACAGCGCGGTCAAGGTGAGGGCGTGGTAGAAGTGGTGGGTCGCCTCGATCGGCGTCGCCCTCGCGGCGTCGAGCATCAGCTCCGCCTCGCCCGCGGCCTCCAGAGCCCCGGCGAACTGGCCGTGCAGAAAGGCGAGCACCTGCTTCATGACCTGATGAAAGACGATGCCGCAGCCGAACGAAGACCTGGAGATCGCGTCGAGCGACGCCTCCTCGTCGAATCCGGTCGCGCCGATGGCCAGGCGATCGCTCGTCCTCCCTCGGAGGCTCGCGATGAACTGTTGCTGGAGAGCGATGGTGTGATACACCGCATCAATGTGGGTCTGGCCGGCAAACTCGGCGTTACGTTCGGCCAGCTTCTGCACTTCCTCGAGCGGGTCACCTCTCTCGATCGCCTGCCAGACGGCCAAGAAGGCGATATGGCCGGCGTAGACGAAGTCGCCGACTTCGAGGCACGCATGAAACGCCTGGTCAAGAATCGGGACGGCGGTGGCGAAATGGCGGCGCCAGAAGTTGACGTGGTTGCCGTGCAGGTGCAGGAGCGCGCCGCGGAGGCGCGCATTGCCGAACTTGTCGTTGAGCCGCAGCGCCATCTCGGAGAACGCGAACGCCTGCGCTGCGTCGCCATAGGTCGACACGAGTGTCAACGCATGCACCGCATAGGCGTAGCTGGCCTGCTCGGTATTGCCGTATCGCAGCGCGAAATTCACTGCCTTCATGGTTACCAACGGAAATAGTTGCGGTCGGCCGTTGTATGCGCCGGGTGCCGCCTCGACGAGCAGTCCGATGATGGCCCGCACCTCGGCGTCATCGGCTACCGGCGCGTCGAGCAGATCGCTGATGCGGCGCCCGCCGAGATTGACGGACACTGCGCGGAACTCCGCGGCCGTCGCCGCCGCTGTCTCGTCGTCCGAGTCGGGGAAGACGACACCGAACAGTCGCAGCGCTTCGAGCGCCAGGACGACGCTCTCGTCGTATCGGCTACTGGCCTGATAGACCTTGATGCGCAAGCCGTAGATCCTGGTACGGTCGAGATCCGAGTGCGCGTTGACCAGCATCAGCTCGAACAGCCGGTCCGCCGAATCGAACCTGCCGATCAGGTATTCGCACTCGGCGAGAGCAAGATAAAGCTGTAGCGTCTCGTCGTAATGCTGTCCCCAGGCTTCCTCGGTCACGAGGGCCGCCGCCTGGCCGAGATAGTCCCGCGCAGCGGTGTAGGCGATCCCGGCCTTTGCCTTCATCCCGGCGAGGACGTTCAGCTGGAGCAACCTCCTTCGCTCGGCGGCGTCGGCGATCGAGCCGACGCCACGATTCAGCTGGGCGACGATGTCGAAGACATGCTCCGTGGTGGGCTCCCCGTCGCTCGCTTCGCGGAGCCGACGCCCGATACGCAGGTGCATCTCGGGCCGCGACGCATGCGGGATGAGTGCATATGCCGCCTCCTGCACGCGGTCGTGCGCGAACAGATACGTATCGTGGAGGCGTATCACGAGGCCCGCTCGCGCGGCCTCCCGGAACGTCGCGTGGACTTCCTCCTCCGAACTTTCCCGAACGACGGCGAGCCTGGCGAACTCCGCGATGCTGCCCAGACAGGCGAGTTCCTTCAACCCCTCCTGCGCCGATACGGGCAAGCGTTGCAGTTTTCCGACCATCAACTGCGCCAGGTTGTCCGTATAGCCCTTCACACCGATCCCGGCGAGGTTCCACCGCCACGCCGCGGCACCGGCATCGAAGAACAGAAGCGACCCGGCGGCAAGCTCGGTCAGCAACTGAATCGTGAAGAAAGGATTGCCGCCGGTCTTTTCGACCACCAGGCGGGCAAGCGGCCGTACGCGCTCTTCGCCGGCATGCACGGCGTGAGCGATGAGCCGGCACACGTCATCCAGGGTGAGTGGCGAAAGCACGACCGCCCCTATCCGCGTGCCGCCGCCACGCAGGGCATCCAGCGCCCGCATGAGCGGGTGCGCCCGATCGACCTCGTTGTCGCGATAGGCGCCGATCAGCAGGAGGTGGCGCGTCTCACGGCGACCAACCAGGTCCTCGACCAGACCCAGGGTGGCGGCGTCGACCCATTGCAGATCGTCGAGAAACAGCACCAGCGGACGCCCGGAGCGGGAGAACACCCGCAGGAACGCGCGAAATGTCATCTGGAAGCGGTTGCGCGAGTCTCGCGGCGGCAGGTCCGGCACCCCAGGCTGCTCGCCGATCACCAGCTCCAGTTCGGGAACGAGACCGGTGATGAGCCGGCCGTTCGGGACGACGGCGTGCTCGATGGACGCGCGCCAGCGCGCGAGCTCCGCTTCGCTGCTGCGCAGGATCATCTGTACGAGGCCGTGCAATGCCTGGGCGAGGGTGGCGTACGGGATGTCGCGGGTGGATTGGTCACACTTTCCCGCGGCGAAGAAGGCGTCCGACGAACTCGTCGTACGCCGAAATTCGTCGACGACCGATGACTTGCCGATTCCGGAGTACCCGGACACGAGCACCAACTCGGTGCTGCCCTCAGCGGCGACACGCTCGAACGCGGCGGCCAGCTCCTGGATGCTCCGCTCGCGTCCGTACAGCGTCTCGGGAATGCGGAGGACATCGGGGATGTCGTGCACCGCCAGGGCGAACGGCTCGATCCGGACCCCGCGCCGGTGCAGCGTCAGGCAGCGTCTCAGGTCGTTGTTCACACCGGCCGCGGTCTGATACCGGTCCTCCGGTGTCTTGGCCAGCAGCTTCATGACGACAGCCGAGACCGCCGCGGAGACGCCAGGCGCCTGTTCGGCGGGCGGCACGGGTCGGCGCGCGACATGGCAATGCACCAGCTCCATGGGATCCGCCGCGGCAAACGGCAGGACGCCGGTGAGCATCTGGTAGAGGGTCACACCCAACGCGTAAAGATCGCTGCGAGCATCCACGGAGCGGTTCATGCGGCCGGTCTGCTCGGGGGCCATGTACGCCAGCGTGCCCGCGATGATCTCCGGCGGCGTCGGCGCCTGGCGCTCGCGCGCGGATGCGGTCGCGATGCCGAAACCGGTAAGCCAGACTCTCCTGGTCGCGGCGTCGGCGAGCACGTTGGCCGGCTTGATGTCCTTGTGAATGACTCCCGCTCCATGGAGCCGGCCGAGTGCGGTGGTCAGCGCGACGGCCAGTTCGAGAAAGCGTCCGAGTTCCATGGGACCGTCGATGAGGCGATCGAGGGGCTCGCCTCCGGTGTAGTCGACGACCAGCATCATGCGCCCGCGCTCGTGCACGAGGGCCAGCGGCCGAAGGGCCCACGCACGGTCGACGTAATCTCTCAGCTTGTATTCGTGTCGAAGGCGAGTGATGCTTTCGGACGTCGGTTGCTCGGTGCCGACGGGAAAGGGTATGAAAGCGTGCTTATCGCCGTCGGCGCCACCGTGCCATAACCGGCAGAAGAGACGCTCACCATCTTTCCAAAGCACCTCTACCGCGTCGTCGTCCCAACCAGCACCGAACAGAGTGGACGCCTTCATCGTCGGGTCTCCTCCCAGGCTCAAGGTCTTCCCTTCGCCCGCGACGCCTCGCACACGTGTTCCTGGCGTGCCCGGGAGGCAGCTGGGGAGTAGACCGTCAGCGGCCGGAGAAGCCCGGCAAGGCGATGCCCATGACCGGACCGTACGCCGACTCGGGCGGTCCGTCATCAGGTCGACGGCAGGCTCGTACGTGGTGGTGCGACCGGCCGGGGTCCTGCCGCGGCGCAACACCAAAGCACAATAGAGACTCGCCCAGGGGGCGCGTAGCGTTCGTCCCGGGGCTGACGTCACGGGAAGGACCGAAGTGAAGGCTGGCGGTGCAGGCGGCTCTCCTCAGGTGCTCTCACTGGTCACGGTCGTCGACGACGACGAGTCCGTACGTGAGTCGCTGCCGGATCTGCTGCGCCAATTCGGCTTTGCCGCCGAAGCGTTCTCGTCGGCCGAAGAGTTCCTCGGCTCAGACATGGTCGGCAGGACCAACTGTCTGCTCCTCGACATCGCGATGCCCGGGATGTCCGGGCCAGAGGTCCAACAAGAGCTGACGCGGCGGAGGCAGATGATTCCCATCGTGTTCATCACTGCCAGTGGGGACAGGAGCCTACGTCCGCGCCTGCTCGCGGGAGGAGCCGTCGAATGCCTGTTCAAGCCGTTCAGCGAGGCGGCGTTGCTGGAGGCGCTGGAGTCCGCACTGCGGCGGCCGGATGCTCCGCCCGACGGTGCCACATGAGCTCTGCGGACGAAGCGGAATTCGGGTCACGGGCAGCGCAACTCGCGCCCGCCACCATTGTCCCGCCCGTCGTATTCGTCGTTGACGACGACATATCAGTCCGGGAATCGCTGGAACTGATGATTCTCGCGGCCGGCTGGCACCCCGAGACCTTCCCGTCGGCGACGGACTTCCTGGCCCATCGGCGTCTCGGCGGTCCGAGCTGTCTGGTGCTCGATGTGTCGCTGCCCGACCTCAATGGTCTCGATCTCCAGAAACGCATCGTCGACCGGACGGACATGCCCATCATCTTCATTACCGGTTTTGGGGACGTGCCGACGTCGGTGCGCGCGATGAAAGCGGGCGCGGCCGAATTTCTGACAAAGCCGTTCCATGACGACGTGCTACTGAGCGCCATCAGGCAGGCCCTTGAGCGCAGTCGCATCGAAGTAGCGCGAGAAACAGAGCTGCATGCGTTCAGAAATCGTCACGCGTCCCTGACCCCGCGCGAACGGGAGATCATGGCTCTGGTGGTCTCCGGCCTGCTGAACAAGCAGATCGGCGCGGAGCTCGGCATCAGCGAGATCACGGTGAAGGCCCATCGGGGCAAGGTCATGCGCAAGATGCGGGTCGATTCACTTGCCGACCTGGTGCGAATAGCCATGGCGCTCGACGTGCCGCATGCCCCGCAGGCCTGATACCAAAGTATCGGTCAACACCATCGTGCAATAGACCTTCTCGCATTCATGCGTACCTTCGGTTATGGGCCCCATCGGACCGGCCTCACCTTCGGAAATGAGTGAGAAAGCGCCGGCTCCGGATACGACCGTCCGCAAACCAAGGAGGAACCCATGACCGCCACGGTTGACAAGTCAGCGGCAGAGAGCGCTGTCCGGCCGTTCACCATCGAGATCCCCCAAGCGGATCTCGAGGACCTTCGCTCGCGCATCGCGGCCACCCGCTGGCCCGAGAAGGAGACCGTCGACGACCAGTCGCAGGGCGTGCCGCTCGCGACGATGCAGGCCGTCGCCCGGTACTGGCACGACAAGTACGACTGGCGCAGGTGCGAGGCGAAGCTGAACGCCGTGCCGCAATTCGTCACTGAGATCGACGGCCTCGACATCCACTTCGTCCACGTCCGCTCCCAGCACGAGAACGCGCTGCCACTCGTCGTCTGCCACGGATGGCCCGGCTCGTTCATCGAACAGATGAAGATCGTCGACCTGCTCACCAACCCCACCGCGCACGGCGGCAGCGCCGCCGACGCCTTCCACGTGGTCATCCCGAACATGCCCGGTTACGGATTCTCGGGCAAGCCGGCCACGAGCGGATGGGACCCGGCCCGCATCGGGCGCGCCTGGGTGACCCTCATGAAGCGCCTCGGCTACACGAAGTTCGTGGCGGCCGGCGGGGACTGGGGTGGAGTCGTGGTCGATGTCATGGCCGGCGGTCGTGACGAGCCCTCGACGCCCGAGCCGGCGCCGCCGGAGCTGCTCGGCATCCACACCAACTTCGCCGGGGTGGTGCCGCCCGCCATCGACAAGGGCGCTCAGATCGGCAGCCCGATCCCGGCGGGTCTCTCGGACGACGAACGGCGCACGGCGGAGCAGCTGGGCGACCTCTATCCGTACGCCATCGGGCTCATGATGGGGTTGCGCCCGCAGACGCTGTACGGACTGACCGACTCACCGGTCTTCCTGGCGGCGTTCATCCTCGACCACGACCCGGCCAGCCAACAGATGATCACACGGGCATTCGCCGGTCAGCAGGAAGGCCTGAGCCGCGACGACGTTCTGGACAACATCACGCTGTTCTGGCTGACGAGGACGGGTGTCTCTGCCTCGCGGCTGTACTGGGAGTCCAAGTTCAGCTACGTCGCTGTCAAGAACGTCACCGTCCCGGTCGCCGTCAGCGTCTTCCCCGACGAGATCTACCAGGCTCCGCGGAGCTGGGCGGAGCAGGCGTACCCCAACCTGATCCACTACAACAGGGTCGAGCGGGGCGGGCACTTCGCCGCCTGGGAGCAGCCGGAGCTGTACGCCTCCGAGCTACGTGCCGGCTTCCGATCGCTGCGCTAGGGCGACCAGGGCGGGCGACCGGGTGGCTCAACATCGAGCCACTCGGTCCCTGCCGATTTCCGTCGGGGTGCCAGGCCGATCACAACGAACAGGATCTGTCATGAAAACACGCTCGCCGGCGCCTGCCGGGCTGCACACGTCCTCACCCCAGCTGCCCGTCGAGGGCACGCTGGCCTCCCTCGAGGGCGCGACCGGGTGGCTCAACTCGCCGCCGCTGACGACAACCGATCTGAGCGGCAAGATCGTGCTCGTCAACTTCTGGACCTACACCTGCATCAACTGGCTTCGCCAAGTCCCTTACCTCCGCGCCTGGTCCGGAAAGTACGCCGACCACGACCTGACCGTGATCGGCGTGCACACCCCCGAGTTCGGATTCGAGCACAACCGGGACAACGTCCGCCGTGCCGTGCACGACCTGGGAATCGAATACCCGGTCGCGATCGACAACGACCACGAGGTCTGGCGAGCCTTCGACAATCACTACTGGCCTGCGCTGTACTTCGGCGACGCGCAGGGCCGCATCCGGTACCACCACTTCGGCGAAGGCGAATACCGGCAGTCGGAAATGGTCATCCAGCAGCTGCTGGTCGAGGCGGGGCTGACCGACCACGACCACGATCCGGTGTCGGTCGACGCCCAGGGAGCAGAGGCCCCGGCCGATCGGTCCAGCCTGCGATCACCGGAGACCTACACCGGCTTCACGCGCACCAGGAACTTCGCCTCCCCCGGCGGCATCATGCCGGGCCGGCCGCATGACTACACCGCCCCGGCCGAGCTGAGGCTCAATCAATGGGCCCTGGCGGGCGACTGGACGGTCGAGGCCCAGGCCGTCAGGCTCGGCGCGGCCGGCGGGCGGATCACCTGCCGGTTCCAGGCACGCGACCTCAACCTCGTCATGGGACCGGCCGCGCCGGGAACGCCGATGTCGTTCCGGGTGCTCCTCGACGGGCAGCGGCCGGGCCCGGATCACGGAACCGACGTGGACGAGCACGGCTCCGGCACGCTCGGCGAGCAGCGGCTGTACCAGCTCGTCAGCCAAGACCCGCCGGTCACGGAGCGGACCTTCGAGATCGTGTTCTCGGAGCCCGCCGCCGAAGCCTTCGCCTTCACCTTCGGGTAGGCCAGTGGAGCCGCACCGATCTGGCCGATCGGTTCGCCGGGCTGGGCCTGCCGCACGGCTGGGCAGACACCAGCCCACTCCCGGCACTGGCCGGGCGCCTCGCCACCCGGTGTCCCATCGAACGGCATGCCACCGCCGCCCTCACCGCATCTGCCCGGCGACGATGAACCGGACGACACGCGGTTGCGACGTGGCCGACTCCGGAAAGGAACTGGCCCGCATGACCCGGACAACAGCACAGATGGAGCGCATCGGCGTCTCCGCCGTCGACAGCGCTTCAGCGCAATGGGCTGGCTCTTCCGGGAACAAAGCGCGTCCGACCATGGGCTACCTGTGCACCGCCTGGTTGGCCGACCGCTGCCTTGAGCCGGCGATGCGCGCGGGCGGCGCCCTTGAGCCACTCGGCGGGTGCAGTGCTGGGGTAGCCGGAATGGATCCACGAAACAGCGATCGCGCATCCCCGGGCAGTTACGGCACGATGTGTCCATGGGACCCGGCGACCGCCCCACGATCGGCATTCTCACCGCGTTGCCGATCGAGGCCTTCGCCGTGCTGGCCGTGCTGGACGAGGTCGCCGAGGTCGATTCGCCGGAATCGGACGACGGTGGCTCCTACTGGATCGGTTCCGTGCCGAGTTCGAAACCGGACGCGCCGCACCGGGTCGTGGTGTCGCTGCTGACGGAGGACGGTGGGGTGGCGGCCGCCCACGGATGCGCCAACCTGCAGCGCACGTGGCGGGTCGACCAGGTGGTGATGTGCGGCATCGCCTGCGGGGTGCCCCGACCGGACCAGCCCAACAGACACGTACGGCTCGGCGATATCCTCGTCGCCGAGGACGGCATCGTCCCGTACGGCCACGTGCGCGCGACCAGGAACGGACACGAGGAACTGCGCCGTCCGGCCGCCCGCCCGTCGGTACCGCTGAAGAACGCCGCCCGCCGGCTACAAGTGGACGCCGAATCCGGCATTCGGGCGTGGGAGCACATCATGGATACCCGCGGCCGCCACGCCGCCGAGGACTATTCGCGGCCATCGGGCAGCTCGGATGTACTCCTTGACGACGAGGGCAACCCCGTGCTTCACCCGGCGCCGTCGGAGACCGGCCATGTCCTGGGGCGCCCGAAGATCCATCACGGCTGGATCGGCAGCGGCGGCAAGCTCATCAACAGCGCGGCCGAGCGCAACCGGTTGGCCCTCGCGTTCCGGCTGATCGGCTTCGACATGGAGGGCGACGGCGTTGCGGATACGGCGTACCTCCAGCGGGTGGACTGGTTCATGGTGCGTGGGGTGTCCGACTACGGCGGTGGCACGAACGACGTATGGCACCGATACGCATCGCTGGCCGCCGCGTCGTACGTGCGGGTGTTGCTGGGCCGCCTCGATCCTCCGGCCGCCACTGCGAAGAGGGCCGAGGTCATAGACGTCGAAGCCGGCGGCGACCGGGCTCATCGGGCGCTGGTCGACGCGGTGTGGGCGGTACGGACCATGCGAACGCCGAGCGGCCGCGACCGGGTGGTCTCCGAACTGGCCGAGACGTACGGCCTGCGAATCACCCGGGTGCGGGACGCCTACCTCGACGTGGACGGCATAGTCAGTGCGGCCGGGCAGATCCGGGGAGGGCTGCACTCCCTGATCGAATTACTGCAATCGATCGAATACGACTCCGCCCCCCTGCAGCAGCTGGTCCGGCTCGTCGGATTTCCGACAGCGGGATGAGGACACCGGCATGGATGATCGCGCACGCCGAGGGGACCGGGCTAAGCTCTCGCTGCGATGATCGACGTCTACTGTGGATCATGATTGCCGTCGGCGTTGCCGGATGTCAATACCATCGGACCCATCGAGAGGGGCGGTGGCCAGCAAAGTGACACTCGATCGCCCACCGTTCCAGCGGCGCACTCGGCAGACACTCTGCGATCGTCTTCTCGCCCTGCCACAGATGCCGGCACAAGAGCATCGAGAACACCTGGTCCGCGAGTTAGGGGCAGATTTTCCCGGTCTGCGGACCGTGAGTCGACACGACGACCCGTCCGTGGATCTGATGGAGATCATTTCGGCGGCATATGAATATCCGGGCGCCCTGCAAGCCGTTTACGACATTGTTTCGTTCCTCTTCCGCGGCGATCCAAGACTCAAACCGATCAAGGGACTCGTCGATCTCGTCGACCCGGAGGACCTGCTGAAGGGGGACGAACGCCAGAACCTGCAACGTCTTCTGCTGTCGGTCGATCCCGCGGACGCCGCTGCGGCCTTCTACTATGGACGCGGTGAGACCGTCCAGGAAGCAGGCTTGGATTCCGCCGATATCGGGGCATTGATCGCGCGTCTCGAGAGCTACCCGGGGCGTTCCGGCCGGCTGCCGGTACTGTTCGAGTTCGTCGACCACATAGCACATCGCTCTCCGCAATTCACCCGCTCCGGGCTCCATCGATGGATGGATTCGGTGAGCCGGCGCATAGGCGAGGACCACTCGGCAGTCGACAAGCTCTGCCGCGCCACGGATAATCGCGTAGCGTCGAGCGGACGCTTCTATCTAGTAGCGGAACTACGACCGGATCAATTGCGAGCTGATCAATTTTACCTGGCCGCATGGCGCCAGCACGAGGGCGAGGCAGAGGAAACGCTGTATCAGTCCGACGACCCCGTCGGCTGGAACGAGGCGATCACGATCACCCATGACCTTATGCACCAACTGGCCGAGAGCCTTCGAGGCACCGAGGAAGAGCGGGTGCTGGAGCTGATCGTGCCACGTGCCCTGGTCACGAGTTCTCTTGACCAGCGCGAGGTCGGGAAGATCATGCCTGCCGCCATAGGCACGCATTATCCACTTGTCCTTCGTAGCTTCGATCGGCTCGAAGATCCATCCCTGTACGGCGCCTGGGGGCGCAACTGGCGATGGATCAAACAGCACGATGCCACCGCGGGAGTCGAGGCGATCCGGGAGATCGAATCTCACGAGCGCGACATGGTGCAGGCGTTACGCGGCGAACTGATGCGGGACGGTCCGCCCGCCATCGTGCTCATGCTCACCGCGCTCCCGATCAGCGAGAGCCTCGGCGTCGACGCCTACACCGCGGGCCTGCACGGTGGCGCACCGATCATGCTGTGGAGCCGCGACGACGCGGCTGCGCTGGAACTGGTGAAGGCCATCCGGGCGGCGTGCGGCGAAAGCCTGCTGACGTTGTGGAAGCACGTCTTCCACCTGCGGCTCGGCGCCCTGGCGAGCAAAGACGCGGGAATGGTCGGCCGGCACACTGTGATCGTCTTCGACGACTACGACCGGATCCCGGAAAGGTATCGCGGCCGTGCCCGGCTGCGTTCCCCGCACCCTGTGGAGGCGCGATGAGCGAGGCGGCCGAGTGGCACATCTATCGCGGTGCGACCACCCCGCACGACGGGATCGAGCGGCTCAAGCCGCCACCACCGTGGCGCAGGTTCGACGGCCCGGTCGTGAAACAGTTCGTGCCGGAGGCGCCGGACGGCGACGGCCCGGGCAGTCGATACCTGCCGGAGCCGGACGCCGTCGAACTGACCAACATCGCCCTGCTGTTGCGTCGGCCGCTGCTGGTCACCGGCAAGCCCGGCACCGGCAAGTCGACCCTGGCTCACAGCATCGCCCACGAACTCAACTTGGGCCCCGTTCTCTACTGGCCGATCACGACGCGGTCCCGCCTGCAGGACGCTCTCTACCAGTACGACCCCATTGCCCGGCTTCAACGGGCGAACCTGACGCGCGGTGAGGGCGACGGCGTCCCGTCGGTGGGCGAGTTCATCCGGCTCGGCCCCCTGGGCACCGCCCTGCTGGGGCGCGAACGACCTCGCGTTCTGCTCGTCGACGAACTCGACAAGAGCGACATCGACCTGCCGAACGACCTGTTGAACGTCCTGGAGACCGGCTGGTTCGAGATCTCCGAGCTGACCCGGGAGGCGGAGACCGGTGAGGTCCGGGTACAGACGGCGGATCCGGGCGGCTGGGCGATGATACGGAACGCACAGGTGAAATGTTCGGCTTTCCCCATGATCGTCATCACAAGCAACGGGGAGAGGGAGTTTCCTCCGCCCTTTTTGCGTCGTTGTGTCCGCGTACACATTCAGCAGCCGAGCGCCGAGAAGCTGAGCCGGATCGTCTCCGGTCAGTTGAGCGAGTCGGCGCTCGACAAGGCCGACGACGTGGTGGACGAGTTCCTCACTCTGCGCGAGAGGATGGACTTGTCCACCGACCAGCTCCTCAACGCGGTGTACTTCGCCACCTCGGGTCTGGAGCTCGACGGCCCCCGGCGACTGAGTACGGTGCGGCGAATCTTCCGGGACCTGGGACCCGGCGCGGAGGCATGATGGAGCGCGCCCGCCTGGCGGCTCTCATCGAGGCAGCCCGACAGGCGCAGCTGGATCTGTCGCCCGACGAGTGGCGGGAGGTCGTCTACCTCGCCTCCGTCGTCGGTCCCGCCGCCGCCCCGCAACCGCCGGTGCCGACGGGAACCCATGCGCCGGCCGCCCGGGGAACTCATCCGGCACCCGACCACCCGCCCCCACCGGATGCGGACCCACAGCCGGCGCCGACCGGGGCACACGGGGCGCCCGGTGACGCCGTCATGGTGCCGTACTCGTCCGGCCCGCATGCGCCTCAAGGCCTGCCGGTCCGCGCACCCATGACCCAGACGCTGGTCCGCAATGCGTTCGCGCGGGCGTTCCGGCCGGTCAAGCGGACGGTCCCGGACCGGGCGGCGGTCGAGGTCGACGTGCCCGAGACCGTACGCCGGGCCGCCGAGAGCGACGCCTGGCTTCCGTCGCTCGTGGCGGCCCCGGACCGTTGGCTGAATCTTTCTGTAGTCGTCGACGACGCGGCGTCCGGCCCGGCATGGGTCCAGGAGGTTCGCAGCCTGGTCCAGTCGGTCGAAGAGTCCGGGGCGTTCGGCGACATCCGGCTGTGGCGGTTCGACAGCGACTCCCCGGCCGGAACGCCGTTGACGGTCAGCGGGGGCACGACCGCCGCGCAGGTCGGCCGCAACGCCCGGGAGTTGATCGACCCGACCGGCCGGCACGCGATCCTGGTGCTCAGCGACTGCGTCGGCGCCGGCTGGGCCGACGGCCGAGTCGGGGTCATGCTGTCGACGTGGACCCCACTCAACGCCGTCGCGATCCTGAACCTGCTTCCGCAGCGACTCTGGAGGCGGTGCGCGACCCCGTTCGTGCCGGTCGAATGGGCGACCGGAGCTCCGTTCGCCGCCCGTCAGCCGCAACGGTGGCGGCCCGCCGGGACCGACCCCCTGACCGGCCGCCAGCCGGACGATGACAGCCTAGGACGTCAGCTGGTGCCAGTCCTGGACTTTTCGGCGAGCGCCCTCAATGGGTGGGCTCACATGCTCGCCGGCGGCATCGGACGACACCTGAAGGGCGTCGCATTTGATCCCGCGGCCCGCGGCTACGGGCCCTTCGTCGACGATTTCGAG
Organism: Actinoplanes sp. NPDC051513; assembly: GCF_044454685.1. Lineage (NCBI taxonomy): Bacteria > Bacillati > Actinomycetota > Actinomycetes > Micromonosporales > Micromonosporaceae > Actinoplanes > Actinoplanes sp. NPDC051513. The sequence continues at coordinate 164,509 of NZ_JBITDW010000011.1, forward strand.
GATGCCGATCCGGTCGATCCGGCGGATGCCGCCCGCCAGCAGGTGAAGAGATTTCGCGCGTCGGCGTCGCCCGGGGCCTACCGGCTGGCCACGCTGTTGTCCGCGGCCGTGCTGCAACTGCCGGTCGTGCACCTGGTGCAGCGCACGATGTCCGGCTCAGCGCGGACCACACACTGGGCCGAGATCCTGCTGAGCGGCCTGGTGGTGCGGCTGCCCGGCACCGAACCGAGCTTCGACTTCCAGCCCGGGGTTCGCGAGGAGCTGCTCACTGAGCTCACCCGGCGTGAAAGCCTCGGCGTTCTGAGCGCCGTGTCGGAATTCGTCATGACCCGACTCGGCGGCTCCTTCGACTTCCTCGCTCTTATGACGATGGGCTCGAACAGTGAGCCACTGTCGGAGTCTGAGCGACCCCTCGCCCACGTTGCCATTCAGGTTCTTCGGCTGCTCGGCGGGACATACGCGGACAAAGCGGACTCGATTAGTCGGTTATTTCCTGATAACGATCTCGCATCTGACATAACCAACCAAAATTCCACAGGTACCGCGTCAGCAAGGGACGGAGACCTCGACGTGACAACGTCCGACATACCCGCGGCGGCAAGGTCGTTGGCCAGGTTCGCGATCAGCTCCGCGGAGCAGATCTTGGACGTCCCGCAACGGACGCCGTATTTCATCGGGCGGGACGACCTGCTCGACCGGCTGCGTCAGGATCTCATCGAGAACCCCAACCGGGCCGCTATTCTCGTTCCCCGGGCGATGGTCGGGCTCGGCGGCGTCGGTAAGACCGCGCTCGCCAACGAGTACGCCCACCTCAACCGCAACGACTACGAGATAGTGTGGTGGATCCCGGCCGAGGACCCAGCCGACATCCGCCGTTCCCTGGTCGATCTGTCGCGCCGCCTCCGGTTACCCGAGAGCACGGACCAGTCGGAGACCATCCGCACCCTGCTGGCTGCACTGTCCAGCGGAAATCCCAAGTCGCGGTGGCTGTTGATCTACGACAACGCGGCCGGCCCCGAGACCATCACCGACCTACTGCCCAAGCCGAAGCGACACGGCCACGTGCTCATCACATCGCGAGAGCCGGCCTGGGAGGCGAAAGGTCAGCTCCTCGAGGTCGACGTTTTCACCCGCGACGAAAGCATGATGTTGCTTCAACGGCGCGCCGCCACACTCACCAGGGACGAGGCGGACGCTCTCTCCGCTCTCTTGGAGGACCTGCCGCTGGCACTCCACCAAGCCGCCGCCTGGCACGCCGAAACCAGGCTGCCTGCCGCCGAGTACCGACGCCGGTACGACGAGAAGCTGGCCCTGCTGGCCGAGGTCGAGCTGCCCCGGGAGTACCCGCGCCCCGTGGGCGCGACCTTCGGCGTCTCGTACGACCAGTTGCAACAACGATCGAAGGCCGCCGCGCAGTTGATCCAGTTATGCTCGCATTTCGGACCCGAGCCGATCTTCGTCGACATGCTGTACAACGCCCGGAACGTGAATGGCCTGCCCACTCCGCTCAACCGCCAGATGGCCGACCGCTCGACGATCAGCCGCGAACTGCGTGAACTCGCTCGCTACGAGCTGGTCAAGTTCGACCAGGCGCGGGAGCGCTTCCAGCTGCATCGCCTGGTCCAGACGGTGCTGCGTCGCACTCTGAGCCCCGAACAGCGCCAGACCACCCCCGAGCAGGCGCACAGCATCCTGGCCTTGGCCAATCCCGGCAACCCCGATGAGCTGGGCCCACTCGGCCGGGCTCGCCACGGGCAGCTGTCCCCGCACATCCGGCCGTCCGGCATCGTCGAGTCCACCGACCGGGAGGCACGCCGCGTCGTCCTCGACCAGATCCGCTACCGCTACGTGGTGGGCGACTTCGCCGGCAGCCGGGACCTGGCCGAGTCGACTTTGCAACGGTGGCAATCGCAGTGGGGCGCGCGGGATGAACTCGTCCTGCTGGCCCGGCGGCACCTCGCACAGACGCTGCGGTCACTCGGTGAGCTGAACCAGGCCCAGAAGATCGACCGCGAGGTACTCCAGCTGTTCCACGAGACATTGGGCGAGGACAGCGACCACTATCTGGTGACGGCCAACGGCTACGGCGCCGACCTGCGCGCGCTCGGCCGGTTCCGGGAGGCCCTGGAGTTCGACAAGGAACTCCTCGCGCAGCACCACCGGGTGCTGCGTCCCGACGACCCCGCCACCCTTCGTACCGCCAACAACTACGCCGTCGACCTGCGTCTCATGGGTGAGTTCGGCGAGGCACGCGACCTGGACACCGAGTCCGTGCGTCTTTGGACCGAGAACTATGGCGCCGACTTCCCGGACACCCTGTTCGCGATCAGCAACCTGGTGCGCGACTACTACGGTCTCGGCCATTACGGCGAGGGCCTCATCATGCAGGAGGAGGCCATCACCGTCCATGAGGCGGTGGTCGGGTCGTCGCACCTGAACGTGCTGATGGCTCGGCGCACGGTCGCCATGCTGATGCGCAAGCTGGGCCGATACACCAAAGCGCGGGAAGGAGCCGAGACGAACTACTCGGCCTACTCCGCCCAGTTCCCCGAGAACCACGAACACACGCTGGCGGCGGCCATGAGCCTGGGTAACGCGCTGCGCGACGAGCACAGCCAAAACCCGATCGAATTGAACCGGGCTCGCGAGATCTTCGAGAACGCGTTACGCATCTACGAGCGGGACTTCATCGGGCACCCCTTCGTCGAGGTCTGCCGAATCAACCTCGCCATCGTGCTGCGCCGCCTGGGCCAGGTCGCCCAGGCCCGGGAACTCAACGTGACGGCCCGCACGAGGCTCACGGCCGCCCTGAGCGTGCACCATCCGTACGCTCTCTGCGCGACCACCAACTTGGCGAGCGACCTGGCGGCGCTGGGCGAGTACGAGGAAGCGAGCGTCTACTCCCAGGAGGTTCTGGAATTCTCCCGGCAGGAGGCGATCCGCGGGCCGGCCCATCCCTACACGCTCGCCTGCATGCTCAATCACGCGCTCGACCTCGAAGGCGCCGGGCGCGGGCATGAGGCCGAAGTTCTCCGGCGGACCGCGGTGGAGGGTTTCGTCCGTACGCTCGGGGCCGACCATCCCGACTCACAGGCAGCCCGCAACCGGCAACGCATCGACGCCGACATCGAGCCGCCGCCGACCTAGGCCGGCATCATCCCCGTGGCCCGCCCGCCAGCCAGTCCGCCAACGCCAGCGGATCGACGGGTGTGGCCGCCAGCCCCTGGTACACCGCCCGGACCAGCTCGGGGCGGTGCGACCACACGCGCGCGCCCGGTCCACCGAGCCGGGCCCCGGCGATCGCGAGCCCGGTCCAGGCGCCGAGGTCGTCGTCGTTCGACCTGATGGCGGCCGTGTACGCGTCCGCTGCGGCCCGATAGCGGCCACCGGCCAGTTGATCGTCCGGCCCGCCTTCGCCCGCGGAGGACGCACCCTGCGCGGCGATCAAGCCAAGGCGGCGGATCCGGCCGTTGGGCACGAACGTCTCGACGGCCGAGCCGACCTGCGCGGCGTCCGGCAGTGCGGGGGCGGCCAGACCGGAGTCCCAGGCCTTGGCAGCGGCTTCGACGGCGGACTGCTCCGGCGCCAGCAGCCGAAACCGCCAGGACAAGCGATGGTCGTCGGCGGCGAGCTCGGCCAGCCGGGCGGCGAACGCGGGCGTCGGACCGCTCTCCAGCCGGGCGAAACGTTCGGCGAGGCGGCCCACGACATATCGTCCGTCGGCGGTGAGGGCCGGGACTTCGGTCAGCGTGTCGAGCGCCTGACGCACCTGGATCCTGGTGCGGGCGAGTTCGAAGGCAGCGCGGGCCTCGACGCCGGCCGCATCTTCGCGCGCCCAGAACTCGGCGATGGCCAGGAAGGCGAAGCAACCGTGCAGCAGCCCGCCGACGGGCCGGGGATCAGCGCGCCAGGGCGAGTAGACCAGGCCCTGATCGGACGGGTCGACCAGGTCCACCAGGTCGAGCAGCCCGTTGAGGACCGAATGCTGGGTCTCGTGAATCAAGGTGGCCGCGAAACCCACGGGGTTGCCCGGCAACGTGGTGGCGACAGCACCGTACGCCTGCCGGGCCGAGGCGCTGCGTCCCTGACCGGGCCGGAGGACAGCCAGCGGGGTGACGGCCCGCAGAACCTCGGCGACCTGCAGGGCCCGGCCGGGGTGCCGGTGGCGAAGGACCGCGGTGGCGCCCCCGAAACCGTCCCGCCACACGACGAACTCCGCGGCCGGCAGGCGGAGCCCGGCCGCCAGGTTCGCGGACTCCCGATTCGGGTCGACGTCGTCGAACAGCGGCGTGGAGCCGGGCAACAACCGGCGGACGCCGGTCCAGCCGGTCCGGTCGTCCCCTGATGCCATCGGGTCGATCACGGTCTGCCCGACGGTGAGTCGCCCGGCCCCGGCCGTCCACCGCACCAGCCGATCGTCCGCGGCGGTGTCGGCGGTGCCCAGGGTCGGCAGGTGGAGGAAGCGAGCGGTCGGGACGCCGTCGAGTTCCGCGTCCCGGCCGGCGTGAATCGCGGCGGCCATCGCGGTCGCCGCCAGATACCCCTCGACCGGGGTCGCGTCCAGCCCATTGCGCAGGATCCGCAGGCAGCCGGCCAGCCCGGCCGCGACGTACGGGTAACCGAGAACCAGATCGACGGCGGGCCGATCTCGTCGGGCGAGGTCAGACAGGAGAGCCAGCGCCTCCGCGGCTACGCCGGAGCCGGCCGGAAGCCGGTCCGAGACAAGCCGCAACAGGAGCAGGTGCTTGCTCAGCTGGGCGGAACCGAGCACGGCGAGGGCGGTGGCATCGGGGGCACCGGAACAGAGCGATTCGAAGGATCGCCAGGGAATCCGGTGCCGCATGATCATCGAGCTCGCCCCCGGAGAATCGTCACATCCCGCTGAACACGGTCCTGGACGTGGCGGATCAGATAGGTGAGATCCGCGCAGTAGACGGACGGATTGGTGAACCCGGTGCCGGCGCGGTAGCGATGTGCGTAGTGCCCGCCGCCGCAGACCTTTACCAGCGGGCACCTCCGGCATTCGTCGCCCAATGCCTCGAGGCCGCGCTGCCGTGAGGCCACCGCCGGATGCGTGAGCGCCTCATCGAGATCGTGCGTGAAGACCGACATCCCCGTGTCGACCGCGCCCTCGAAAGCCGAGCGAAGCGAGTCCAACTGCTCGATCGAACCGTCGACATTAAAAACGATCATCGCCGGCGGGCTGAGGCCGATCTGCTCGCTCCGGCTGCGACCGCCGCACACGAGCGTGATCAGCTCGCGGAAGAGGCGTACCTCTGGCCGGCCGGGCGGGGAGTCGTACCAGGTGTCGAAGGCCGTCGCCAGCCACCGGCCGTAGGGTGCCGCGTCGTCGGGCAGGCGGCCGGGCGGAGGCGCCGACCAGTTCCCGAACGGCAGAAGGAGATCCAGCACGGGCGGGTCGTATCGGGCCAGTTCCCGGTAGACCCCGGCCGGGTCGTTCGCCAGATCGATGACGCCGAGCAGGCCCGCGAAGAGGGGCCGGTGTTCGGACCTGGTCAGCAGCCGCAGCGCCCGGGAAACGGCCGCATGGCTGCCACCGCCGTTCATGTGCCGGCGATGACGATCGTGGCTCGGGGCGTCGCCGTCGAGACTGACCGCGATCCGGATTCCCGCCGCACCGAACATGCCGAGCATCGCCTCGTCGAGCCGCACCCCGTTGGTCTGAACGCTCACCCGCGCGGTGGTCCCGGCCGGCATCCGGGCGCGGATCGAGGTCGCGATCGCTGCGAGACGTGGCGCCCCGGCCAGCAGAGGCTCGCCGCCGTGAAGGATGACCGCGACGTCCCGGAGCCGATGCCGTCGCGCGTGGACACCGATGGCGACCGCTATTCGCTCGGCGACCGATTCCGGCATGATCCCGCGTTGTTGCGGCCATCGCTGGTCGGCGCCGTGGAACATGTAGCAGTAGTCGCAATCCAGATCGCACCGCCCAGCCACCTTCAGCACGAATTCCCGGAACGGTACCGGCTGAACGGCCGATGAACCCGGGTCTCGACGCGGATCGGCGGTCTGCGTCAAGTCAAGCCCTGCGAGAATCCCGCGATGGCCTCGTTGTCTCGCTCTTCCTCGACCCGGCGCAAGGACTCGAGCAGCGCACTCTCGGAGCTGCGGAGCAAATCGTCGATCGGGATGCCGGACACGTCGACGAGGGCGGTCTCCTTGTCGGCGGGGGGTTCAGTCATCCAGACACTCCCGTAAGCAGGCGCACTCGTTACCGAGTTCACTGAGTAACTTCTATTGAACGTACCGTCATCCCCTTGCGCAAGAAGCCCGCTCCAGTCCACAACCGAGCGGCAGAACCGACGCGGCAGAACCGAGCAACAACCCCGCATGATCCGTCCGAGCGGCCGTAGCCAGCCAATTCGGCCGGGCCGCCCGAGGGTCGAAGCGAACCGGCCGGGCGCGGCAAGTCACATCGAGATACACCAATTTAAACTCGATCCAGGTTTCAGATCACCTCGATGCCGGCCAGGAGCGGTCGCGTGGCCGACCGAGCCGGCACGACGTCAGCCGGCTCCGGCGTCTCGACCGCGGGCGTCAAAGTCCTCGGCGCCGGCGTGATCACCGCCCACCGCGAGCTTCGTCTGGGCTGGACACCGACCGTCCATTGCTCCCGCATCCGTGCCAATCCGGCCAGCCGTCGCGGCGATACGGACCCGTCCCCGCGTAGAAATTGCGGTGCGCACGGCTTACGGTGTGCGCACCGAGCAACCAGGGAGGGTGCAGTGGCGGACCTGCCACCAGAGCGTTCTGATCCCGCAGAAGCGGCCAAGGCCGTTCCCGCGGACACCGGCAAAGACGTTCCGGCCGCCTCTGTGCCGGCACCCCAACTGCTGGTCATGCCGCCTACCGACGCGATCCCGTCGATGGTCTGGCCGGGGACCGACGGTGAAACGGCATGGGCAATCCCAGTCCAGATTCCATCTGGTACGCGGGGGTATGCCCTGTTCGTGCCAATGGTCCCGGCCCCGGCGTCGGCCCCGGCCGTCACCAAGCCGGCCGACCAACCCGAGAAACCCGCGATCACGCCGTCCGCAACCATCCCGGCGGCCACCACGCCGACCGCGGTCGCCCCGAAACCGGCCGAGAGCACGACCCCGGCACCCCGAGCAGTCCCGCCGCTGACCCCCCAACCGCTGAAACCTGAAGCGATAGTTGCTCAGCCGTACGCACCCCCGCACCCGATACGCCCGTTCGGCACGTACGAGCGGCCGCCAAGCCCTTGGCAGACGTTCCGCAAGAAGCATTGGCCCGCACCGAAGGAAGCCCGGGGCTGGCCCGTCCCGGCCGGTGTGCTCGCCGGCGCCCTCGGCTTCCTGATCTTCCTGCCGCTGGACCGGGTCGGTATCGGCTGGTTCCTCGGCTGGCTCGTGCTGACGCTGGGAGTGGCGTTCGGCGTCCGGAAGTCCGCCGATCTGCCGCGCCGGGAACGGCTGGTCCGTGCCGGCTGGGCCGCGGCGGCGCTCGCCCTGCTGCTCATCCTGGCGTTCCGCAACGCGTGGTGGCTGGTGACGTTCAGCGTGCTGGGCGCGATCGGCTGCACCGCGCTGGCGATCGTCGGCGGCCGGCAGGTCAGGTCGATCCTGTTCAGCCTGGTGGCCGCCCCGTACGCGGCACTCGCCGGCATCCCCTGGGTCCGCCGGCACCTGAAGACGGGCCGTAACCCGGGAATCGCCCGGCGGGCCTTCTTCTCGGTCGCCCTCACCGTCGTGGTGCTGCTCGTCTTCGGCGCGCTGTTGTCGTCGGCCGACATCGCGTTCTCCGAGCTGCTGGACGATGCCATCCCCGATTTCGCCATCGGCTCGGTCTTCCAGTGGATCTTCCTGGCCGTGGCCGGTGGCCTGCTCGCCGTCTCCGGGATCTACACGCTGACCGCGCCGCCGGCGACATCCAGCCTGGACACCGAGGGCAAGGGCAGGCTCGGCCTGATCGAGTGGGCGCCGGCCTGCGCCGCGCTGGTGTTGCTCTTCGGCGGTTTCGTGGCGGTGCAGTTCACCGTGCTGTTCGGCGGACGCCGGCACGTGCTGAAGACGGCCGGGCTCAGCTACTCGGAGTACGCCCGGAGCGGCTTCTGGCAGCTGGTCGCGGTGACGCTGCTGTCGCTGGCGTTGATCGCGGCCCTGGCTCGCTGGGCGAAACGGGACCAGCCGGTGGAACGACTGCTGCTACGCGTACTGCTGGGTCTGCTCTGTGCCTTGAGTGTCGTCATCGTGGCGTCCGCGCTGTCGCGGATGTGGGAGTACCAGCGGGTCTACAGCTTCACCGGTGAGCGGATCTTCGTGATGGCGTCCGAGATGCTGCTCGGCGTGATCTTCGTGCTGATCGCGGTCGCCGGAATCAAGTGGCGGGGCCGGTGGATCCCCGCGACCACTGTCGCTCTCGCCGTGCTGATGCTGCTCGGTCTGGCGGCCCTCGACCCCGAGGGCTACGTGGCCAGCCGGAACGCGGCCCGCTACCAGGGCTCCGGCAAAATCGACGCCTGGTATCTGCGGGCTCTCTCCGCCGACGCGACTCCCGCTCTGACCAAACTTCCCGATCCCGTACGGCGGTGCACGCTGAGCTGGATCGCGGAGGACCTCAAGGAACCCGACCCCTGGTACGCGTGGAACCTCGGCCGGCAACGAGCGCGCGAAGCCCTCGCCGACCTGGGACCCGCCGCGATCGGCAACCAGAAGGACTGCCGCTCAGCCGACCAGTTCGACCTACCCAAGACCCGCCGATGAGGTGACGGTGCTCCGGTCCGGTACCGGAGCACCGTCCCGCTCCGGGCCCGTGCGGTGGACGCGTTCGACCCGCTGGCCCCAGAAGGTGCCGGCCAGGACCAGGGCGATGCCGGCCGCCGCGAGGACGGTCAGGTGCTCGCCGCCGAGGCTGACGCCGATCAGGACGGCCCACACCGGCTCGGTGCCGAGCAGCAGGCTCGCCCGGGCGGCCGAGGTGCGGCGTACGGCCCACAACTGCACCACGAAGGCGAAGACACTGCAGCCCAGCGCCAGGTAGAGCACGCCCAGCCACTCGTCGCCAGAGAAACCGGCGGCCGCCGGAAGCAGCGACGGACCGGCCGCGACGGTGAACACGACTGCCCCCACTACGGTCTGCAACGTGGTCAGGGTGACCGTGTCGTAGGAGGGCCGGCTTAACCGCCCGGACAGCGTGACGTGTGCGGCACGGACCACGGCGGCGGCCAGCATCAAGGCGTCGCCGGCCGACGGCGTACGCAAACCGGGCCCCGCGACCAGAAGCACCACTCCGCCGGTCGCGACCGCGGCGGCCAGAAAGAACCGCGGCGGCAGGCCGCCCTGCAGGAGCGGCGTGAGCAGGATGGTCAGGCTGATCAGAACTCCGGCGTTGGTGGCGCTGGTGAGCGAGACCCCGTACGTCTCCAGCGCCAGCACCGCCGCCTGCGTGCAACCGAGCAGAAGTCCGGTCGCCACCTCGGCCCGCGCCGGACGCCGGACGGTCATCAGCGGCAGCATCGCCACCATCGACACCAGATAGCGCAGCGCCAGCACCACCAGCACCCCGCCGGCCACGACCAGCGTCTTGGCCGCCAGATAGCTGCTGCCCCAGATCACGGCCACGGCCAGTAACAGAAGGTCCCCTCTCACACCGGAAGCCTGCGACCCGCCGATACGGTAGACAAGACGCCAACTGGTGAATCGACGATGTAGTGGGGCTAATGGATCCGCACCACCTGAGGCTGCTGCGCGAACTCGGCGAACGGGGCAGTGTCGCCGCGGTGGCCCGCGCGCTGCACATCACCCCGTCCGCGGTGTCCCAGCAGCTCAACGTCCTGCAACGGTCGGCGCCGGTGCCGCTGACCGAGCGCAGCGGGCGGCGCCTGGTGCTGACCGAGGCGGGCCGGGCCCTGGCAACGGCCGCGGTCGAGGTGATGACCGCGCTCGACCGGGCGTCCCGGGCGGTCGGCGACTACCTGGACGCACCGGGCACGCCGGTCACCGTGGCCGCGTTCCACAGCGCCGGGCTGACCTGGTTCGCGCCGCTGATCACACGACTCGCCGAGACCGGCGGGCCGCCGGTGCGGTGCGCGGACCGAGACGTGGCGCAGAACGAGTTCCCGGCTCTGGTCGGCGACTACGACCTGGTGCTGGCGCACCGGCTGGCACACAGTCCGCCCTGGCCCGCCGACCGGCTCACGGTGATCCCGCTGATTCACGAGCCGCTGTACGTCGCGATGTCGGCCGATCATCCGCTAGCCGCGCACGACCGGCTCACCGCGGCCGACGTGAGCGCCTGGCCGTGGATCAGCGTGCACGAAGGATTTCCGCTGACCGGGGTGCTGACCGCGATCGCGGCGCTGGCCGGGCGGCCCCTCGACGTCCGCCACCGGATCAACGAATTCACGGTCGCAGCGTCGGTGATCGCGGCCGGGGAGGCGCTCGCCCTGCTGCCGGGCCACACGACGCCGGAAGACCCACGGCTAGTGCTGCGGCCGCTGGCCGACCTGCCGGCCGGCCGCCACATCGACGTCCTGACCAGGCCGGAAACGCTGCACCGCGCATCGGTCCGGGCAGTGCTCGACGCGCTGCGCGCCATCGCCCGATTGAAGCATGTCGATTAATTTGCCAGGATGGCGGCATGACGAGCGCGCGACGCCTGGTCTCCGCCACCTCCGCAGCGATGCTGGCCCTGGCCGGCGCCCTCATCGCCTCGCCGGCCATAGCCGCGCCCTCCGACGGCGTCGACCCCGCCACGCCCTGGCGGATGCGGCATTGGCCGCAGACCCAGCCATGGCAGGCCGACGAGGCCGCCGCCCTGACCGGCAAAGGCGGAGGCCCACAGCCGGTCGACCCGCAGCGCTACGAACTACCCGACACCATGACCTGGTCGGACTACAAGCCGGTGCCGGGCACCGACTGGGCCGACCCGGCCGTACGCGGGTCGGAGCGCAACTTCAACGGCGCCCTCGTGCTCGTCGACTACCCCAACCAGCCGTTCGTCGTCACGCGGCCCGCGAACTCCACCATCTACGGAAACCCCTCCGGCGTACAGAATCTGGCCCGGGCCGACGTGCCGCGGTTCTACCGCGACTTCCTCAACAAGCCCGGCAAGCTCAACCGCGGCCACACCATCCATGAGTACTGGATGGAGGATTCGAACGGCCGGTTCGGCATCGAGCTGAGCGCCTTCGGCGTCTACCAGATGCCGGCCGACAGTCATGAGTACGGCATCGAGACCCAGATGCAGCGCGGCCAGGGATGCCCGTCCGGCGACACCTGCGGCCGCAACCTGCGTGCCGACGCGCGCGCCGCCTGGATCGCCGCGGTCGGCGAGGCCGAGGCGGCCAAGTACGACTTCGTCTTCTTCCTGTCCGCCGGGCAGGACGAGTCGGCCACCTGGCAGGAGTTCGGCCAGATGAAGTTCACGACCAAACAGGACGTGACCGACGACTGGGGCCCGCCGGACGACGCGCTGCCCAACTGGAACGCCACCCGCTACGTCGAATGGACCTCCTGGCAGGCCTCGGCCAACATTTGGCCGAACGCGGCCCAGGGCAGCTCGCTGCAGGCCGAAAGCTCCGGCATGTCGACGTACGCGCACGAATTCAGCCACATCCTCGGCGTCGGCGACAACTACAACAATCCGTACGGCATCCCGGCGCGCCGCGACTACAGCGGCCCGTGGGAGATGCTCAGCCGGGGCACGTTCAACGGCCCCGGCGGCCCGCACAGCCGCTGGCTCATCCCGGGCACGGCCGGCTCGTCGATGGGCGCCCAGCACATGCTGCGCAACAAGATGAAGCTCGGCATCGTCGACGACGACGGGGTGCTGAAGCTCTCTCGTGACACGCTGGCCACCTCGGGCGTGGTGCTGACTCGGGTGACCGCCCGCGAGGTCGAGAACGGCCGGGTGGCCGGAATCAACGTCACCCTGGACGGCGGGGACCACTCGGCTGCCTGCGATCCCGCGACCGACCCCTTCTGCGACGGCGGCGGCTACGACAACTACACGCTCGAGGTCGTCGACCGGATGGGCTACGACTCGTTCACGCCCGACTCCGGCGTCCTGCTCGCCAAGACCAAGAACCAGGACGCCGCCCCCTTCATCTGGACGATCGACGCGAACCCGCAGGACATCGACAAGGTCGACTTCGTCCTGCCGGACGGCACACCGCAGAAGATGACGATCGGCGACTACCGCCAGCTCTCCGACGCCCTCTTCCACGCCGGCACCAACTCAGGCAGCCGCTTCGAGTACGTCGACACGGAGAACCGCCTGCACTTCTACGTCCTCGACCGCAACCGCAACAACAAAGGCGTGCTTTCGTACGAGGTGGCCGTCCGCTCCCTGGACGGCGCCGGCCCCTACGCGCGGGGCGTCAAGGCGTACCCGGACCTGGCCCGCCCCGACCGTTCCGGCTGGACACGCTGCACCATCCCCGTCCGCAACACCGGCCGAGCCGCCGACGTCTTCCGGGTCTCGGCCCCCGGCGCCTCGCTCCCCCGCACCGTGATCGGCATCCCTGCCGGCCACACGTCGTCGGTGGAGGTCTGGACGAAGGACACCCGCCGTACAACGGTGACCGTCAGCTCGGAGAGCAACCCGGCCGCCACCGCGACGACCTTCTGCTTTGCCCGCGAGTGAGGCCATGCGGGAAGCAGGCCGCCATTGACAGTGCGCGAGGGGTGACGGTCAGGTTCATTCGTCGCCGGCACCGGCCGGGACGTTGGCTGCGAGCAGGGAGTCGCCGGCCGCGGTGAGCGTGTGCAGGACCGTTTGGCGGTGCCGTGCCGAGCTGATCAGGCCGGCGGCGCGGAGCACGGTGGCGTGTTCGCTGGCACTGGACGGGCTGATCCGTGTGGCTGTGGCCAGTTCTGTGGTGGTGCAGCCCGGACGTTCGGCGATCGAGAACAGGATCGCGGCTCGGGTGCGGCCCAGCAACGCCGCGAGATGCGGCACGGTGATCGGGGCCCGGCCGGTCGGCATGGCCGCGATGATCCGGGCGCCGATCTGGGTGTCGGCGGTGGCCGGGTAGGTCACGTACGGCTGCGGGCCTGCGGTATCGACCGTCGGCGCCGGCGGGCCCAGGACGGTGGGAACGAGGAGAAGCCCACGTCCGCCGAGATGCAGCTCGCCACGGCGGCGGGAGACAGTGAGGACTTCCAACACCGGCGGCCGCCACCGGATGTGACCCGGGTGCAGGCCGGCCAGGAGCCGGTCGATCCCACCGTCGAGGAATTGCCGGGCGCGAGCGGAGCGGTCGGCGGTGAATTGGGCCGAGACCTGCGGCCAGTACGGCGCCACCGCCGCGGTGTGCATCTCGCCGAGCATGCCGGTAAGGCGCTCGATGGCGCGCGGGTCCCGGTCGAGATCGCGGGCCCAGCGCGGCACCGCATGCAGGCCGGCGAAGGTGGCCATCTCGGCGGCGATGTCCCGCGGATCCGCGCCGCGGACCAGGTCCAGTTGCTCGGCCACGGTGCCCGACGCGTTCGGCGCGAGGAACATCGGCGTGTACCCGCGGGCGGGCACGAGGTCGAACAGGGCCCGAGCCGGTTGCCGCAGCCGGGCACGGACCTGGTGACGCCAGGCGTCGAAGCGCGCCGGTTCGGTTCGTTCCTGCAGCAGGCGCATCGCCATGAGGGCCTCGAGCAAGGGCCGGGGCGAACCCGCGACCCGGGTGCCTGCCAGGTCGGCAGCGGTGAAGTGAATCCGGTACACCAACGCCACCCCCGCAGTCCCGTGCTCATCCAACCTAGTCGATTCAGGGCATCGTCGCTTTTCGGCCGAGCCCGAAACACGTTGGTACGCGGAGGTGGCCGGCAAAGACTGAAGCCGCGGCCCGTTCGGCATGGCCGACACGTGGACGTTTGCACCGGACAACCAAGGAGGACATCGATGTGGGGAATGGGACTGCGCCGCGCCGGGGTCGTCGCGGCTGCCGTAGCCGGGGCCACCGCCGTAGCTCCGGCCACCAGCGCCGCGGCAGCGGACGTGGAGTACTGCTCAGGCAACTACACCCAGGAGTACTACCAGGCCAAGAAAATCGCCCTGCCCGGCAAGCCGGACATCACCGTCTACGTCGACCTTTGCCTCTACAACCATGTCGGCAGTTACCAGGCGATCAGCAACGTCAGCTGGGACGGCGGATTCATCGTCGGTAAGCGGTTCAACAGCTTCACGGCCACGGTGTGGGTGCAGAAGAACGACGTCAACAAGTGCACCGGCACCGGGTATCCGTCGATCAACAGCTATGACTCGGGCAGCCTTGCCTTCACCTGCGCGTGGCAATCGGCCAACACCTCCGGCGTCTCGGCCGACGGCAAGATCGTCTACGACATCGCCAACGACGGTAAGGGCGCGTACACCTGGCAGCTCACCGGCACTTCCTGACCGGTTCGGGCCGTGCTCGACGCGCTGCGCGCTATCGCGAGTGGCTCTTAACCGACGGCCGCCAGGAAATCCGAGTAGAACAGGCCCAGGCCGGCCGCCACGCAGACGCCGGCCACGATCCAGAACCGGACCACGATATTGACCTCGCTCCAGCCGGCCAGCTCGAAATGGTGGTGCAACGGCACCATCCGGAAGACACGTCTACCGGTGGTCCGGAACGAGACGATCTGGATCACCCAGGTCGTCGTGATGAGGACGAAGAGCCCGCCGATCAAGATCGAAAGCAGCGTGGTGCGGGTCGCCACCGCGAGCCCGCCGATCAGGCCGCCGAGCGCCAGCGAGCCCACGTCACCCATGAAGATCCGCGCCGGGGACGTGTTCCACCACAGGAAGCCCACACAGGCGGCCGCCGCGGCGGCGGCGATCATCGCGATCTCCAGGGGATCCCGCACCTGGTAGCAGTAGTCGTTGACCCGGGCGTAGTCGGTGTCGCCGCACCAGTGCCGGTACTGCCAGAAACCGATCAGCGCGTACGCCCCGAGCACCAGGATCGAGGCGCCGGTGGCGAGGCCGTCGAGACCGTCGGTGAGGTTCACGCCGTTGGACATCGCCATGATCACGAACACGAACACGATCACCGAGCCGACCTTGCCGACGTCGAGCCAGCTGATGTCCCGGATGAACGAGATGTGCTCGCTCGCCACGGTCTGGCCGTTGGTGCTGGCCACGTAGAGCGCGGCGATGCCGAACCCGCCGCCGACGATCGCCTGGCCGAGCAGCTTGCCTTTGGCGGACAGTCCGTCGGAGTTGCGCCGGCGCACCTTGAGGAAGTCGTCCAGGAAGCCCACCACGCCGCAGAACACGAACAGCCCGAGCAGGACCAGGGCCGTCATCGTCGGGCCCTCCTGCGCGATCTGCCGGTCGGGCAGGGTGGTCAGGGCGACGTGCCCCGCCACGTACGCGAAGACGGTGGCCACGATGAAGGCCACGCCGCCCATGGTGGGGGTGCCCTTCTTGGCCAGATGGGTGGCCGGGCCGATGGATCGGATCGGCTGGCCGGCCTTGAGCGCGGTGAAGACTCGGATGGCCACCGGCGTGCCGAACAGCGAGATGATGAACGCGACCGCGGCCGCGACGATGACCGCCCTCACGGGCGAGCCTTTACGAGATCCGGATTTCTCACGGCGTCCCCACCGCGCAATGCCGGACAGAAGTCGATGATCTGTTCGCGGGTCTCGGTCACGGTGCATGAGCGTGCCATCCGGCAGCAAGCGGATCAGCCCTGGGGCCGCCCACCTCATTGGTGAGCGGCCCCGGAGAACTTGTAGCAGCGGCCTACCGGTAGGTGACGTCGCTCTTGTTCACCTTGCAGTTGCTGGTGTTCCAGCCTTCGCCGAGGTAGCTCGGTTCGCTGCCCTTGGCGACACCCTTGTACATGCCGCAGACCACCGCGCCGGAGTTGACGGTGACGCGGGTGATGGTGGCGGTGTCGCCCCAGTTGGTGTTGATGCCGACGACGTAGTCGACACCGGTCAGCAGCACGTTGTTGACCACGACGTTGCGCTGGTACGAATTGGTGCAGTTGCCGCAGGCTCGGTAGAGCTTGCCGGCGCCGTTGAGGTAGAAGCCCGAGATGTTGACGGTGCCGTTGCCGTTGTGCTGGAACGTCTTGTCGCTGCCGTTCCTCGCGCCGCCGCCGATGACGTAGCTGGTGCCACCGTTGGTTTGCAGGAAGGTTGCGGCGTCCTCGCCGATGTCGTTCCACCAGACGTTCCTGATGGTGCAGGTTCCCAGGCAGTGCACGCCGTCACCGGCGGGAGAGCCGAGGATGACATTTTGCAGGGTGCCGCCGTTCGCGATCTCGAACATCGGGTCCTGGGACTCGTTCTGCGAGCCGTCACCGATACAGCAGTAGGTCTTCATGCCACCGTCGAAGGTCCCCGAGACGGAGACCGTCCCGGACACGCTGGCTGAACCGGCCGAGCTCGGCCATGCGCCGGTCGGGGTGCCGGGGTTGCTGGTCGGGCTGGTGGTGGGGCCGGTCGTAGGGCTCGTGGTCGGGGTCGAGCCGCCGCTGGCGTACGTCTCGAACTCGGCGATCCGCGGCGCGCTGGACGCGTTGGTGATGTCGAGCGTGAGCTTCTTCAGCGACGTCGAGGAGAACGAGATGGTGCTCGGGCTGCCGCTGCCGCTGGCCAGGACGGCGCCGTTGTCGGCATTGAGCAGCCGCCAGGCGCTGATCGAGCCGCCGCCGGAGGCCTGCCTGATGACGGCCTGGGACACCGTGGTGGCGCTGCTCCATTTGACCGAGACATAACCGAGCGTGCTGGCCGGCGACCAGTAGGTGCTGGTGTTGCCGTCCTTGACGTTGCCGTAGCTGGTGCCGCTGGCCTTGCTGGAACCATCGGCGCCGCCGTTGAGGCTCAGGTTGTCAGCGGCCGATGCATAGGACAGCGGCAACATCACCGTGATAGCGGCGGCCGCGACTGCGGTGGCCCCTGCGGCGATCCATCGTAGAGCGGGTGGTCGTTTCATCTCTGTCTCACCTCGTTGTCGAGAGCGCGTCGCGTGGTGGGCTGACCACAGGTAAGCGCTTTCCTGGAGCATAGAGATGTGTCGATGCGATGACAAGAAGGTGTCCGATACGTGTGTGATGTGCGTTACACGAAGCTCCGGCCGCACCTCAGTGATGCCGGCCGATCAAAGGCAGCCGTGAAGGCCGATGCCAACACGAAGAACTGCTACACGGCGCCGGCATGGGCTGACCGACCGTGCGGATCATGACCGCCGCGCAACGTGGACTCCAGCGCCGACGCCTGACCGATTAAAGACGGGGCTGAGTCGGCCCGACCGCCGATGTCGATGGTGCCGGTGCCTGGCCGGACACGGCACTCACCGGGCGCGAGCCTTGCTGGTGGCGGCCGTGTTCGCCTTCTGGATCGCGTCGACCAGCTCGGCCTTCGTCATCCGGGAGCGGCCGCTGATGTCGAGGCGCCCGGCCACGTCCAGCAGGTGCGTCTTGCTCGCGTTCGCGTCCACCCCACCGGCCGTCTCCGCGTCGGTGTCCCGGCCGCCGGCCGCCTTGGCGTCGCTCGGCCCCTTCTGCTCCTTCGGCTCCCAGTGGTCGCCGACCTTCTCGAACGAATGCTTGACCGCCGAGAACGCCGTGCGATGCGCCCGCTCACCCTCGCCGTACTGCTCGACAGCCGAGTCGTGAGTCTCGGCGTAGGTGTCCTGCGCCTTCTTCGGCGACCGCTTCAGCGTGCTCGGCATGTCCTCACGACCCGGCATGACAACCTCCTACGAACGACGACGGCCAGTGATTGGCGTGCCCGTTCGCTCCCGCTTCAAACGGCCGACCCCAGCAACCGCCCCACCGCAGTTCCGCGACATCACCGCCTGACCCCCGGCAGCGGTGGCCGTTACGGCCCGATGGCGGCGAGCAGCTGCAATTTCTCGTAGCTCTCGCTACCGGGGGTAGCGGTGTAGACCAGCAGGACGTGCGACTGCCCCGGATCGATCAGCGACTGGCAGGAAAGCTCGAGGTCGCCGAGCTCGGGGTGCACGACGCGCTTGGTGTCGTCGAAGCCGACATCGACCTCGTGCTCGCTCCAGACGGTGCGGAACTCCTCGCTGCGCTCGAGCAGGAGCTCGGTGAGGTGCGCGGCCCGCGAGTTGCGCCCGCGGAGCGTGCGGACCCGGCGCAGCCCGGAGGCGAAGACGCGGGAGTGGTGCGTGTGATCCTCCGGTGGATAGAAGGCCCGGGTGGCCGGGTCGGTGAACCATCGGTAGCCGATGCTGCGGGCCGGGCCGGTGTAGCGCGTGAGGTCGCCGGTGAGCGCGACGCCGAGCGGGGTCTGCCGCAGCGTCTCGCCGAGCTCGGTGATGATCTCGGCCGGGCTGTCGGCCAGACGGTCGAAGATGCGCAGCAGACCCGGACTGATGTGCTCGCTGATCGAGCCCCGGGCCGGGGGATTGTGCCCGGCCAGGCGAAACAGGTGGTCGCGTTCGTCGAGGGACAGATGCAGGCCCTGCGCGATCGAGGCGAGCAGGCGTTCGGACGGGTGCGGGCCGCGCTCGCGCTCGAGCCGGCTGTAGTAGTCGACGGAGAGGTGGCAGAGCGCGGCGACCTCCTCGCGACGCAGTCCGCTGGTGCGCCGGCGTTGCCCGCGCGGGAGGCCCACGTCCTCGGGCTGCAGGGACTCCCGGCGGCGGCGCAGGAACTCGGCGAGCCCAGTTCGATCGATCACGAGGTTGGTTCTACCAGCCGGTCACGGGGTGCAGCCACGGATTGCCGATCCCCCCTTCTCGTCGCCGGCCCACCCGGTCAGCCTGGGATCGACAGGCCGTGGATGTCCCCGAGGATCGCGGCCAGCCTGGAAACACATTCGCCGTCGAGGCCCGAGATTCCAGGAGCACATCATGACGCGTACGCCGACCGACATCGCCGTTCCCCGCCTTGCGGGCAAGCTCGCCGTGGTCACGGGCGCGAGCGACGGCGTCGGACTGGGCCTGGCGGCGCGCCTGGCCGCTTCGGGCGCCGAGGTGCTCATGCCGGTACGCAATCTCGGCAAGGGTGAGGCGGCGATCGCAACGATCCGGCGCCGGCACCCGCAGGCTGTTGTGTCGTTGCGGGAGCTCGACCTTTCGTCGCTCGAGTCGGTAGCCGCGCTCGGGGCGCGCCTGCGGGACGAGGATCGCCCGATCCAGATCCTCGTCAACAACGCCGGCGTCATGACGCCGCCCGACCGGCAGACCACTGCCGACGGGTACGAGCTGCAGTTCGGCACGAACCACCTCGGGCATTTCGCTCTCGTCGCCCAGCTGTTGCCCCTGCTGCGCGCCGGCCGGGCCCGGGTGACGTCGCAGATCAGCGTGGCCGCCAACTCCAACGCCATCAACTGGGACGACCTGAACTGGGAGAAGTCCTACAACGGCATGCGCGCCTACAGCCAATCCAAGATCGCGTTCGGCCTGTTCGGACTCGAGCTGCAGCGGCGCAGCCAGGCCGGGAACTGGGGTATCACCAGCAACCTCGCCCACCCCGGCGTCGCCGCTACCAGCCTGCTGACCGCGCGCCCCGAGGTGGGCCGGGCCCGGCCAACCACCGGGGCTCGTCTGATCCACGCCTTGGCCCGCCGCGGCCTGATCGTCGGCACGTCCGAGACCGCCCTGCTGCCGGCCCTCCTGGCGGCCACCAGCCCGGACGCCCGCGGTGCCCGGATGTACGGGCCGAGCGGTTTTCAGCACCTGTCCGGCGCGCCCGCCGAGCAGACGGTTTACTCCCGGCTCCGAAGCACCGACGACGCGACCCGCATCTGGCAGATCTCCGAGCGCCTCGCCCATACGTCGTTCCCGGCTTGAGCCCGAGGTGTCTTCCAACCTCAACTGGGCGCGGCATCCGCCACGCCAGTTGGATGCCGACGACTATGGGCAAGGTCGGAATCAACGCGCTGCGTCCCCGGACCGAGACCTGCGGCCGTCGCCCGCGGTCGATCAGGCTGCCAGCCGGTCAGTCCTATGCCGTTGTCATCGCGCGTCCGCCCGGCCGGAGGGCGATGACGCTGACCTGGATGGAACGGTCCGGTGGGTCGCTTAGTCCGCGGCGCGGTGTCGTCCGCCGCTGCTCGGCTCAGAGACGCCGGTCTCGCGTTGGCCGAGGGGAAGCGGGCCGGGCTCAACCGCCCTGTCGGCCGGGTGCTGGCCGGCTGAATCTTCGTTCATCCATTCAGATGAATCAGCGGCCACCTCGGTGCGAAGATCCGACAGCCAGTCTTCCAGCTCGTCGTTTGCTCGGTCCGCACGAGCTGGGTCCCTGCTGGGCTCTGCGGCGGGATCGTCGATGGCGCTCATTGGGGAAGCTCCGATCGTTGCGATGCGGACAGGTCAATCCGAGAGTATCGGGGTGGCACGAGGCGCTGCTGGTGGTCGTCGACGTGGCACCCGTTGGATCTGCATGACCGTCTCGATCACGCGATCGAGGCGCCGATCCCCGTCTGTCCGCCGACGGTGCCGTCCGGTCGTGCCTTTGCTCGCTCCCCGGTGCAGCAGGGCATCCGGTCAGGAGATGGTGCGGGCACGCCGCATGAGGCCGATGGCGAGCACAGCCAGTGTCAGGAGCGAGGCAGTTGTGAGATACCAGCCGATGCCAAGGCGGCTGACCGCCTCCGGCTCGATGAGGTTTCCGGCGCTGTCCATGCCGATGGCGCGGACCCGCTCGCCGCTGATCCGGATGCCGTACCAACTGACACAGCTCAGCGCGGTCAGGCCGCCCACGATCGCCGCCCACGCGAACATCCTCCGGCGGTACACCATGGCGGCCACGACACCGGCGAGCACCACCATCAGTGCGCCGAGGAGGACCAGGGTGGCCGGCGCCGAGGCATGGTCGCCGAAGATCACGGTCAGGCCGTTGCGCTTGCCCTCCAACGGGTTGGTCGCCCACGTCAGTCCCGCCCCAAGAGCGGCCATGAGCGCCGACGCGGACAGCTGCAACCATGATCTCCATCGCATGGTGTTCTGACGGGGTGCGGGTCCGCTGGGTTCCGATGACCACGTTCGCGCGCGTCGGACAGCGATTGGCCCTGGTGGAGCCGCAGGTCGTGACGGTCGGCCGCTTCCGGCTCGTGCCGGAAGCGGCCGGTCACCTAGATCTTGGCTCCTACCGCGGCGCCGTTGGCCGGCACCAGGAAGTTGGAGGTACGGATCGAGCCGTCGCTGTTGCGGGCGCCGGTGATCGTGGACTGGTCGGTGCTGAGCAGTGTCCAGGTGCCGCCGATGTTCCACGAGTTGCCCGAGGCCGTCGAGGAGCCCAGCGCCACCGCGGTCTTGTTGCCCACCGCCAGGTTGGCGGTCAGCTTCGAGGCGGAGCCGCCGTCGACGTCGAAGCCGGTCTTCGCGTTCTGGTAGGCGGTGCTGCGGCTGATCGTGATGGTGCCGGTGTTGCCGTTGTCGGTGAAGCCGTGCGCGGCGTTGCCGAACGACATGCTGTTGCTCACCGCGTGGCCGGCGGCCGGGCCGGTGCCGCCGCTGCCGCCCAGCTTGAAGCCGTTGCCGTCGCCGGAGAAGTTGGGGATGCTCCAGCGGTTGTAGCCGTTGCCGTACGCGATGCTGTTCTGGATCGTGATCGGCGAGGTGAAGGCCCACGCGTCGAAGCCGTCGTCGATGTTGTTCCACAGCCGTGCGCCGCGCACCACGTTGCCGGTGCCGCTGCCCTCCTTGATGCCCAGGCCATCGGCGCTCTCGCCGTTCTTGCGCGGGTCCCGGTTGTGGTAGCTGTCCAGGTTGAGGATCAGGTTGCCGGCCGAGGTGCCCTGCAACTGGAAGCCGGTCTCGTAGTTGTCGTGCGTGGACAACCGCTCGAACGTGTTGTTGTTGCAGTTGTTGCAATAGACCGCGTACGGGCCGTGGACGATCTCGAGGCCGGTGATCCGCCAGTAGGAAGCCTCCATGTGGATCGCGCCGCGCTGCGCGCTGGGGATGGTCGAGCCGACCGCGCCGGGCGTGTAGGGCAGCGCCTCGGCGTCGATGACCGGGCGCTCCGACTGGTAGGCGGCGAGCGTGATGGGCGCGCTCGCGGTGCCGCTCTTCGCGATCGTGATGGTGGTGTCGAGTTTGTAGGTGCCCCCGCGCAGGGCGATCGTGTCGCCGGCGGCGACGACGGCGACCGCCTTCTGGATGGTGGCGAACGGCGCGGCCAGGGTGCCGGCGTTGCTGTCGCTGCCGGTGGGCGCGACGTAATAGGTGGTGATGGCCGCGGCGGCGGCCGGCGCCGGCAGGACGAGCACGGCGATCGCGAGGGCGAGCAGGGACTTCACGGAAACCTCCTACCAGGTCAGAGGAAGCGTCGAGAGGTACTGGGTCAGGGCGCCGGCGATGATCCGGTGGTCGTGCTGCGACGGGTGCCAGTCGCAGCCGAGGTGGTCGAGTCCGAGGGCCGTGTCGTCGTAGTACACCGCGGACACGCGGGAGTCGCCCGCGTCGTTGCGCGTCTTGACGATCTGCTGGATCGAGGTGGCGAACGCGGTGGTCTGGTACGACAGATCGGGATAGGTGAGCACGATGAACGTGTCGGAGCCGTACCGGGCCCGCAGCTTGTCGATGAACGCCAGATAGGCCGTCCGGTAGTCGGCGGCCAGTTCGTCGATCGTCGCCCACTTCTCGCCGGAGTTGAGCGCGGTGGAGAAGTCGTTGATGCCGAGGCCGATCACGACCGCTCGCGGTCGCCAGGTGCTCGGCACCTGCCAGGTCGCGCTGTTGTAGAGGGCCTGCAGGTCGGTGTCGTAGTAGGTGCGGAAGTTGTCATCGGGGTTCGTGCCGTTGTAGTTGCGCACCATGCCGAGACCGGACCAGGCGTTGATCTGGTAGCCGGCGTTCAAGCCTTTGGCGGTCAGCGCGCCGAAGCTGACGTCGGCGTTGGTGTTCCGGGTGACGCCGCCGTTGCTGCCGCAGTCCCGCGTGGTGGACATGTCGCCGTAGCCGGCGGTCCACGAGTCGCCGATGAACTCGATCTGCCGGCTACGGGCCGCCGGCTTGGCGAGGATCACGCCGCCGTTCGCGGCGACCAGGCCGTCGAACTCACCCACGGCCCACGGGCTTTCCGTACGCTTCGCCAGCCGCACGGTGTGGTCACGGTCCGCCAGGCCCTTGACCCAATAGGTGGTCTGCCCCGGCGTCACCAGCGTGCCGACGATCGCCCCGTCCACCTCGACGACGTAGTCGTTGTTGGCGTCGTTGAGCACGAGGCCCACGCCGGTGCCGCGGAAGCGTCCTTCGAAGTACGTGCCGGGCCAGGTGAACTGCACTCCGGCGTTGGCCGGCCGGACCCGGCTCGGCGTGCTGACCTGGTCGAGGACGCCGGCGGCGGGCCCGCTGGAGGTCGCCGGGGTCGTCGGGGTCGCCGGCGTCGAGGTGGTGGGCGCCGTGCTGCCGGTGCAGGCGGCGCCGTTGAGGAAGAAGGCGGCGGGCACCGTGTTGGACGCGCCGCTGTTCGAGGCGTTGAAGCCGAACGAGGTGGTGGCCCCGGTGTCGATGCTGCCGTTCCAGGCGGCATTGGCGACCGTGACGCTCGCGCCGGACTGGGTCACGGTGCCGTTCCACAGCTGGTTGATCGTCTGCCCGGCGGTGAACGACCAGGTCAGCCTCCAACCGGTGAGGGGATCGCCGAGGTTGGTGACGTCCACGCTCGCGCCGAAGCCGCCGGGCCATTGGCTGGTCACCTTGTAGGTGACCGTGCAGCCGGCGGCGGCGTGCGCGGCGAGGGCGGTGGAGAGGACGGCGCCGGCGACGATGGCGCCGGTGGTGAGGAGAGCGACCGTTGGACGGGAACGCAGTCGCATCTGTCCTCCTTCCCGGTTGGCGAGAGAGCTTCGCGTGGCTTCTACCGCTGTTCGAAGGCGCCGAGATCCGGCGCCGAGCCCTGGTAGGGCAGGCCGACAGCGGTGCCTTTGTCGATCAGGGTGCTGTTCGCGGAGAGGTGGAGCTGGGGCAGGACGGGCAGGCTGCCGCCGGCTTGGCGGGGCGCGTCCCAACCGGATACCGAGACGCTCTGGAACTGTCCGTCCGACAGGGGAAGGCCCAGATTCCACGAGTTGTACGAGGCGTTCGCGCCGGTCATGTTCGACGTGAGGGTGCCGGCGTAGGCGATGTTGTTGCGCAGGTTCCCCTGGCCGACGGCGGCGCCGCTCGAATCGACCCCCAACATGTTGAAGTCGGGGTGGTTGCCGTAGCTGGTGTTGTTGAAGAAGTCGTTCGCCACCGGATGGTGGTTGGCGTAGAAGCCGGCCGCCCGGTTGGCGAAGGCGACCGAGAGGCGAACGGTGTGCTTCACCGCGCCGGCGTCGTAGTCACCACCGTAGCCGCCCGCCTTGAACCCGTTGCCGTTGCCGGCGGCGGTGGTCGTTCCCGGCACGTAGCCGTTCCGCCACGCCCACGAGCTCTCGATGACCACCGGCGAGTAGGCGTCGATCAGGTCGAAGCCGTCGTCCGAGTTGTTCCAGGCCCGGCAACCGCGGAACACGTTGCTGGGAGCACCGGCCGGCATGTAGTGCGCGCCGAATCCGTCGCCGCTCTCGCCGGCCCCGTTGGAGCTGAGGGAGTCGTAGTTGTCGTGCGCATCGGAGTTCACCACGAGGTTGCCGCCCCCACCGTTGACGAACAGACCCGTACCCATGATGTGGTGGACGTTGATCTGCTCGAAGGTGTTGTTGGCGCCGGAGATCCAGATCCCCCACGATTCATGGTTGAGGGTGTTGTTCTGGCGTACGCCGGTGACTTCCAGTCCCTTGAGGTGGATCCAGCTGCCGGTGACGTCGAAGCCTTTGATGCGGCAGTCGTCGGTCATCCGGGAGAAGTCGAAGATCGGCTTCTCCCCCGGGTATGCCCAGTAGCGGATGGGACTGCCGGAGCCGCCACTCTTGCTCAGGGTGATCGCGTCGACGCGGGCTGTCCGGCTCGAACAGGCGGTGTTCGCGCGACTGTAGGCGTAGGTGCCGCCCCGGAAATAGACCGTGTCGCCGGCTTGGGCAGCGGTTTGGGCGCGGGCGATCGACGCCCACGGAGCGGCCTGGGTGCCCGCCGCGCCGTCGTTGCCGTTGGGGGCGATGTAGTAGGCCATCGCGGCCGCTGCGTGACTCGCCGTCGCCGCGTCGGCGATGATCGCAATGGGGCTGACCGTGACCGCCGCGATGAGCAGAGCACGGGTCGTCGTTGCGGCAGGGTGCATCAGTCGCTCCCGATCACACGTTGAGGAAACCGTCCATGGCCGCCGTGGGCCGTCGGCTGCTCTCGTCCCAGGCTGAACTGTTGTAGTTGTTGAAGGACGGGTAGCCCTCCGGCTCCCAGAAGAAGGTGCCCAGTCCACCGAAGCCCTTGATCCCGGTGACGAACGCCCTCAGCGAGTCGCGCACCTGGGTGGGCTTGCCCACCGGGCCGCCGTACTCGACCTGCATGACCGGCTTGCCGTAGCTGGACTGGATGGTCTGCATATTGGCCAGCACCGTGGGCACGTTCCCGCCCTGGGCGTACGAGGACAGGCCGGTGATGTCCCACTTCCCGCCGTTGCTGCGGTAGGCGTCCAGGAAATTCTGGACGCCGGCCAGGTTCTGCGGCTGGGCCAGGTGCACCAGCACCGGCGTGCTCGGGAAGACCTGCTTGGACATGTCGTACGCGGCGTTGAGCAGGCCAGTCATCTGGGCCGGCTTGCTGATGCTGCCGGTCGGCTTGCAGATGCCGGAGTTGGTCTCGTTGCCGATCTTCACCCATGCCGGCGTCACGCCGTAGTACTTGATGACGTTGCAGGAGTGGTAGACGTAGTCGTACATGGCCTGAAGCATCTGGCTGTAACTCAGGCCGGCCCAGGCCGCCGGCGGGTTCTGCACGCCGACCGAGTTCCAGGTGTCGCCGAAATGGAAGCCGATGAGCACCTGCATGCCGGCGTTCTTGGCGCGCTGCGCCACCTGCGCGGTCTCCTCGATGCTGCAATGGCCGTTGCCCGGGTCGCTGGACGGGTTGACCCAGGTGCGCAGGCTGACCGCCGTGATGCCGTAGCCCTTGAGGATGGTGAACAGGTCCTGCCGCACGCCGCTACTGTTGTTCCAGTAGTAGCCCTTCGCTTCCATCTGCGGCATCCAGCTGATGTCCGCGCCCTTGACGAACGCCGCCGCCGCGTGCGCCGCGGGCGCGATCGCGCCGACGCCCAGCGCGAGGGCGCCGGCGCCGGCAGCCGTCCCGAGCAGCAGGCTACGTCGCGGCACGCCGGCACGTTCGGCCGGTTCACTGGTCATTGATGCCTCCGTCTGGTATCGAAGGTCGTCAATCTATTGACACCTACCGCAGCGAGGAAAGCGCTTACCAGCAGAAGTCACATCATCAGTGAATAGGTGCGGTTTGACCGTTGTCCGGCCCTCTTTCGCATCGCTACCTGTCCTGATGGTTCCTCAAGGCAACAGTTGCGTGGTCAAGGCGTCGGCGAGCCAGTCTTCGTAGCGGTCGGTGGTCCATCCGCGTTCGATGACCAGGGTTCGATAGACCTCGGGCAGGACGAGGGTGAGGTAGATGGCCACGCCGTCGTCGATGCTGACGCCGGGGGCGAGGTGGGCTGCGATGGCTTCGATGTGGCGGCGGAAGGCACCTTCGCGGTTGGCGGCGATGGTCTGCATGTCTCGGGCGATGTCCGGATCGGTGCGGGCCGCTTCCTGGCCCGCGGCCACGCGTACGCACAGCTGCGCACGGGCGTCCTGCTGGAGTCGTTCCAGACCGTCGGCGACGGTGTGCGGGCCACGGTTGTCGAGCGAGCGTCGGGCCGCCGTGCCGAGGTCCGGGCGCGGTGGATGATCGCGGCCGACGGCGCCCGCAGCGGCGTACGTCAGCACCTGGGCATCGCCATGAACGGCCCGGAGGACGTCGGCCGGCAGACGATGATCGCGTTCCGTGCCGACCTGAGCGCGCTGACCGGTCCTCGCCCGCGGGGAATCTACTTCCTCACCGCCACCGGCGCGGCCTTGATCTGGACCCACGCCGACGACCGTTGGGTGATCAGCCGGCCCGGGCCGATCGCTCCCGACGACGATCCCGCCACAGTCGTCCGCCGGATCCTCGGCCTCGGCGACCTGAAGCTGGAGGTGCTGGCCACCAGCCCATGGACGGCAGCCGCGCAGTCGGCCGCCCGGTACGCGCAAGGGCCGGTCTTCCTGGCCGGTGATGCCGCCCACCGCTTCCCGCCCGCCGGCGCTACCGGAGTCAGCGCGGCGATGCACGACGTGCACAACCTCGCTTGGAAGATCGCCGCCGTTGTCCACGGGTGCGGCGGTGAGAAGCTGCTGGACAGCTACGCCGCCGAACGCGAACCGGTCGGCCGGCGCAACGCCGAGGAGACCGGCGCCGCCTGGACGCGGATCTTCACCGGGAACGGTGTGCCGTTCAGCGGACGCAGCCTGGCCCAGCTCGACATGGGCTACCAGTACGCGTCGCCGGTCATCGTCGGCGACGACAGTCCCGACGCTGACCCGGCGGGCGCCGACTACCAGCAGACCGCCGCGCCCGGCCGCCGAGCACCGCACCTGTGGCGAGCCGATGGGACCTCCACCATCGACCTGTTCGACAAACGCTTCGTCCTGCTGACCGCCGCGCCCGGCCACGCCTGGCGCGCCGCCGTTGCCCGCTGCCCCGGCGTACCCGTCGACAGCCACGTCCTGGCCGAACCGCAATGGCCCGACCTGTACGGCGTCGCAGCCGACGGCGCGGTCCTCGTCCGCCCCGACGGGCATGTCGCCTGGCGCAGTGCCACAACGTCCCTCGATCCGGTGGCCGACTTCCAGACCGCCCTGACCACCAGCACCGGCGGCTGACGTTCGCACGTCCACCCGAGCAAACGAAGGGCCGTCCGGAAATTCGGCGACCCCGTGGGGACTCGACCAGGCCGCCGACCTCACCCAAGGACAGATGCGCGCGATCCGCGTCGGGTGGGCAGTGCAGTGCAGTGGGTGCTGTACGCGGTGGTGGTAATCGTGATCTCGGCGGGGCCGGCCAGGCTGCTGGCGGTGGTTGATCCCGCCGGCACCCGCGGCCGGCATCGCATCGACGCGAGCCATGCGGGCAGTGTGCGCGTCGGCGACACAAGTATCGAGATCGGCGTCCCTTATCGGACCGCCGTCTCCGCGGGGCGGTCCAGGCGCGACAGCGCCGGATACAGTGCCAGGCCGATGATCAGGGTGGGGATCCCGCCGACCAGCAGCCCCCAGCGGGCGCCCAGGTTCTGGCCGAACCACCCTACGATCGGGCCGCCGATCGGGGTCGAGCCGACCCACGCCAGCGCCCACAGGGCCATCACCCGACCGCGCATCTCGGGGCGGGCGGTCATCTGCAGGGCGATTTTCCCGTACGAGTTGAAGGTGATGCTCCCGTATCCGACGAGCGCGAGCACCGCGTACTCGATCGGCAGGGTTGGCGCGACGGCGGCCAGCGTGATCGCCGTGCCCCAGCCGATCGCCGAGAGGGCCAGCGCCCGGGTGCCGATGTGCTTGCGGGAGGCCGAGACCAGCCCGCCGGCCACCGCGCCCGCGCCCATCACCGAGGTCATCAGCCCGTACGTGCCGGCGCCGGCATGGAACGTCTGGCCGGCCAGCAACGGGAGGCTCACCGGGAACTCCCAGGCAAGCATCCCGACGAGCGCGATCATCAGCAGCGGGAACAGCAGTTCGGGCGTACGCGCGACGTAGTGGAATCCCTCGCGCACCTGGCGCGGCGCGCGGGGGGCCGATGGCGACCGGGCGATCCGGGCGGTGTCCATCAGCAGCAGCGTGACCACGACGATGACGAACGACAGGGCGTTCAGCGCGAAGCACAGCGCGAGGCCGAGGCCGGCCGCGATCACGCCACCGGCCGCGGCGCCGAAGACCCGGGCGGCGTTGATGGTGATGGAGTTGAGGAGCACGGCGTTGGACAGGTGCTCACGGCTCACCAGGTCGGAGATCATCGACTGGCGTGCCGGGTTGTCGATGACGTTGACCAGCCCGAAGCCGATCGCCAGCAGGTAGACCATCGGCAGGCGGATCAGGCCCAGCGCGATCAGCAGCGCGAAGGCGACGGCCAGCACGGCCGAGGCGATCTGGGTGGCGAACATCAGCCGGCGCCGGTCGAACCGATCGGCGATCACGCCGCCCCACGGGCCGAACAGGAAGACCGGCGCGTAGCGGGCGGCGACGGTCAGGCCCAGTTCGGTGCCGGAGTGGGTCAGGTCGAGGACGAGGAACGACTGGGCGACCGTCTGCATCCAGTTGCCCATGACCGAGGCGAGCTGGCCGACGAAGAACAGGCGGTAGTTGGGCTCGCGCAGCGAGCTGAACATGCCGCTCAGGAGGTGGCCGCCAGCGGTGTGTCGGCGTCGATCCGGCCCAGGCCGGTGGCGCCGCCCGACGATCCCAGCGGCTCGTCGCGGCCGGGCAGCACGCTCTCGAAGAACGCCCGGTTGTCGTCGCGCCACGGCCGGTTGGGCTCGCTCAGCGGGAGGTCGGACGCGATCGCGGCGACCGGGCAGACCGCCTCGCAGGCGCCGCAGTCGATGCACTCCCGGGGGTTGATGTACATCTTGCGACCCCCTTCGTAGATGCAGTCGACCGGGCACTCCTCGATGCAGGACTTGTCGAGCACGTCGAGGCACGCGCCGGTGACGAAGAACGGCATGACGGATCCTTCCAGCAATGCGGCTAGGCGGTGGCGGTCGAGTGGCCGGGGAAGAGCTGCGCGGACGGGTCACCGGCGACGGCCGCGTTGTTGACGGCCAGCGCCGCCTCGCCGAAGCCGACCGAGATCAGACGGACCTTGCCGGGGTACTCGGTGACGTCGCCGGCCGCGTACACGCCGGGGACGCCGGTCGCCATGGTCGAGTCGACGACGATGTGCCGGTCGACGATCCGCAGTCCCCATCCGGTCAGCGGGCCGAGGTCGGCGGTGAAGCCGAGGGCGGCGACCACCCGGGAACAATCGACCTCGTGCAG
This sequence comes from Actinoplanes sp. NPDC051513, assembly GCF_044454685.1. Taxonomy (NCBI): domain Bacteria; kingdom Bacillati; phylum Actinomycetota; class Actinomycetes; order Micromonosporales; family Micromonosporaceae; genus Actinoplanes; species Actinoplanes sp. NPDC051513. Next base: position 194,376 of record NZ_JBITDW010000011.1, read on the forward strand.
TTCGCCGGCCGCAGTGCCGCGCAGGATCGCCCGGCTCACCTCGCGGTCGCCGCTGAGGGCGTGGACGACGTACGGCGTACGCACGGTGGCCCGGGATCGGCGCAGCTCGGCGACCGACGCCTCGTGGGCGGTGAAGCGCTCGCGCCGGTGGACGAGCGTGACCGTACGGGCAATGGGCTCGAGGGCGAGCGCCCAGTCCACCGCGCTGTCTCCGCCGCCGACGATGAGCACGTCGTGCCCGGCGTACGCGTCCGGATCGGTCACGAAGTAGTCGACGCCGCGGCCGAGGTACTCACCGCCGGCCGGCAGCGGCCGCGGGCGGAAGGTGCCGATTCCGGCCGCCAGGACGATCGACCGGGTGACGACTTCGGTGCCGGTGGTGGTGTGCAGCCGGATCCGGCCGTCGCCGAGCCGTTCGATCGTGCTCGCGGATTGGCCGAGCAGCCACCGCGGCGCGTACGACTCGGCCTGGCGCAGCAGGGATTTGACCAGATCGCGCCCGCGGACGCCGGGGAGCCCGGCCACGTCGTGGATCAGTTTCTCCGGATAGAGCGCGGCGACCTGCCCGCCGGGTTCCGGCAGCGAGTCGACCACCGCGATCGACATCCCGCGGAAGCCGGCGTAGTACGCGGCGTAGAGCCCCACGGGCCCCGCCCCGACCACGACCATGTCGACCTCGAGATCACTCATCGACCCCTCCTCGTAATGGTCTAACCATTTGACCAGAGGACGGATCCGGACGCAAGAAGACCCCGGCGCGCGTCACAGGCGCCGGGGTCTTCTTGCGACGGTCAGGAAGACTTCTTGCGGCTCACCCGGCGGGCCGTCCGGTCGAGGTGGGCACGCATGATCTCCTCGGCCTTCTCCAGGTCGCGGCGGGCGACCGCCTCGACGAAGTCGCGGTGCTCGTTCGTGCCGCGGACGCCCATCAGCGGCGCCGCCACCTGGGCCTCGCGCAACGACATCAGCAGCGGGCCGTGGAACGAGTGGACGAGCATCTCGATCGCCGCGTTGTGCGTGCACGCGGCCACGCGCTGGTGGAACTCGGCCGACATCTGCATGTTGTACTCGCCGCGCTTGAGCGCCGCCTGGTGCCCGGCGACCATCGCGCGCAGCTCGGCGACGTCCTCCTCGGTCGCGCGGTTGACCACCATCGGGATGATCCCCAGTTCGAAGACCTGACGCGCCTCGGTCACCTCGGCCGCGGTGAGCGGGGACAGGCTGATCAGGTCGGCCAGACCCGTCCCGATCTTGCTGGACGACGGAGTCGTGACGACCGCCCCGCCGCGCGCGCCCACCCGGATCTCGATGAGGCCGCCGGCCTCGAGCACCCGCATCGCCTCGCGGACGGTGACCCGGCTGACGCCCATCCGCTCGCCGAGGTCGCGCTCGCTGGGCAGCCGGTCGCCGGGCCGCAGCTGCTCGCTGCGGATCAGCCCGCGGATCTGATCGACGATCGCCTCGGACATCCGGTTGGACGAGACGGTCTTGTACAGGTCACCGTCGGCCCGCATCGGCTCACGGGGGGCGACCACACCCTCACTCATGTCGGATCCTCACTCGGGGGAAAGCCCGTACTTGAATCTTAACGATTAAAGGTATGACCACCAGTCCACCAATGGCCCCATCATGTCAGACATGACGGATGACCGGATCACAGCCGCGTTGACGGAAGCGATCGCGACCGCCTGCCGGGTCATGGCGGCCGGCGGCCTGGTCGAACACGTGCTGGGTCATATCAGCGCCCGGGCCGGGGACCACCATCTTCTCGTACGGTGCCGCGGGCCGCGAGAGGCGGGCCTGTCCCGCACCCGGCCCGAGGACATCAAGCTGGTCCCGATCCAGGGCCCGGCCGGCGACCTCGATGGCTGGACGCCCCCCAACGAGCTGCCCATTCACACCGGCGTGCTCCGCCGGCGGCCGGAGGTGACCGCGGTCGCGCACGCACACCCACCCGCGGTCGTGACCCACTCACTGCTCGACGAACCTCTGCTCCCGGTGTACGGCGCGTACGACATTCCCGGCGCCCGGATGGCGGCCGGCGGCATCCCGGTGTGGAGCCGTTCCGCCCTCGTCACCACCGATGAGCTGGCCGGGGCCATGGCCGAGGCGATGGGCGACCGGCCGGTCGTGGTGCTGCGCGGGCACGGGGTGGTCAGCGCGGCCGGGGGCGACGACCCGGTCGCCGCGGTCCGGACCGCCGTGCTCCAGGCGTTCGCGCTCGACACCCTCGCGCGGGTCACGCTCGCGGTCCGGCAGGCCGGCGGGACCCCGCGCGCGATCGGCGACGACGACCTGGCCGGGCTGCCCGATCTCGGCGGCGGGTTCAACGTCGAGACGATGTGGCGGCACCTGTTGACACGGCTGCCCGCGGCGGATTGACTTGCCAATGGACTAACCATTAACCCGACCCGCCCCACCGCCGAGGAGGCTCACCGGATGCGCGACGAGTACCCCAAGGGCGTGATCTCCAGCGAGAAGAAGAACCTGGACTCCTCGGAGATCGCCGCCCGCGACGAGTTCAACCGGCAACACCCGCCGACCAAGGGCCTGGTCGTCGAGGACGACCTGCGGAAGATGGAGCTGCCGGCCCGGCCGTGGCGCAAGAACCGCGGGCACTACTTCGACCTGGCCGACTACGAGGTGCTCGGCGCCCACATCTCCGAGCTGATGCCGGGCCGCAACTCCGTACGGCACCGTCACACCACCGAGGCGTACCTGTACGTGGTCAAGGGGCACGGCTTCTCGCTGATCAACTACGACGACGAGCCGATCGAGGCGGTCGAATGGCAGGAGGGCACCCTGTTCGCGCCGCCGCGCTGGGCCTGGCACCAGCACTTCAACCTCGACCCCGACGACACCGCACGCTACCTGGCGATCCAGGACACCGGGCTGCTGCGCACGCTGCGGCTGCACAACATCGAGCGGCACGCCGTCCAGCTCGACCCGGAGGACGCCCGGAGGCTCCTCGCCGAGGCCGTCGAGCAGGGCCGTGGGCACAACGTGAAGCGCTGAGATCCGCGGAACGAGCGCCCGGCGGGAGGGGACTCCGCCGGGCGCTTCCGGGTCAGACCACGACCTTGGTCATGATCCCGTCCGGGAAGATCTCGTCGGGGGTGGCGAGGCGGTGGGCGATGCCCTGCTGATGCGCATAGGTCAGCAACTGCTCGAACGTGGCCCGGTTGGGCTCGATGCCGTACGGGAAGGGATCGCCGCCGAACTGGTCGGTGACCTGCCGCCCGTACGTGGCCAGCCAGGGCAACGGATAGCGCGAGACCGCCGGGTCCAGCAGCCGCTCCACGCTGCGGTTCTTCGATTCCAGGAACGCGTTGTAGAGGTTGCGCGCGACCCACGGGTTCTCGTCGAGGACCGCCCGGCGCATCGCCATCAGGTGCATGACCGGCCAGACGTGGGTCCGGGCGTAGTAGTCGGCCTCCATCGGCTGGAAATCGGGATGGAGCCGGACGACGTCGGGGTGACCCCGCAGGAAGCAGTCCGGCGGACGGGCGATGATCGCGCAGTCGATGTCGCCGGCCGCGAGCAGGTCGGACAGGGAACGATCGGGGACCCGGACGAGCCGGACGCCGGCGGGCAGCGAGAGCTCGACCTTCTCCTGCCGGCCCGGCGAGTTCGCGCCGGCCTGGTACCACTCGATCTCGTCGAGCTTCACGCCGACGTCGTTGTGCAGCCAGCCCCGCATGTAGACGGCGGCCGAATGCGCCCACTCCGGCGACCCGACGCGTTTGCCGCGCAGGTCCTCGACCGACGTGATGCCGCTGCGCCTGTTCACATAGAAAGCCCCGAACCGGAACAGCCGCGAGCAGATCACCGGCAGGCCGACGATGTCCGGATCGTCCCGGGTGACCTGGGCCGCGAACTTGGCGATCGACAGCTCGGCGACGTCCCATTCGCGATGCGCGGTGAATCGGGCGAAGACCTCGTGGTGCCCGAGAACCGACCAGGTGTGGTCGATTCCCTGTGCGGTGACCGTGCCCAGCCGGAAGTCGCGGAAGTGGTCGTAATCCGTGGTCGCGATGCTGAGGTGAACGTTGCCCACCAAGGCCTCCTGATACCTAGAATGGTTAGACCAATGGTCCTATACTGTGGTCCGACGCACAAGCAGAAGGAAGCGAGCCACGAGCATGGCCAAGGGACGCGTATTTGTACGGGGCCTGAACTCCGAGACGTACGGCCTCAACCACTTCCGCCGCGAGCAGCTCGACGCCGAGCGGGTGCGCGACGACTCGGTCGTGGTCGACACCGGCGACAGCGCGGCGCACTCCGGCGACTCGGCCAAGTCCCGGACCTGGTGGCGGATCGGCCCGGGCGACGACCCGTTCCTCACCCAGACCGTGCAGATCCACTTCGTCGAGCTGCCCCCGGAGAGCTCGAACCGGGGGCACGGCCACCAGAACGAGGCGGCGTTCTACATCCTCGAGGGGCGCGGCTACGAGATCCACGACGATCAGCGGTACGACTGGAAGAAGGGCGACCTGGTCTTCGTGCACACGGACTCGGTGCACCGCCACTTCAACCCGTACGACGAGCGGGCCGTCTGCCTGGTGATGAAGGCCAAGTCGACGTGGATGTTCATGGGCCTGATCCAGCAGGGTCGCTCGGGCCCGATCGACAACCCGGAGAAGTTCGGCGAGCGCGAGGACTGGACCCGCATCTGGACGCCGGGCGTGCTGGACCGCAAGAAGGTCGTCAGGGCCGAGGACGGGCAGTGGGAGACCACCCCGATGGGCCACATCCGGGTGATGAACAGCAAGGAGCAGACCGACCACCGCCAGTTCTCGGTCGACGTGCAGGAGCAGAAGATTCCGGCGGCCGGCCGGTCCGGCAAGTACTGGAAGATGGCGGACGAGGTGGTCTACGTCCTCGAGGGCGAGGGGTACTCCCTGCACTGGGAGGTGGAGGCCGAGATCGCCGAGCGCTACTACGCGCGCATCGCGAAGGAGCCGACCCGGCACGAGATCCGGGAGGGCGACACGCTCTACGTCCCCCAGAACACGATCGTGCAGCACTTCGCGGCCGACGGCACCCCGCTGCACCTGCTGTCCGTGCAGAACCGCATCTTCAAGTACCTGGGCTACGACACGGTCCACTACCTCGAGAACGCGCCCGAGTACGAGGAGAGTCACGCCGCGTTGCGGGCCACCAGGTAGAGCGAGGCCAGCGCCTCCGGGAGTCCCATGGCGTCGGCGATGACGTGGTACTCCCGGGGGCTGCACATCGTGCCCAGGTAGTCGGCGCCGGCCGGGTCCACCGTGATCAGGTAGGGCCGCACGCCGGCGTCGCGGGCCTCGGCCAGCGCCCGGGCCGTGTCGCCCACCGCGTACCCGAGAACCTGGTCGTCGCCGTACTGCTGGCCGTAGTCGAGGTCGTAGGGACGGCCGTCCGAGATGATCAGCAGGATCTTCGTGGCGGCGTCGTGGCGGCGCAGCCGCGCGGTCAGATGGCGGATGGGCGGGCCCATCCGTGTGGTGTGATCGGGGACCAGGCCGGCCAGGCGGTGCAGCATCGCGGGCGTACGGCGTTCGTCCAGGTCCTTGACGACGCAGACGCGCACGTCGTCGCGCCCGCCGCTGGAGAACCCGAAGATGCCGTACGTGTCCCCCACCTGGTCCAGCGCCTCCAGCAACAGGCTGACCGCGTCCCGCTGCAGGTCGAGGATCCGTTTCACCGGGGTGGTCCCGGGCAGCCGCTCGGCCGTCGACGAGCTCAGGTCGATCGCGAACGCCACCGCCACGTCCCGGCGGCGCTCCTGAACGCTGACGAACGTGCGGTCGCTGGGCTCGGCGCCGGTACTCAGGTCGATCAGCGCCTCGATGCACGCGTCCAGGTCCAGGTCGTCGCCGTGCCGGCTGCGCCGGACGAAGTCGCGGCCGGCCGGACGGACGCGGGACAGCTGACCGACCAGGTTCGGCAGGAGGTGACCGTGCCGGGCCAGGGCGCCGCGGTGGCTGCGCTCCGGCTTGGGCTTCGACTCGCTGCGCGGGCGCCGGGACCGGACCAGCGTCCAGTCGGCCAGGTATCGTCCGGCGACCGAGTCCCATTCCGGGTACACGAACTCGTCCCGCCCGTGGGCGTGCAGGTGGCCGTGGGCGTGGTCGTGATGGTCGTCGAGGTCCGGGCCGTGGTCGTGCGGCAGCGGCTCGGGCGGGGTGTCCGGACGATCGGTGGCGGTCACGTCGACGCCGCCCCGCTCGGCCTGCAGCGACCGCTCGACCAGGCCGTCGGTGTCCTCGTCCGACGAATCGGCGGACAAGGCGTCGTCGGGGGTCATCCGCAGGATCGCCTCCTGCAACGGCATCCCGGACGCCTGCTGACCGGCGTAGCGGGGGCCGGGCACGTCCCGGTAGCGCACCGGGTGGAAGCGGACGTCGAACTTCTCGTCGCCCTCCAGCCGGATCTCCTTCTCCCCCAGCCGGAACCAGGCGTCGTCGACGTCCTCGTCCAGGCGGGCGAAGGCCAGCGGCCGTACGCTGCGCCGCACGCCGACGTTGGGCAGCGCCGCGAGGACCTGGTAGAGCCGGATCGCCGCCTCGGCCGACGACTCCGCGGTGGCCGCGGGCGACGCCAGCAGGCGGGCCACGGAGACGGCGCGCGCCAACGGCGTACGCAGCTCCCCGGGCGCCATGACCGAGGTGGCGCCGAGCGAGAACCGTACGAGAGCCTCGGCAACGGCCGCGCGCGGAGGCAGCAGCGTGAGGTCCGGCCGGTCCTGCAGCGCCTGGCGCTGCACCCCGCGGAAAGCGGGCGCGAGACCGGGGAAACGCCGCATAGCCGCCGCGTCGATCCGCAGATCCTCGGCGAGCGCGTAGCACTCGACCGCCAGCGCCGCCCGCCCGAACCACCCGCTGAACTGTTCCAGCGCGGGCCGGCTGTTCCCGGAAAAGAGGCGCAGGCGACGGAACAGCGGCTCGGGGGCGTCGAGGTCGGGCGTGAACGTGCCGAGCGCGTGGTGCAGCGCCCGATGGGTGAGCGCCACGTCGTAGAAGCCGTCGACCGGCGGGGCGGTGAGCGGCAGCCGTACCGTCGTCTGGGTGTCGGGGTGTTGCCAGAGGTCGGCGTCGTCGGCGTACGCGGAAAGCTCGCAGCCCCGCCGTGACAACGCCCGGAAGTACAGGGTCAGCGGCAGCTGGTCCGCCTCGAAGGCCGGCCTCATGCGAAGACGGCCCGGGCGACCCGCCGTACCGCCTCCTGGATCTCCGCGTCGTCGCTGATCGCCTGCACCAGGGCGACGTCGCAGGCCCGCAGCGGCGGCACACCCTTGCGGATCAGCGCGCCCACGTACACCAGCAGCCGGGTGCTGGGCCCCTCGATCAGGTCGGCCTCGTCGAGGTTGCGCAGCCGATCCCCCAGGAAGGCCAGCGATTCCGCGGTCGCCGCTTCGACACCGGACTCGTGCTCGATGATGGCCGCCTCCAGGCCGGCGTCCGGATAACCGAACTCGATGGCCATGAACCGCTGCCGGGTGCTGGGCTTGAGGTCCTTGGCGGTGGCCTGGTACCCGGGGTTGTAGGAGACGACCAGCAGGAAGTCCGGGTGGGCGGTGAGCGAGGCGCCGAGGCGCTCGATCGGGAGCGTGCGCCGGTGGTCGGTCAGCGAGTGCAGGACGACCGTGGTGTCCTTGCGCGCCTCCACGACCTCGTCGAGGTAGCAGATCGCCCCGGACCGTACGGCCTGGGTGAGCGGCCCGTCCAGCCACGTCGTCCCGTCGGTGTTCAGCAGGTAGCGCCCGACGAGGTCGGCCGCGGTCATGTCGTCGTGGCAGGTGACGGTCACCAGGTCGTGGGTGAGCTGCCAGGCCATGTGCTCCACGAACCGGGTCTTGCCGCAGCCGGTGGGTCCCTTGAGCAGGACGGGGATGCGTTCCTCGTACGCGGCCCGGAACAGCGAGACCTCGTCGCCCGTCGGCAGATAGAACGGCGCCTCAAGAAGCGTGCCGGACATCGGCGAACTCCCCCCGTTGCTCGCGGGCGATCCAGGACACCGGATCGGCCGCGTAGTCCCGCCGGTAGTCGCCGGGGAAGTTGATGCCGGGCAGGGCCGGGATCCAGTCGTACTCGAGGTGCTCGGTGCCGCCGAGACTGCTGGCCAGCCGGACGACCCGGGGGTGGTCGAGCGCGGCGATCCGTCCCTTGTCGATCAGCGTGAACCACTCCCCGGTGTCCCGCCGCTTGATCCGGTAGGTCGCGAACAGGTTGTGCACGTGCGGGAAGTGCATGGTCGGCAGCTTGTTGCGCTTGGCGTAGTCGAGGAATGTCTGGTCCCAGTGCTCGGCGCCGAACCCGAAGTGGATGACACCGGCCTGGGCCCGCTCGGGCAGGTTGGTCCAGGAGTCGTTGTACTTCCAGAGCGTCTCGATCTGCCGGTAGCTCTTGGGGTTGGTGCCGATCGACGCGTCGTTGAAGTACGCCCACCCCTTGTAGGGGAACCCCGGGTACTGCACGTCCCGGTACCGGTCCACGACCTCCCGCCAGAGATCGCCGTAGCGACCGCCGCCCTCGATGCCGGAGATCATGCCGCCCTCGATGGTGATGGAGATGTGCGGGTAGTACCCGGTGTGGTTGCTGGTTCCGCCGATCACGCCGTTGAGGGTCGGCATCAGGGTTCTGGCTTCCCGCAGGAACGTCGCGGCGGGGTGGCCGAACCTGATGCCCTGAATCGTCGATCCAAGGATATGTCCGGAGATGTATGCGCCTTTTGGCCACAGCTCGGCCTGCTCGGGCGTGACCTTCCAGCCGATGTCCGTGCCCTCGGGACTGGTGATCCGAACCTCGGACGCATTGCGGAACGCATCGACCACCATCAGGTCCACGGTGCGCCAGATCTCGTCCGGCACACCGTTGGCCCGGGAGATGAAGTCCTCGTACGTGGAGTAGACCCAGTTGTTGCGGATCCGTTTGCCGGCCGCCCGCTTCCAGTGCGACCGCCCGGCCTCCCCCGCGTACACCCCGGTGAAGCCCGGCCGGTCGTCGAGGAACTTCTTGAGCGCCGCCGCCGCGACGTTGAACTCGACGCCCTCCTCGATCATCGGCGGCAGCCGGTCGGTGATCTCCCGCCAGCCGTCGGCGGCGCTGTATTCGCGGACCTCCATGCCCAGGTCGGTCACGTCGATCCGGTCGACCTTGGCCACGCCCAGCTCGAGCAGCGCCCGCCGCAGGGCCTGGAAGACCAGTTCGTGCTGGTGCGGGAAGGTGACGATCAGTAGCTCGTCCCCCGGCCGTACGTCGCCGAGCGCGGAGCGGCCGTAACGGCGCCGGACGTGCGCCCGCGCCAGCGGCATCAGTTCCTCGATGTCGTCGGTGCGGTCCTGCAGCAGGTAACGGGGAAATCGGGGGGCGGGAAAGTCGAAACCGTCGAGGGGCGCGGGGACCCCGGGTGCCTGGAGCGCGGGTGTGGACAAGACGGACTCCCTATCGGGTGGCTTTGACTTCCGCGGGGCCGGCGGCCAGGCCGGTCGCCGCGGGCATGACGATCGCGCTGTCCGGGTCGGGCTCGAGGAAGACCAGGTCGCCGTGTTCGAGGCCGACCTTCTCCCGGTAGACGCGGACCTTGAGCAGGTCGGCGCCGAGGCGTACGTGGTAGTCCCAGCAGTCGCCGTGGTAGATCGAGAACTCGATGGTGCCGGTCCACGCCTCGTCGCTGTGCTGGCGGCGGGACAGCCGGAAGCTCTCCGGCCGCATGAAGACGCTGACCTCCTGGCCGGCCTCGACCGTCTCGCACTGCCGGCACAGCATCGAGCGCTTGCCGAACGAGACGGTGGCGCCGTCCGGGCCGACCGACTCGACGATCCCGGTGAGGCTGTTGGAGACGCCGAGAAACGTGGCCGTGAACATGTCGCGGGGGTAGGTGTAGATGGCGTGCGGGATGCCGCGCTCGACGATGTGGCCGCCGTTCATCACCACGACGTCGTCCGAGACCGCGAGCGCCTCGTCCTGATCGTGGGTGACGAACACGGTGGTTATGCCGAGCCGCTGCTGCACGGCCCGGATCTCGTCGCGCATCCGCCCGCGCAAGCCCTTGTCCAGGTTGCTGAGCGGCTCGTCGAGCAGCAGCACCTTGGGCTCGCGGATGAGCGCGCGGGCCAGGGCGACCCGCTGCTGCTGGCCGCCGGAGAGGGCGGGCGCCGGGCGGTCGGCGAAGTCGGCCAGCCCGACCTGGTCGAGGGCTTCGAGGGCCTTGCGCTTGGCCTCGGCCCTGCGCGGGCGGGGGCGGCTGACCCGCAGCGGGAACATCACGTTCTCGATGACGGTCATGTGCGGCCAGATCGCGTACGACTGGAAGACGATCCCGATCGGCCGCCGGTGCGCGCCCACGTAGATGCCGCGGGCCGGATCGGAGACGACCTGGCCACCGATCTCGATGGTGCCGGCGTCGGCCCGTTCCAGGCCGGCGATCAGTCGCAGGGTGGTGGTCTTGCCGCAGCCGCTGGGGCCGAGCAGCGTGGTCAGCGTGCCCTCGCCGACCTCGAGGTCGATGCCGTCGACGGCGTTCGCGGCGACCGCCCGCCCGGGGTAGCGCTTGGTGAGCCCGGTCAACTTAATCATGAGGTCAACTTCCGTTCTTGATGCCGAACCGGCGGCTGATCAGCCGTACGACCAGCGCGAGCGCGCTGAGGAACACCACGATGAGCACGCCCAGTGCGGCAACCACCGGGTAGTTGCCGGACGAGTACAGGTCGTAGACCTGCACCGAGACCACCTCGGTGTCGGAGGTGTAGAGGAAGATCGCCGCGGAGATCTCCCGGAACGCCACGATCATCGTGTAGACGAACGCGGACAGCAGCGACGGCATGAGCAGCGGGATGAAGATCCGGCGGAACGCCTGCGGCCAGTTCGCCCCGCTGGCGGTGGCCGCCTCCTCCAGCTCGTCCTTGATCTGTGCCATGCCGGGGACGAGGTAGCGCATGGCGTACGGGAGGGTGATCGTCACGAAGGCGACGACGAGGATGGTGAGCGTGCCGTAGAGGTGGAACGGCAGCGGCGCGGCCAGGTACCAGTACAGGATGCCGACGCCCATCACGACGCTGGGCACCGCGATCGGGACGGTCGCGAGGCCGTCCAGCAGCCCGCGTCCGCGGATCCGGGTCTTGATCGTCAGGTAGGCGACGACCGCGGCCAGGGCGGTGACTATCAGCCCGGACGCGAACGCCGTGACCAGGCTGTTGCGCAACGCGTCGGTGATACCGGGCCGGTGCAGCACCTGGGAGTAGTTGGTGAGGCTGAGGTGGTGCAGGGCGTCGACCGACGGTGACTCGTACGTGGGGAGGAAGGACGCCCACAGCAACATGAGCAGCGGCAGCGCCACCGCGACCACGAAGAAGACGACGAAGCCGGCGAACCCTGCCCAGCGCCAGCCGCCGAGGTCCTGCGGGCGGGCCCGGAAGCCCTTGCCGGTGATGGTCTGCACGGCGCCGTCGCGGCCCACCTTCTGCGACAGGATCAGCCCGGCGCACGCCACCACCAGCACGAAGATGCCGAGCACGCCGACCGTGCCGTAGTCGGCCGGGAACTGTTGCAGCGCCGAGTAGATCCGGCTGACGAACACGTAGTGCCGGGCCGGGACGCCGATCAGCTGCGGCACCTCGAACGTCGAGATGGTCTGCACGAACATCAGCAGCGCCGCCGACAGGATCGCCGGGCGGGCGATCCGCAGCGTGATGGTGCGGAAGGTCCGGGCCGGGGAGCAGCCGGAGGCCAGCGCCGCCTCCTCGAGCGAGGAGTCCATCGAGGTGAACGACGCGGTGCCCATCAGGTAGGCGACCGGGACGACGTGCATCGACTGCACGAAGACCATCCCGCCCAGCGTGTAGACGTTGAACTGGGGCAGGTGCAGCGCGTGCAGCGCCAGATTGGCCTGGCCGCGCTGCGGGGAGAGCAGCAGGCTCCACGCGACCGTGTTGAGGATGCCGGGCAGGATCAGCGGGACGAGCGCGGCGATCCGGGCGAAGCCCTTGGCCGGCGTGTTGGTCCGGACGACCAGCCAGGCGAGCCCGAACCCGAGGACCGTGGAGACGATCGCGGTGGCCGCCGCGTACACGAACGAATTGAGGATCAGGCTGCCGATGCCGGGCGCCGAGAACGTGCTCACATAGTTGTGCAGCGTCCAGGTGCTCGGCGTGGTGCCGAGGAAGTCGGACTGGAAGCTGGCGTAGAGCATCGTGCCGACCGGCACCAGCGCCAGATAGGCGACGGCGATCGCCGCCACCGCGAGCGTGATGTACCGGGGGTCGAGACGCTCACGCCATCCCCGCCGGTACGGCGCCGGCGGCTCGGGCGGTGGCGGTGCGGTGGTCGGCTGTTCCGCGAGCAACGACATGGATCGCGTCCCTTTGGTCGGATCGGGCGGCGGCGGGCCGTCCGGTGCTGGGATACCCCACCGCCGCTGGACCGGTTCACGGCGCCTGGAGCGCCGTCTTCATCTCGTTGAGCTCGTCGTTGTACGTCTTCGCCGGCAGGTTCGGCTCGCCCCAGGCGGGCTTCCACTTGGCCGGGTCCCAGACCGCGGTGTCGTTCTTGACGTCGGCGCGGATCGAGGTGTGGTTGGTGATGTCGACGACCGCCTGCTGGCCCTCCTGCGAGACCATCCAGTCCTCGAAGAGCCGGGCGGCCGCCGGGTGCGGCGCGTTCTTCACCACGTCGATCAGCGTCAGCGAGGACGGCAGCTGGGCGTCGTTGACGAACTCGACGGTCTTGGCGTTCTTCTTCTTGAGGCTGGAGGCCTTGTATCCGTACGCGGTCGCCGCGCCGGCCGGCTCGCCCGCCTGCACCTGGGTGAGCGCCTGGGTGTGGCTCTCGACGAACACGGGCTTGTTGGCGCCGAGCCGCTTGAGCAGGTCCAGCGCCTGGTCGTGGCCCATCCCGTTGACCAGGCTGTCGTACCAGTTGACCGCCCCCGGGTCGATCGAGAACTGGCCCTTCCAGGCCGGCTTGGTCAGGTCCTCCCAGCCGGTCGGCGCCGGCAGGCCCTTGGACTTCACGATGTCGGGGTTGTACGCGATGACGGTGGTCACCACGTACACGATCCCCTCGTAGCCCTCGGGCAGCGCGAGGCCGGACGGCAGCGCGGACTGGTCCTTGGGCGTGTACGGCTGCAGGGCGCCGGCCTGCAGCAGCTGGGCCACCTGGGGTGAGTCGCCCGAGACGATGTCGGCGGTGTACTGCTTGCCGCGCTGCTCGGTGATCACCCGGGGCGGGATCTTGTCGGCCGACAGCCGCAGCGGCTTGACCTGGACGTCCGGGTACTTCTTGTTGAACGCGGCGACGATGGGCTGGACGTCGTCGTCGGCGAAGGTGGTGTACCAGGTGAGCGTGCCTTCCTTGGCGGCCGCGGCGGCCAGGTCGGCGGTGGAGAGCGAGTCGAGGCTCTGGTCCTTGCCGGCGGCCTGGGTAGGGCTGCCGCCGGAACCGCCGCAGGCGGCCAGGGCCAGAACGAGGGAGGCGGACATGATCGTGAGTAATCGGAAGTGACGTTCTCCGCGAGCTCTCATCTGCGTGAACCCTTCGAGGGAAAGATGCCGCTGTGGCGCAGAGACTCAAGCGATGCCGGCAATGAGGGTGTCTTGGATCACGCCGCAGCTCCTGGAGTATGGACCGAAGGTAGGACCATTTGTCAATGGCAAGTTACGGGCCCGTGACAGCCGCGTCCGCTGGATCGGCCGAGGTGTAATCCCGCAGCCGGGGACTGCGGGCCCCGAGCAGACCCGCGTAGGCGATGGGCACGAGCGACCCCAGCGACAGCGCGGCGACCGGTCCGAGGCCGGCCGCGACCGCCCCGATGATGGTGTCGCCGAGCGCCGGTCCGCCGCGGGAGGCCATCTGGTAGATCGAGGTGACCCGGCCCCGCATCGGGTCCGGTGTCTCCAGCTGCACGGCGGCCTGCCGGATCGTGGTGGCGAGCGCGTCGAACGCCCCGACCAGCAGCCCGGCCGCCAGCGCGAGCAGAAGCGTCCGGGACTGGGCGAGCAGGAGCGTGGCCAGCCCGTACCCGGCCGAGCCGATCAGCAGAATCCGCCCGGTGCGGCCCGGCCGGCCGACCAGGTGCACGACCGGCCCGGTGGCGAGCAGCGCGCCCGCGCTGGGTGCGCTGGAGAGCAGCCCGTACGCGGTCGGCCCGGCGTGCAGCACGGTGATCGTGAGCGCCGGCAGCACCACCCGGTAGGCGCCGAACAGGGTGGCCGACAGATCGAGGCTCATCATCATCCAGATGGTCGGCCGCCGCGCCACGAACCGGCCGCCCTCGGCGATGCTGTGCAGCACCGGCAGGTGCTTGCCCGGCACCAGCCGCGGCACCCGCAGAACCCCGAGAACGACCACCAGCACCGCGTACGTGGCCGCGTCGGCCAGGTACATCAGGCCCGGCCCGTGGATCGCGATGAACAGCCCGGCCAGCGCCGGACCGGTCAGCACGGCCAGCTCGCGGGACGGGTTGAGCAGCGCGAACGCCTGGGGAAGCTCGGAGCGCGGAACCATGGCCGGGATCAGCGCCTGGCGGGCCGGCTGGTCGAACGTGCCGGCCGCGGTGGTCAGCAGCACGCAGACCAGCACCTCGGCGGTGGTCGCCCGGCCGGTCTCGGTGAGCACCGTCAGCACGATCGCGACCACCAGCGCCAGCAGCTGGGTGGCCTGCAGCAGCCGGCGGCGGTCGAGGCGGTCCGCGTACGCGCCGCCGAGCGGGCTGAGCACGACCAGCGAGACGGCCTGGGCGAGACCGACCAGGCCGGTGATCGCGGTGGAGCGGCTCAGCTCGTACACCTGGTAGAGGTTCGCGGCCACGGTCCCCCGCGTGCCGATCTGGGAGAACACCACGCCGAACCAGTAGAGATCGAAATCGCGGTGCTTCAGGACCGCGGGTACGCCCATCAAGCCTCCCCTCTCGATTCAGAGGCCAAATGGTATTACAGTTTGCCTCGCAGCCATCCGGCGTCGCGAAAGGCGGATCTTGATGCTCAAGCAGGAAATCAACGAGCTGCTGACCCGGACCGGTCCCGGGACCGAGATGGGCGACCTCTTCCGGCAGTACTGGATTCCGGCGCTGCTGGCCGAGGAGCTCCCCGAGCCGGGCGGCCCGCCGGTGCGGGTCAAGCTGCTCTCCGAGCGCCTGATCGCCGTGCGCGACAGCGCCGGCAACTACGGGCTGATCGACGAGTTCTGCGCGCACCGGGGCGCCTCGCTCTGGTTCGGCAACAACGAGCTCGCCGAGGGGGAAAGCCCGGGGCTGCGCTGCGCGTACCACGGCTGGAAGTACGACGTGACCGGTCAGTGCGTCGAGGTGCCCTCCGAGCCCGACAACAGCACGTTCTGCCGGAAGGTCAAGCTCACCTCGTACCCGCTGGTCAAGGTGGGCGACATCCTCTGGACGCACATGGGCGACCCGGCAACACGGCCAGATCTTCCCGAGTACGAGTTCTGCACCGTCGCGCCCGAGCAGACGTACACGTCCAAGCGCTGGCAGGAGAGCAACTGGCTGCAGGCCCTGGAGGGCGGCATCGACTCCAGCCACGTCTCCTGGCTGCACAGCGCCGGGCTCAAGACCGACCCGCTGTTCAAGGGCTCCAAGGGCAACGAGTACAACCTCAACGACATGCGCCCGTTCTTCGAGGTCGTCGACTCCGAGGGCGGCCTGTTCGTCGGGGTCCGGCGCAACGCCGAGGAGGGCCACTACTACTGGCGGATCACGCCCTGGGTGATGCCCGCGTTCACGATGGTCCCGCCGCGCGCCGACCATCCCGTCCACGGCCACTTCTGGGTGCCGATCGACGACGAGAACTGCTGGGTCTACACCTTCGACTACCTGCCGGTGCGGGCGCTCACCGACGCCGAGCTGCGGGCGATGAAGGCCGGTCACGGCGTGCACAACGAGTACGAGCCGGGCGGCACCTATCGGCCACTGCAGAACAAGGACAACGACTACCTGATGGATCGGGCCGCCCAGCGCCGCGGCGAGACGTTCTCCGGCATCAGGGGCATCGCGATGCAGGACGCCTCGCTGCAGGAGAGCATGGGCCCGATCGTCGACCGCTCCAAGGAGCGCCTGGTCTCCGCGGACAGCGGCATCATCAAGGCCCGGCGCAAGCTGGTCGCCGCCGCCGTCGAGCTGCGCGAGAAGGGCGTCGTCCCGCCCGGCGTCGACACCGCCCATCAGCGCGTGCGGTCGGTCGCCACGGTGCTGCCGCAGGACGCGTCGTTCCTCGACGCCTGCAAGGACGCGCTGACCGCCACCCCCGGCGTCCGTCAGACCACGGTGTGAGCCGATGACCTCTCCTCCCACGCTCCTCAACAGCTGCGCATGGGCGGCCACCGCCCGCGAGGCGGCCTTCCGGATCGACAAACCCCCGGCCCGCGTACGCACGAGCCGGGTCTTCGCCCTCGACCCCGGCGCCGGAACGGTGGTCGCGGATCTGGTCCGCCTGCCGTGGCACGACACCCGGTTCATCCCCTCGGTCGATCTCGGCCGGCTGGACGACGAGCTCCGGGACGCCGATTTCGCCATGATGATCGCGACGGCCGACGACGGCGCCGCGGCCGCCTCGGCGATCGGGCACGCCTGCGCCCACCGGGGCATCACCACCGCCGGGATCGTGCTCGGGCTGGGCTACCAGACCACCGAGGCGGTCGCGGCGCTGCGGCCGCACGCCCGGGTGCTGCTGGTGACCGAGGACCGGCAGGACATCGTCGAGATCCTGTCCGAGGTGGGCGCATGACGCCCCCGACGCTGCCCGCGCTGCTCGATCGCAAGGGCACCGGTTCGAAGATCGTCGGTGTCGTGGCCTGGGACTTTCAGATGGCCCGGGTGGCCGTCCGCGCGAGCGCCGACCTCCTGGTCGTCGGCGACTCGGTGGGCGTCAACCTGTGGGGGCACAGCAACCCCTTCCAGGTCACGCTCGACGAGATGATCGTGGTGGCGGCGGCGGTCCGGCGCGGCTCGTCCGGCACGCTGGTCTGCTGCGACTTCCCGTACGGCCCACTGCAGCAGGGACCGCGGGCCGCCGTCGGCGCCGCCGTCCGCATCGTGAAGGAGACCGGGGCCGACCTGGTGAAGCTGGACGGGGCCGCGGACCACCTCGACGGGGTGGAGGCCGTCCGGCGGGCCGGCGTGCCGGTGTTCGCGCAGATGGGCGTCACCCCGCAGCTCGCGTTGCGGCACGGCGTCGACTACGCGTCGCTGTCCGCTCCCGGCGCGGAGGTTCCCTCGACGCTGGCCTCCTCGCTGGTGGCCGAGGCCAAGCGCCTCGAATCGGCCGGCGCCTCGATGATCGACTTCACCAACTCGGGCCCGGTCGCCGGTCCGCTCGTCGTGGACGCGGTGTCGATCCCGGTGCTGGGCGGCTTCGGCGGCGGGCCCTGGCTGGACGGGCGGGTGCGGCTGGCCCACGCGGCGATCGGTTACGCGGCCTCCGGGATAGATCAACCCCTTGACACGTACGCGCAGGTCGCGCGGACCGCACTGGAGGCGCTCTCGGCGTACGCGTCGGATGTGCGCGCCGGGAAGCAGATCAGAGGAGGGATCCGCGTTGCCGAGGACGGTCATTGACGGGATCACCACCCGGTACGCGGTGACCGGCGACGGCCCGCCGATCCTGATGTACTCCCCCGGCGGCTTCGACTCCCGCCTGGAGAACTGGGAGACGCTCGGCATCTACCGCAGGACCGGCATCCTGGCCCGGCTGGCCGCGTCCTACACGTGCATCACGTTCGACCGGCGGGAGTCCGGGCTCTCGGGCGGCCGGGTCGAGCGGCTGTCCTGGTCCTCGTACGTCGACCAGGGCGCCGGCCTGCTGTCGCACTTGGGGTTCTCGTCCGCCTTCCTGATGGGCGGTTGCGTGGGCTGCTCCTCGGTCCTCGCCCTCGCGCGGGCGCACCCGTCGCTGGCCCGGGGCCTGGTGCTCTACTCCCCCGCGGGCGGCCCGCGCTACCGGATCACCCAGCACGCTCGCTTCGCGACCCATGCCGCGTACGTGCGCTCGGCCGGTCTGGACGCGGTGGTGGAGCTGGCCCGGTCGAGCGACGCGAGCTTCACCAAGGACCCGCGGGTCGGCCCGTGGGTGACGGTGATCCGCACCGACCCGGCGTTCGCGGAGTCCTTCGCGAAGCTCGACCCGGCCCGCTACGAGCTGCTGCTGGCCGCGACCGCCCGGGTCCTCTACGACCGCGACACGGTTCCCGGCGCCGAGCCCGAGGACCTGATGGCCCTCGACGTGCCGGCGCTGATCGTCCCGGGGCAGGACGCCTCGCATGCCCCGTCGGCGGCCCGCTACCTGCAGGAATGCCTCCCGGCCGCCGATTACTGGGACATGCCGGTGGCCGATCAGGAGTCGACCGCGCCGGCCCGGGTGCTGGAGTTCCTCAACGCCCACTGACCCGGGTGATCTCGTCCTTCTCGATCGCCATCACCGCGTCGACCCGGCGCTGGTGAATGCCGCCGCGGAAGCCGGTGGTCAGCCACAGGTCGGCGAGGTCGATCGCCACGTCGTCGGCGAGGACCTTCGCGCCGAGGATCAGCATGTTGCTGTCGTTGTTCAGCCGGGAGATCTCGGTGGTGAAGCGGTCGAAGGCCAGGCCGGCGCGGATTCCGTGGATCTTGTTGCAGGCGATGTGCTCGCCCTGGCCGCTGCCGCCGACGATGATGCCGCGGTCGGCCGCGCCGCCGGCCACCAGGTGGCCCACGTCCACGCACAGCGCCGGGTAGTCGACCTGTTCGTCGCCGTGGCTGCCACGGTCGTCGAGGTCGTGGCCGAGCGCGGTCAGGTGGGCGATCAGGCGGGCCTTGAGGGCCACGCCGTTGTGGTCGGCAGCGATCGCGATCCGCATGTCAGCCCACCAGGTCCCAGGTGCCGGAGGCGAACAGCTCCTCCAGCACCGGCGGGGCGGCGAGGATCCGCTGGTCGAGGGCGTGCCGGATCAGTGTGGTCAGCACGTGGCGGTTGGGCTCTATCCCGTACGCGGGGGTGTCGTCGCCGTTGATTTTCTTCGCCTCGGCGAACGCATGGAACAGGGCGGGCGCGAGGGCGGGATCGGCGGCCAGCAGCTCGTCGCGCACGACCACCAGGTGGTTGATCGGGAGGAGGCCGGTGCGCCGGAACGAGGCCAGGGCGGCCGCCTCCGGATCCTCGATCAGCGGGACCAGGCCGTCGGCGGCGGTCACCCCGACCACCGCGGCCAGGTCGCCGGACGCCACCATCTCCGGCAGCGACGACCCCGGCGGCGCCGGCGCCACGTTCGGCGGCGGCTCGAACTCGGCCACGTGCTCGTCGCCGGAGGGCACCCAGGTGATCCGGGACAGGTCGACGCCGTACTCCTCCTGCAGCACCGCCCGCGCCCAGACCCCGGTGGTCACCGTGTAGCCGCGGTTCACGCCGACCCGGCGGCCCTCCAGCTGCTTGGGGTGCTCGATCGGACCCCCGGCCGCGCGCAGGATCGCGCCGTGGTGGAAGCCGCGCGCCAGGAACACCGGCAGCGCGGTGAACGGTTTCCGGTACGCCTTGGCGGCCAGATAGGTGGTGGCCGCCATCTCGCACACGTCGAACTCGTTGCCGCGCACCATCCGCCGGAACGCCTGCACGAGCACCGGGACGTCCTGCCAGTCCAACTCGTACCCGGCCGGTCGCACCGTGCCGTCGAGCAGAGCCCGGTTGAGGCCCGAGGGCCGGCTCACCGCCGTCAGTCGCTTCTCCGCCGCCATGCTGTTAGGGTACCAAATGGTTAGACCATTAGTCACCGACCTTCAGGAGTTCCCCGATGGCGGAAAAGGCTCTGGCGGCCGTACGCGTCGCGCCGGGCACCACCGAGATACGCGAGTTCCCGATGCCCGACGTGCCCGGCGACGGAGCGCTGCTGCGGGTCGAGGTGGCCGGCATCTGCGGCACCGACGTGAAGATGTACGCGAAGCCGCCCTTTGCCGATCCGGTCATCATGGGCCACGAGAACATCGGCATCATCGAGCGCTCGGGGCCCACGTTCCGCGAACGCCACGGCGTCGAGGACGGCGACCGCGTCTTCGTCGAGCACTACGTCGGCTGCTACAAGTGCGAGTGGTGCCGGATCGGGCAGTACCGCCATTGCGAGAACACCGACTGGCGCACGAACCCCGATGCCCGGCGCTACGGCTACACCTCGTCCGACAAGCCGGGCCGGCTCTGGGGCGGCTTCGCCCAGTACATGTACCTGCCGTGGAACGCCGTGCTGCATCGCGTCCCCGGCACGGTCACCGCCGAGCTCGGCGGCATCGTCACCCCGCTCTCCAACGGCATCGAGTGGGCCCTGGTCGACGGCGGCGTCGGCTACGACTCCACGGTGCTGATCCAGGGCCCCGGTCAGCAGGGCCTGTCCCAGGTGGTGGCGTGCAAGCAGGCCGGCGCCTCGCTGATCGTGATCACCGGCACGGCCCGCGACAAGGCCCGGCTCGACCTCGCCCTCGCGCTCGGCGCCGACCATGTCGTCGACGTGACCGCCGGCGACCCGCGCGAGCAGTTGCGCAACATCACCGGCGGCAAGGGCTTCGACGTGGTGCTGGACTGCACCGCGGGCGCCGGCACCGCGCCGGTCCTGCTCGGCATCGACGTGCTCAAGCGCCGCGAGGGCACGCTGCTGATCCAGGGCGAGCTGGCGGCGTTTCCCGACTTCCCGGTCAAGAAGCTCACCGAGAAGGCGATCACCATCAAGAGCGCCCGCGGGCACAGCTTCCGCTCCTGCGAGCTCGCGCTGGCCCAGCTCGCCTCGCACCGCTTCCCCCTCGACGAGCTGGCCACCCACGCGTACGGGCTGTCCGACGTGGACACCGCGATCCGGGCGGTCGGCGGCGAGATCGGCGAAGGCGTCATCCATGTCTCGCTGCTGCCGTGGCGGGATCTCTGATGGCGCACGTCGTCGTGCAGAACCCGCCGCGGACGCCCGCGCCGATCGTCGACGCGCTGGCCGCGTACGGCGTGGCGACCGTGCACGAAGCACAGGGACGCACCGGCCTGCTCAAGCCGCGCATCCGGCCGATCTGGGCCGGCGCGCACATCGCCGGCGTCGCCGTGACCGTGAGCGTGCCGCCCGGCGACAACTGGATGCTGCACGTCGCGGTCGAGCAGTGCCGGCCCGGCGACATCATGGTGGTCGCGCCGACCTCGTTCTCCGACGCCGGCTACTTCGGCGAGCTGCTGGCGACCGCGCTCACCCACCGCGGCGTACGCGGCCTGGTCATCGACGCCGGCTGCCGGGACGTGGCCGAGCTCGAGCGGATGGGCTTTCCCGTCTGGTCGGCGTGCGTGTCCGCCACCGGAACCGTGAAGGAGACTCTCGGCAGCGTCAACGTGCCGATCGTCTGCGCCGGCCAGATCGTCGACCCCGGCGACGTGGTGGTGGCCGACGCCGACGGTGTGGTGGTCGTGCCGCGGGCCGACGCCGGACAGGTGCTGGCCGCGTCGCAGGCCCGTGAGGAGAAGGAGGCGATCTCCCGCAAGCGGTACGCGGCCGGCGAGCTCAGCCTCGACGTGTCGGACATGCGGGCGGCCCTGGCAGCGAAGGGGCTGACCTACCGATGATCATCGACTGCCACGGCCACTACACGACCTCCCCGACGGCGCTGTCCGCGTACCGGAAAAAGCAACTCGCCTGGATGGACGACCGCACGCTCGGCCGCCCCCGGCCGCCGCTCATCTCCGATCAGGAGATCATCGACAGCATCGCCGGCAACCAGCTGCGCCTGATGGACGAGCGCGGCGAGGACATCATGCTCATCTCGCCCCGCGCCTCAGGCATGGAGCACCACCGCCCGGATCGCGGCATCGCCCGGGACTGGGCGAGGGTCAGCAACGACCTGGTGCACCGGGTGGCTTCGCTGTTCCCGGGCCGGTTCGCGGCGGTGTGCCAGCTGCCACAGACGCCCGGCGGATCGATGGTCGAGCCGGTGCGCGAGCTACGCCGCTGCGTGGAGGAGCTCGGCTTCGTCGGCTGCAACCTCAACCCCGACCCGTCCGGTGGCTTCTGGACCGCGCGGCCGCTGACCGATCCGTTCTGGTTTCCCCTGTACGAGGCGATGGCCGAGCTGGACGTGCCCGCAATGATCCACGTGTCGTCCTCGGACAATCCCGCGGTGAACACGCTGGGCGGCCACTACCTGAACGCCGACACCACGGTCTTCATGCAACTGGTCGAGGGCGACCTGTTCAGCCGCTTCCCGACGCTGCGCTTGGTGATCCCGCACGGCGGCGGCGCCGTGCCCTATCACTGGGGCCGGTTCGAGGGCTTGTCGGTACGGATGGGCAAGCCGCCGCTGGCCGAGAGCGTCCTGGGCAACGTCTTCTTCGACACCTGCGTCTACCACCAGGCCGGCTTCGACCTGCTGACCCGGATCGTGCCGGCGGCCAACCTGCTGTTCGCCGCCGAGATGCTGGGCGCCGTCCGCGGGAACAACCCGTCGACCGGCGCGCCGTGGGACGACACCAAGCGCTACCTCGACGCCGCCGGCCTGTCCTTCGCCGTCCGGCGGCAGATCGAGGAAGAGAACGTACGGCGGGTGTATCCCCGCCTGAACAAGGTGCTGTCGTGATCGTCGGGGTCGCCGGTCTGGGCGCGATGGGCCGCCCGATCGCCACGCGACTGGGCCATGCCGGTTTCGACGTCCTCGGGCTGGATCCCCACGCCGCCGCCATCCCGGGCGTCCATCTCGTGTCGAGCCTGGCCGAAGCCGATTTCGTCTTCGTCATCGTGCCGACCGACGAGGACGTGGCCGAGGTGGTCGACGGCCTCCTGACCACTCCCCACCCAGGTCAGATCATCGCGATCAGCGCGTCCGTGCGTCCCGAGACCTGCCGAGCCCTCGCCGAGAAGGCCGCCACCCACGGCGTGGACGTCCTGGACGTAGCCCTGACCGGCGGAATCCGGGGCGCCGAGTCCGGAACGCTCAACCTGCTGATCGGCGGCAACCCAGCGGTGGTCGAGCGGTCCACCCCGGTGCTGGCCGCCATCTCGACGGGCCGGCACGTACTGGGCCCGGTCGGCGCCGGCCAGGTCGGCAAGGCAGCCAGCAACCTGATCCACTGGGCCGAGATCGTCGCCATCGACGAGGCAATGCGACTGGCCGCGGCGTACGGCGTGGCGCCCGCCGTGCTGCGGGCCGCCCTGCAGGAGGGCGGCACCGACAGCCGCACGCTGCGCGAGCTGGAGCTGATGAAGTTCACCTGGTGGGCCAAGGACATCGCGATCGCCGAGCAGATGGCCGCGGCGGTCAACCGCGAACTGCCCGTGGCCGGGCAATCCCGGCGCCTGATGCCGACGATCACCGTGGAAAGTATCCGCGAGCTGCTCAGCCCTGAGCCCTCGCCGGCGCCGTAACCAGTCGTCAGGTGCGGGCAGGCCCTGACCTCCTGCGCGGGACTGCGCCGACGCCGAAGGGTTTCGCCCGGATCCACGAGGGAACGAGATGGCCCGTGGAGATCGGACAACTGATCGCCGGGCGCTACCGGCTCCGGGAGCGGCTGGGTCAGGGCGGAATGTCGGACGTGTGGCGGGCCGACGATGACGTGCTGGGCCGCGAGGTGGCGGTGAAGGTGCTGTCCGCCGTTCTGGCCGGTGACCCTGACCAGCGGCGATTGATCCGCGACGAAGCACGGGCCGCGGCGCGGCTGCGGCACACGAACGTCGTCGCCGTCTACGACTACGGCGAGTTCGCCGACGCGGACCGCACGATGTCGTACGTCGTGATGGAGCTGGCGGACGGCCGGACCCTGGCCGACATGCTGACCGGCGGCCCGCTCCCGTGGAAGGTGGCGACGCTGGTCGGCGCTCAGGTCGCGGCCGCCCTCGCGGCGGCCCACGCCGACGGCGTCGTGCACCGCGACGTCAAACCCGCGAACGTCATGGTGACCAGCGCGGGAGTGAAGCTGCTCGACTTCGGCATCTCGGCTGCGGTCGGTGCGCTCGACGGCGCCGACGGGCAACTGCTGGGTACGCCCGCCTATCTGGCGCCGGAGCGCATCGAGGGCGGCCCGGTCCGGCCGGCGACCGACGTGTACGCCCTCGGCCTGCTGATGTACCTCGCGCTGGCCGGGCAGATGCCGTGGCAGGCATCGACCGTCACCCAGATGGTCAAGGCAAACGTGTACGCGAAACCCGCGCCGTTGCCGGCTCTTCCGGGACTCCCACCTGCGGTTGCCCGGCTCGTGTCGCGCTGCCTGGCGAAGCGACCGGCCGACCGGCCCAGTGCGATCGAGGTCTCGGAGGTATTCGGGGAGGTCGCCGGCCTGCCGTCCTCGACCCTGCTGCGCACCGTGGCCGCACCAACGGTGGCGTTGCCCGCGGTGACGACCCGCCTTCGCGGCCGAGCGCTGCTGATCGCCGCCGGCGTGGTCGCGGGGGTGCTGATCGCGGGTGGCGCCTGGTGGGCCGACGACGGCCCGGTGAAGCCGGGCCAAGCCGATGCGGTGACGGCCCCGTCCGTCGCGGTGACTACCAGTGCGCCGGTGCCGTCCTCGTCCCCGCCCTCGTCCTCGTCCTCGTCCTCGCCGGAGGGCACCGTACGACCGGTCTCCGCGGAGCGAAAGCCGACCGGCTCAGCGAGGAAACCGCCGAGCGCGATGGCCGTGCAAGTATCGAAGGGAAAGTCGGCGCCGGCTCCCGCCGGGCCCGGGAAGGCGGCCAAGCCCCCGCGGCCGAAGAAGCCCGGCAAGAAGTGACCCGGGCTGACTCACCATCACGATCACCAGCGAGCCCGGCCGCCGTCCCTGCCATCAGCTGGCGGGGAAGTAATGGCCGTTGTCCAGGTCGGCGAGCAGGCTGGGCTGAGTGGGTTCCCAGCCGAGGGTCCGGCGGGTGATGAGGTTGGACGCCGGGTAGCTCTGCGTGACGATGTTCGCGAGGAACCCGAAGTATCCCGGCACCATCAGGACGTCCTGGGGAACGCTCACGACGGGCAGGCCCACACAGCTGCCGATGGCCTCGGCGATCTCGCGGAACGGGATGCCCCCGTCCCCGACCGCGTGCCAGGGTCCTCCTCGGTGGCCGGCCGGCCCAGGCTCCCGGACGAGCCTATGCTGCCCGCTACGACCAGCGGCTTGCCGGTTCCCGCCAGTGCCCCGGGGGCTCAGCCGGTAAATTCGTCGACGCCGAGGGCGAAGTCCCCGTGGCCGACCCCGTTGCCGGCGAGGCCCACCGTGACCAGGCCCATTCCTTCCAGCCAGTGCGCCATTTTCAGGCCGCCGACGTCCAGCGGGCGCAGCCCGAGGCTCTCGATGAATGCCGCCACGCCCGCCTTGGCCTGCGCATTGTCGCCGGCGATGAAGACGTTGGGCCGGCCCTTCTCCAGGACATTACGGAAGATGGTGTTGAACGCCTTCACCACGCCGGCGCTGGCCGGGGCCACCTTGGCGACTTCCTGCGCGATCGACGTCTCCTCGCCGTGGGCCAGTCCGTCGAACGTGGCGTTGAAAGGGTTGCTGATGTCGACGATGACCTTGCCCGCGAGGGCGTCTCCGTACTCGGCGACGACCGGAACGACACCGTCGTACAACAGGGCCGTAATGACGATGTCCCCGGCCGGGACGGCGCCCCACTTGCCCGTCGTCGCGCCGCCGCCCAGAGCCTTGGCCAGCCGATCGGCCTTGGACTGATCGCGTCCCATGACCTCGACGGTGTTGCCGCCCGCCACCGCGAGCGTGCCGATGGCACGGGCCATGTTCCCCGTACCGATGAGGGTGATGTTGGTCATGAGGTGTGCTCTCTTCCTGTTCCCGAGTTGTCGCTCTGTCTCGTTCGTGCCGGATCAGGCGCAGAGCGTCGGCACGACGTTTCTGGGCCAGTTGTGTGTTCAGATGGCGGTGGTGCCCCCATCGGTGACCAGTTCCAGGCCGTTGACGTAACTGGAGTCGTCGGAGGCGAGGAACAGCGCGACGGTGGCGATTTCGTCGGGTCGGCCCATCTTTCCGCGGGGGATGAGGGACTCGAATGCGGCCCTGGTTGCCTCGTCGAACAGTTCTTCCTGTTTGGCGGTGGCGACCTGGCCGGGGGTCAGGACGTTGACCCGGATCTTGCGGTCGCGCAGTTCGTTGAGCCAGACGCGGGCCCAGGCCTGCTGGACGGCTTTGCTTCCCGCGTAGAGGCTCCAGCCAGGGAAGGCGCCGAGGGAGGCGTTGGATCCGGTCATGAAGATCGAGCCGTGGTCGTTGATCAGCGGCAGCGCCTTCTGCACGGTGAACAGGGTGCCGCGCGCGTTGAGCCAGAAGGCGCGGTGGAACTGTTCCTCGGTGATCTCGCCGAGGACGGCGGGTTCGCCCATCCCGGCACTGGCCCACAGCACGTCGATCGAGCCCTTTTCACGCTTGACGGTGTCGTACAAGCGGTCCAGGTCGTCCAGTTCGGCCGCGTCACCCTGGACGGCGGTGACGTTGTGGCCGATCAGCTTGACGGCGTCGTCCAATGCTTCCTGCCGCCGGGCCTGGATGAAGACGTACGCTCCTTCCTTCACGAACAGTTCGGCGCCGGCCAGTGCCATGCCGGTGGATCCGCCGGTGATCACCGCTACCTTGCCATCGAGCTTTCCCACGATCACTCCGTTGAATTGATGAGTATCCAAAACTGTTCGGTTCTCATATACACAAGACTATTTACTTAACGTACTCAGTGGCTGGTCGGAGTGCCGTTGTCAACGGTTGTGTCGTCGATGCCGTCAAATGACACGACGGGTCCGGCTCATTCTTATATCGAATTCGCTCCGGCTCCATCAGGTACCGATTAAGCGTGCCATTGGCCTGAGTCGGTGTCCAAGACTTCTTTCAGCGGTTGCGATACCCTCAAGGCATCGCCGGACCGGGAGGCCCCATGGATCTGGACCTGCGCAAGGTGCGCTACTTCGTCGCCGTCGCCGACAAGCTGCACTTCGGCCGCGCCGCCGAAGAGCTGCACATCGCCCAGCCAGTGCTCAGCCGGCAGATCCGCGCCCTGGAACACGATCTCGGCACCCCGCTGCTGACAAGGGACAGCCACGGCGTGGCGCTGACCGACGCCGGCCGGCAGTTACTGACCGACGCCGGCCCGCTGCTGGCCTCCGCGCACGCGGTCCGCCACCGGGTGACCATGGCCGCGCGCGGCAGCCAGCGGCTGACGGTCGGCTTCCGGGCGGGCATCGCGGTCACCCCAGCGGTACGGCAGTTCGCCACCCAGCACCCCAACGTGATCGTGGACATGCAGCGCATCGAATGGGACGACCAGGCCACGATGCTGCTCAACGGCC